>JAZGFI010000103.1:0-224672 GCA_036479435.1 Planctomycetota bacterium | reverse complement strand
CGACAAATACTGGCGTTTCCACCAACTGCAACGGCTTCATGAGAATCATCTACGGCACTACGCAGGCGCGAAATTGAGACTCGCGGGATGACCGACAACATCGTCGTCGCAAAGGAGCCACACCCGTGGTGGAAGGGCTTTTGGCCCTCGCTTGGGCCGATGCGAAGAACGTTGAGTTCGACCGCTCTAAGCTTGCCCCTCGCACCGCTCGTTGAAGACGTGGTGGGTTCTTGCGCGACCCTTGCCGCCGAAGCTGGCGTCGGGATGCGGGTTCGCACGCAGCCAGCGCTGGTCGAAGGAGACGACGCCCGACTCCGAGAACTGATCACGAATCTCTGTGTGAATGCGATCCGCCACAATCTCGACGGCGGGACGGTCGAGGTAACTCTTGAATCTGTCGGTGCGCAGGCAGTTCTGCGCGTCTCCGACACCGGCCCAGGCATTGCTCCGGAAGACCACGAGCGGATCTTCGAGCGCTTTTATCGGGTAGACAAGGCTCGATCTCGGGCCGAGGGCGGAAGCGGTCTGGGCCTGGCGATCGCGCGTTGGATCGCCGAGATGCACCAGGGACAGATCAGCGTCGAGAGCACTCTGGGTAAAGGGGCGTCGTTTATCGTCGAGATTCCGTTTGTTCGCTCGCCTGAAGTCGAAGGCCGCCGTGAGAATCCTGACTTGGAGTACCGTCGATGAGAGACGCGCCAGCGGTCTCAAAGGTCCGTTCTTCGTCGCGCACGCTGCAGCAAGTGATGGTGACGGTCTTGGCTTTGGCTTTGGCCTTCTCTTTGATCGACCCGGTCTATCCGCGTGATCAGCTCTTGCACCACGCTCCGATGACCTTGATCTTGCCCTTTCTTTTTTGGGCCAGTTGGAAAGGCTGGTTTTCGACCGCGGCGATAGCTTGCGTCATCGCGTTCTTGGGTTTGCATGTCTACGGCGCGCGCTTTGTCTACTCCGAAGTTCCCGGCGGCGAGTCCCTCACTTGGTTGGCCTTGGGCGAAGTTGAATCGGACCGAAATCACTTCGACCGACTCGTACACTTGGCGTTTGGTGTCTTGTTCATGTGTCCGTTGGCAGAGGTTTGTCAGCGATATGGTTCGATGCGGCGCGGCTGGGCGCGCGCATTCTCCTTGCTCGCCATCTTGGGGATCTCTGCTCTGTACGAGGTTTTTGAATGGCTGCTTACGGTGATCGTCGATCCCGCACATGCCGACCGCTACAACGGCCAACAGGGAGATTCTTGGGATGCTCAAAAGGACTTGGCCTTAGCCTTCCTCGGCGCCGTTTCTGCGACCTTCCTAGATAGGAGTAGGAAGCCGCAGTGAAGTGTCTCCCATACGCATGAGGCGATCGCTTCTTATCTACTTGCGCTTCAGTTTGAAGGTGTCGTCGCCGGCTTCGTAGGTCAAGGTGTCGCCATCGATCCAACAGGTGACAGTATCTTCTTTGCCTTTGTCATTGACGGTTTTCAAGACGAGTTTGTTGCCGTCAGTGCTCTCGACTTCGTAGTTGCCCTCTATAGTCTCTGTTCTCCCCATCACCTTCATCTCGCACTTCAGATGACCGTTGTCGAAGGTGATCTCTATAGTCATGCTGTCGATCGCGGCGTCCATCATCTTCTTTGGCATGCCGGGTGCATTCTTGAACTCGTCCATGTCCATCATGGCGGCCTTGTCGATCGTCCAGGTGCCTTTGAGCTGATCTTCGGTCGATCCAGAACAAGCGACCGCCAACAACAGAGCGCCGACGGGCAGTATAAGAGAGCGTTGCATGGCTTCATTCCTGAGTAAAGGGCTAGCTGACTAGCTGCGGTCTACGCGAACCGGCGAAGTTGGTCAACCGCTCATAACCCGGAGTTTCTGGCGAGGATGCCGGTTTCAATGGAACCATGAAGGCGGGGGGCCTCCCATGTTGCAAAGTGATCGAAAGCATGCCTTGGAGCTTTCGAGAATAAAGGTGACTCGATTCTGAGGGAGGAGTGGCAGCGATTCCGCACCAAAAAAAAGTGACAGAGGCAAACCTCCCGTAACCCTCATTTCGAGTCCGTTTTCAACGACTTTCGTTTCGGCGTAGACAAAAAGCAAATTCGCATTCAGTTTGGCCTAGACTTTCCATATGGATTCTGTAAGAAAGTATATATGAATGCAAGAACAAGAGGCGATATGCCCCGGGCATCGATGTCCGCACAGGAACGCGAGCTTCGCTCGCGTATTAAACAGCTCGTCACTGGGTCTGGTCTTTTACGAGGCTCGCCGCTCGTTCGCCGCAACCGATGCGGCAACAAAGGCTGCAAGTGCTGGGTCAAAGACGAGCGCCATGAATCGCTTGCGATTCAAGTCAGTGTCGATGGCCGATCTCAACAATTCCATGTCCCCAAAGCGATGCGTGAAGAAGTGCTGGCTTGGGTCGACAATTACCAAGAGCTTCGCAAACTTCTTGACGAGATTGGGCTGCTTTACCTGGACCGAGTTAACGCTCGATAGCCCCAGGTCGGATCATCCTTCCTCGTCTTCTTTCATCGCTGGAGAAGCTTTGGAATTTGAGCGGTCACTTCGATCTCATGACGGAGCACCGCAAAGGCCCGAGCTTTCCGATAGGTCGCGTCGTCCGCAGCACATTTTTGATGCTGCAGACGCGCTTGGGGAGCCTGCATGCTTTTGAGCAAAGCAAACTAAGCGCCCCAGCTCGCCGCTGGCTTGGCGGCGAGCCACCGAGTGCCGACACGATGGCCAGAGTCATGTCCGGTGTAGATGCCGATGAATTACGAGGCATTTTGCAGTCGGTGTTTCGCAAGCTGAAGCGCAACAAGGGTTTTTTGCCCTTGTCGCAGAATCGAGTTGCCTTGGTCATTGACGGCCATGAAAGCCACACAAGCTATCTGCGCTGCTGCAAGGGCTGTTTGAAACGGGAAGTGGAAACCAAGTCGGGGCCACGGACCCAGTATTATCATCGCTACGTCGCCGCTCACCTTGTCGGTCGCGACTTTACTTTCATGGTGGACATCGAGCCCCAACGGGAAAGCGACGGGGAGATCACCGCAGCCCTCGTGCTCTACGAACGGGTCCACAAAAATTTCTCTCGTGCCTACGATGTCGTTTTAGGTGACGCGCTCTATAGCTGCCAGAGCTTTTGGAAATCCGTGCTTGCCAAGGGCAAGCAGGTCATCACCGTGCTCAAGGAAAACTGCCCGACGCTACTCCATGAATCCAAGCTGTTGATGGATGTGCAGGGGACGGTGGCTCATCGGACAATCAAGCACGGATATCAACAGATCCGCGACCTATCTGGCTGCTCAAGCTGGTGGGATCATGACGTCAAAGTGCGGGTCGTATCCTGCTTAGAAACGAAGACCATCAAACGTCAATTGGACGGCAAGATGGAACAAGTCGAGGGCCTCAACTGGTTTTGGGTCAGCTCATTTTCGACTGAGGATATCGAAGTGGCGGCTTTTGTCGATCTTGCCCGCAAGCGCTGGACGATTGAGAACGAAGGCTTCAACAACCTTGTCACCAACTGGCATGCAGACCATGTCTACCGCCACGAAGACAAAGCCTTCGAGAACTTTTTGCTGCTCACCATTCTCGCGGCGAACGTCTTTCGGATCTTCTATCAGCGCAATCTGAAACCTGAGTGCCGTCAAAAGACGACAGCAAAAAGAATCTCCAACCTCATCAAAGCTGGCATCGACGCCGACGCCACCGTCGCTATCGACAGCTCGTAACCCCTATCTCGGACGCGTTAAAGCTGCTGAACCCGCGCCCTCGGGGCGCGGGAATAGCACCCCTGCCGATCAAGGCGACTTTTGCAACAAGACTCGCAATTCGAAGGCGCTATTCTCCGCATCAAACCTACGCCCCGCCTCTAAACCACCTTTGAGGCTCGTTGGCCTTGCCTGAAGGGATGGCGAGAACAGCAGATGCGGAATCGCTGAACTCGACGGGATCCGCATCAACAATGCTGACCACGTCTGGTATATGAACTCAAGCTCCTCTTCGGTGGTCGCCGATCATCCGCTGGCCGTTGTAACCGCTATGACGGATCTCAACGACGCTGAACAGAGGCCGAAGTGGAAAGTATAGAAGAGAAGTTGCAACACCTAACTCGGCGTAGGCCTCAAATAGCGCGATGCTGAGGGCCGTCAAATGCGTGAGTGTTCACGCTTGGAGGGGCCAAAGTTGTCGATAGCTTCGATCAAAAAAGCGTCGGAGGTGCAAACCCCCGACGCTTTTTGACGGCTCTCAGTTAACGGGCTCCGATCCTGATGATTTCGCCGTCGAAAGTTGGAACGGTCATGACGAATTCATCGGTGGGGTAGCACAGCGCCTGCTCTTCCAAGATTCCCAACGCGATTTGCTCGCCCATTCTCAAGCTATCGTAGTAGTCCGAGAAGAAGTGAACGCCCGCCATGTTTCGGCCTATCGAGATGTTTGCAGCGAGTTTGTTGAGCTCCCCTTCCAGAGTCAAGGGGCAGCATTCGGCCTTGCGAAGGTCCAATTTTTTTCCCTTCTCGACGACTTCGAATTGAACCGGCTCAGCTTCTTCGACATCGGTGGTGAAACCGATGTTATCGTCCTTGTCTTTGACAAAAATCGACCCGGTGTCAAAAAAGGCCTTCAACATCGTTACGCAAGCGCCTGCCACGGTTGCGTGGCCAGCCCCATAGGAAGGATGCATGGGGGACCCTTCAGCAAAAGCCATCGGTAAGAGAGCGGTTGGATCGCCACCGTTGGTCGCGCTCTTGTTGAGGTGTTCAATTACCGTCACCGTTTCTTTGATGCCATTGCGCAGTTCTATGAAGGCTCCACAAGTGGAGGGATACAAGGCGTCTATTTCCTTGTCTTTCTCAATACGGGCGGCCAAGGCTTCGGGGCGCAAACGAAGATGGTTGTTGAACTTCTGAAACCGAACGGCCTTGAGAGCTCGGGTGGCGACTTCGGTAACTAGCGTCAAAATATGCGGCCCGCCGTAAAGCGCAAAGCCTCCGGCATTTGGTTTGACTGAAGTCTCTTCTGCTCCATCAAAAAAGTTTCGCATCCCCGACAAGTTGGCAAAAGTCGGGTCAAATGGCGCCTTCATTTCCAACAGCAACAAGCAAGCATTTAGGTAGGACTGGTAGAGCGCATCGAAATGGACGTAGGTTGCCAAGTCACGGGGCGTATAGATGAAACGCCTTTCGACAAACTCTTGACCAGGGCCACCGTCATTGACGTCATAGCCCTGCTGAACTCGGAACCAGTCTTTCCAGCGTTGCATGTAATCCAATCCTGGTTTAGGGCTCAGGACTTTCTGGCTGACGGCCAAGGCGCCATAGTTAATGTAGCCGTCTTTGACCTCAGTAGTGCCGGCTTGGTTTTTGTTTCCTATCAGCAAGAACTGGGTAAGGTAGGGGCCGACTTCGACGCCAGGCGAGGAACCCCGAAATGCGGTTTGCCGCCCGAGCTTTCCACCGGCTACCGTCTTTCTGGGACGTCCTTTGAAGCCCTGCGTTGCGTACTCGAGGCCGTTGAGTCGCGTGATGGCTTCATTTAGATCGCCGGATCCTACACCACCGCCTTGGTCAAAAGCCAATAGAGGAGTGTCCCGCAACTTGGCGAGCTCGTAGACCTCGGCCATTTCGAAAGCTAATTCATCGCTTTGTAGTTTTGGGCTTGGAGGCATCGTGACCGCCTGGGCGTCCGGCCCCAGTAGATCAAAGGACGTTCCCGCCGTCGGCGCTTCCCATTGCCGCCTCGGTTCTTTGCGCGGAACGGGGACCTTGGTTGTAAAAGCCGCAATCCGTCCGGCATCGATGGCGTGGCGGAATTCTTCGAAGTGCTGTTTCGATTTTACCAGGCCCGTTTCGGGATCGTGGTCTAGACCCTTTGAGAAACTCATGGCGTAGCGAGCTGAGCCGTAGCGTTGCTCGTCGCCGTTGGCGCGGTGTTTTGGATGATCTCGGTGCTCGGCAAGATGAGCGGCATCGTTGCGAATACGACGAGCCTGAACTACACGATCCTGAGTCATGTTTTCTCCCATACGAATTGTCGATTGTGCGAATGTCGCAAGCCTTGAATCGGAGTATCGTAAGCCACTTAATTGGCGAACTCAAAACTAAATTTGGGATTTGTATTCGTGGTGTAAGCACCCACGCATCTTGAGGCTCCCAGCATCGCGCTATTTGAGGCCCGTACCGTGCAAGAAGTCAGCCGACCTCAAATTGGCATTCCGATGCGATCTTGTAGGAGGGTCAAGGCGATCAGTTGTCACGAATTGCACCGACACACCCCGGCGTTTCTCCAGGAATGCGCGGAGGTTCCGGATCTTGACGGACCTCGGGTGCGAGAATCAAAGGTGTGATGGTGACGACGACTTCAGGCGGCGCGACGATAGAACGACAAGAGGCCGCCGAGTCGTTCGTCGCGGACGACGTCTCCATCGACGTGCATCGTACTCGGATCGATAAGCTCGTTGCCAATGCCTTGGTGATTACGCTCGGCGTTGTAGTGTCTGAGGAATTCGCTGAGAGCCTTGCTGAGCGACTTGCGCCCGAAGAAAATCATCTTGCTCAAGCACTCTGTCTTGATGCTCTTTACGAATCGCTCAGCGTGCGGATTGCAGTTTGGCGACCGCGCTGGAATCTTGACGAGCTTGACTCCGTTGTCGCTAAGGACTTCTTCGAACTCTGCGGTGAACTTTGTGTCGCGGTCGACGATCATGTGAGTCGTGCCACGAAGGAAGCCGTCGTCGAAGGCCGCAAGGTCAAGAGCGGCTTGTTTCATGAAATGGTTGTCGGGATGAGGCGTCGAACCAACGATGTGAACGCGCCGAGTTTCGAGCTTGATGATGAAGAGCGCGTAGATTGTGACAATGCCCTTTGGAGTCCAGACCTCGGTCGAGAAGAAGTCGGATGCAGCCAAAGTGGACCAATGACTTCGAAGAAACTGAGACCAAGTGGTTTTCTTGCCGCGTTCCGGAGCGGGCTCGATGCCATGGTCAACAAGGATTCGCTTGACGGTGTTGTGCACGACGACGTGGCCAAGGTTTCTGAGCGCACCTTGGATACGTCGGTAGCCCCAGCTCGGATTTTCCTTCGCCATTTGGACGACGAGCTGTTCGATCTTTTTGAGGACGCCTGGCCGACCGCCGCCAGCGGCGTTGGCCCATTTCCGGGAGATCAACTTTCGATGCCAGCGTAGAAGCGTGTCGGGCGTTACGATGGTCGCGTATTCGCCAAGCAGGCGCCGACCGATCTCCCACCCAGCCCTTGGCCGCGAGGCGACGGCGTTGGGAATCAGTCAAGCGGAGTTTCTTGGTGCCGAGCTGTTCTTTTAGAACTCGATTTTCCTCTTTGAGGAAGTCGAGGACCGATTGCTGCTCGCGGTTTAACTATCCTGCGAGGGCGGAGATGATGAGAAGGTGGGGCGTGAGGGTGTGTTTCATGGGCCGAGAGGGTAGGTCGGAGGTCGTTCAGCTTCAAGGGTTTGCAGTTCGGCGGACTTTTTGCACGGTACGAGCGAAGTCGGTGCGGCGGCGGGAGCCACGATCTTTTCGATTGTCGCTTCGTGTAAGGCGATGGAGATCGACCCCGAAGCGTACTTGGCAGATGTACTGCTGAGGCTGGAGACTACTCCTGTCTCTGAGCTTGGCGTTTTGACGCCTTGGGGGTGGGCGAACGCCAAAAAATCTGAGGCTTTGGTCTCCGAGTCTTAGATTTCACCCGCTCACCGGATGCTTACCGCCCTTTGCCGTGCGTACTCCCGAGTGATAGCAGCAAAAAGGCGCCACCTAATCCAAGAGAGAGTATTCTGAGGCACCTATATTGCGTCTGGTGAGCGGGGATCATGGCGTGCATACCGGCGAAAGCTTTGCGTGCAAACTTCCAGAATCTGCGCCATCAGGGGTGTCCTTGCGCTCTGATTCAAGAACAATTCACAGCCCGCGCGAGGTGACCAAATAGACCGCAAAACTCCCCAGCCAATGGCCACCTTCGTAGTGTTCGCCGGTTACCGAGGCAAGGCCCGACTGTCGATGCTCTAACGCTGCTCTTCGGATGTAGGCAAGCCGGGGGTCGTCGCTGGGAAGGCTTGCGGCGATGCCTTCCAACATCCAAGCTCGGGAGATGTTGAGGCCGTCGAGGTGGGCTAGCTTGCCATCGCTTTTGTCGGTGACTTCCGCTGGCGACAAGGACTGAGTCTCAGGATGGGCCAGCTCAGGCAAGAAACCTTGAAGCCAAGCTGCAAACTCTCGCGGATTCATCATCCGGCGCATAAGGTCGGCTTCGGCCAATCCTGGCGACAAGAAATCCTGGCCGCCGGGCTCGAAGGCCAGTTTCCAGCCCTTGTCCTGGGCGTAGTAGGCGCGCGAGTTTTCGATGAGGAGATCTTCTAAATGTCGGTCGTTCGAAAGCCGAGCCCAGTCGAGAGCTAAGCCAAAGGCGAAAGCGGTTTGCGAATGCTCGCCCGACCGAATGGGGTGCGACAGCTTTGGCAGCCACTCGCGAAATCGTTGGGCGACGATGATCTCAAGCGGAGCAAGAGCTGAGAGCCAGCGCTTGGCTTCTGGGTCGTTCCACTCCCTTAGCTCGGCGGTGAGCTGTAGCAACCACGCGAGGCCGTAGGGGCGTTCGAAAGCACCGTGTCCCTTGCCCTGAAAGTAGGCCACTTCACCCGCCACTTTTTCAGGAGTGAAACTCAGATTGAGTTTGGCCCGGGCTCGCTGGCTGAAATCAGCCTGGGGATACAGCCGACAAAGACGAACCAAGAGCCAATGACCGTGGACGGCGGAATGCCAATCAAAACAGCCGCAAAAGACAGGGGTGAGTTCGCGAGGGGCTTTGACGTCGGCGTCGGATTGCAAGACGTGCGTGAGCTTGTTGGGATACTCCCGGTGCAGGCAGTCGAGAGCGAGATCTGCAAAGCGCACCGCGCTGCTTGCATCCAGGGCGGTGCGGGGTTCGCTGACATTTCTGGGATTTATGGGCGTTGCGCAACTTTGGCTGCACACCGCGATGGTCGAGATGACCAAGCAGATTGAGAAAAGGGGCCGGACCTTGGCGATGGTAGAGCTACTCATGGAGCCCACCATAACGTCCGGTACCCTCATCAAGGTCGGCGCCTACCGTCGCTTCCGAAGGACAGCCACAGTGGGCCTAAAATCCATTGAACAACAGCTCGACTGCGTTGGATGTGCCGGGGTTTGCGCCTAGTTCAGCAAACTGAAAGTACAGCACGACCCCGCTCAAAGAAGGTTGCAGCAAGCTGATCAGGTCGTCATGTGATCCGGCGGCATCTGCAGTGAGATTGACCGTCAGGATCAAGTCCGCGGGCGCTGGAGAAATGAGCAAGGGGAAAGTCGTTCCCCCGATGGTGGTGTTGGCGGGTCGCAAACTGATGGCGCCGAGTAGGGGAGCATTCGGCATCGCGCCCGAGAAAGTCAGGTGGCCGACTGAGGCAAGGTTCGGCAGCGGAATCCATTCGAGCGTGCGGCTGCCAGTGGACGGACCGTAGCTTTCGCCGCCCATGAAAGTTCTCCCAACGGTCGTAATCGTGCCCGGAACTGGTGGAGATACAACGGCTACGAAGTCGGCGATGCCATCGCCATTCAGATCACCGACAAAGTCATCCTCGCGATTAGCGAGGGTCAAGACACTGCCGTCCATTCCCGACCTCAGCTCAACTCTGATTCCGGTCGCAGCAACGGCCGTTAATTCGATCGTCACGAGAAAGTCCCGAAATCCGTCGCCGTTGACGTCGCCAGAACTCCGGATGCCTCTGATAATTTCGTCTCCATTGGCGGAAGGGACGATGGCAAAGAGTTGCGTTCCGGTCGCGGTTGAAAAAGCTTGAACCCGCCCAATCTGGATAAAGCCACTGCCGGGGACGAAGCCCAACGAAAAGACCAATACTTCGTTGACGCCATCGCCGTCAATATCGCTGAGTTTTTCGATGTCGGCCCCAAATGACTCTAAGGCGCTTCCGATCCAACTGGAAAGGACCGTGCCCGCGGCGCCGGAAACAACCCTGACGATACCCTCTGTGCCTCCGGGGCCACCGGGGAAGAAGAAGAACCCGGAACCCAGCACGAAATCTTCGATGCCATCGTTGTCGACGTCAGCAACGGTGACGAGTGCTGACAAGGGCAATGGCTGCGGATCATTGTAGAGAACGGAGCGAGTGAGAGTCGCTCCGTCGACCAGCTCGACGCGCGTGAAGGGGTTCGGTAAATTCCCGTCTGAGTGCGCCAAGAGCAATTCTGGTATGCCGTCGCCGTTGCGGTCTGGCGTAACCGTGAATTCGGCGCCGAAAGGAAGGTCGTAATCCGCCAAGACGGCATTAGTCAACCCGGACCTAATCTGCAGGGCACCGGCTGAGTTGAAAAGTGAGGATGCGACGAAATAGGCGGCAAAGTCATCCGCTCCGTCACCGTCGAGATCAGCGAGGCGGTAAAACCGAGTGGCGTTGTAGAGACCGGCAGGCAATGGTGCCCCGAAAAAGCGCTGAACATCAAAGGTCGCACCGGTGCTCGAGTGCCGAACAAAGGGCGGCAGCGAAGACGCAAAGAAATTCCTATGGAAGAACGCAACGTCGTCGCGACCATCGCCGTCGATGTCTCCGATTTCCGAGCCGTCGACGATGCCTGCGGTGGCCGTCAGGACATGCCGAAAGACCTCGGGCAACTGCTGGGCAGTGCCCGTCGTGGAAAAAGCAAACAGGCACATCATCAAGTAGCTTAAGTTCCGCATGTAAAGCCTCCTAAAGTCGGGCGCTCTTTGGTTTGAAGCTTGGATCTTGCGCGACAGCGTACCAGAGTGCGAGACTTGGGCTGGCCTTTTTCGGAATTCAGGCCGAAGGCTTGATGGCGAAGATCTTCACACTCGCCGCGTAGGCGTTAACGTCAAAACTGTCCAAGAGTTCGCCCATGGTTTGGTGGAAGCTGGCTTCGTCGGTCGTAGGTGTCGTTTCACAGCAGGAGCTACTTTTGGTCTCGGTGGTGTCAGGACCGCAACAAGCTGCGTGGCCACCGTCGCGGTAGGCATTGAGATCACTGCCTGCGTCTTGGATTTCGACCTCGCCGAAACCGGCTCGACTAAGCTTTGCACGGTTGTCATCGATCGTCAAAGCCCCTGCGATGCAACCCGTCCAAGCCGCAACTTCGGTGGCGATGGCTTCGGGGATGGCCTGTTTCAGCGCGATGTCTGAAATGGCGAGGCGACCCTTTGGTTTCAGAATGCGGAAGATCTCTTTGAGCGCCGCATCTTTGTCGCTGCAAAGATTGAGCACGCAGTTCGAGATCACGCAGTCAACGGAGTTGTCGGGAATGGGCATGGCCTCAATCTCGGCGAGGTAAAACTTCACGTTGTCGTAGCCGCCGCTCTCGGCATTCTTGCGGGCCAAGGACACCATGTCGCCGGTCATATCAACGCCGATGGCGCGACCCTTTGGGCCAACTTGTTTGGAAGCCAAAAAGACGTCCAAACCGCCGCCCGCGCCGAGGTCCACGACCGTTTCTCCTGCGCGGATGGAGGCCATGGCGACCGGATTACCACATGAAAGACCCATGTTGGCGGCGGCGGGAATACTCGAGAGCTCTTCGTCGCTGTAGCCGAAAGCCTTGGCGATACTCTTGGTTCCCTGCTGATCGGAATTCAGCCCGGATTGGGCGATGTTGCCATACTCTTTGCGGACGGCGTCTTGGGTTCTTTGTGACATGTTCTAATCCCTTTGGTTAACAGCGAGGGGCTTTGTCGGCGCCGCAGGCTTGTGTTTTGGTCTCGTCGGCGCAGCACTCGTCAATGAATAGACTGAAGCAGGCTTCCATCACCGAAAAGTCGGCGTGGCACATCAAGGTGGTGCCCGAACGTACTTGGGTCACCAAGTCCACTTCGAGCAACTTGCGCAGATGGTGGGAGAGCGTCGACGCCGGAATGCCCAGCTGCGTTTGAAGCCCCGCCACGGGAAGGCCCGTGTGACCCGCGCGGACCAAGAGTCGGTAGATCTCGATGCGAGTGGCGTTGCCCAAAGCGGCAAGGCGATCGGCGATTTGTTCCATGCTCATGGGGGGATGATAGGACAATCGGTCGCTGGAGCAACGGTAATTCCAGAACTATCGAAATATAGACCGTGGCGACGTGGGGGCCCACCTGCGGCAATTCAGATCTTGCAAGTTGACCGCTGATGCCTTCCAATGACGCCTTGGCGTTTGGAGCCGACGGACCCGTCTTGGGTCCAGGGGGTTGGTATGCGATTGCAGTGGGTGATGTTGGCTGGCGCCTGGTTTTTGTTGTTCGCATCTGCCGGAATCAGCGCACAGAATGAAAACGTTAAACACGTTGCTCTTGCGGGCATGGTTGAGGAGTACTTCGCCGCTTCCTCGGATGCGGCTGCCGACGCCTGCCTAAATAAGATCCTGAGTTCGGCGCCGGACCCGGCGAAGTTGCTGGCGCTCGTCAAAAAGAGGCCCACCGAGCTTCCGTCCACCATGGAGTTCTCGATTTCGCACCAGGGCTCAACCCTGCTCGTAGGGATTTCTGTTCCCAAGGGCCATGACTTTCAGGCGAAGGCTCTCCCCGTCGTCTTTGATCCCGCCTCCGATGGCAAGCGTTGGCTCCTCGTCCCCGCGATCCCCGTTATCAAAGTTGCCATCGCAAAGTTCGAGCCGCCGCCTTCGGAGTTCACGGACCTCGGACGCGATGCCTACCTAAGAGTCTTGCGCATGGCGGCCTGGCGTGCCAACGGAGACCTCGAACAATTGTGGTTTACAGGATTCTCCTGGGCCGCCCACGCCAGTTACGACACCGCGTTGCATCGACCCGATACACTTCGCGGAATTCTGCCTTTGGGTGGAGGCCCGCGCCGCGTTCACTTTCGCTTGATGCCCAACCTTGCCGGCACCCGAATCTTGTCCCTGTGTGGCGGGCGGGATGATCGCGAGCTGATCTGGAATCTCAAGGAAGTCGACCGCATCAAGAAGAGACACGCCATCGACTACCAGGTCATCATTGATCCCGACAAAGGGCACCGCAGCGATCTTGCGGGGCGCGAGCTGGCGGCAGCGCTGATCAGCAACTCAAAACATCGAGCACCTTGGCCGCGCAAGGGACGTTTACTGGCCGACATGCCGCGCGTAGAGAATCGCTGGCTGCGCATCGACGCCGTCGACTCCCGCAAAGTGCAGGCACCAAGGCGCATCCCGGTGTCGATGTCGCTCTCAAGAGACCAAAAGCGACGCGTCACCATCAAAAAGATGAACAAGTACGTCGCGCGATTGGATTGGCTTCACAACGGCGGCGGAAAAGCCCCGGTGAGGATCACGCTGAAAGCCAAAGCCGTCCAAAAAGCCCCGGTGTTCTTGCGCGCTTCGATGGTGGCACCCGGCAGGCCCATTTCGATCCAAACGCGCTCCACCAAGTTCCGCAAACGCGCCCTCGAGATTGACCCCCGCGTACTGTTGACGGAGGCGCGTCGCTTGGGAGACCGCATTGATCCCGTGATCGCCAAGGTGGAGGTCAGGTTTTGACCAAAAACAGAGCGGACTGGACGCTTTTTCGATGAGCCGCCGCTCCACCCCAAGTATAGCCTTGGTCTTGGCTCCGTCATGGGTGTGTAGACCATTCAGAACAGCGGGCGTTTGAGTGCCCGTGAGATGGAGATGAAGCATGATGATTTTATCGAGGTCGCGACTCGCTGCGATCGCGCTGGCGTTCCTCTTCGCCCTTGTATCCAGCGCCTGTGACGGCCCTTGGCCGGGAGCCGATAATAGGTGGCCGAAGACCGTTGGCTTTAGTCACGCTACGCTCCCGGATGCGACAGGGTTTCGTGCTCAATATGAAAACACCGACACCCCTTCTTACATCTTTTCGTATCGATGCCCCGACGGCACGACCCACGATTCCGCATTCAAGTACATGAAGGGGATTTTCAAGGGCTACCTTGTGCATCGCGAGACGGAGCATGCCCTTGAGTTGCGGCACCCCTCTGGAGGCGGCCGTGGTCAGCGAGCTGCCGTGACCTTTGTCTTCGATCCTAAACGGCTGGTCATGACGGTGCTCTTGATCAACCAAGAGGACTGCTTGAAGTATCACCCTAGGTTGCTGAAGCGAATGATGAAGTTGCATCGAGAGTACAGTGCCGATTAAAGGGGTTGGATGATCGAAGCGCCACCAGCAAGTTTGTTGTGAAGGGCTGAGGGTAGAAAAAACTGACACGGATGAAGATCTTGTGACTTTTTTCGATTTGAATCCAGCGCTGCTGCCCACCGCTTTACCGGTCGGGTTTGCCTTTTTGATCCTGATTGTGGCCGGGTGGCGGTTGCTGATTAACGAGGCGCTTGGCATTTGAGGAAAACTGCATCACCCACTGGCATCATGTTCGACTCAAAGATTGCATCCTGCGGCCGAAGGTGAGACAATTTCCTTATGAGTGCGAACCTAGACATCAACAAGCTGACCCCCGAAGAGCGCTTGGCGCTCCTAGAAGAGATCTGGAACAGTCTTACCCCAAGGGATATTCCGCTCACAGAAGCTCAGCAAACGGAGTTGAACCTTCGTCTTGACGACTTGGAACAAGATCGCGATCTGGGAATTCCATGGGATGATGTCTTGCGAAAAATTAAGGGCGGAGCCAATTGAAGCTACTTGTCCGCCCTGCAGCCGCGGCGGATATCGAAGAGGCTCACTCTTGGTACGAAGCGCAGAGAACCGGATTGGGGCGAGAGTTCTTGATTGCAGTTTCAGCGCTCCTTCAGGCCATCGCCGAATCGCCTCGCAGGTATCCTGTCGTCTATCGTGATGCACGTCGAGCGAATCTGCGGCGATTCCCCTATTCCGTTTTCTATCGGATAGTAGGTGACATCGTCGTATTTGTAGCCTGCTTCCACGGGCGACGAGATCCCAGGCGATGGCAGCAGCGACGTTGATGTTTTGCAGCCAATTCACGGATGGCGCTCGGTCTAACGTTGGTGAAGGTGCACTCACTGGACTGAAAAGGGAACACTTGTCCGGACAGTTGCTGAATTGGGATTGATTTGCCTTGATTCAGGAAGCCTTGGGAGTGGGGAGCGCCAAGAGCTTCATGACGACCTGAAGGTCGGACCAGGCCTTGGCTTTTTCGTGAGGGCTGCGCAGCAGGTAGCTGGGGTGATAAGTCGGGACGAGTTGGCGGCCCTCGAAATCGAAGATCTTGCCGCGCAATTGGTACATGGGATCGGATCGCTTGAGCAGGTTGTTGGCGGCTTGGCCGCCGAGAGCACAGATGACTTCGGGATTCACGGCGTCGATTTGATCGAGCAAAAAGTGGAAGCAGGCTTGGGCTTCTTCGGGGCGGGGAACACGGTTTTCGGGTGGGCGGCATTTTAGGATGTTGGCGATGAACACTTCATCGCGGCTGAGGCCCATCGCTTTGATCATTTTAGTGAGGAGTTGCCCGGCAGGGCCTACGAAGGCGAGTCCCTCTTGGTCTTCGTTGTAGCCCGGTGCTTCGCCCACGAACATGAGGCGAGCTTTGGCGTGGCCTTGGCCCGGCACCGTTTTGGTCCGCGTCTCGCACAGTGAACAGGCTTCGCAAGTGGCGACGGCCGCGGCAATGTCTTCGAGTGACTTGCCGGTCGAGCTGGCGTCGCGGAGGAGGGTGTCGGCGGCGGGGGCTACTTGTGCCCTTGGCTCGACTTTGGCGGGCGAAATCGGCGGATCATTCAGTGGCGCGAGCGAAGATGAAGCCGTGGAGCTGTCGACGGGGACGGGGATCTTAGGGCCTTTCGGCAACACATCGATCCCAAAAGCCGCCTCGGCTTCGACGGCGAGCCGGATGGCGCGCCAGGTTTTCGCATCCATGTTCAAAGGAAGGTTCTTTCGATCTTGTGGACCCGCTGAGTTCTCCTTTTTAGCTTCTGAGGGGGGCGGCTGTTCGGAAATTTGTGATTTGGCATGATGCGGCCGGAAAAGGGGAGAGTCCGCATGATCACGATTCGACGGCTACTAGCGATGATCGCCCTATGTGGCGCCTTAGTGGGCTGTGTTTGCCTGGAAGGCACGTCGTCAGACGGTGAGTTTGAGGGCCTCGCGAGCGCGGTTCCCAGCGGCTGCCGCTTAGATTTAGTCTTGGTCCATGGCATGGGTGGCTATCACCCGCCGGACCCCAAAGCCCTTTTGGATGGCATCTGTAAAGCGGCGGATCTTAAGCAAGTAGGCGAGGTCGAACACCAGGACTTTTCGGACGGCAAAAGATACTTTGGGCGTCTCAAACGCTACTGTTTTCGCAACCAAGCTGGCGACAAAGAGCTCAACGCCTGGGTGTACTTTTGGACCGGGGTCACGACTCCGGTCAAACAACGGTATTTAGACTACGACCGCGAGGGGGGACCGGGTCGGCTTGAAGTCAACGGCGAACTCAAACGTCGTATCGTCAACAAAAACTTCGCGGACGTGGTGCTGTATTTGGGCCCCCACGGCAAAGCGATTCGAAGTGGTTTGCGGCAAACTTTGGAGATGATGATCGAAGACGGCGGAGGCAACACCAGCGGGGCGCTCGCGTTTCAGAGACGCTTCGCATTCGTGACCTTTAGCCTCGGCAGTCGCATGTTGCTCGACACGGTTGCCGCGATGGCCGAGTCAGCTGCCCCACGCCATCGCGATGTCGCCGAGCAGATCGCCGAGGGGTTTTCTGGCTACTTCATGCTCGCCAACCAATTCGCCTTGCTGGAGCTTTTGCAGTTCAGCTACGAAAAGGGGCAGGCGCGGGATGCGGATGAGATCTCGGTGGTCTTGTCCCCGCAAGTTACGGCCTTTGACAAGTTGCTGCGAAGAGCCGAAGACTCGGTGCCCGGAAAACCCCGCGTTCCCATTGTCGCCTTTTCTGATCCCAACGACATCCTCAGCTATGACATCCCACCTTGGATGAAGGAGGCTTTCCCGGGGCGCTTCGTCAACGTGAGTCACCACGTTGTCAAAACCGGCTACTGGATTCCCTTTTTTGGTGCGGTAGCGTCGCCTGAAAGAGCCCATAACTTTTACGGCTCCGATCCGAAGGTGGTTGACCTGATCGTCAACGGCACCAAGCCCTGATCATTTCCCGGGATTTTTACCCCGGGGTGAGGGTTGGTGAGTGAAATGCCGAAGACACAGCAGATCAAACACATGAACGGAGGGATGAAGGAAACCCTTCAGGGCCCCCACCCTGAGGAATCGACTATAGGCCACGCCTAAGTTGAAAATTCTGAATTCGTTCACTTTGCGGTCCGGCCCTTGGACACACATCATTTTGGGCCGGGCCGCTCTTTTTTAGCCTTCTGCGAGTTTCAGCAGCGCAGCTTCATCCAGGATCTTTAGGCCGTAGCCCTCGGCCTTTTTGAGCTTCGAACCGGCCTTTTCGCCCGCGACCAAAAAGTCAGTTTTCTTGCTGACCGCACTCACGGGCTTGCCGCCGTTTTTCTTAATGAAGTTTTGTGCTTCTTGCCGCGAAAGCGTGGGTAGAGTGCCAGTCACGCAAAAAGTCAGGCCCGCAAAGGCGCCACCGTGTGAGACTTCCTCGACCTTGGTTTTGATCCCCGCGGCAATAAGGGCCTCGATCATCGCGCGGTTGTCGTCGTCGCCCGCAAATTCAGCCACGGCGGCGGCGGCCTTCTCACCGACTTCATGGATCGCCTCGAGATCTTCGTAGTTGGCGGCCAAAAGTCCTTCGAGGGTCTTCAGGTGTCGCGCGAGAATCTCCGCCACGCTGGCGCCGACATGGCGGATACCCAAACCGAAAAGAACCCTAGATAGCGTCGTGGACTTCGCTTTTTCGATCGCGGCTAACAAGTTCTCGGCGGAAGTTGCGCCCATGCGTTCCAGCGGCAGCAGTTGATCGAGGCTGAGGCCAAAAATGTCGGGGTAGGTGGTCACGAGGCCTTCATCGACCAGTTGGATGACGAGTTTTTCACCGAGCCCATCGATGTCGAGAGCATTTTTCGCCACGAAGTGAATCAGCCCACCCTTGATCCGTGCGGGGCATACCGCATTAGGACAGCGCAACACGACTTTTTCGGCGTCGCGTTGGGAGGGGGTGCCGCAAATAGGACATTGGGTCGGCGCCTCGATCTTTGATTCCGCACCAGTTCGTTCGGCGGTTAGCACCTTGGTGACCTTGGGGATGACGTCTCCAGCGCGTTCCACCAGGACTCGGTCGCCGAGGCGGAGATCTAGACGCTCAATCTCGTCGTAGTTGTGAAGACTCGCGTTGCTAATCGTAACTCCGCCGATAGGAACGGGCTCAAGCCTCGCTACCGGCGTCAGCGCACCGGTGCGCCCGATGCTTACATCGACGCCCAAAAGCCGCGTTGAGGCCTCTCGTGATTTGAATTTCACCGCCACCGCCCAGCGTGGATTTCGCGATCGGAATCCGAGAATCTGCCTCAGCTCTTCGTCGTCAACCTTGATGACCGTGCCGTCGATCTCATAGGGGAGTTCATCACGGATCGACTCTAGTTTTTGGTGAGCCTTGACGACATCGTCGATCGTCGGGCAAAAAGCGAGTTGAGATTTCGCGTACTTTAAGCCCCAGGTGTCGAGACGTTGAAAGAGCTCGGCCTGTGATTTGATCTTAATGCCGCGCAGCTCGCCCACGGAATAGAAAAAAGCGTCCAATGGTCGGGCAGCAGTTATCGAACTGTCAAGCTGGCGAAGTGAACCGCTCGCGAAGTTGCGCGGGTTGGCGTAGCGGCCCTCCTCTTCGCTGCGGTCGGCGTTAAAGGCGTCGAAACGGCTTTTCTCAACGAAGACCTCGCCGCGAATCTCAACGAACTCTGGATGTTCGCTCTTAGGGCCGCGCAAGCGCAGCGGCACGCTATTGATGGTCTTGGCATTGAGCGTGATATTCTCGCCGGTGGTGCCATCGCCGCGGGTTGAGGCCAACACCAGTGAACCCGCCTCGTAAGTCAGGCTGATGCCAACGCCGTCAATCTTGGGTTCCAAGGTGTAAGCCACAGGTCTTGCATTACCCTCGGTGGACTCATCGCGGCCCAGTGACTTCAAGACGCGGCGGTCAAAGTCTCGAATGTCCTCTTCGTTGTGGGCGTTGGCCAAAGACAGCATCGGTACGACATGGCGGTGGGGCTGAAAAGACTCGAGGGGCGGGGCGCCGACTTTTCGGCTTGGCGAATCCTCGCGGTCGTACTGAGGATACTCAGCCTCCAAGCGCTGTAGCTTGGCGAACAAGTCGTCGTACTCGGCGTCTGAGGCCCGAAGGTCGGCCAAAACATAGTAGGCGTAACTAAGCTCCTCTAGCCGAACTCGGAGTTCTTCGATTATCGTTTCGACTTCGCGCGTCATGCTTTTCCCGTTCTCCCTTGCCATTGCCCATGATAGTCCGCGGGGGGCTCAGGCTTAAAGAATCAGCATCGCATCGCCATAAGAGAAAAAGCGGTAGCGTTCGCGGACGGCCTCGGCGTAGATGCGCAAGATGGCCTCGCGGCTTGCGAAGGCTGAAACCAACATCAACAGGCTGCTTTTGGGGAGATGAAAGTTGGTAACGAGGGCATCAACGGCTCTCAGCTTCTGCGGCGGGTAGATGAAAATGCCGGTGTCGCCGCTGGCGGCTGCGACCTGGCCGCTGGTTTCATCAAAGGCGCTTTCTAGCGTTCGAACCGATGTGGTTCCAATGGCAACGGTGCGACCACCCGCGCGCCGCGCCTCTTGGATACTGTCGGCGGCATCGGGCTTGAGCGCAAAGTACTCCTGGTGCATGGCGTGGTCGCGGATGTCCCCGACGGTGATGGGAGAAAAAGTCCCGAGTCCAACGTGTAGCAAGACCTCCGCAAACATGAGTCCCCGTTTTTTTGCCTCGTCCATCAAGCCCTGGTCGAAGTGTAAACCCGCCGTCGGTGCGGCCGCCGCGCCAGCTTCTTCAGCGTAGATGGTTTGATAGCGCTCGCGATCTGCCTTCGCCCGAGGGTCGTGCGTTTGGCGCCCGATGTAGGGCGGCAGCGGCATCTGTCCGTATAGCTGGAGCCAATGATCCAATCGATTCTCCGATGTCGGCAGCTCGACCTGGGCGCGCCAGGCGGCCCCCGAGAGTTTTTCCATCAGGACGATCTTTGGACTTTCATCCTGGCTGGGATCGTCGTTTTTGAGGCGGTAGCTTTGTCCGATTTGGGCGCGGCCGCCGGTCCTCAAAAGGACCTTCCATTCGCCTTGCTTAAGAGGCGCAACGAAGAGGAACTCAGCGCGGCCTTGAGTCTCCTCGCGTACTCCGAACGCCCGCGCGGGAATGACCTTCGTCGTGTTGAGCACGAAGTGGTCGGGCGCTTCTAGATAGTCAAGCAGGTCGGGGAAGCGCCGGTGCTCGATGCGGTCTTGGGCGCGGTGATACACCAAGAGCCGTGCGTCGCGGCGCTGCTCGGGCGGCTCTTGCGCAATGAGTTCAGGGGGTAACTCAAAGTCGTAGTCGTTGAGCCGGTAGCTCATCTATACGACCGCTGTTGCCACAGCCTAAAGGCCATGCCCAAGATGGCGAGGGTTAGCGGAATCCCAAATACGATGATTTCGATGGGTTGTGGGCCGGCGTTCAGATCTGAGCTGTTCAGGTATAAGAGCGGGCACAATGCCAACATGACTAACAGTGCGGGCCGGCGTTTCATCAAGGCCAAGGGCAGCAGCCAGGCCAGATACCAAGGGTAGATGACGGGCGCGGCCAACATCAAGACTGCCAACACCGTGGTGATGCCCGCCAGGGTCTCCACGCCACGCCAGGCCAAAAACACTGCCAACAAAAAGACCAAGATCGCGATCCAGCTTTGCAACGATTCCCGTTTCTCTCGCGCCCGAATGACATTCTCGTCGCGTGACATTTGACGAAAAAACGGGGCGTTGGCCGACCAACGGCCGGAGTACTGGCGGACTCCCATGAAGGGGCTTTCGTCTCGTTTGTAGGCAATAAGCCTAGTTTCTTCGGGCAAGTCGTTTGACCCGGTGATGGAGGCTTCGACTTGCAGCAAGTATTGGCGGTTGCGCGATAATCTCACTCGAGTTTTTCGTTCCGGATCAGCGTGCAGGCTAAGAACGAACTCACCATCACTACTCATCTCGTAGTAACCAAGCTCTCGTTGGGACCAGAGCTGAAAGCCAGTGTCCTGAAAGAGCTGACCCCGGCCATCGAAGTTCAACGGCGATGGCAACTGGGCGCCGTCTTCGGGTCGGTTGATGACGTAGTAGCGGCCAAGAAGGTCATCCCACTGAGGAGAATCCTGGATAGAGACCTCAGCGGCCGTCGGCAATTTGATTTCTCCCGCATAAGGCCGCAACCAGGCGTAGGCAAAAGCCGTGGCAATGATCCCGGCGGCGGCAAAAACCACAAGAGCCGGTTTGAGACTGTTTCTGCAGATGAAAAATGGCAACACGAAGATTGCGAGCACTTTGACGAATATAGAGGCGCAGATCGCGATCCACATCCAATGAAAGCGTTGAGATTTTTGGGCGAGAATGGCCCAAAGCAAAAACGCGACGGCCGCGACGTCGACGTGGGCCGACAGTAAAAACTCAACGATCGGCAGTGGCGACAGCAAGTAAGCCAAAAACCAGGCTCGACCTCGGCCTGGTGTCGCCGCCTGCAACCCGACCCAAAGCGCCGCCAGAATGGCGAGTTCAAAGGCGAGCGCACAGAACTGCCAGGCTTTGGTATGGCCGCCGAGTCCTCGATCAATAAGCGCTGCGACGCCGAAAAGAACCTGAGCTAAGGGCGGGTAGACCGTGGCGATTTGCGGGTGATTGATGTGATCGCGAACTTGGGCTAGTCCCTGTTGATCACTGAGTTCATCGAGTAGAGGCGAGTCGGGAGCCGTCTTGAAGGGCGATCGTGACTCAACAACGACATGGCCTTCGAACAGGTAGCGAAAAAGGTCATCGGAGAGGGCGTCAGCTTGGCCAAAGATCGGAACGAGCACGCGGGCAAGCATGCCGATTCCAAAACAAGCCACCCAAAGTGATTTCGACGGGGGGCGTCTCCAAACGAGATAGGAAAGGGCTGCTCCGATCAAGGTCGTCGCCGCCATCCAGATGATCCAGGAGCTCGTCGCGGGAGCTAGGGATAGGGCGTGGATCAACCCGGCCATGCAAGCGGCCCAAGCTATCAGCAGACCCATGCCCGGCCATGCAGTGGACGCTTGCGGCGACTGGCTCATTTCGATTTCGGATCTCGTGGCGGAATCGCGCGAAGGCGGGCCGCGCGGAGCGCGCGAAAAGTGCGAATCAAGGCCCGATCTTCGGGGGAGAAGGGGAGAAGCTCCTGTTCGCCAAGGGGACGGTAGGGCGGAGACTCCACTTCATGCACGCCGGTCGCCGCGCCGTCACTGCGCTTGGGGGCGGAGTTGCCAAGGGCGGCAAAGACACGAAGGAGAAGATCGCGGTGAGCGCGATCTTTCTCGTCTGCGTCGGGGAGGCGGAGTTGATCGGACAGGGTCTCCAAGCTTTTTGCCAAACCGGCCGCCGCACCGCCGCCGCCCGCATTCTTGAGAAGTCGCTCTGCGATCTGTCGTAAGGCTTCGCTTTCAGATGTTAACTCGGGCTTAGCTCCGAGTTTTTTGATGGCCGCGGCCAGTTGTTGCACGGTCTCTTGGTCCAACCCGTCTTTGAATTCCTGAATGTCAGTGGCGGCTTTAGAGGCTTCTCTTAGTTTTCCCTGTTGCAGGGCTTTGAGAAGGCGATCCAAACGAGCTGCGGGGGATGATGCTCGTGCGTCCAAGCGCTTTTTTTCGAGGCGTTGCCAGGCAATAGCGGCACGCGACGAAAGCTCACGGTCGTTGGTCGCGGCCGCCAAATCCTCTCGTAGTTTCTGAGTCTCAGCGTCATGTGGAGCGTCTAAGGGCCCAGCGCGGAGGAGGCTGCGGATGTTGGCGATCGCGGGGTCGGGAGCCCTTTGCTTGTGCGGCGTTAAAGCCAAGACGAGATCGACGGTGATCAGCATCAAGGCCGCGCTCAAGATCGCGCCTCGGGGGCCAAGGGAGCGGTGGCGTTGTTGCGGTTTGCAAAGCTGGCGCTCAAGTTGAGCGTCGAAGGCAGCAAGTAGATTACGGTTGCCCCGGTCCTTTCGGTCCACGTTCAGGCTGACGGCGCTTAGTGCCAATTCTGCGGTGCCCCAGCTGCGATCCAAGACGCGCGCCCCGTCGACCAGCGAGGGGCGGTAGATCCAACTGAGGGCAATCGCGAGGGCCCAGGCGCAAAACAGCGAGTAGGGCAATGCCCACCCCGGGATCCAAGGCTCCATGATGCGCCACTTTGCCGTGAGCAAGGGAAAGAACGCGAGGCCGGCCGCGATGACGGAAAGCGCGACCCCAAGGCGCAGAAACCGATCCCAAAAGAGCCGTCGTGATTCTTTTCGCGCCAGGGCTCGAGTCTTATTTCGAGCTGTCGATTCCAAGCTCATCGCCATTCCATAGCCGGTTGTTTGATAGCGGAGATCGTGATGGTGATCTCGAGTTCGGGATCCCCTTTCGCGATCACCCGGCGGGGCGGTTCATCCTCGCTGTCTTTTTGGACTTCGTTTCTTTCGTCACGGGTACCCTTGGGTTTGGGCATCGTGCTGGCGTTCGGAAACCAAGCGCGCTCATCTCCCGCGTTCTTGTGGGCGGAAGTAATCACGGCGACGTTGCTGAACTTATGGACGATGCCGATGACGCAGCGATTCACGTCGGCGAGAAAGTACTCGTCCCCAGTGCGAAGATCGCTGTCATAGCGCGAACCAGAAAACACCCAGTTGGGATTGGTCATTGCGGCGTCTTCTTTGGCATCCCACAGCAGATCTTCCAGACGCCAGGGTCGCTTTAGGCCCTCCCAGGTCACGTAGATGAATAAGGGGGCTCCAGAGGGTGGTGCGCCCGTTCGCCAATCGGCGCCGCGACCCGGCTTGAGCCCAAGGGCCGTCAAGCCCGCTCGCACGGCGCTCGGCCGGCAATCGAGTTGAATCATGGCTTCATGCGATTTGCCACCCTCGACAATAGCTACGAGCTCAAGCGGATGGTCCGGACCGATGAAGCGACCCTTGACCCGGACCCATCGCGAGCTGAGGTTGATGTCGACGCCGTCTTTCATCAGAGCGCGCTTTAGTTCCATCGGATCTTGCGGCAGCTCTTTTTTGGCTTCGAGCTTCAGCATGTTGATGCGCCGAATCAGGTTGCTTTGTACTTGCTCAAGGTTGCGCTGGTTGTCTTGATGAACTTGGTAGATCTGTGAAGCCAACTCGTCGAGCAGCTCTTCGAGTTTCTCGAGTTTCCTATCGCGTTCTGTACCGGCTTCGATCTGTTCGAGCTGCGAGACGGCGTGTTTCACATCGGAGACTTCCTGGTCGATCTCCACGAGCCTTTCGAGGTCCGCGCTCGGAACTTCATTCTTGCCGTTCTCAATAGCTGGCGCAGTCGTGGTTTCAAGTCGAATTTTGTTGTAGATGGCTAGCACGAAGGCCAAGGTCACAGCACTGAAGAGGGCACATAAGATACCGAGGGTCTTTGACATGATTTAGCTTTTACTTCTCGAGCTATTGGCGGGACCGACACTATCTTGTCTCAACGGGCCCGAAAGACGAAGGGTTCAAAGCGGCAGAATGATCAAAAAAAACTCGTAGCACTGGCGGATGAGCCTGAGCTACGAGTCATTGAGGATCTTGAGCCGGTACTGGCCGAGCCGTTCAGCCCGCGGGCTGGGTCTCGGATTCGGATTCGGACTCCGCGGGCTTGATATCGAAGACGAGATCGCCCTTTGGCCCGGGTGTCACCATGATGGAACAGCCCGGTTTCAAGTTACCGCGTAGAATCTGTTCGGCCAGGGGGTCTTCGACGTAGCGTTCGATGGCGCGCCGCATTGGTCGCGCTCCAAACTCCCGGTCGTAGCCCTTGTCCAAGAGCATCTCTCGGGAACCTTCGCCTAAGGTCAAGGTCATTCCCTTGGCCTCGATGCGTTCGTAAACGTCACGCATTTCGATGTCGATGATAAACTTCACGTCTTCTTTGGTCAGATACTGGAAGAACACCAACTCGTCGAGGCGGTTCAGGAACTCGGGGCGGAAGTGGCGATCTAGTTCACCTTTCAGCCGCAGTTTGGTGCGCTCATTTTGTTCTTCGATGTCGCCAGTTTGGAAGGCCAGGGAACTTTGATTCTTCATCACGTCAGCCCCGATGTTCGAGGTCATGATCAAGATCGTGTTTTTGAAGTCAATGTGGCGACCGAAGGAGTCGGTGAGGCGGCCTTCTTCCATGATCTGGAGGAGCATGTTGAAAACGTCGGGATGCGCCTTTTCGATTTCATCCAGCAAGACCACGGAGTAGGGGCGACGGCGAACCTTCTCGGTGAGTTGGCCGCCTTCTTCGTAGCCGACGTAGCCTGGAGGAGCTCCGATCAATTTCGAAGCGTTGAAGTTCTCCATGTACTCCGACATGTCAATCTGAATCAAAGCGTCTTCAGTACCAAACATGAATTTGGCGAGCTGCTTCGCAAGGTGAGTCTTACCGACCCCGGTCGGGCCAAGGAAGATGAAGGAACCCATCGGGCGCCGCGGGTCCTTGAGCCCACTGCGCGAACGGCGGACAGCCTTGGCAATCGCATGGATGGCATCGTGTTGGCTGACAACGGTTTTGTGCAGCTCGTCCTCCATTTGTAGCAGGCGTGCGGCCTCGGCTTCTTCGAGGCGGGTGAGCGGGATGCCCGTCATCTTAGAGACGGTCTCCGCGATGATTTCTGCCGTGACTTCGGCATCGCCATCGCGACGTTCAGTTTTCCATTCGCTAACGACTTGTTCTTTTTTCTTGCGAAGTTTGTAGGCCTCATCGCGCAACTGAGCTGCCCGTTCGAAGTCCTGGTTCGCGACCGCTTCCTCTTTCTCTTTGTCGAGGCGAGCGATTTCTTTTTCGAGATCGCGAAGATCCGGCGGCTGAGTCATCTGCTTGAGGTGCACACGGGCACCAGCTTCGTCGATGATGTCAATCGCCTTGTCCGGCAGATAGCGATCGTTGATGTAGCGAATCGAGAAGTCAACGGCCAACTCCAAGGCGTCGTCGCTGTAGCGCACGCGGTGGTGGGCTTCGTAGCGATCTCGTAAGCCGTGCATGATCTGGACCGCCTGATTGCGGGTAGGCGGTTCGACCAAGATCATCTGGAAGCGACGGGCGAGGGCGCCGTCTTTTTCGATGTACTTGCGGTATTCGTCTAAGGTCGTCGCGCCAATGCACTGCACCTCGCCGCGCGACAGTGCTGGCTTTAGCACGTTCGAAGCATCGATAGCACCTTCTGCGCCCCCGGCGCCGACGAGAGTGTGAAGCTCGTCAATGAACAATACGACGTTCTTGACGCGGCGCACTTCGGTCATGACGGCCTTGATGCGTTCTTCGAACTGGCCGCGGTATTTGGTGCCTGCGACCATCATCGCAAGGTCGAGCACGACGATGCGTTTATCGACCAGCAACTCGGGCACATTGCCTTTGACCACGTCTTGCGCCAAGCCCTCGACAATGGCGGTCTTGCCGACGCCGGCTTCACCGAGGAGCACGGGGTTGTTCTTGCTTCGACGGGAAAGGATCTGGATGACGCGCTCGATCTCTTTTTCGCGGCCAATGACCGGATCGAGTTTTCCCTCGCGGGCGAGGTCGGTGAGGTCGCGGCCAAAAGAATCCAGGGCGGGAGTTTTGCTCTTCGAAGTGCTGGCCGCTTCCTTTTCGGCTTCACCCTGCGGCAACTCTGCGCCAAGAAAGTCGAGAATCTCGCTGCGGACAGTATCGAGCTGGACGTTCAGATTGGTCAAGACCTTGGCGGCCTTGCCGTCTTGTTCCTTGATAAGGCCCAAGAGGATGTGTTCGGTGCCGATGTAGTTATGGCCCAGGTTACTGGCTTCTTCGAGCGCAAGCTCTAAGACCTTCTTCGCCCGCGGCGTGAAGGGAAGCTGTCCCATGGTCACCATCGAGGGCCCCGTTTTCACGAGTTTCTCGACCTCTTGCCGAACCTTCTTCAGGTCGACGTCGAGGTTTTTTAGAACATTGGCCGCGACTCCACTACCTTCTTGGACTAGGCCCAAGAGGATGTGCTCGGTGCCGATGTATTCGTGATTAAGACGCTGGGCCTCTTGGCGTGCAAGTCCCATGACTTTACGGGCCCGGTCTGTGAACCGATCAAACATGATTGCCTCCCTCGATGGCGATCTTCCCCGCCTGTTTATGGGGCGGGGGCGGCGGGATTTTCCCGCCTACATACGGGGCGGCGGGAGCCCCTTTTTTTCAATCAATGGCTCGATCAAAGCCCCTGATGCCGGTCATGGCACCAGAACCCGCGATCGTCAGCACGACCGGGCAAGCCGCTCCGCAGCCTCGTTTGGTACGGAGAAAGTGCCCATCATCTAGGTTTTCGTCGTGCGAGAGGAGAGAGTTGACCCCAATTTGGTCATTTCTCGCCTCCTGGGAGGAAAAGACCGCAAGAACGGCTCGATTGCTCCCGCAAAACCACAAGAGGATCATAAGTGTCGCTGCTGGCTCACCAAAGGACCGCTGCCGCCTTTTTATTGGCGCGCGAGTCGGTCCCGGATATAGGTGGCGCGGTGCTGATCCCGCTCATCTGCATCCAGATCGCAGCCCAGCAGGCTTTGGAGGTGAGCGGGTTGGGTCAACAAAAACAGCTCATTGAGTGTTTGTAGATCCACCGAAGATAAAATATCGAGGTGCACGCCCAGTCTCAGGGTCGAAAGCTGGGTCAAGGCCTCTTCGGTGTTGATTCGGCGCGCAAAGCGAAGAATCCCGAAGGCCCGCCAGATCCGATCCTCCATCTCATTGCGGCTTTGCTGCAGCAACAGGCGCCGTAGGCCGCGTTCCCACTCGACGATCTTGGTGACCATGCGCTCTAGATCGTCGCGAATATCTTCCTCGGATCGGCCCAGCGTCACTTGGTTAGACACCTGGTGGAGGTCTCCAATTGCCTCAGAACCCTCGCCGCGATAACCGCGCAGGACAAGACCGACTTTTGCGGCGGCATTCGCGACTTTGTCGATTTGTTTGGTCTGAGCTAGCGTGGGGAGGTGAAGCATGACGGATACCCGCATGCCGGTGCCAACGTTGGTCGGGCAGGACGTGAGGTATCCGAGCTCTTCCGAGACGGCATAGGGAAGGTGCTTTTCTAGTTTGCTGTCAATGGTATTGAGCTGTTGCCAAGCATCCTCGACTTGAAAACCCGCGCGAAGGGACTGCAGGCGAAGGTGGTCCTCTTCGATCGTCATGATCGCGAGTCGCTCTGCGTGACCGAGGTAGGCTCCCCGTCGCCCGTCTCCTTCGGCAAGTTCGCGGCTGATGAGGTGTCGCTCCACGAGCAAATGGCGTTGGATCTCGCCCACCTCGTCGAGTCTGATTCGCTGGAGTTCTTCGCCGACATTGGCGTGGTTAAGTTGTTCCGAAATGAGACTCTCGACTTCGATGCGCTCGTCTTTCGTCATGCGCCAGGGCATGGGGTAGCCGCGCAGGTTGCGCGCGAGTCGGACTCGAGTCGAAACGACGACATCGCCGTCTTGCTCTCCCGAACGAAGCCAGTCGCAAGGTCTAGAAATCCAGTCTTCCTCAGGAATCACCGTCCACGCTCGCTTGCTTGAGGGCTTGGATTCTGTCGCGCAAACGCGCCGCTTCTTCATAGTGTTCTGAATCGATGGCGCGCTCGAGTTCGCCCGCCAACTGTTGGACGCGATGTTCTCGAATGCGTTGCATTTCGATATCAAGCGGAACCTTACCGCGGTGTTCGCGCCCGCCGTGTAAGCGAAGCAACAAATCTCTGAGTTCGTCGGCAAAGACCTCGTAGTCATGGGCGCAGCCGACGACTCGTCTGGTCTTAAACTCGGCGAGGGTCATCCCACATTGCGGACAGACTCGGTCAAGGCTCGCGTCGGTTTCGTCTTCCCCGTCGCCGACGACCATGTCGATGGCGCTCTTGACGAGCTTGAGTTCGATTTTTGCGATGGGCTCGAGCGGCTTGAACTCCGAGACAATGGCTTCCGCGATGGGCAGAGCCAGACCCTCATCGTCATAGCAAGCTTGGCAAAGCGACCGCTTTGTCGTTTCGCCGTTGTAGATGCAGGTCGCAATGACCGTCGCTTTTTCAGTCGAGCAGCGTTCGCAGAGCACGCTCATTCCCCCAGGGGTTTCTCATTCCCTCGCATTAGTAGACAAACTCGGGGCGTTTTAGTCAAAGGAGTGCTTGAAGCAATCGTCGAAACTCGTCCCCGCGCGCACGATAGTCGCGCCACATACCGTAACTGGCATGCCCGGGGGAGAGCAAAAGCACACCCGGACGGCTTGCCGCCGCCAAGGCCCCAGCAAAGGCGCCCTGAAGCGAGTCGTGGAGGCCCAAGGGCACTCCTAAAGACTCCAGGGCGCGAGCAAGCTTGGGGCCAGTCTGCCCGATCAGGTCCACGCGCTGGGCCAAAACCGCAGCTTTGAGCAGCGGGCCTGGGTCTAACCCTTTGTCGTAGCCACCGGCGATGAGGGCGACGGGGCCGCGAAAGGCCGATAGCGCGGCAGCCGTTGCCTCTGGGGTCGTCGACTTTGAATCGTTGACGAAACGAAGGCCCGAGAATTCGCCAAGGTCTTCTAAGCGGTGGGGCAGTCCGCGGAAAGCGTCTGCGACTAATTGTCCCTGTTCGGGTCCGATGCTGGCATCCGCGCATTGGGCCAAAGCCAAAGCTTGACCCAGATTGTAGGCGTGAATCTTGTTGCCGAGTCCAAGGTGCCAAGGCCGAGCTGCCGCCATGCCAACGTCGGAATGCGAAAGGCCCAGGGCCGCAGCGCTTTGGTTTAAGAACTCCCCGGATGATCCACCCCCATCAAAAATCACTCTTCCCTGCGGCGCCAGCTCGGACATCAAAGACGCCTTGATCGTGCGGTAGTTTTCAAAGGTCTCGTGGCGATCCAGATGGTTTGGAGTGATGGGGGTAATGAGGGCAGCTTCGATTAAGTTTTTGGCACGGCGGTGTGCGTTGCTTCGCATCACTTCGAGTTGAAAACTCGAGATCTCGGCCACAACCCAGTCTTTTGGAGAGAGCGTTTCGACTTCAGGTAGCAAGGACTTGCCCATGTTGCCGACCGTGCGAACTGACAAGCCGGCGGTACGTAGGAGTTGAAGCGCAAGATGGCAGGTCGTGGTCTTTCCATTTGAGCCGGTCACCGCGAGGACTTTGGCGGGGCACAATTCAAGGAATCGTTCGAGCTCAGTCGTCACTTGGATGCCGCTCTTGCGAGCCTTGGTCAGCAAGACGTGATCCCAGGGTACCGCCGGACTGGCCACCACCAGATCGACCAATCGAAAGTCGCTTGCGCAATGCTCCCCGAACACCTCGCGAAAGCGGCCGAGGTCACGCAGCAAGTTCAGCTCTTTGGCGAATTCGGTGGCGGGGGCTAGATCGGTCACCGTGACGTCATGGCCGCGATCCAAAAAATAGCGCGCGGCACCGAGGCCGCCGCCAAATCGGCCGAGACCCATAACGGTGACGCGCATCAGGGTTTGCTAGTTGCGGAGGTCTCTTCGTCCGTCGCTGGTTCTTTGCTGTCTTTGTTTTCTTGGCGCGGCAGCGAACCGGGGAAGCCCTCTTCGAGGGCCTCCCGGGCGCGGGCGCTCATTTCCAAAGCTCGGTCCTTTAGCGCGTCAGAGTAGGCGTCGGGATCGACTTCGTAGGACGCCAAGGTGTCGGAGGGTTCTAGAACGAAATGAAACTCGTGGACATCCGTGATGGCGACGGGCGACAGTTCGACGAACAGGTCGAAGGGAAAAGTATCGAAGTAAAAGTTCTCGACCTCCTGCCTTACGATCAGGGGCTTCATCGGACCTTGGTCGGGTCCGGGGCCACGTTCGTCTTTTAGGATAAGGAACTCGCGAACCCCTCCGTAGACGAAGGGCATTTCGATTGGCGTGCGGCCAATCTCGCGGTTGTCCATGAAGACTAGCGCGCCGCTGGGCTCGGTCTCAATGCGGAGGATGCGCTGGGCGCAACCGCCGCAAAAAAGCGCGGCCGCCAAGATGGTGACGAATGCTCGCATGGTGTTCACTCTAACCTCTGCGGGAGTCGGCGAGGTCTATTCGGCCGAGAACCATCCGCGTTGAGCGACCGGTAACTGACTTTCTGACGGCGCCAGCAGGATCTCAAGAACACTCTCCGATGACAATCTGAAGCCGTGCGAACAAAAAAAACCATCCCTTGACGGGTGTCAAGAAATGGTTGAGCGGAGAGACCGGGATTCGAACCCGGGGACCGCTTTCACGGTCACATGATTAGCAATCATGCGCATTCGACCACTCTGCCACCTCTCCTGGTCTATTCGTTCTCGACATCGACTCGAAGTCAACTCGAAGCCGAGATTAAGTTTTTGGTCGCCAAGTGACCCGCAAAGAGCGTTTCCCAAATGGCGATGTCTGCAGATTTCCGCTCCGAGGGGCTCGAACCCGCAGTTAGCGGAGGGTGAGGGATTCGAACCCCCGGTCGCTTGCGCGACAACGGTTTTCAAAACCGCCGCATTCGACCACTCTGCCAACCCTCCTGGGAGGCCTGAAACCGAGCCCAATTCAGGGTTTCGGTCCGCGGGGATTGTATCCGGGCGTCTCACCATCGCAAGAGGTGGTAACGGACCGTGGCGGGTGACGTTAAGATGTTCGAGACTAAGGAGATCGAACCTCTTGCCCACGCGAACCGAGCCTTTCCCCGACGAGCCTCTGGCGAAGCTCCCCGAGCGAGCCAGGGAGGGCCACAAAGCTGATTTTGGCCGGATCTTGCTGCTGGCTGGATCAAGTGCCTACGCCGGTGCCGCAATCTTGTGCGGAAAAAGCGCGGCTCGAAGCGGGGCTGGTCTGGTGACTCTCGCCGTCCCGGCCACGGCGGCATCGGCGCTGCGCGGTAAGGCCCCGCACCTCATTCTCCGCTCACTGCCAGAAAACCACGAGGGCGAAGTCGCCTTCACGGCACTGAGGCAACTGCGGGCCCTGATGGCGGAAAGCGATGTTTTCGTGGCCGGGCCGGGATTGGGTACGAGCGATATCGAGAGCCTCCGTGAGCTATTGACTCGTTGTCTTTTGAGTTTTGACGGACCGGCCTTGCTGGATGCGTCGGCCCTTCGCGCCTTTTCAGCCGATGGACTGGGAGTGATTCAACACGACCGGCGCTCTGCCTTGGTCTTGACGCCACATCTTGGAGAGGCGGCCCATCTGTTGGGAATCGACACCCAAAGCATCCGCCGCAATCCTCGTGAGGCCGCTGTAAGCTTGTCGGCAATAACTCGCTGCGTGGTGGTCCTCAAATCTCACCGCACCTTGATCGCGGTCGGTGAACGCATTGTGCGCAACGAAACTGGAAATGATGGTTTGGCGACGGCGGGTACCGGTGACGTGCTGTCGGGCTGCATTGGGGCCTTGCTGGCGCGGCCCCTCAGTGCTTTCGACGCAGCTCGATTGGGGGTCCACATCCATGGTTTGGCCGCGGATCAATGGGCAAGGTCTCGTGGCCGCAGCGGACTGGTAGCCACAGATCTTTCGTCGCGCCTCGCGATGGTGTTCGCGAAGTTAGAAACATGATGGTGTTCGCGAAGTTGGAAACATGAAGCAGCGGTGTTGGTGCCAGCTGAAGTTTGCAGCTCTTTGTTGGCTGTGCTTTACTTGGGGTCTGTCCGCGTTGGCGGCGGCTCAGGCTGAGGGATTCACGGCGCAAAAAGTCGCCACCCAAGATCTTGCCGTTAACGACCTTGCAATCGCTATCCGGCGTTTGAAAGATCCGCGCTGTAGCGCCGAATCTAGATGGATGAGCGCGCGCGTCTTGGCACCGAGCCGCCACGCCGGGGATCTCCAAAATGAGCTGGGGCGATCAACGAACTGGCGACTACGCGAAAACGCGCTTCTGCTCGCGACTTTTCGCGGTCTCGCCGCTGCCGCCGACCTCGAGAACCACCACCATCTCAGCCAAGATCCCGTGTGGGTTGTTCGCCGACGAGCGCTCTTGTCACGCCGCGGAGAATCATGTACCGCGACCATGAACTTGCTGCGGCGCGCTCTTGAGGACCCGATATGGGGGGTGCGCCTCGCAGGATTGGAGCTGATATACGCTGCGCCGGACGGGCGAGAATTCCTTGGAGATTCACCGGCTTGGTTCAAAGCGCTCGATGCCGCTGAGGACAATTCGCCGCGGGTTCGGGAAGCCTGGGTGAGAATCCGGCTCGAACTCGCCGAGGAGACGCCGGCCGTCGCAAAGCGCTTGCTGCGTTCCCTGCACGATTCGAAACTGACGGGCGCCCTTCGAACCTCAGTCACCGCTCGCGTCATCAGGGCCGCTCACAAGACCAAGTTTGAGCTCGGTGAACGGGCCACGAGCCATTTTCTGCCCGAACTTTGGGACGTTTTGGAAGTCTTGCCGCAATCCGCTAGCAAAGAGCGCACGCGGCGACTTTGGGACCTTTATTTTGAGCGAGCCGCCCGGTCATCTGTCGCTAAGGAGGTTGAATTCGGGCTGCTAGACGCTCTCGAAAAATCGGATGATCTCGATGGCCTTTTCATTGCGAAACTTTCCAGCCCCATCGACCGGCGTTTGATGCAAACCGCGCTGGCTTCGAAGTCTCGACCCTGGCCCAAGGCAGCTTTTCGGCGCGCCCTGTTGCTGGCAATAAAGTCACGGCGCGACCCCATGGTGCAAGTCGTGAGAGAGCTGAGCTCAGTGAGTAGCGGTGCTGCCTTGCTCGAGGGTTTGCGCGCCCTTTGGCTCGATACCGGACGAAAAACCAGTCGCCCCCGGCGCGCTGCTTTTCGCTGTTTGCAGCTACGGGGCGCCTTGAGTGCGGACGACTTATGGCAGGCGCTTGACGACCGCGACGATCAGATCGCGGTTAAGGCCTGGTGGCTCCTTTTCCAGTCGGCAAAATCTGGGTCGCGACTCGATCTTTTGAAACGTCTGCAGGCTTGGCGGCAACAGTCGCCGCGCCGTGCCCGCGGCGTTTTAGCGGGAGACGCCCGTTCGGTCCGTGGGCTCAGCCCCGAAGATTTCGTCCCCTTTTTGTCGCATCGCTGGCAGAGCATCCGCCGTGCTGCCTTGAGCGGTATTCTTGCTCGTTCCAAACCGGAGCATTTCGCCAAGCTCGAGGAACTCGCGACTTCGAGTCTTGACGATGACATCCGACATGCGTTGACACGCCACCTTGCTGTAGCTCAACACCAAGTCACGAACAAACGACTGGTGGCGCGCGCCCGCAGCATCTTGGAAGCTGGGGCCTGGCCAGCCGAGGAACTCGCGCAAGCCGGGGGGGCGGCGAGTCCCGAGTTTGGGCGATTAGCGGCGGACATCTTGGCGACGACGCGTTATGAAGTCGACGATTTTTCAAATCTCGTCGATCTCGCCGTCGTCGGCGGTGAGAACGAGGCGGCACGCAGGGCGCTAATAGCAGAAGCGAGGTCTTTGATTGATCAAAAGCCTCGAGCTGGGCGCAGGCCTTTGTACGAGGGGATGGTGTTCGCAGATCTCATCCAGCGGCATAAGTTTGATGACTCCGTTTTCTTGGATCTCGCCTTGACTCGTGACCTTCGGAACCGCAGTTTCCTGGTCGAGGTCTTAGGGTATCGGCAGCAGACTCCGCCGCAGCGCGCAGGTTTTGCGCTTCGGATTTTGTCCCATTGGCAGTCGGTGTCGAGTGGACTCGAAGGAGCCGAAATTCGGCGAGAATTATTGTCGGGCCTCGAGCTTTTCTGCGGCGACCAGGGACAAGCAAGACTGCGCGCGGAGTTTCGGCGCGCTCGGAGCAGCATGTGGCCGCAGCCAACGCTAAGAGAATCGCAGGCACCGAATCTGTGGGCTAGCGCTGCGCATCTTGCCAATGACGGCGCGGGTCGAAGGCTCCTCATTGACGAGCTATTTCAGTTGGAATTGGCAAGAGCGCGTGGAGTGTTGGCCAAAAGAGATGTGGCGGGAGCCATTGAGGTCCGCAGGATCTTGTTTGGCGCGCTCTCAAGTGTGCGGACTGTCGAAGCCTTTGAGTTAGATCTCGCGACGGCAGTGGCCAAGCTCTCTCCGATAGAAAGAGCCCTTTTGCGGAATCGCTCATTTGTTTCCGCTTGGCTTAGCGCTGCACTCTTGTCGCCGAGCAACAACGCCCCTTTGGCGTTCATCGCGAATGCTCTGTTGCCGCTACCCGGGGCGGGAACGAGGCGAGCAACCCTCGAGATTGCCTTGGCGCGACGGTTGGCGATGCGGGCGCAGCCCGGAGATGCGGTTGCGGCCGCGACTTTTTGAAGCAAGTAAGAACGGCACGGGCGCAACGAAGTTTTGCCCTTGACCGCGACGCTGACGCTTTGACTGACTTTGAGTATCTTGTCGCCCTCAATCGAGCCAATCACGGCGAAGGTCGGATTCAATGGTTGGCACTTGAGATGAGCATCGCGGAGGGGCGTTTTGCGCTTCCAAAGTTGAAGTGGCGGGCGAGGCGCGACCTTGACGGCGCCTTCGCGTGCGTTCGCCTGGCCATGCAAGTAGGGCCAGATGGATTTGCGCTCGCCGAAGGCATCCTTGATCAAGTTGATCCTCGCGACCCCGATGCGGCTTTACTTCGCGGCAAGTTGTTGTTGGCGCGCGGCCGTACGCAAGCGGCGATAGAGTGGGCAGAACGCTTTCGCTACGTGGCTCTGGGCGTGGAGGGCGAAGAGGGTGCAACGCGCGCCAAGGAGTTTGCGAAGTTGGCCTGGTCGAGTTTGATAAAAGCTGCGGGGTCCGAAAAACGGCAGGCCGCATTCCTCGACAGTCTTCCCGATTCGTGGCGCCGGAGCTGGCCGAAATAACCAGGCAGCTGAGCGGGCCCTCTTAATGGGGCCTCGGAGCATAGGGCTCAGTCAAGAATAACTTCGCATTCTCGCCGCTCAGCTTCGCGCCATCTTCGGTCCGTGCTCATTCGCGAGAATCCTCGAATACAGGAAGTATGCTGCGGTTCTCGCTCAATCGCCCAAACCGAATTTGACGCAAATCTGAGTGCGAACTCTGCGAACTTATTCTTGACCGAGCCCTTAGCTATCGCGGAGGATCAGTTTCGCGTCATAGAGTCGTTGCGTTATTTGTTTTAAGAGCCGGAGTCGGGCCGAGCGCGGCCCGTCGGGCTTCAGTTTTTTGGCGGCGACGAAGGCGAGGCTAACGGCATGACGTTGCCGGGAATTCAACCCTCCGTCGTGCACCGCGTGGCCCAAATGGCGTCTCAGCAGCACCGTGCCGAGCCAGCGATTCGACGCCGAGACATCTCGTTCACGAAGTAGTTCAAGATAGGCCACGAGATAGGCGCGATCGGCGCCACGGGCGTTTAGGCGCGTAAGCTCCAGGGCGAATTCTGGTTGCTTGCCCTTTTTTCTCAGCCGGTTGTAGACGAACTCTTTGTCGGATCTCTGCAAGATGCGGCGGAGCACTCTGGCGCGAACTCCGCCCTCGAGGTTGGCTAGAAGTTTGCGAACCGAGCGGCGATTGTCGGTATCGAGCGCGAGCATCGTGAGGTTCTCGACAATCTGAGTCTCATCTTCGAGTTCCATAGAGAAGCCGTTCCCCTTTTTGGCAATGGCACGAAAAGCAGCCCGGGCTCCATAGTAGTCGTCCGCGCTGGTCTCGCTGAAGATGGAGTGGCATACACCACCTTGGGCTTGAAAGGCATCGAGGAGGTGTAGGGTTGGCTCCAAAGTCCCGATTTTCGGCGGCGCATCACCGACGAGCACCATGACCCGCTTGGCGTTCTTGGACCACCGCATCTTGGTTCCAGCCAGCACGGCATCGTAGACCGCCTCCGGAATGTCATCGCCGCCGGAGGCTTCGACTTCGTCCAGAAAAGCCACGGATTTGAAAAGGACGCCGGTTAGCGGTGCGATTCGGGTGACGTATTCGTCGCCTCGATCTCGAAAGGCCACCACTCCGATTCTGAACTCGATCTGCAGGGCTTCCAGAACGCCAATCAGGCCGCTGATGCGACGTTTGGCGGAACTGATCTCGCGGTCCATCGAGGATGTCGCATCGATGAGAAAAACGATGTCGAGTCCGGACGATTTGAGTTCGCCTACTCGTCGTTTGAGATTGGCGTCGTCGCCGGTTGTGAGTCCGCCTCCAAGCATGCCGCCCGCACTGCCATCACCGGCCAAGGCACCATTGAGGCCCGTAACCAGTTCGTTTGGCGCGGATGTTTCGTCCGCACTATCGTCAAGCGCCATGTCGTCGGCGATGTATTCGTTGGTTTCGGATTCGACCTCCGGTACGTCTGGATTGACTTCATCGTCGCTGAGTTCGGGTTCCTCATCGAATTCGTCTTCGATGTCATGGGTATCAGTCTCGTCAGCGTCGTCGCTAAAATCAGCCACGAGCGAAGCGTGACTGCGTTCGGGGATATCGGCGTCGCCCCATAACAATGCGACACAAAAGATGAGGGCATGAAACGCGAGCGACAGCAAGACCCAGGGGGTTCGCTTTAGGCTGTCAATGAGGATTTCATTGAAGTCCGTCTCGGCGTTTTTGATTTGAATGGGGGGCGTAAAACCGAGGGGGACTCCGGCGAGGAGTTGAAGTCCAGCGGGCAAGATGTCGGCGTTGAGATTGATATACAAGAACTCGTGAGCACCGAGTTCGAATCTCGCGCCATTCGCGATTTCGGCCGCCTGCACGAACTCCTCGCCATCAAGGCTGAGCCCCACATTCTGAAGGTCGAAGACTTCAACGATCGCGCCTTCAAGCTGTAGGACAGCCCATGGCTGGGAGTTGGCAGGGGCTGAAGGGCTCGACCTGTCGCCAACGTCGATGTCAACCTGAGGACCGCGACCAATGCTATGTGAGTTTTTTCTGAGCCGAAAAACGGTCTCATCACCGCCCGGTCCTAATACCAGTACCGGGCAGCCTGCATCTCGAACTCGCGCTGCCGTTATGGACTTTAGGATGAGAATTCCCCCAGTAATGTTCAGCGGCTCATCCTTCGATCGCCCCTCGGCCAAAACAATCCTATCAGACCGGACGACGAGTCCGCTCAGTTGGAAAAAGAGACTCCAAAAAAAAGTCGAAACTCGGGGCATTGGCGCGATAGACCGGGAAGATTGCGTGCAGAGTTCAAGGCTTATCCTTGAGCGGCATCGATCGCCTGCCTCATTTCGCGAACCGCTTCGGCCATGCCGACCATCAGGGCGCGGGAGACGATGGCGTGGCCGATGTTGAGATCCGCTAACTGTGGCAGGGCGGCAACCTTGCCGACCGACGTTGTGTCAAGCCCGTGGCCCGCGTTGAGCACAAGCTTGGCCTGGACGGTCAAGGCCGCGGCCTCACAAATCGCGGCGAGCCTTTTCGCTCGGGACTCCTCATCAGGAGCGTCCGTGTACGAGCCGGTGTGCAGCTCGACGATGTCGGCACCCAAGTCGTGGCTCTTTTCTACGCTTTGAGGCGTGGGGTCGATAAACAAGCTCACGGCGATACCGGCGGCTTGAAGTCTTTGCGTTGCGGCTTGGATGCGATCGGAATGCCCAACTAAGTCTAGACCCCCTTCGGTCGTGACTTCCTCCCTTCGTTCCGGGACCAAAGTGGCCAAAGGAGGGCGCAGTTCGCAGCACAAATCCAAGATCTCGTCGACAGCGGCTAGCTCGAAATTGAGAGGAGCTTCGCCACGAGCCGCAAACTCTCGCAAGTCATGATCTTGGACGTGGCGGCGATCTTCTCTGAGGTGCATGGTAATCCCGTCGGCTCCCGCCAAGAGCGCGAGTTTTGCGGCCTCAAAGGGAGAGGGTTTTTTGCCTTGGCGCGCCTCGCGCACCGTCGCGATGTGATCGACGTTGACAAACAGTTTCACCATATGACGAGCCCTTAATCCTTGTCTACCCGGGACGGTGTCGAGGGGCGAGATCCACGCTCCCTCTGGCCCGAACCTGCGGGCCGGTCATAATAGCACCGAAAGGAGGGCACAGCCCTTGCGAATCATTGCCGGTGAAGCTCGCGGCCGCCGTCTCCAAGCCCCCGCGGGGCGTGGGACTCGCCCGATTTTGGACCAACTCAAAGAACGCTTGTTCAACATCCTAGGCCCCCAACTCGAGGCCGAAGTCGTTTGGGATCTTTTCGCGGGAGCCGGCTCATTGGGCTTGGAGGCTCTCTCGCGCGGTGCCGCGAGCTGTGTTTTCGTCGACCAGGACAAAAAAGCTCAACGCGTCATCGAGCAAAACCTAGCCACCTTGGGCTATGAAGACCGCGCTCGGGTGAGCGCAAGCAACGCTATGGTGCCGGCATCTTTTGCTCGGGACGAGGATTCCGCCCCTGATTTGATCTTCTCCGATCCGCCGTTTCCGCTCGTCTTGGACCAACCCGACCTATTTGCCGCCTATTTCGAGGCCTTGCGCCGCGATTCCTTGGCACCCGGAGGCCGCCTGGTTTTTCGTTATCCGAGCGAGTTGCGCTGGCCTAAACCCCCGGCATTCCTAGATGTTGCGGACCTCAGAGAGCAGGGTGTCAACGTTTTGGTCATCGTCGACAAGGACGACCCCGCATAAAAATCAGCAGATCCTCCGAAGTCCCTTTCGTAGCGCCAGCTTTCTGACCGATAGGTGAGAAGGGAATAGTCAGCACGACTGTGCAGGAATGCATTGAGGATTGAATAACATGAGAATTTTGACCTTGACCGCCATCTTGTGGCTAAGCGTCTGCACCGCCGGACTCTTCGCCAACGACTCTTGGTGGGGCGATGTTTACGAACAAAAAGCCGTCTCACTGGAAAGCATCATGAAGGCTCCGCACGCCTTTCGCGGCATCGACGTGACCTTCGTAGTTCAGTTTCAAAGTTTGGGGAGCATTGAGAACCCCTACTACACGCGCTTTGAAAAAGAGCAGTATGTGAATTTTGCGGTCTGGGGGGATGACGCTCAGCTTTGGGAAAAGTCCGCCTACGAATCCACTTTTCCCTACCTCTTCATCGATCGCTTCATGAAGGAATCGAAGGAGATTTTGAAGGCTCGCACTTACGACCGATTCATCGTCACCGGTCGAGTCACCAGCGTTTTTCGCGGCAAGCCCTGGATTGAAGTTGTGGGTTTGAAGGCCATCGAAGGTCGCATGACCGAACCGAGCCTCATCCGCCTCGTGAAGGCCTACAAGCTCAAAAAGCACCGTCGCTTCGATGCGGCCGCGGCCGAGTTTCAATTGGCCATGAACAAAGACATGACTGAGCCCATGCAAAAGCACATCTTCCACGAAGAAGGTCGCTGCCTCGCGGCGGTCGATCGCTTCGAAGCCGCCCTCGTACCGCTCGGCAAGGCCTTTGCCTTGGCGCCCAAGGACGACTCGCTGAAAAAGATGATCGCGCACTGCCAAGAGAAATTCACGCTGGTCAAAAAGACGCGTGAAGCGGCCTCGCAGGCTGCGAAGAAAAAAGCAGAGGCCAAACCCGCGCCCAAAAAACCTGCGCCCAAACTCATTGGCCCCAAGAGAAACTAAGGCCAGCACCGACCTCAAAGTGATTGAAGCAGGAGCTAACCCTCATCGGGTTAGCTCCTGCTTCTCGTTGGACCTGGTCGCCATCAAATTTCCCCTTGCCAGCGATCTGTTGCATTTTGTTGGGAAAAGGCAGAATAGTCAGCTATGGGTGCGAAACTGGGGAAACAGCTTGCTCGAGGCTAAGGAGACAACCCAAGATGTCTATTCAGAATATCACGTTCATCGTCATGGCTTTCGCGCTGTTGGCGCTCCTCAGTTTTGGCGGGTACTGGATGGCGACTTCGACCCAAGATGAGGCGCAAGTCGACAAGGGAAGTTCGGCGGACCGGTTGGAAGCGATCTTGGATCGTCTAGATCAATCTGACGCGCGGATGAAGCGCATGGAGAGGAGTCTTGCGGCGGAAAGGGAAATCGGCGTGAGACCTGCGGGTGTCAAAAGAGAAGAGGTCGAAGCTATCGTGGCGGCGGCACTCCGCGGCTTGGCTGATTCAGCAACGGGGCGTGAGCTAACGGCCGCCACGACCGCGGAAAGTGAGCCCGCCTTTGATCTCGAGGACACGCTGCGGAAACTCGCGAAACCGGGAATGAGCGACGAGGAGTCGATGGCGCTTTGGGCGATGATTGGCAAGTCGGGCCAAGCTGATGCCGTCATGGCTTACCTCGAGAAAAAGGCCAAGGACGAAGCTAATTCCGCTGAGGCGCAATATGCCGTCGGCGCCGCTTACATCGCACAACTCAGATCTGGAAACCTGAGCCAGCAGGAAATGGGAGCCCTGGGGACGAAGGCAGACGCAGCCTTTGACCGCACCCTAGCCCTTGACGAAGAGCACTGGGAAGCGCGTTATCAAAAAGCGGTTTCCCTGTCTTTTTGGCCGCCGATCCTTGGGCGTCAAGGCGAGGCGCGCCGCAACTTCGAGGTGTTGATTGAACAGCAAGCGCGCCGCCAGAGCGAGCCCGGCCACGCCAGCACGCATCTTTTGCTCGGCAACCTCTTGCAGCAAATGGGGAAAAGCGAAGAGGCGCGAGCCGCGTGGCGCATCGGCGCAGAGCTTTTTCCGCAGAACCAAGCCCTGGCAAGTCGGCTTCTGAATTCCGGGAATTGAGCGTGTCGAGCCGTGCCCAACGTGACCCAGGGGTAACGATTGGCGAGCTTGAAGAAGTCTGTCTGAACGCGACCGTTAAGACCTAACGATCCAGGCATCCGCAATAGTTGCTCCGTCTCGGCTCTGAGAGCTAAATGGGCTCGAGCGGAATCTCTCGGCATAGGGCTTGCTCTTCACTAATCCGCCGCTTCGTCTTCGAACGAAATCGGTGCGGGAGAGTCGAGCCTAGGGATTACCGCCGGGCCCGAGAGCAGGACACGGCAGGGACTTGTTTTCGTGGCTTTCCAGGCGCCCGCAAAGGCGCATGACATGGGGTGGTAGGAGTCGCTTGGAGCGACTTGAGGACGACTCTCCCGTCCTTTTTGTTTCGGGTCTGGCCTATCTGAAGGTCTCGATGAAGGGCTTGTTTCGGGTCCCCCCGGAGCCGTATCTTCTAGTCATGAACGAACATGCAAAAAAGCCCGAATCGCCAGATGAATCGGCGGCCGAGGCCAAGGCTAAAACTCCCAAAACTGCGAGCGAAGCGGTTGAAAAAACCGACAATTATCTCATCGACATCAAACATTTTGCGGCGGTTGAACTGAAAACCGGACGAGTCGTGGCGGCCGAGGCCCACCCCAATGCGGACCGTCTTTTAGTCCTGAAAGTTGATACCGGTGATGCCGAATCTCGCCAGATTGTGGCGGGCATCCGATCTGACTGGGAGCCCGATGAACTCGTCGGCCGAACCCTCATCGTTTGCTGCAATCTCAAGCCCGTGAAACTGCGCGGGGTTGAAAGCCAAGGCATGATCCTCGCCGTCAAAGGCGACGATCGTGTGTGGCCTCTCGGCATTGAGGGCAGTGCTCCTCCCGGCACGCGCGTAACCTGAATCCACCATGCTTGAAGAGATCCTAGTCGAGAACCTGTTGATCCTGGACAAGGCCGCCGTAAGCCTTCATCCGGGCCTCAATGTGATTAGTGGCGAGACCGGAGTCGGTAAATCGCTGCTGTTGTCCGCGATCGAGTTGCTCTTCGGAAATCGCCTTGAGTCTGATCCTGGCGAAGGAAAAACGATGCGCGTTGAAGGTCGCTTTCGCAGACCCTTGGCCGTCCAAGGCGAGCGCAGCCCCGAACCGGAAGGCGACGACCTGGTCGTTCGCGTCGTGAAGCGAAGCGGAGGCTCTCAGCGCGCCTACTTGAACGGCAGCATGATTTCGCGAGCCGAGTTAGGCGCCTTGTCGTCCGAGCTGGTCGATGTTCACGGGCAGCGCGATTTGCAGCGCCTTTTGTCTGAACGCGAACAAATGTCTGTTTTGGATCATTACGCCGGCTGTCGCGAGCTTACGGCTCTTTGTGCAAAGCTACATCACCAAGCTCAAGAACTACGCGATCAAATCACCCAGCGCGAGGCTTTGGAAGTAGAGCTTCGGCTCCAACTTGATTTGTTTCGATTTCAAAGAGAAGAACTCGACGACGTCGATCCCCAAGCTGGCGAGCAGGCCAAACTCCAAAAGCGATTCAGGGATTTGGATCGTGCCCGCGATGTCAGTCGCGAGTTGCAAGACGTTTGTTCGTGGCTGGAATCCGGCCCCGAGAGTCTTCAGGCGCGCCTGGGTAAAAGCCTACAGTCCTTGGAAACTCTTGCGGAAGACGATGACGAACTCACTCAGCTCGTTCAGCGGCTCGTCGGGCTGGAAGAAGAGACCGTCGACCTCGCTCGTGACATGTCGTCTCTCCTCGATCGCCGTTCATCCTTTCGCGAAGATCCGGTTGAAATTGGCGCTCGCCTCGACCGCCTCAACGACTTGATGCGGAAGCACCGCGTCGACGAGGCCGGACTTATCTCAAAGCACGCCGAACTGGCCGGAAAGATCGAGAACCTAGAGTCTCGCGAAGCGGGACTTGAACGCTTGGAACAAGACCTCATTCAAGTTGAGAAGGAGCTGGTCGATGCGGCGACCAAACTGCTTCGCAAGCGAAAGCCCGCGGCAAAACGACTGGCGAAAGAAATAGAAGCAGAACTCGCCGACCTCCAGATGCCGAAAGCGCGTTTTGGCGTCGAAGTGGGGGCCGAAGCGGCAGCGGCAGGGGAGTTGCCGGGGCCTCAGGGTTACGGGCGGCCGCGGTTTTTGCTCTGCAGCAATCCAGGCAGCCCCATGGCGGCCTTGAGTGATGCGGCCTCGGGGGGCGAACTGTCTCGCGTTCTGTTGGCTCTAAAATCCGTCCTGGCCGAGCTCCACGGGATGTCCCTGCTCATCTTCGATGAGATCGAGACCGGCGTTGGGCCCCGCTTAGGTTTGGTCCTCGGTCGCAGGCTCAAAAAGCTCAGCCAACACCGCCAAGTTCTCTGCATTACGCATTTTCCTCAGATTGCGGCCTTCGCCGACCGCCATTTTCGCGTATCGAAGGTAACGACCGATTCGGGAACCCGAGCTGAGATCGCAGAAATTGAAGGAAAAGCTCGTTTGGAAGAACTTGCCGCTATGCTGGGCGGCGGAGATGCGAAGCTCGCACGGCGCCAGGTGAAGAGCCTTTTGGCGGAAGCTGCGACCCTCAGTGATTCGCAACCGGGCGATCCCAAACCCTTGGGGGCTAAGACTAGCCCTCTGGGCGCAACTACTAGCCCACTGGGCGCACCTAGTTCACCTGACGAGATCGGAGCCAACGGGGCTCATTGATGACCACTAGACTATTTAAGCTGAGACCCTACGCACGCCACATGATGTGGGCCGGGCCAAACTTGAGTTCCTTGGCCGCTCCGCTGGCCGACCATGGCTACGGAGTCGGCGAAGCCCTCGATGCGAGCGGCTTGCAGGCCATGAGTTCGACCCTTGTCGACGGTGAGTTTGACGGCCGGGACTTGGGCGAATTCTACGCGGAGGACCCGCAGCGATTTGTCGGCTCAAAGGTACTTCCGCCCATGGCTTTTCCGATTCTCGTGAAGCGGCTGGATGCGGGAGAGATTTTGTCTTTGCAAGTACACCCGGATGATGAGCAAGCCAAGAAGATGGAGTCGGCCCCGAACGGTAAATCCGAAGCTTGGGTCATCCTAGAAGCTAGTGCTGATGCCGCCGTGTACTTGGGCATCAAAGAGGGCATCTCGAAAGAGGTCGTCGAGGCGAAAATCCGCTCCGGCCGCGCCCTTGAGGTCGTGCGACGCGTCCCCGTTGCGGCGGGCGACATCATCCCGGTTCCCGCGCGTTGCATCCACGCCATTGGCGGCGGGATTCTTCTGTTCGAAGTGCAACAACCGGCGGACATTACCTACCGACTGTTCGACTACGACCGCAAAGAGCAGGGAATCGGGTTGAGAGAACTTCATCTCGACCAGGGACTCTCGGTCTTGGATACGGAGCTGCGCCCCGAAAAGTGCCAGCCCCAAGTTATCGCGGAGCAAGAAGGTGGCCGACACCTACTGCTTTGCGAGCTTGAACCCTTCCGAATTGAGGCCCTCGAGCTGGAAGGGGCTTTTGGCCTCGAGTGCGACAGACTGACGGTCTTACAGTGCCAAGAGGGCTTCGTCCGGCTGAACAGAAAGGGCGAATCCTTGGTCTTAGAGCAGGGAGAGACCGCGGTGGTTGCGGCCGGAGAAGGGGCGATCGAGCTATCAGGATCAGGTAATCCGGCGAAAGTGCTCATCGCAATTCCCAAGAACTGAACGGGGTCATCAGTCCGATTCCTCAATCACCAACGCAATACTTAACAATTCTCCCCCTTTCGGGCCGCCTTCTGGCAGCAAACCCTTGATTGGGGGCGGTTGAGGACGGAGCATGGCCTCCCAGAACCACTCCCGGATTGATTTGAGACCTCGAAATGGCCATGGAAAGACTGCACAAAGTGCTCGCCGCTGCGGGTGTCGCGTCGCGACGCCATTGCGAGGAGCTGATCGCGGAAGGACATGTCACTGTTGATGGCATGGAGGTCAAAGCGATGGGCACCCTGGTTGACGCCGAAAAACAGGACATTCGCTACAACGGCGAGCGTATTCAGCGCGAAGACCCCGCTTATTTTCTCTGCTACAAGCCGGTCGGCTATCTATGTACCAACCGCGATGAGTACGGCCGACCCACCGTCGTTTCACTGGTACGCGACCGCCGCCATCGCCGGCTGTTCACAGTAGGGCGTTTGGACGAAGATTCCGAAGGTCTCATTATCATCACGAACGACGGCGAATTCGCGAACCGGGTCGCACACCCTCGCTACGGCTTGGAAAAAGTCTACACCCTGAAGGTGCACGGCTGGATTTCCAATGATGCTATCGACAAGGCTCGAAAGGGCGTGTGGTTGGCCGAAGGTCGCAGCGGAGCCTTGTACGTTAAGTTGCAGAAGCGCTCCAAACAGTTCAGTTACGTCATGGTTAAAGTCGGCGAAGGTCGCAACCGAATGCTGCGACGCGTGTTTGCAAAACTCGGCCATGGGGTCGCGAAGTTGAAGCGCGTTCGTATCGGAAGTTTGGGCGTGAAGGGGATATCTCGGGGCGACGTCAGAGTGCTCAGCCGCCAAGAAGTCAAAGACCTCTTGTCCGAATGCGAAGCTCGTCGTGAAGCCGGAGTGGTGCAACCAGGGCCGCCTGCGCGCCGCCATCGAGTGAAGCTCGATCATCCCTCCGGAAAACCAGAACACCAAAAGCACAAGCGGCGTCGTGGCAAGTCTGGCTCGCCGTCGTCTTCAAAGGGGAGCCGATCGCAGGGGCGCGGCCGTTCGGGCCGCAGGCGCTAGCAGCCGTTCGGGCTGCAGGCGCTATCGAGCGTTTGGGACGCTAGCGGCCAATCGCCGTTAGGAGTACCGGCTGTTTAAGCCCGCGGGGCCGAGCCAGACGAACTAGCGAGAATCTCGCTGCTCGCGGGAGGTTTCCGCATCTTCTGTGGCTTGCTTGAGCGACTCGTTTGAAATCAAGTAAGGAAAGTCGACGAGGGTCTCAAATAGCAGGCGAAAGCCCGATTCTGAGCGCCTTACGACGTACATCTTGGTGCGCCGGACCAAGCCACGCTTGGCGGTAACGAACACCGAAAAAACCGAGCTCTGCACCGTGCAATAGGGGCTGATTTCGTTGTAGATGTCTTGAGTCAAGCCATCAATCTTTTCCTTCAGCTCGTTGACTTGCGTAAAGGGGGCACCGCCGGTGACGTCGTCTCCCTCTTCTTCATCAGACTGGTCTCCGAAATCACTGCCGTAGTCTTCGTTACGATCACTCTCTTCTTGAACTTCAGTCCGGTACTCGTAGATGCGTTCCGCGAGGACCGTATCGGCGGGCTTGAATAGACCGGCTAACGACGGGAGTTCGCAAGTGTTGATATTGGTCTGCATGTCGGACCAAATCGTCAAGAATCGAAAGAGGCCGGGAACAATCTTCTCCCGGTCATCATCGATGACATCAAATAGAATCTCAGGCGTGATGGCGTTGACGTAGAGTAATTCTGAGAGGGTCAAAATCGTGCCGGGAGCCTTGGACTTGGGAAGCGGGGCGTTGCCGTAAGGCCGATCAGGCGACCGCTTCAAATAGGACTCGATATCCTCTGCGATTTCACGAGCCTCGCTGTAGCCGAGATCGAAGTTGGTGTCTTCGCGGAATAGATCGATGACGTTCGCGAGACGCTCCCGCCTTTTGCGTTGTTCATCTAGGTCATCCGCCAGCAGAAGATAGATATTGAACTTGGCGGCTTCATCGAAAATACGAACGTAGAGAACGGTCTTTTCGGCTGAGTCACCGTAGCCGTAGTTGGGTTCTTCTTCGTAAAGGAATTCGTCGTTTCCGACGTCTTCTTCGACCAAGTCAGAATCTTCGATGAGCGTCCACCAAGAATCGTTCTGCGAGTCGATCTCGGTTTCCTGCCGGTCTTGCCGCAGGACAGCCAAGGCCTTTTCGAGGCCGGCCCGGCAGGACACCTCGAGTTTCGTCTCATCCTCAATATTAAAAGTGATGAAGCCCTCAATCCGAGTGGTGTGGGCGACCTCAAAACTCACGATGAGCAGCAAAAAGGCGGAAATCAGAGCGAGCACGAGGGCTGAGCCACGCTCATGAGGGTGAGCGGCCATTTGGGCGCAATAACGGCGATTAGAAGCTTTCGGAGCCAAAGACACGAGCATTCTCCTTTGAGCACGCAGACGGCAGCGCCAGACGGTCTTAGTATTGACGCCGTCCAACTCGCCTTGCTTCCAAGATTCTAATTCGATCCGTCTTTGTTTTCTTCGTCAGTTTTTAAAGCGGGCATCACCGGGGTGATCATTCGACGCCGATCATTGCTTGGATCCATGACTTTGGGCGTGATGAAAAAGATCAGGTTGCTTTGGGTGACGCGTTTGGAACGGCTGGAAAACAAGACGTCCAAAATCGGTAGTTCGCCGAGCACCGGGATTCGGTTTTCGCTGTCAAACTTCGAGCGCGTCAACAGTCCACCGATGATGGCGGTGTCGCCATCGTTGACGTCCATGACGGTAGTCGCTTCGCGGATGGTGATGATCGGGTTGCTGACGGTGACGCCGTTGCTCTCAAAGGTCGATTCACCGGTGACGGATTCGACCGAAGTCGTGAGGTTGATGCGGATCAAGTCGCGGCCGAGCAATCTAGGCGTCACAAAGAGCTTGATACCCACCGACTTGAAGGTGGTGGTCACATTCGAAAACCCAGAAGTGTTGAAGCTCGGCGTCAAAAACGGGATCTCTTCACCGGCCAAGATGGAGGCCGTGTGGCCGTCTAAGACGGCAATGTGGGGAGCTGACAGGATGTCCGAGCGAGAGAATAACTTGAGGGCGCGGATCAAAAAGTCAACTTGAACGCCTTTGGTGATCGTCCCCAGATCGATGAGCAGGGGAGTCGTGGTCCCCGGGTTGAACGTTCCACCGCGACCGGGAATCTCCGGTAAGCCTAAAAGCGTACCCGCGGCGTTGAAGAAGGTCCGCGTAGGACTGTCGGGGTTGTCCTCGACGGACAAGAAGTTGGTGTCGAAACCGAAACTGAGGGTGTCGTTCTCGGTGACTTCAACGACCCGAATTCCGATGTCGATCTGGGCAATGCTTTTTTGGACGGCAACGATGAGGTCGGTGACGTTGTCGACTTTGTCCACAGAACCGCGCAGGGTAATGGACTCCAAAGGCGTGGCTCCGGTGAACCCGCTTTCGATTTTGCCGTCGGTTGATCGCCGCGTTTTTTGCTTGGGAAGTTTCGGACCATCGCCGACTATCACGGATTTCTCGACGACTTCCGGTGAGCTAGCAATGAGCTTTTTGAACTGAACGGCTTCGCCCTCACCGAGCCAAAAGACGCGGGTGATGGTGCCGTCGGCGTTTTCGAAATCGGGGTAATCCCACCCGGTGTTGCCACTGTCGATAGCGAGTTCGAAATCGCCGAGATCATCGAAGGTGACCGACGCGTTGAAGATGTCACTGACATCGTCGGCGCTTCCAGAGGTGCAGGCAGAAATAGTCACGAGGGTCGCGACGATAAGAGCGGCAAGAGCCAGCTCCCATGGCGAACGAAGTCGAAGTGAAGATCCCGGGATGTGCAGGTTCAAGTCGTGGCTCTGAGCTTAGGGGAGAGCGTCGACGAGGTCTTTGTTGACGTCTTTTGCGGTGCAGCCCTTGCAGGTGATCGCACCGGTCTCCGCGATGATGTCGTAGGAGCCGTCACGCTGCACCGTCTTCAGGGCCTTGGCGAATTTGTCGTTCGCCTTTTTGAGCAACAAGTGATACTCAGCGTCTTTGTCGCTGAGTTTCTTCTTTTTGATGGTCTTCCATTCGGCAATGGAGTCAAAGACCGTGCTCGTCGAAAGGACGGCGGGCTTTTTGAACTTGGCGTTCTTTTTGATGGTCGAGGGATAGTAGACCTGGCTGCTCGTGACGATGGTCACCTTGACCGCCTCGGCGGCTGAGGACCTAACGACATCAGGCTCAGGCGTCGCCGCCGATGCGTCAGAAAGGCCCTTCCAAGCCATCAAAGAGACGAGGCCCAAAACGAGCAGCGCCAAGCAGCAAGTCTTGGAATTCGTGGCAGTAAGGACTGCTTTGGCAAGGATGGACATCGATCGTTCTCCATGGGCGGTACCCACCACCCGTCGTCCCGGCTTTCATGACCTACGTTCGGCCCCGGATGATCCGAGCCCTATCTCGCCATGAGCCGCGGCAACACACTTAGGCCTCGCCCAACCCAATAATTGGGTGGACAGGTCTCCCTTCCCCGTTGACGGTCGCACACCGTATCAATCGGATGCTAACCCTATGAAGGTGAAGGTCAATGCAACTTTGAAGGAAATAACCATCCGCATCGATTCTCAAAGCCCATGCTGCCAATGACTTCGGCTCTGTCGGCCGTCTCGACTAAGGCGCCGAAGTCCATGTTTTCAAGCAGGAGCCACCATCTCGCCAAGCTGATTCGAGTGCTTGTTCAGCCTGTCTCAGGAGTTCCTCGCCGCTTTCAAGCCCTTCACCGCAGTATTGGGCGAGTCCCGCGGAAGCAAAAACCTTCTCGTTGTCGCCCACGGTGAGTTCACGTTCGGCCAGAGAGGCCAGAATTCGCTCGATCATGGCCGTGGCACCCGTTTCGGGGGTATGGGGCAAGAGCATCGCGAAGCGGTCGAGGCCGGGGCGAGCCAGGACGTCAATATCCCTTGATTCGCAGAGTAAAAGCCCCGCGACCTCATTCAACGCGTGTCGCCATCCACGGTCGGAATCCTCGGGTTTTTTGGCACTTTTGAGCTGGAGTTGCACGACCGCCAGGGGAATGGCAAAGCGCCGCGATCGTTTGAATTCTTCGGCGACCTTGAGTCCAAGATAGTCGGCGTTGAACAGGCCTGTTAGCTCGTCCGTGATGTGGGCGAGGATGGGATTTTCTGTCCTGAGGTTATCCGCAGCGGTTTCGAGGATCTTCTTCAGGTCTTTGTCACCACTGCTGGCCGGGGTATCCAATCCTGCGTTGAGTCCTTGTTCGGCGATCAAGCTGCGGATCTTGGCGCCGAGCGCACCGGGCGGCACCCGGCCCGCTCCGTCGCGTTTGACGATCGCATCGGCACCGCAAATGAGGGCCCGGTTTTCGGTATAGGTGTCACCTTCATCCAAAACCATGACGACGACCGGGCCAGCGCCGGCTCCTCCGGCCTCATCTTTCAGGTTTTTGAGGACCTGAAGACCGTTCATTTTCGGCAAGAGAGCGTCGAGAACGAGCGCATCGGGTCCGCTTTGGGAGACACGGGCGAGGGCATCTCGTCCGGATGTCGTCCCTTGGACCGCAAAGCCCTCAATCTCGAGCTCGTCGCGCCAAGTCGACAAGGCATCGCTGTCGTAGTGCGCGAGGACAACGCTGTTTTGATCTTTCATCCGGTATCCTTTGGCTCTCGAGGCTTCCAATGTGGAGTTCCGACAAGAGTTATCGGGTTTTGAGCCACCTTGCCATGAGATCTGGGCTTTATTTCCTGCATTTTTACTCGGCATGGAGACAGCTCGCGAGTTTCGCCGAAAAAAGCCCAGTGGATACTGGACCGTGCCCTAGATGGGCGGTCGCAACAGAACGGCGGGGTCGATGACGCAAGAACTTAGAACGCATGATCTGGCTTCGCAGGGAAAGGACGACGCCGCTCGGTCCTGGTCCGACAGCGAGCGCCGCAACACGAAGGATCGCCGCGATCAGCCGACAACATTCTTCGCGGCTCTCTTCGGTCGTGGTCAACGACAGCGCGGCCGGCGCCACGGTGAAGGCGACGCCATCTATGTCGATGTCTACGGTCGGCGCGAGATCGGCCTCGTGGCCCTCGTGCTCTTCCTCAACATCCTCGACGCGCTCTTCACCCTCAACTACCTTGGCAAAGGTGGCTACGAGGCGAACCCCGTTGCGCGCGGCTTACTCGACCTCGGTGACGATTGGTTTTTGTTTGCCAAGTCATTCGCGGTCGGCTTGTGCTTGCTCTTTTTGCTGGTTCACAAGACATTCCCCTACGTGACACAGGCCCTTTACATCTTGACGGGCTTTTACGGGGCGCTGTTTGGATATCACCTTTTCCTCCAAATTCGCTTTCAACTGACTCATTGATTCGCCTCAAACTTCTCGATGGCTCGATCTTGTCAAGTTGCCTTTACACCTTTGGCCGAATGTCCTTGGCCGCCCAGATTCCGCGAACAGAGCCTGCCCGCTAACTGTTAGGATAAGTAAGCGACCCGCTGGCCAAGTTGAATGTGGGCCAGTCCCAATCCTAAATTCGCACCTGGGCACCCTGAGACTACGCATGTCATTTCTCGAGGTTCGTCACGACGGCGACTCCCAAGTTGTTTCGCTTTCGAAACTACAAATCGTAGGTCGCGATGAGAGTTCAGACATCGTTCTGAATGATCACCGCTGCTCGAGACAACATCTACGAATTGAATTCAAAGGCGGCAGCTGGCGGCTTGTGGATCTTGGGTCGTCGAATGGCGTCCTAGTGAACGGCAATGCTGTTTCGCAAAAGCGCCTCGCCGATGGCGACTGCATCGTCATCGGTGACTACGAGCTGTTTTTTTGGCTGCGCCTCGAAGCCTCGGCGGCAGCGAATCCCAACGAGGATGTTGAACGCTCCGCCGGGGAATCGCCGACGGTCCCGTCGCGATCAAGAAAGCTCCCCGTGATGCCCTTGGTTTTTGGGCTGCTCTTATGTGCGCTCGCAGGTACTTGGTTCTTCAACGACAAGAGCAAGGACGGCTCACCGTCGAAAGTCATTGAATCAAGCCATGAGGATACGACGAGTCTAAGTGGCACAGGGTCCGAGCGCGGAGATCTAGAGAGTCTGGGATCTGATGTCGGCGAACCTGAATCTGACGCCGCGGTCGCCGACAAGCAGTTGCTCTCCAAACTCTTAGAACTGCAACAGGGAACCACGCCTTTGCCGCTCGACGACCTCGAATTCGAGTTAGTCGAACTTTCGCGCCAAGCGCGACTCCCGGCCACGCGCCGCCAGATTGAAGATCTCCGGCGCCATTGGGTGGGACGGGTCGAGCGGCGCTTTCGAACAGAACTCGGCGAGGTCTCTGAACTCGCCGCGCAGCGGGTAGCGGCGGGGAAGTTTGGCGACGCCTTGGAACTCTACGATGCCTTCGGGCTTGAAGCCGATGTCGCTGGCGCCGGAGAACTAAAGCTCGAAAGTACTCGTCGCAGGCTCAATGTCTTGAAGCAAGCTCGCCATGACTGGGAGCAAGTGCGCGCTGGCCTCGATCGTCTCGGCGGGACTTGGGAAAGCGCACGAATGCTGTTGGAGCAAAAGCGCCGAGACTATCGCGGCACCCATTTCGAGTCTCTCGCGCGTTCGGAGTTGCGAACATTGGAATTGCGCCGGGTCGTCGCCGCCAAGACTGAAACCGCGACCGCAGCCAGCGATTCGCCCACGCGAACCCGTTCTCGCCGCCGCGGTGCGGTCAAGCTCACTGGAACGGCCGCCGAGGCTTTGGCTTTGGTCTCCAAAGCGGAAGGTCAAGTTGCCGTACGCAATTGGCGCCACGCCGCCGACAACTACGAGCGGGCTATTGGATTGATTGAAGACCGAAGCTTGTCGACATCCTGGGGCCTGCGGCGGGATTTGCTGGGTTCCTACACCAGACTCAAGGCGGCGGTGATCATTGGCATTAACGACGAAGATAGGGCGCTCAAGAGTGTCCGCATCGGTCGTTTGACCGCAGCGCCATTCGCGGCGGATGAAGACAAGATCGAGCTCAAGTTCGGCCGCTCGCGCATCGTGACCTGGACGTGGATAGATCTCACTTTGGATCGGATGATCGAGTTCTTTGCCAAGGCGGCGCGGACCCCCGAAGACAAGATTCATTTTGGTCGGGTCGCTTTCGACTTGGGGCAAAACGAACGAGCCGAGGTGATGTTGGCGCGCGCGGCTAAAAGATCAGAGCATCGCGCCGGCGTCGATCGGGTCCTTGCCGCTCACCGCGGGATCGAAGTCCCGACGGAGGGCTTCAAGCTCTACGATGGCCATTTCTACACCCCAAAAGAGTACCGCGGCGTCGCCCGCCGGGTTGAAGCCAAAAAGTTGGGCAAAAAAATCCCCCGGGCCCAAAGCCGGGAGTTCGCGGTCTTGGTTCAGAAACTAAAAGCCCTCGGGGCGGACGGTAGGGATGCGCTCAAACTGGGGCTCAAGGATCGCCTGACTTTCGCCCTTGTTCAGGCGCGAAGCCTCAAAATGTTTAAGTCGCCCGCGGGGGCTAGACGCAAGTTGTTGAAGGCTCTCGAAGGACGCCGCGAAGAAGCTTTGGATCTGATCTACGACGCCAAGCGCTACCCTTATCCCTACGCCGCCAATGGCGACGAGATTCAGGCTGAGGTCAACGGATTGAGAGAGAAAGTCCGCAAGATTTGGGAAGAACCCGCGCAGGCCTTGCTCGACTACGACGACAAATGGCGAGAAGTTAACGAGTCGATTCAAGATCTGGAGTCTCGGCTCGGCGATCAAGGTGCAGGCTCTGCTGCGGCGGCGCTGATGAAGGACGCCAATGAAGTCTTGGCGCTGCAGGACGCCGCCTGGTCGACCGCGCGCAAAAAGCGTCGTAATGAGGTGCTCAAGTTCAACGCTGAGATCAAAAGCTCTGTGAGCAAAGAAGAGCGCGAAGCGCACCGACTCACCAATGTCTACCGGATGCAGATGGGCTTGTTGCCGCTGAAGATTGATGAAGCCCTCGTGCTGGCGGCAAGGGGCCACAGTCAAGAAATGAAAGACCTCGGCTACTTTGCTCACAACTCGCCGACGCCGTCACGTCGCACGCCGTCTCAACGCGGACAATTGGCCGGGTGGGGCGGCGGCATCGCTGAGAACATCGCACAAGGTCAACGAAGTCCCGCGGCCGTCGTCACGGGTTGGATCAATAGCTCGGGTCACCACCGCAACATCTTGGGGCGCCGCCACACCCATTTGGGCTGCGGGAAAGCAAAGAACGGGTTCTATTGGACTCAGAACTTCGGCACCGGATCGAGTTCGAAGATCTCCAAGGAAAAGACCAAGGTGCCGAAGACGGCATCCAAGTAGGGTTTTGACCCAATCGAGTCGACCTAAAGAAAATCTCCGAGTTTCCGAAGATAAGACTTGCAGTTGGAGGTCAAAGGTATAATCTCTACAAGCGTCGACCCCAGTACGGGGTTCACGGGACCTGGAGAGCCAAGCTCGCCTCCGAGTCCGAAAGGGCAAACCATTCGAAAGAATGGGGCGCAAAACTACAGGGCCTTCCCCATCCCGAAGGGAATGGAAAGGCAGCCAGCTACCGAAGACACGGGGGATCGACCTCGGCCTTGCCTAAGCAAGGGCCGTCTTTCGATTCCGAAGGACGGCTTTCGTTATGGAAGGCCGGTATCCCCCACAATGTCCGCAGAATCATGCGGGCGAGGAGGGGACCTAAGTGGTCGCAGTTGCCGAAAAGAAGAAAATCGAAGCCGTAGACAAGGCGCGTCAAGAAGCTGCCGAGGCGGCTGCGAAGACGCGGAAACAAGCCGAAGAAGAGCGCATCGCCAAACTCTGGCGAGTCTACAAGCGCAGCGGCGATCCCAACCTTCGCAACGTTCTCATCGAACGCTATTATCCCTTGGTGCGCTACATCAGTGAACGACTGCTGGCGACGCTTCCCAAGAGCATTGATCTCGAAGACCTCATCTCTGCCGGTTTGTTTGGACTGATGGACGCTATAGACGGCTTTGACCTGTCGCGCGGCATCAAGTTCAAAACCTACTGCACAACGCGAATCCGCGGCAGCATCCTCGACGAACTGCGTTCGCAGGACTGGGTTCCTCGTCTGGTTCGGCTAAAGGCCAACCGCATCAATAAGGCCTTCAAACTTCTCGAGAGTAAGTTGGGCCGCGACCCGACAGACTTCGAGATGTGCGAAGAGATCGACTGCACGCTTGAAGAATACCAGTCGATGGTCGAAGAAGCGCAGCCCGTCACGGTGTTCTCGCTCTCCGACAAGTGGGACGAAAATCAAGACGATCACGCGCTCGAAAAAGCCGACATCCTTGCCGACGCCAAGAGCGAGAGTCCCATCGAAGCCCTCAATCAGCGCGACGTCATCGAGGCGATCACGCGGAATCTTTCGCAAAAAGAAAAGCGCATCGTCATCATGTACTACTACGAGGGCCTCACGATGAAGGAGATCGGCAAGATCCTCGATCTCACCGAGTCTCGCGTCTGCCAAATTCACACCAACGTGCTGTCGCGACTCAAAGAACAGCTCGACAAAAGTCGCGTTCGCCTTCTCGCCTAAGCTGATTGCGAACCTATCTTGGCCTTTTCGCTGGCCAATCTGAACACCCCTTGCCGTTGATGCCGGCGATGGGTGTTTCGTTTTGTATCCTGAATGTCCTCAACTTCGCTACTATGACGACATGGGAATCAGAAGTTTGCTCAGCAAAAGATGGCTTTGGGCATTCGTCGCCTTGGGTCTCATGGCTCTGATCTTTTGGGCGAGCAGTCGCAGTTGGACGACTTCACATGGTGTCCAACGGCAGCCCGGCCGCATTGCCAACCTCCTTCATTTTTTGTTTTACGGCATCTTGACGGCGAGCTGGGGCTTGGCATTGGGCACCGGATTTGGGTCGTCAATTCCAAAATATTGGAAGAGATGGGGGGCGGCCTTAGCGGTGTCTAGCCTCTTCGGGCTTTTTGACGAGTGGCATCAGGACTCCGTGGCGGGACGCACTTGTTCGCTTTTTGACGCGATCGAAAACCTGTTGGGCGGAGTTTTCGGAGTGGCGGCCACGTCTTGGAGTTTGTCGGCGCGGGGGCTCTCTCGGGCTCGTCTGCGGGTCTTAGCGCTGATCGCCATTTGGGGTGTGGTCGTAGGCCTGTTTGCCGCTCAGCAGTACCCTCATCTTGATGCGATCTTGTCGCGACTAAATCCCTCGAAATAGTAACTTGGATCTCCCCAGGGCCTTTACGAGATCACAACAACGCAAGGGTTCCGTTTCGGCGAGGCTTGGGGCGTGATTCCACGCGTCCAACGTGTCAGAATGGCTTTAGACACTTGGTCCGCTTCACCTTTGAAGGGGACAAAGACGAAAATGTCACCTTAGGGCTGCGAATGGCCCAACTCACTGGGATTTGGGGTCACTGAGGAGAACGAAATGCTGAACAACAACGCATGGATGGGCAAAGCAGGAGCTTTGTTCGCACTGGTCGCTTTGATTGCTGGCGGAGCTTGGTTGCTGGATAGCCGCGCCGAAGGATCTGCTGAATCTCACTACAATATCGAGTCCGCCTTGCCCGAGGGCGCAGTCCTGCACTTGCGCCTCGACGGCCGCACTTGCATCGAAGAGGTCGGCAGCCTCGCCATCATGGGGCTGATGAACGAAGACCAGATGAAGGAATTCGTCGCTCCCATCAAGAAAGCCGTTAGTAAAACCAGCGAAGAAATGCTGAGCGAGATGGAAGATGCCATCGGGCTCAAGATGGACGAGCTGCGCACCCTTGGTTCGGGCAGCATGACCTTGACGCTGGTGGACTTCGATATGGGGGATGGTTCCGGCCCTCCGGATGTCGATCTCATCTTGACTTTTGATCTCCGCGATAATCGGGAGCTCCTCAAAAAAGTCGCGGGTCTGATCGCCAAGGGTCTGAAGGAAGAGATGGGGGCCCAGCCCGCGCAGGACACTCTCGATGGCGTCACGGTATGGCGTACCGACATCGAGGGCATTGACGTCATGTGGGCGACCTTGGGCGACTACCTAGTGGCGGGCACCAAGGCGAGCACGATGAGCCAGGTGTTTGCCCGGGTGAAGGCCAAGAGCGAAGTCCAAGGGCTCTTTGCCTCTGATGACTTCAGCAAGTGTTGGAACCATACCTTGCCCCGCGGCAAGGGGGTCATGTTCGCCTACCTCGACATGGCTCGGGTTCTTGCGATTGCCAAGAAAACTCCGATCGCGGATGAAATCCCGATCGAGGGCGTGGCGCAGGCGCTTGGATTAGACACTTGGCGCGGCATCGCCTATGGCGCGAGCTACGAAGGCGGCGCGGTCGTTGAACGGATGATCCTGAGTGCGCCCAAAGGGCTCTCCGGCATTTACGAGAACATGAAGGGCAGTGATGTCCCGTTGAGCACGCTGGACCTCGCTCCGCAGCGAACGATGGCCTATTCCGCCTTTCGCATTGACCTCAGTGAGATGGCCGAAGGCCTCGTCAATGCGGCCAACGAAATCGATGAAGACATGGCCGCCGAAGTCGATGAAACTCTCGGCGAGTTTGAGTCTGAGTGCGGCTTTTCCTTACTCGATGACTATTTGCCCTGCCTCAACGAAGAGGTCGCTTTTTGGGTCGCCGATTCGCCCTTTGGTGGCATGGTCCCGGAGCTGATCATCGCCATTGAAGTCAAAGAGAAGAACAAATCTAAGTTCCTCGACTACACGAAGAAACTCATTGCGTCGGCGAGCGACCAGGACTTGTCGAAATCCTTCAAGTTCAAAGGGCGCGAGCTGCACTACTTTGACACCGGTCGCTTGATGCGTGGCGGTGGCTTCAATTTTGGGATGAAGCCGACTCTTATGTTCGAGGGCAACATGCTCTTGATCGCGGCGGCACCTCAGACGCTTAAGAACTTCGTGGCATCGCGCGCCAACCAACGACTGGACCTCGCGAGCAACGCCGATCTGAAGAACGGCCTTGGCGCCCTTGGCTACGGTCAAGCTGGCGTCGGCAACTCTGGGATTAGCTACCTCGATCTCGGTCGCATAGCGACATTTTTGATCGATTCCGCAGCTCCGATCGCTCAAAGCGTCCGGTTTCCGGATGAAGTGCCGGTCGACATGACGACCTTTCCGACCAGTGATATTTTCCAACGGCACCTGTTTGGCGTGACGACCGTCGGGACGGTCGGCAAAGATCGTCTCACGACGGCCATTCACTCGCCCATGGGTTACCTTCCCATGGTCATCGCTGGCGGAGCCACCGGTGGCTTTTTCGCCTACACGACCTCGCGGCAATTTTCTGCCATCAGCAGCGAGCCGGCGATCGAGATCATTGATGAAGAGATCATTGAGGATAACGAAGTTGATGGCGGCAACTAATCCTCATCTCCGACATCCTTAGATTGCCATTGAAAAAGGGCGGCGTCAGAGCCGCCCTTTTTCTATGACCATCCAGCGGCCTTTTTTGGTCCTAGGGCACTGCTAAGATGGCTTCATCCCCCATAAGGACACCACATGGCCGACCTCGACCGTTACCAAAATCCACTCAGCGAGCGCTATTGCTCCAAAGCGATGAGTGCCTTGTTTTCTCCGCGGCGCAAGTTCGGCACCTGGCGTCGTCTGTGGCTGGCCCTCGCAGAGGCTGAGTCTGAATTGGGCCTCGACATTAGCGAGGCTCAGCTCGACGAGTTGAGAGCTACCTTAGACGACATTGATTTCGACCGCGCGGCCAAGTTCGAGCGCGAGCTGCGCCACGATGTGATGGCGCATGTCCACACCTGGCGTGATCAATGTCCAGCCGGGGGGAGCATCTTGCATCTCGGCGCAACTTCTTGTTTCGTGACCGACAACACCGACGCGCTGATCATGCGCGAGGGTCTTGAAGCGGTCGGGAAACGACTCCGCGGCGTCATGAGGGCGCTGCGTTCGTTTGCCTTGGACGAGCGTGAACGGCCCACCTTAGGGTTCACGCACTTCCAGCCGGCGCAATTCACGACGGTCGGAAAGCGTGCCGCCTTGTGGTTGCAGGATCTGGTCTTAGATCACGAAGAACTCGAAGACGCCCTCAAGGCGCTGCGGTTTCGAGGCGTCAAAGGGACGACGGGCACCCAAGACAGCTTCTTGAAGCTCTTCGACGGCGACACCGAGAAAGTCGAGGCGCTCGATCGTCGCGTGGCCGAGAAAATGGGCTTTCCTCGACGCTTTGCCGTCACCGGGCAGACCTATAGCCGCAAAATGGACTCTCGGGTCTTGGGCGTGTTGTCGGCGATTGCCCAAAGCGCTGCGAAGTTCGGTAACGATTTGCGCCTGCTCTGTCACCTTCGCGAAATCGAAGAGCCTTTTGAGAGCAAACAGATCGGTTCGTCGGCGATGCCCTACAAGCGAAACCCCATGCGGAGTGAGCGCATTGGATCACTGTCGCGGTTTTTGATCTCCCTGGCAGAAAACACCGCCTACACCCAGGCCAGTCAGTGGCTCGAAAGATCACTGGACGATTCTGCCAACCGCCGCTTGGTTATTCCGCAGGCCTTCATGGCGGCCGATGCGGTGTTGATTCTCTTCGGCAACATTGCCTCGGGTTTCGTCGTGCGCGAAAAAGTCATCGCCGCGAACTTGCAGGAACATCTCCCTTTTATCGCGAGTGAGGAGATCCTCATGCGTGCGGTACGCGACGGCGGCGATCGCCAAGAACTCCACGAGCGCATTCGTACGCACGCCGTGGCCTCCTCTAATCAAAGCAAAGAAACGGGTGGCGCCAGTGACTTCTTAGCGCGACTTGCCGCCGACGACGCTTTTTCTCTGACGGCGGAGGACTTCGACGAAATCCTCGACGCGGGGCGCTACACCGGCGTCGCGGCTTCGCAGGTTGTAAACTTCATCGCCGCGGAAGTGGACCCCATTTTGTCCCGCTTCGCCGACGATGGCGAAGAAGTCGAGGAACTGCGGGTTTGAGCCAAAAGAGCTTTAGCGTTGGTTTGTCAACGGCCAATGACGCCCGTGAAGATGGCAGTATCGTCAAAGCCCTAGAAGGGATCTTCGATCTCGGAGTTGGCAGGGTTGAACTCGCGGCCCCTCGAGGCGCCCTTGACATTCCGGCGGCCGCAGAAACTTTGCGGCGGGCCCGCGGGCGAATCGTGGCGGTGCGGGCGCCTTTGATCGGCTATACCGCTTCCTCAGACAATCCTAAAATTCTGAGCCTGAACTACGTGACGGCAGCCGATGCGGAGGAACGGGATCGGGCGAGCCGAGACTGGAACGAGACCCTAAAGTGGGCGTCCGGATTTCGGGCCGACCTGGTGCTGCTCTCCGGTGGAGTTTGTGCAAGTGTTGCGGCCAAGGAGTTCGAAACGGCGGCCGAGGCGGGCGCGGATGAATCCGAACGGGGCCCGAAGCTCAGGGCCTTGATGGCCGCGCGGGAGGCGGAGCGCGAGTCCGCTGCGGAACGCCTGTGCCGCTTTTTGCACCAGGCTCTCAGCGAGCACCGCGGATTGAGGCTTGGCTTGCTCCTTGAAGGCGGGGCTGAGGCCCTACTGGGCACAGAGGAACTCGCCTGGGTGCTGGCGGAATTTGACTCCGAGCGAGTGGGCCTTTGGTACGACCCATCCGCAGCTCATCGTCGTCATCTTCTCGGATTTGACCAAGCCAAGTCTCTGTGGAAACTGGCATCCGAGCGGGCCCTCGGAACATATCTTTGTGATTCACATGAACTTATGACGGGATTGCCTCTCGGTGCAGGGACTTTTTCCGGTCTCCAAGACCTCCTTGGTTTGTCTCCCGCTCTGCCCAAGATCTTGAGGCTGGCACCAGGCTCTAGCAGACTGAGCTTTGTCAGCAGTCTTGAGATGACTCTCTAAGAGCAGGACCCCGCGTGCAGCTTGCGGCGGGACACTTGGCGAGGCCGAGCCGAAAGTATGGATTCGACGGACAGCAATCACAGCCAGGGCGCGCCGCCGCCGCCGGATCCAGGCCGACTCGGAGAGGTCTTGGATGGGCACGACAACGTGCTCGTCTTTTGTCATCTCAATCCCGATCCGGACAGTATTGCCTCGGCCCTGGCCATGACCCAGCTTCTCGAGACCCGTTTCGGTAAGCAGGTCACCATGTGCTATCGCGGCATCGTCGGTCGGGCGCAGAATAGGGAAATGGTCTCTCGCCTCGCTCCCAACCTTGTTCCTTTTCGAGACGTTGAATCCTTGGATTTCAGCGCCGCGATTTTGGTGGATGCTCAACCTGAATTTGGATTTAACCCCGAGGACTTGTTGGAACTGGAACAAGAGATTCCGGTCTTGGTCTGCATCGACCATCACCCCTTCGTGAAGTCCACGATGGAAGTTCCCTTTTGCGATGTGCGTCCCGGTTACGGGGCCACGGCGACGGTGATGACCGAATATCTGCGGCTTTATAGCGTGGTGCCGACGGCGGTGGTCGCTACGGCACTCTATTACGGGATCAAAACCGACACCCTTTCATTGACGCGCCGGACTTCGGACGAAGACCGAGAGGCTTTTGCCTACCTGAAGGATATGGTCGACCACAACGCGCTTGAAAAGATCGAGGCGCCGCCGCTGTCTCGCCTTTACTTTCGCAACCTGCGCAACGCGATTGACCACGCCAAGATCTACGGAAATTTCGTCTCCTCACATCTCGACGAGTTGCCTTACCCAGACCTGGTTGCCGAAATCGCCGACTTGATGTTGAAAGTTGAAGACTCAACGTGGTCGGTGTGCACCGGGCGCTTCGAGGACACCATGATGATCTCCGTGCGTACTCGCGACGTCGACGGCGATGCCGGTGTGTTCATACGCAAGGTCGTCGGCAGGCTGGGGCAAGCTGGCGGCCACAACACCATGGCGGCGGCGCGGATCCCTCTGGAGGGGCAGGGCGCCGAGAAATACGCCGAGTTGCGCATCGAGATCCTCAAGAGAATGCTGACTTTCCTTAAGGCCAGCCGGATTCCGGGCGAAGCCCTGATCTCAAGCATCTAATGCCGAAGACGAACGAGCCGTGAATTTCCTCGATGGCCTGCTGATCGTCGACTTGTCGCGCGTTCTCGCGGGTCCTTTGTGCACCATGCGACTCGCAGACTGGGGCGCGCGCGTCGTCAAGATCGAGAGCCCGAAAGGGGATGCGACTCGTCGATTCGGTCCGCCTTTCGTCAAGGGCGAATCCAGCTACTTCATGGCCTATAATCGCGGCAAAGAGAGCCTGGTTTTGGACCTGAGAACTGAGTTTGATTGCGAAGTGTTGAACCGACTCATTGAAAAGGCCGATGTATTGGTCGAAAACTTCCGTGACGGTGTCATGGATCAAATGGGGCTGAGCCTCAAACGGCAACAAGCTCTCAATCCGCGCCTGGTTTCGCTCACGATCAGCGGCTACGGGACGCAGACGACTCGTCGGCACGAAGGAGCGTTTGACCTCGCGATTCAAGCGGAGACCGGATTGATGGCGATGACGGGGCCCGAGGACCAGGCCGGCGAAACCTGCCGTGTTCCTTTCAGCGCTGCGGACGTCGCCGCCGGAATGGCCGCCTCCGAGGCAGTCTTAGCGGCACTGGTCGGCCTCGAGCGCCGCGGTGGCGCCGCCGGGTTTTGCCACCTTGAGGTTTCGCTTTTCGATTCTTTGATGTCATTCTTGGGGTTTCAGGCGCAAGCGACCTTGCTGACGGGAAAAGACCCCAAGCGCATGGGGCATCGCCACCCCAACCTCGTTCCCTATCAGATCTTTGAGACCCGCGATGGAGCCTTGGTTTTGGCGATCGCAACGGATGAGGCCTGGCGGCGCTTCCTGAAAATTGACGGGGTTCCCGCGGACATGAATCGCGAAGAGTGGAGCCGCAACGGGGATCGCGTGGGCCAGCGCCATGAACTTGTACCCGCGGTGGAAAAAGTGCTGCTCAGCAAGAGTACGGAAGAGTGGAAAATCGCTCTCGACGCCGCCGACATCCCCGTTGGGCGTTTGCGCGGGGTTAGTGATGCACTCGAAGAATTACGAAGAAGGCACGACGGCTTTCTTCGCACCGCGGCGCATGCAACCTTGGGCGAGATGGCCGTGCTGGGGAGAGCCGCTCGACTTAACGGCGGCCCTGGACCTTGCCTCAGTGCTGCCCCGGTTTTGAATCAACACGGAGAAGCTATCCTAAACGAGTTCGCAAACGACGCAGCCGAGCGATGTCATTGGCGACGTCAGTGGAGCCAAAAGGAGACTTTGAGTTGATTATTCGAAAGGGCTGGATCATTCCCGGCGATGGCGCGGGTTCATTCGAAGGGGATATTCGCGTCTCAGACGGCCGGATCGTCGAGATCGCAGCTCATGTCGCCCACCGCGGCGAGGGAGAGGACGAGATCGACGCCCGAGGCTGCGTGGTCATCCCGGGATTCGTTCAGGCCCATTCCGAGCTCAGCCGTAGTCTTTTTAGAGGTATGAGCAAGCCCGTCGACGCTCTGACCGCGGCGGCTTCGAGCCGCTGGCCGCAGGTTGAAGGTCTCGGCGAAGACGAACGTGAGACTTCCTATCGCATCGGTTTTCACGAACTCATCGACAACGGCGTTACCTGTGTGCTGGATGCGGGCGTTAGCCATGGCGTTGATCTGCTCTTCCGCGAAGCTGCGGCCTGCGGAATCCGTTTTTTCGGCGGGCTCAGTATGCTCGACCTAGATCGCACTGGGCGTCTGGATCCTGCGCTCATCAAATCTAGGGATGAGTGCGAAGCCCTCAGCAAAGAGCTCGCGGAGAGCTTTCATGAGAGCGAGTCCGGGCGATTGCGTTACGCCGCCGCGCCCCGGTTTACCCTGGGGTGTAGTGACGAGTTGCTCCGGTCTGTCAGCGACTTGGTCTGCGTGAATGACTGGGTGCTGCACCTGGTGGCCTCTGAAACTGAATCTGAAGAAGCCCTGGTTCGCGAACATACCAAGCGAAGCAACGTCGACTACCTGAGTGATATGGGAGTCTTGGGTTCGCAGACTATCCTTGTCCACGCTTCAAGGCTCGGAGATGAGGAGAGAAATCTCCTCTATGGCACGGGCACTCACCTTGGCCATTGCCCTTCGCACTCCCTAGCGATCGGAACGGGCGTCGCCGCCGCCCCAGAGCTGTTGGATTACGGTATCAACCTCGCATTCGGCGTCGGTGCGGCTTCTCGCAGCTCCTTTTTAGACGAGCTACGACTGACCGGCACGCTTCACAACGCTCGCCTTGGAAACAGAGGTTGGCCCGCCGAACAACGATTTGACGTTGCAACCGTGGGCGGCGCCAAAGCTCTCGGAATTGACGATGAAGTCGGCACCCTCGAAGTCGGCAAGAAAGCCGACATCGTGATCGCGACTTTAGCCGCCGACATCCGCGTCGCTAATGGTGGGTCTTTGATTTCTACGCTGGTCGATGCCTGCGGCCCGGAACAAATTCGGGACGTCTTCGTCGACGGCCGTGCCCTCAAACGCGACTATGAAGTTCAGACAATTGATGCGGCAGAAACGCTCAGTCGGGCTCAAGAATCCTGGGAGCGGCTGATGAAGGAGCGAAGCGAGACAGCATGAGAAGCGTCAACGTTGTTCACCAAGTCGCCCAGGGTGTGGGTTGGATTGAGGTGATTTGCGGCTCGATGTTCAGCGGCAAGACCGAAGAACTCATCCGACGCATCACGCGGGCCCAGTACGCAAAACAGCGCGTCCACATCTTTAAGCCGTCGATTGATGTGAGGTACGACGAAACCAAGGTTGTTTCTCACAACGGTCGTGCTATCGAATCGACCGTCGTGACCCGCGGGGCCGAGATTTTTGATCACTTGGATGACGACGTCCAAATTGTGGCTATTGATGAAGCGCAGTTCCTCGACCTTGACACGGTCCGCGTCGCCAAAGAACTGGCCGCCGAAGGTCGGCGCGTCATCGTGGCGGGTCTCGATCAGGATTTTCTCGGCGTCCCCTTCGAGACGATGATGCGTATGATGGTCGAGGCTGAGTATGTCACCAAAAATCTCGCGATTTGCATGTGCTGCGGCAACCCCGCACACCGCAATCAACGTTTGCGCGCCGGCGGGGACATTGTTGTTTTGGGCGGAGTCGACACCTACGAGGCCCGCTGTCGCAAATGTTTTGATCCGGTCCACGAGGACGCGGCACCACTGTTTGAAGAAGAGGGAATCGAAAAGCCATGAAACTCGCCTTGACCATCGCTGGTTCGGACCCGTCAGGGGGAGCCGGAATCGAGCAAGACCTTCGGGTATGGCAATCCCTTGGAATTCACGGGATGGCGATCGCGACGGCCTTGACCGTTCAGAATGCCGACGAAGTCAAAGATGTGAAGCCCGTCAACCCTCAACTGGTTTCCGACCGTATGCAGGCGCTCTTTGAGGCCCATCCGCCGTCGGTGATCAAGCTGGGAATGGTGGCTAACGCCGACGTCGCGCAGGCCGTAGCGGAAGGCTTGCAACGCTGGGCGGGGAACATCCCCTTAGTACACGACCCGGTGCTTTCGGCTTCTTCAGGAACTCACTTGCTTGAGCCGTCCGGGCTGCGTGTGCTGCTAAAAAGACTCCTGCCACGGACCACCGTGTTGACGCCAAACTGGGACGAGGCGGTGAGACTTAGTCTCCAGGTCGCTTCGGCGGCGGGAACCCATGAGGAATGCGCCGCGGCCCTTCAAAAAGCCGGAGCTGATTGGATTTGTATCACGGGCGGTGATCGCAATGAACCCAAAGCTCGAGACTTCGTTTCGGGTCTTGGAGTCTCGGAATACATGGAAGGCGAGCGCCACCCCGGACCGTCTCCGCACGGTACCGGTTGTGCTTTTTCCGCCGCGACGGCGGCATTTTTGAAACCGGGTCAGTCTCCTTTTTCGGCGCTCAAGGCGGCGAAGGCATACGTTTCGAATGCGATCGGCCGCGCGCGCCCGCTAGACGCGGCCGGCCAAGGTCGCCGCGTCTTAGTTTTTGATGGACTGCAATGAACGAAGCCAAAAAACCAGACCCTCGATCCGGATCAGCAAGGGCAAAACTTGAGGCCTTTGAACGCAAGGACAAAGGCAACCGCCTTCTTTGGAAAAAGTTACTGATCATGGCGGCAATATTGGCGGCGGTACTAGTCGCCAAAGTCGCCTTCGACCACTTCACGAATGTCGATACCAAGTGGTTTGAACATCCAAAAAACATCGCGTGGATGATGCGAGAAGGAAAATGGGAGGACATTGAGCCACTCCTTGCCGAGGATCTCAAAGTCATCGGCGGCCCCGCTGAAGTCACGGACGCCAAGTCTTTGATCTCTTTTCTGCAGCAACGAGGCGACCGACTCCCGGTCTTTGCCACTCATCCGCATCGTTTCGGTGAGTCGGCCAAGGGGCACTGGGTGTCTTTTTTCGCTACTTGGGCTCGGGGCAATTTGGAGAAATCCAATACCGTCCCCTTGGTGGACACTTGGCTCGTAAACGCCGAAATTGTTGAGAGAGACGGAACTTGGGTCGTCGTTAAAGTCGAGCTCAGACCGACGATCAATGTGGGAAGTGGTTCGCCGGTTGAGTTACCTCGTTAGCTAATGGGTCGCGCATCGCGGCCCGCGGCCTATCTCTGGGTCTCTTCGCGAGGACGCGAATTTACTTTACGACCCACCTGGCACTTAGAGTAAGATTCTTCAACGTCAATTGGGTCCCAGGCAAAGGCCGATGAAAGTCCTTCCCGATCTTATTTTGAGCTGGCCCAAAGAGGTTCGAGGCAAGAGCGGCTTCTGGGTGCTTTTTGCCCTCGGCCTCGCCGCGCTTGAGGTCCTCGGGAGGTTCGCCGAAAACGATTTTGAAGACGGATTGGCGGCCATTTGCCTCGGCCTCCTGTTTTCAGCGCTCCTGTTTCGGGACGGCAGGCGGAGCCGCCGTTTGCTCATCGCGGCCAAAAATCGTTTCCAAACTAAAGCCTTGAGGGTCGCTCAAAAATGGTGCGATCTGGAGGCCGATTTGCGGCGACAGCCCGAGCTGGAGCGCGGATTGCCGCCCGGCCAGTGGAAGCCGACCGCCATTCTTTTAGCGGCGGTCCCCGTTCTCTATGCCTACGCACTCTGGGTGCCGGTCGATTTGCGGACGGGGATTAGCGACATTTTTTACGTCGGCTACCTAAGCCTGCTCCTCGTTCTATGGACGCTCATGGTTGGCTGTGCTGGTGTCGCCTTGTTGTTTTCCCTGACTTTGTTGCGCGAGTATGAAAACCAGCGCGGTGCCGCCAAGTCGAAAGTCCCCAGTTGGATAGCGCCCGCCTTTTTGTTGATGATCGCCTTTGTGGGATTTGTGCTGGTACCGACCGTGGCACCGCTGGTTTCCGCGGTCGCGTGGCTTGCCACGATGGCCATGTTGCTGTTGCCGGGCGGCCCGAAACTCGATTTCGCTTGGAAAAAGACTGAGGAGGGTGAAGGGGCTTCGCGCTGCGTTGCCGACTGGAGCTGGTTCTTGGCACTGCATAGTACGATTTTGGTTGCGGTGCCTTTGGTTGTCGCCCTCCTCGGTAGCGGGCACATTCTCCTTAGAGGCTGGGATAGTCAGGTCTTTCCAGTGATGCCCGTGACCTCATTTTTCGGGATGATCCTCGCTTGGGTCGCCGCCACCACCTCAGTGTTGTGGTGTTCAGTCGTGGTGAGGATGGTCTTGCCAGGCCGACGACACAACCCAGCTAATGCCCACCCGCCATCGCTACGCTGCGTTGTTGAGCCAGGATTGAAAGTGGCCGACGCCGAAAAGGCCTTGGACAAACTCGGAATGAAATTTCGAGTTGACGGAGCCGATCGCCGTGAGGATGAAGTCGAGTTTGTTTTGTCATCGGCGGCGGAGGACTTTCAGTTTCAAGAGTCCTGGCCTCTAAGAGTGTCTCTGGAGGACTGCGCCAATCCCAAACTGAGAGAACGCCTGTTGCGGCGCAGCCAAATCCTGCGCCGGCGGTCGTTCTTTAGAAGCCTCGAGAAACTGTGGAAAAGTGTGCCGCAGGCGCAGCTCGAATCTGGAGAAGGAGTGCTATTGGCGCCTCACCACTGGTTTTCTCCTGGGCTCACGCGCGACGAAGGTCGCGAACGGGTAGGCGATGACAAACTCACCTGGAGATCGCAGACCCTGGGCCCGGAGTATCGCAAGGCGATGCCCATCGGAGCTCGGCGACACTTTTATGAGGTGATGCAGGCGCTTGAGATCGACATTATCTACGTCGAACGCGGTGTTAAGTATCGACATTTGCGGAGGGCTCTTCGCATCATGTTTGACGTCTACGATATGCACGGCGGGAAAAGGGGGCTCAGTGAGCGCGATCTTAGCGGGGTTCCCGGCATGAGAGCGATCCTCCACGTTTTCGATTTTGATGAGCCTTTTGCATCGAAGGTCTATCCTGAGCCCCACTACGACGGTGTTGGGCGTGCCCGCGTTCTCCATTTATTCCGCGATCGTGGAGATGACGAAGTTCGCGTCGAAGATCCCAGCCAACAGTGGGGACGACCCGTCCCTCTGCTACTCGGATAGACTGAACGCAGGTGCTCAGTCCCCTAGACTACTTTGTAATCGGCTCCTACCTGGCGCTCGTCTCCGCCGTTGGCCTTTGGTTTGGCCGCGGCCAAAAAAATACTAACGACTACTTTCTAGGCGGACGGCAGATTCCCTTTTGGGCCGCCGGTTTGTCGATCATCGCCACTGAAACCAGTGCGCTTACTTTCATCGGGGCGCCGGTTCAGTCTCTGCGCGGCGACTGGACCTATCTTCAATTAGCTTTGGGCTCAGTCTTGGCTCGCTTTGCGGTGGCGGGGATCTTGATCGGCGCCTACTACCGCGCGAACGTCGTGACGGTCTACGGGTTTTTGGAACAGCGCTTCGGCCCCTGGTCGAGAAATCTCGCCAGCTTTCTGTTCTTTGTCGGCCGGTCACTCGGAAGCGGAGTGAGACTCTACGGGGCGGCGATCGCCTTGGTGGTCGTAGCGGACCTTGACTTTCCCCTCGCCATTGCCTTGATCGCCGTGGTCGCAGTGCTCTACACCATCGGCGGTGGTATCCGGGCCGTGATTTGGACAGATATCGTACAGGGAGTCCTTTTGGTGGGCGGCGCCCTGGTCGCCCTTTGGTATCTCTTTTCCGAGGGCGGATTTGAGTTCGTGGAGGCTTACGAAAAGCTCCGCGAAGCCAAGAGCAGCGCGGGCGAATCAAAACTGCGCGTACTCAACTTCTCCCTCGATCCTCGAGAGAGCTACACGCTTTGGGCGGGAATCATTGGGTCGATGTTTTTGACCATGGCCACGCACGGCACCGATCAGGACATGATTCAGCGCGCTTTGACCTGCAAAAGCGAAAAGGATGGGCGCCGTAGTTTGTGGTTGAGCGCGGTGCTCGCACTGCCTGTCGTCACGATTTTCTTGGCCATTGGGTCGATGTTGTGGATTCACTTCGGTGGGGACGAGGGCGCAGCTTCGGCCGCAGCGGGACTGGCGGAGCGCGCCGGAGAGAGCAATCCCGAGAAGGGATTTGATTACCTCTTCCCCTTTTATGTCGTTGACACTTTACCCGCTGGAATCAGAGGTCTGATCGTGGCGGCGATCTTTGCCGCCGCGATGTCGAGTTTGGATTCGGCGATCACCGCGCTCGCCGCAACGGGTGTGACCTCCCTTTGGAAGCCCTATTTGGCGCCGGGGCGCAACGAGGCTTACTACCTCAAGGTTTCGCGTTGGATGTCGATCTTTTTCGGGCTGCTCTTGTCAGCGGTTGCCTTTTTCGTGTGGCTCTCACAAGGTTCGGGAGGGGAACGTGAAGGCTTCGGCGTGTTGATGTTGGGACTCAAAGTTCTGACTTGGATCTTCCCACCGCTCTTGGGAGTGTTTTTGGTCGGAGTCTTGACCAAACGGGGCCGTGACCTCGGCAACGTCGTTGCCTTGCTGGGCGGGATCTCTGGGCTGCTTTTCGTAGAGTTTTGGTCGAGTTTTTTCTCCTCCGCACCTCCCTTCGCGTGGACTTGGAACAGCCTTTTAGGTTGTGCCTTTGCCTTCGCCGTCGCGGCGGCGTTTCCCGCGGACCCCAGGAGGCCACCGCTTGAGCACTAAGGCGGGTCGCCGCCTGATGATCGGTTTCGACGGCTTGGAACCGTCGGCATCTTTCATCGAAACCTTGCGACGTACCGGGGCGGGTTCGGTCATCCTGTTCTCCCGCAACTTAGTTCACGCCGCGCAAGCCTACGACTTGATCACAGCGATAAGAGACCCCGTTGATTGGCCCCTCATCATCGCCGTCGATCAAGAGGGTGGGGCGGTATTACGTTTGACGCAGGGGATCACGGTCTTCCCCGGCAACATGGCTTTGGGGGCCGCCGCTGATCCTAAGCTCGCTTATGAGCAAGGACTGTGGTCGGGTCGCCAGCTGAGAGCTCTCGGCTTCGATCTCAACCTGGCCCCCGTCATCGATCTTCAGACTAATCCCAAAAACCCTGGGATCGGCATTCGGTCCTTTGGTTCACAACTAGAGGCCGCGTTGCTCTTGGCGAAGGCCTACGTCTTGGGCCACGCCGAGGCCGGCATCTCTTGTTGCCTGAAACATTTTCCCGGCAAAGGGGCCGCTGGTATCGACGCACATTTAGACCTCCCGGTGCTCAGCGACGACCTTGACAGTTTCTGGCACCCTCATGTGGAGATGTTCAGCGAGGTACTCAAGACCTGTGACCCCGCCACCACGGCGGTGATGAGTACGCACATCGTGGTGAAGGGGCTTGATCCCGACCGACCCGCCACGATGTCTCGAAGGGTGATAACCCAGATCCTGCGCGAACAGATCGGCTTCACTGGCCTGACCCTGGCCGATTGCATGGAGATGGGCGCCATTGTCAAACATTGGGGCGTGGCTGAGGCTTCGCTGGCGGCAGCTCAGGCGGGCCACGATCTCATACCGATTTGTCATCGCGCCGATCGCCAGTTGGCCGCTGCGGAGCGACTTGAGCGAGCGCTTGCATCGGGCGTGTTGGATTCTGAAGAGCACCAAGAGAGCCTCTCTCGAATCGCGGCAATGGCAAATCGTGAACGGTGTTCAGTCGGGCCGATTGGCACGACCCATGGCGACGCCGTGGCGCGCGAGATCGCCCGTAGTGCCCTTCATTGCTTTGGCGACTCTCGTGGGCTATTGCCTATCGAACGCAACGCCAAACTCCTCGTGGTGTCCCCGCCAACACCTGCACTGGTTAAGGTTGAAGACAAGGGACCGCAGCAATGGAAAACTCAACTGGGCGAACTTTTTCAAAAGGGTGGGTTTGAAGACGTCGCCGTTCACTTGCTTGAATTTGACGCAGGGACGCCGAGTCGCTCGCTTGAGCTGTGGAACGCCTTCGCCGTCGACGCTAGGGCCGCAGACCGAGTGCTGTTGTTGACCTGGGGATTCATGACTCAGCCGCAAGCCCAAGAATTCTTGAAGCGAGCCTGCGTTGAGTTCGGCGAGAAACTCATCGTCGTTCACCTCCGAAATCCCTGCGATCAGTCCTTAACACCTAACGGCATCACATCGCTGACGACTTTCGGATTCCGGCAGGATCAGCTTGAAGCGATGGTGGACTGCTTAGCCGGAGATCTCGCCGCGGCCGGGCGCATGCCAGTTCCCGTCAATTGCGATTAGGTATGGAATCGGGGGATCTTGGGAGCCGCGGCGATCACCGCGGCTTCGTGCACGGCAATTTCGGCCAGGCGCGTCATGACTTCTTCGCGGTCAAATTTGCAGGCCGCAAGATTGATGTAGGTGGAGTGGTGGCGCGCTTCGCTCGCTAACAGTCCACTGTAGAGATTCTTTAGCTCTTGGTCCTCCAAGACTTCCGCCAGGATTTGCATGCGTTCGCAGCTGCGCGCTTCGATGAGCGAGCAACACAAAAAAGTATCGAGCAGTTTGTGGGGCTCTTCTTTGCGGATGCAGGTCATTAGGTCGGCGGCGTAGGGGCTGGGGTCTTGGCGACGAAAGGGGATGTGGCGGCGGTTCAAGTGGTCGAGGACGAGTTCAAAGTGAGCCAACTCCTCGCGCGCCAATTCAGACAAAGGTTGCATAAACTCGGGGAATTGGGTGTAGCGAAAAATCAAGTTGAGGGCCGTTGATGCGGCCTTCTTTTCGCAGTGGGCGTGGTCCAGGAGAACTTCGTCGAAACCAGCGAGGGCACGTGTCGCCCACTCTAGGTCGGTATCAGATTTGAGGTTTAGCAGGCCATCATCTCCCACATTAGGCTTGGCAGAAAATAGCGGCCTGGCGCTAGCGCCACAAGCCATAGACTATAGAGCCCAGGACTGCTACAAAATGTAGCTGAGGTTACCGTAAACGGTCCTTTGGAATGGAGAACTAGTCATGATGCGAACGATTGCGGTAGCCGTGGTTGCGATGATCGTCGGGGGGGCCGTCGTGGCCTTTTACTTCAAGAACGCGGAAAAAGAGACCAGTAAGAACAACGACTCGGCGCGGGTCGAGGCATCCCAGCCACAAGGAAAAGTACCAAGAGCGACCAAGAGTGGCCGCTCCGCCGCGCAGATGCCGCCAAGGTCGGACGTCATGGAGGCCTACGGGAATCCAGGCGGTGATCGAAGTACCAGTCGACCAACGCTGGCGAATGCCACCAAGCCAACGTCCCGGCCCAAGAACGCGGCGACCAACAAGTCCGGTGCCTTTTCGGCTCCCAAAGGTTGGATTGGAGAGACCCCCAGCAACAACATGCGGGTGGCCCAGTTCCTGCTTCCCAAGGTCGGCAAGGACACTGAAGATGGACAAGTCGTGATTTTTCATTTTCCGAGTGCGGGTGGGACCACGGCGAGCAACATCAATCGCTGGGTGGGCCAGCTCGAAGGCCGAGACGATGCCAAGTCTTCGCCGATCGTCACTCGTGAGCGGCAAAAGTCGAGCGGCTTCGACTTGGAGACTGTCGACGTAAAGGGCCGTTTTGTGGCTCAGGTGGTCCCCGGCGACCCAGAACGCCACAACAAACCGGAGTGGCGCCTTATTGGCGGCGTCGTAGAGGCGGCTGGAGGCAGCTACTTCATCAAAGCGACGGGACCCGAAGCCACAATGGCCAAATGGGAGAGTTCCCTGCCGGAATTCTTCGCCATGGTAACGGACTTATTGCGGCGCGCAGGGGTCAAGCCGCTTTAGCTCTGCTGATCATTCATTTCGGTGTCGCGCAAAGAAAGCCATCACCTGAGATTCGAAGCCGAGCCTCGGGCTAAAGCCTAAGTCCAGGCCGCGCGGAAAACCGAGATGCCCACCGTGGGGCAGCCAGCGGAGGTCTAGGGCCTCGGGGATGTCACGCAAGACGGGGCGGCAAGCGGCAGCGGCTACGATGGGATCGTCTTCGGTCATGACCAAAAGAGATGGCGTGGTGAGTTCCGCCAGCCGTTTTTTTGCCGAGGCGAAATCGTAGTAGCTGTCGACGTCGCGGAATCCAAAGCGCGGCACCACGGTTTGGGCGTCCCACTCCCGAAAAGTTCCCAACGATTTCACCGCAGAAGAAGGCAGCGCCATTTTCCGTCGCGATTCAACGCTGGCGTAGTGTTGTTTCAAACTCCGCAAGATCCAATAGCGGTAGATGAAGCGGCGCGACTCATCGAGGTGCCTGCCGCTGGCACCGAGATCAACCGGCGCACAGGCGGCGGCGACGGCGGCTAATCGAGGGGGAGGGGTTTGACTGGCCAAGACCAAGGTCTGGTTGCCACCCATCGAGTAGCCCAAGACAAATACGGAGCGGTAGCGCCGGAACTCCGGAGCGGCGATGGCCGCCAGCAAGTCGTCGGTCAAACCCGCGTGGTAGATGTCAGCCGCTAAGCCATCGGCTCCGCGAAGGGCAAGCCGCAGGGAACTAAAGCCCGCGCGGGCGGCCTCGGTGGCAGCTTTTTTGGTGTAGAAACTGTCGGGTGAGCCGCCCAAGCCGTGAACGATGACCACCAGCGAATCGGCGGCGCGAAGATCGTGATACTGGCCTCCCAAGGGCAAAGTCCCGTGTTGTGAATCTTCGACGCTCCCGCGCCAAGGCACCGTGCCCAAGGGTTCCGAAGGGCTCCAGACATTTGCCCAAAGCGTCGGCAAGATGGTGCGAAGGTGTCCGCCTATCTGCATGGCTGGTCCGTCTCAGGGGTGATACGTGCGGCTTGGATCTCGGATTCATCAACGATGGTCCAGTCTTGGTCGATAAGCCAATACGAGTCTCCTCGCATATCCATCTTGTCGACGGCGACAAGCTGCGCGCTGGCCCAAGGTTTGTCCCATGCGGGTGTTTCAAAAACCACCTCAAGGGGTCGCCCCGCGTCGTAGGCTTGTTTTTTTAGGTGATGGAAATGGGGCTCGAGAAAGTGACGCCAAGGTGCCAGCAGACTTTCGTTGACGGCGCCTTTGCGAACCAAGACGACCCCGTGGAGACGGCCATACTGAAAATAGGAAAAAATGGACTTAGCGTCGGATTCAAGGCGGCGCAGGAGCTGGTCAAGCTGCCTCTTACCTAGATGCTCTTTCAACTTCTTGGGGTCACTAAGAGGCCGGCGGATGCGGCAAGACGATTGAATGAGCATCTCCAGTGTTATCTTTAGGATGTGCCCACGAGTTCCCACCACCATCGATTTTTGCGGTGGACTGAGTTCGGACAGCCTTTTGTCCTGAAAATCAAACCCGAGTTTGCTTAGTGTTTCGCGAACTTTGACCGCAGCGATTAAATCATAGCCAGACAACGCGGAGCGAAGGCTTGCGAAATCCGAAGCTAGGAAAGATCTGATGGTGGGGTTTGTCGCGTCGATGAGTATCGCGATTTCTGGATTCTTCATTGGGTAGGCATGAAGAAAGACGCGCCGAAGCGAAGCTAGTTCATCGATTTCACGCTCTTGGCGTTTCTTGGCGATTTCGGCCTGGACTCGATAGTGAGCTTCATCATTGCGGCGAGGATGGAAGGCCCGCATCTTTTTGATGCGGGCTCGAACTGCCAACCGGACGGGGATGAGAGCCGTTGGGTCTGAAACCTCGAGGCGCCCATCTTCAGCTTCATGAATGGGAGAACCGCGACGCTCGAAATGAGCATCTTCGAACCCGAGGCGAAAATGGGAAGTCCAGCTGGCGACGCAAGCGCTAATCTCCGCCGGAAGCATCGGGGCCTGTCTTGCGTCGAGTACCGCGAGGATAATCCGTCTGGTTGACCAACCGTTACAAAGGCTGATCGCGGTCCAGCACTCTTTCAACTCGTCCATGCCTAGAGCCGTGTCGGAATTGGGTAGTGGCGAATCCGGCTCTCTGACGAGCTTTAGCACGGCTCGCGGCGGCCTCAGCCCGAGGCGAAAAGCCCACAGGTCAGCCTCGTGGCTGTTGGGGTCGAGCGCGTACAGATCGCCGTCGCGAAAGATGGGATCGCGATTGGGGCGACAACGCTTGAGAGATGCAAGGGCCTGGGCCCTTGGCCTAAACCCAACTTCTTCGAAGCGCTCTGCAATTTGATCGAGCGACATGGAATGCCCTCGCTCCATCAAAGTCACCATCATGAGTGAAAAGATGTTGGCCTCGCGATGGCCGATGACCTCCTCTAGTCGAGGGACCTTGATACCAAGTTTTTCACAATAGCGATTGGTGGCCATGCGCGTGGGTCCGGTCTAGTGCCTAACGAGATGAATCCAGCTCAATACACTCGTAGAGTTCATCCAGTCGTTCCTGCAAGTCTCGGTTGCTGCAGTGGTTGATCGACCACGCGAGGTCGCCGAGCATCTGTTCGATATCGAATCTTTCAAAAGCAAGCTCGGCTAAGTCTACTGTGGCGGGCACGCCACTAAGCTCAGCCTCAACCTCTGAGAAAGGGTAGCCGTGAGCTTGGAGTAGCACACGATCAAGGCGCGATAACGTCAACGTGACTTTTTCAGGGGATTTCAAACTATTGTTCTCGCAAGTCGCGGCAGGCCCGGCGCTTTTTCAGCTAGCGGACCAAGTGTGGAATTGGGTAATGCTGTCAAGAACGCGCGCGTTCGTAGGCGCGAAGTAATTCGTCGGTTTCGACCTCGGAATCGTGGTGTAAGGAGACGTAGTCGCGCGCGAGGCGGGCTCGGCGTTGACGTTCTTTGCTGTCCGCCGCGGCAAGTCGTTGCAGCCACTCAAAAAGGGCATCCATGGCTTCAGGTCTGTCGGCGACTAAATGGGCGATAGAAGGTGGCGCCGATTCCAGCATCTCGACATTGCCCGGAGATCTTTTCGCGACGACGGGTCGACCGTGAGCCCAAGCCTCAAGGATTGCGTTCGAGCCGCCCTCAAGCCGGGAACTATTGAGAAGGAAATCAGAGCGGGCAAAAGTCCTTGGCATTCTGGAGGCCTCGACCGAGCCCAGCCAGGCGAGGCGATTGCGTCTTTCAATGCGGCGTGAGAACGTGGTGGCGTAGTCCTCTTCGATCACCGGACCTGCGAATAACAGTTCGAGATTGAGTTGCTGGCAGGTGTCCTTGGCGTCCATCGCATCGAACCAATCGAGGGCGATGTCTTGGCCTTTGACCTCGCGTATGCCGCCGGCCAAAAGGCCGCGCAATCCATGGGGCCGAACCCCTAGAGCACGCGGTGGAACCACAACTCCGCGTCGCACTCGTTGAAAAGCGACCCCGCTGTCGAGGAAGGCATTGAGGCGTTCCGCGTCCGCCCAATTCGGGCCCATCACGAGTTGTGCCGAAGAAAATGAGTCGGCGGCCCTGGGATCGAGTTTGCCGTTCTCGTCCAGGGCGAGGTCTGTGCCTCCGATGCTCAGCACCCAGGGGATACCCGCTTTCTCCGCCGCTTTGGCCGCGTGAGGGCCGGTCCGGATCGCGTGATGGGCGTGCAGCACATCCAAGCCCTGAAGAGCGTCTTTGAGCGAAAGTTCGTCGGGCGACAGTACGCGCACCGACTTCCCGCGCCTCTCAAGGCAAGTGCGCCAGCGCTTGACGCTAACGGTGTTCCCTCGTGCCGGGCTGGCGAGGGCTGGTTCCACAATTCCAATTTTCATTGAGCTTCGCGAAAGGAGACGAGTTGGTAGCCCGCAGATTGAAAGCTTTGAGTCATGGTTTCGTCAAGGAGAGTTCTGAGTTCTCGGTCGCGAAGGCTGCTTTCGGTGAACTGCGATCCGCAGCGTGCCCCCGGGTGAACCATGAATTCAGTAAGACCCGGTCGTGCGGGAAAAAGATGCGCGAGCGCTTCTTGGCGAGGGTTTAGGCTGAAGCAAAACCCGACGAAATGGTCGCTCGCACGCCACGCCGTCCCTTCAAGACGCCGACGAAACTCTGCCGACGATAAGGATAGGCTCTGAAACTCCGGCACCAAGTCCCGGGGGCATTCGGGTTCATCGGGGACTCGAACAAAAATCGATTCTTGGCCCAGGGCAAGCGTCATAGCGCTCAAGACTTTTGGAAACATCTGCACGTGATTGTGGCCGTCGACGTGGTCGGGGCGGAGTCCCAGTGCGACCAAAGCCTCCCATTGGGCCGTGATCTCGCGCGCCAATGCCGCCTCAGAGATCTTCCCCTCGGCGAGTCGCCGCCAGGTCTCTTGTTTTTGGCCGGGAAACTCGGCGCGGTCATTCGTCAGCCCCAGGATCGGGCCGCCAAGGGCTTTGCCCTCAGAAAAGTTGATGTGGAGGCCTACCGACAAATTGCGTGCCAGCGCTTTGGCCGCGAAGGGTTCGGTCGTCAGCCCGTTGGCCAAAACGGAAACGCTGCGCAAAGGACCCTCGTCAAAGGCGCGAAGAAGCGCGGCATCACTTTCCGGGGCGGCGCCGCCGTCATCGCCTGAGACCACAAGTTGACAGGCCTTTTGGGATGTCATCAATTCTTCTTGGTTCCGACCCACACGCCGCAAACCAAGGCTTCAAGGTTGCGCGCCGAATCTCGGTGGAGGTGTGAGCGCCCTGATTTCGCGCGCTCGCGAAAAAAGGCACGACTCGTCTCAAACTCTGAGACCCCGAGCCATCTTAGCTTCCAACTCTCAAGAACGAGGTCATAGAGCTTGGCCGCGCCACAAAGGAGTCTAGGATCTGGCAGCGAATGGAGGAAAAAGACAACCCGCCCCCCCGGCGTTTGCCTTGCCGCCATCGCCGGGAAAGCCTTCTCAAAGAGGGCGCATCCACCCTCGCCGCCGGCTTGCGCGAGAGGTAACTCGCCACTTGAATCCATATCGCTGGGCTTGTGGGGCAAGTTGGCGACAAAGCAGTCAATCGGCGGACGGGTGGGAATCGAATCCACCAGTGAACTGAGGAGCCAATCCACCTGCAGATCGTTGGCGGCGGCGTTCGTAGCGGCGAGTTCAAGAGCCCTAGGGTCTATCTCGGTGCCACTGGCGCGCGCCCCGTGGTGAGCGGCCACGAGCGCCAAAAAACCGCTACCACAGCCGACATCGACGACGCGGCGACCGTTGAGCTCTACCGCGTGTCGTTCAAGGATGGTGCTGACCGACAGACTCGCGTGATCCGCGCCTATGGACTGCGAGGCGTCGAGAGCTTCGACGAGTTGAAATCCATCGCTCAAGACGTGGTGGCGCTTGGCTGTCGATGGTCGCAGGTCCCCGGTAAAATCGTCTTCGTGCACGAGGTCTGGGGCGATTGAAAACTCAAGCCCAGCGCGGCGAAGGAATCTAAGGTAGGCGTCGAGGACTGGGTGCATGGCTACATCGTATCGGCATTCGGTCAAAATTGCGCGTGAATCAAGGACAGTTCGAGCCCATGAAAGTTGCCGGAATTCAGTTTGACATCGCTTGGGAGAACCCGGGCACGAATCTTAAGGTAGCTCGAGGACTCATCGAGCGCGCCGCCGACGCCGGGGCAGACTTGGTGGTCTTGCCTGAGATGTTCGCCACCGCCTTTTCGATGGACACCGCCAAGATCCTTCCCTTTGAGGACGAGATTCGCGAGTTTTTGTCGTCCACGGCGAAAGCGGCCGGCGTGTGGCTGATCGCAGGCCTTGCGGCCGCTCAGAAGCCACGGCCCAAAAACATCGCACTCGTCATCGATCCCAGCGGTGCCGAGCAGCTGCGGTATGAGAAAATCCACCCCTTTTCGCTGGCCGGGGAGCCCGAGCACTACGACGCTGGCCGCTCGGTTTCGACGATCGAAATAAAGGGACTCCGAGTGACGCCTTTTGTCTGCTACGACTTAAGGTTCCCCGAGATTTTCCGATTCGCAGCTGATGACACCGACCTCTTCGTGGTGATTGCAAATTGGCCTGAGCGGCGTAGCGAAGCCTGGATGACCCTGCTAAGGTCCCGCGCCATTGAGAACCAAGCCTACGTTTTGGGCGTCAATCGCATTGGAGAAGCCGGGGGTATCGCTCACTTGGGAGATAGCTCCCTCGTCGACCCTTTCGGAAACGTTGCGTCGACCTTGGTCGGCAGCGAAGGCATCGTGAGTGGCGAAGCGGACCGCAAGGCAGTAGCCGCCTGCCGCCAGCGATTTTCCTTCCTGGAAGACCGACGACCGGAAATCTACGATCGCATCGCTCGCGAAAAGCGCGGCGATGTTGCGAACTAAAGGTGGAGCATGACAAGATTGAAGTTGGTGATTGCGTTGGTCGGATTTTGGGCTCTGTGGCTCGTGGCGCCGAGTAACGCACAACAAATACAAGTCGAGACCAAAAATGCCGGGCAAAAAGCGGGTCGCAGCCTCGGGGTTTATTCCGATCTTGTGCGCCTGTCGACTCCCGAGCTCGGTACGGTTGATCTGCGCTGGGACGAGATTCAAGATATCCGCAGCCTGGATCCGCTCCGGCTGAATTACGGCGAAGACGAGGTCCTTCGCGGCGTTATCATCGGTCGCGAGGGCGCGACTTTAGTGGTGCAAAGCGCGGACCTCGGCCAAGTGCGCTTGAAGACTTCTAGCCTTCCGCTCGCCCCTGAGCTTGCGGCTCCCGCGCAGAAGACACCGCTCACGCCGAAACCTTGGTCCGGCAAGGTTGCTTTGGGCCTCACGGCCACCGGCGGCAACAGCGACACCTTCACCGGAAACCTCGAAGCCTCTATCGAGCGGATCTTCAGTCACGATCGCATCGAAGCCGGATTCCGCGCGGTCTACGGCGAAAGCAATGGCGAAGTCAACGCCGACGCCCAACTTCTGCGCGGTAAATGGGAGCACTACTACAGCGGTCGTTTCTATAGTTTCGCCGGCGTCGAGATCGGGCGGGACTTGGTGCAGGAGATCGAAGCGCGGGTTTTCGTCAACCTCGGTGCGGGCTACACGGTCTGGAAAGACAGCGACGACGAGTTTTTGAAAACAGAAGCCGGCCTCGGATTCCGTCACGAGAGTTTTCGCTCTGACACCGCATCTCGCAAGGACATCACCGGCCGCGCGGCGCTCATCTACGACGACCTTTTTTGGTCGAACCTAGACTTTCACCAACTGGCAGAAGTCATCGTCCCCCTCTCTGATCCCGCGAGTTGGCTGGCTCGTTCCGAAACAGTATTGAGCGTGCCGATCTACGACAACTGGAGCTTTCGCAACTCCATCGTCTTGACCTACCAAGGACGACCCGCGGCCGGTGCCAAGAACCTGGACTGGCTGGTGACCGCAGGATTGGAGTACCGTTTTTGAGCGAGTTGTCATCTTGGAGGAGGAAAGGGTGGTGACTTTGGTCTGACCCAAGTGATCAGGGTTTGGGGTGTTGGCTGAAGGAGTTTTAGCGCTCGCTGGACTTTCTGAGCTTGGGAGTGGGGCGTTGCTGGTAGGTGACGACGTCTTTTTGGAGGAGTTCGATGGCTTTTTCAAGTTGGCGGTCGATGGCGGCGGGCCAAGCGCCGGGCTCGGGCCACATTTCGACGTGGGGGACGGCACCATTTAATTCCATGTCTTCGCCATCCAGCAGGTACCAGCCACGGAAGGGCATGCGCACGGAGGCTCCGCCCATGAGCCGGCGGCGTCCGGTGGAGATGACCCCGCCCGCGGTGGTGACGCCAACCAGACGTCCGCGCTTTAGAGTCTTTATGGCGTGGGCGAAGATCTCCGCGTTCGAGAACGAGTTTTGATTGCACAAAACAATGATGGGCTGGTCCCAAGATGCATAGATGCGGCGGTCTTGAGGATAGCCCAGGCCTCCACCGCGGGGGCGGGTGATCGCGTGGGTCGGCTGGCACAAACAAGTCAATAAGTGATCCGTGATACTGCCGCCGCCGTTTTCGCGAACATCGATGATTAAGCCCTCTTTGCCATCGCCGATGCGGTAGAGCTCGGCGTCAAAGCGCAGCAAGTTCGGCGTCGACATGGCGCGAATGTGGAGGTAGCCGAGCTTGTCGTTCGAAAGTTCTTTCACCTTCTCGCGGCTTTGCTCCAACCAGGCCTCGTACATCAGGCTCCGGATTGCGCCGTAGGAACTCGCCCGGATGCTGACGGTCCGCGTCTCGCCTTCTGCATCCTCGACCTCGATCATGTAATCGTGGTCGGCCGGTCCGGTCAACACGACTGACACATCCAAGCCTGCTCTTAGGGCCACGCCATCGATTGACTTCAATATGTCGCCTACCCGAATTCGAGATTTTTCACGCCAAGCGGGAGCATCGCGAAGAACCCGGCTGACTTTCCAGCCTTCACCGCGACGCGTTTTGTCAAACCAAAGGCCTAAGTGCCCGGTGCGATCCGTCCAAGCCGCCTTGGCTTCGAAGGCCGGTTGCAGCGTTCGCATCGAAAAACCGAGGTGTGATCCGTTGAGTTCGCCCAACATCATGTTGCAGACTTCGGAAAGCGTGGCGACGTCGAGGCATCGCTCGGCCATCGCGCCGTACTTCACTCGAATGGCGTCCCAATCCTTGTTGCCAAAACGGCCATCGTAAAAACCGACCTTCATCGCGGCCCAGGCCTGTTCAAAAACCGCTTTCGACCAGGGACCAACGGGATAGTTCTGTTTGACCTTAAAGGCGAAGGTCTTCTTTTTGCCCTTTAGGTCGAGCGTACCGGGGACGCCAGCTAGCAAGCCAGCGAAGAGTTTCGGTCCGGCGTGAACGCGCGCAGCGCGCGGCATGGATTCGGCAAAGAACTTGGGCTGGAGCTTGTCGGGAAACTCAACCGAATACACTCCAGACTTGCCCTTAATGCGGGTGTTGAAGAAAAGGCGGTTCTTTTTGGGCGCGAAAACGAGCCCTCGTTCTGAACTGTTGGCGATCGAAATGCGGCGAATGCGGTCCCGCAGGCCATCGAAGTCAATCAGCGTCGGTTTGTCCTTTTTCTTTTCCTTGTCGCTGTTGTCGTCTTCGTCCTGTGGTTTTTCGTCGTCGGTCTCATCAGGCTTGCCGTCGTCATCCTCGGCCTTTTCTTTCTTGCCTTTTCCTTTGGATTTCGATTTGGATTGCTTCTTCTTGTCGCGCTCTTTCATCTTTTTGATCGCCTCTTCGAGCTTGCGTTCTCGAGTTGTTTCTTCGCTCTCTTCTTTTTGCAGATAGACGTATCCAATATCTGTTTCGCGGCCCCAACGCCTGCCACTGAAGGCCAAGATGCTGCCGTCTTGCGACCATGTCGGGTTGCGATCGTTGTCGGGATGACAAGACAGGTTGAAGGCTTCGCGCGAACCGTCGACCGGAACGATCCAGATGTCGGCATTGAAGTTGTCATCTTGCAGGGAGTACGCCAGCCATTTTCCGTCGGGCGAAAAGGCGTACTGAGGTTGATTCCAAGCCGGCAACAGAGTCTTGACCTCGCTGCCGTCGTTCTTCATCCAACGCAGATCGCCGCGGTCCACCAAAAAGGAGACTCGGTCAGCCCCAGGAACGACCCGCAGGTTACGTTCGATGGCGGCGTCTTCAGTGAGACGCTTCCATGAAAATTCCGTGTTGCGCCAAAATGGTGCCGTCTTGTTTTTTCGTTCAAGCTGCCAAATGTCGGTTTGCCCGTCGCGGTCGCTGATGACGAGCAGCCGGTCATTGCCGACAAAGAGGGGAGATCGTTCCTCTTCAACTTCAGTTGAGACGCGCACCGGTTCTTTGAGAACGGTATCCATGACCCAAAGATCACCACCAGAGACGAAGGCCATCTCGCGCGCGTCTTTGGAAAAACTGACAGCACTGGCTCGGTCGAGGACTTTTCTCATTTCGTCCAAGAGGGCGGTATCGTCGTTGGTGTAGACGACGAGCTTTTCGGCGCTAGCCCGGTTGGGATTCAAGGAGTAGAGGTCGAAGCCACGGCGGAAAACGATCTTGGAACCGTCGGCGGCGACGGCAATGAACATCGTCCCGTCGTCTTCGAAAGCTGTCAGTGTTTTCTTTTCGCCTGATTCAAGGTCGATGGAAACCAAGTTGAAAGTGCCCGATGCTCGCGAAGCGTAGACGTAGCGCACACTGCCGGTGATCCATCGCGCGTAGCGACTTCCGCCTTCTTTGGAGTGCAGTAAGCGGTGGCCGCCCTTTTCACGATCATAGAGCCAGATTTGTGCTTCTTGCGGCCCGCGATAGCCTCTTCGCCAGGTCTTGGTGCCTTCGCGCTGATAAAGCAAAAAACGCCCGTCCGCGGACAAGTCCGGTCGCTCGACGTTGGCATCAACAATGCTCGACTCAGCCCGCTTGGGATCGAGAGGGCGCAAGATGGCGCGGTCTGCGTGCCGCCAAAAATGGTCCCTTCGCGATTGCGTCAAGATTCCGTCGCTTCGCCAAGCCATCGGTCGGTAGCCTTCGGAATGGCTACCGTGGATTTTCGGCTCGCCACCTTCGATGGTGAGACTCATCAGCAGCCGCTTGCCGTCCCGCGTCGTGGTAAAAGCCACGCGGCGGCCGTCGGGAGAAAAGACCGGGAATCGGTCGCGGGCAGGGTGCCGGGTCAAGGGGCGGGCTCTGCCTCCTGCGGAGTCGACCAGCCAGACATCACCGCGCCACGAAAAGGCCAAAAGCTCGCCGTCCGGACTCAGGGCCGGATCCGACACCATTTGAATCGCGGTTGCGCCCTCGGGGACCTGGGCCACAAGGGCTGCGCCTCCAACAAGAGATAGGACGGTGAAGACGAAGCCGGTGAGTCCAAGGCGATGAAACAACAAGGCAGGTACCTCATGGTGTCGGAATACGAAGAGAACCGATCCGACCCCAAGTGGTCACGGTTATTCACAAGCTACGCCCGATCTGGAAAAGTCTTCCCGACGGGGCAAAAAAGAGTGGCCTGAAACCAGGTTTCAGGCCACTTGAGCTCTTTAGCGGAGCGGGAAGCTTAGTTGGTGGACTGAGTCACACCACCCTGAGGCTTAGAGCCCTTGAGCGCTCCGGTGATGCCACCGAAGATCTTGCGTTCCTGCTTCATGCTGACGGTGATCTCTTTTTTCGGTACACGAACCGTGACCGGGGTTAGAGCTCCTCATCATGAGCCTCCGAAGCGCGCATCAGAGATTTCGCGCTTCGACATAGCATCGCGGATAGTGAACTTCGGCGACACGGATTTCGGAATCCAGTCGTAGTACTCTTCGCCAGCTTGGCCGTAGTACCAGACTTTCTCAGGACTGAGGGTGACCTCAGTACCGTTCATGTCGTACTCAAACTCGGCGCGAAGAGGTCCGCCCCAAGTAAGTTCAAAGTTGCCGTCCGCCGTCACTTTCATGCTGCGGTCGCCGCCTTTGACTTTCGCCGACTCGCGACCCTTGGCAATGAGTCCACTCACAAGCTCGTAGCTACCGGCGGGGACGAGAAGTCCCTTTTGGGCGCCTGCGAGGTTGAAAGAGATCTCACCGTCATCGCTTTTCACTACGGCAGCAACAAGCTTGGCGCCCTTGCTTTCGAAATTCTTGGCGAGGTTCATCGTGCCGGTTTCGCCGGTGAAGGACGTCGCCGTGATTTGGCGACCATCGGCCGACACTTCAATGTTGAAGAGCTTGCCTTTGACGCTGACGACCTTGGACAAGAAGCTAGCGGTCTTGCTCTTGCCGATGACCATCGCGTCTTTGCCGTACTCGTTGTAGATGCCGTTGTTGTTCTGGTCGATCAGGCGAATGGCCTGGCCGCCGAGTTTTCCGTTCATCGTACCGCTGGTGGCGTATTGCCAACCACCGTTGTTGACGAGACGGATGGCATACCTAAATTTGGCGCCGTTGGCGTTTTTGCCCTTTAGGGTGGCAAAGCCTCCGACTCCTTTAGCTTTCGTGTCCACTTTGCCATCGCCATTGCTGTCGATAGCGAGGGACATGCCGTCCAACTCCGTAACGAAGCCGTCACCATTGGCGTGGGGAATCGCGATTTTCCCGTCAGCTTTGGTGAACTCTTCATTCGGAAGGACGATGTTCCACTTCTGGACCGCTTTGAACTTGAGCTTGATCGTTTCACCCTTGGCATCGTCGTCGTCGCCGAGAGCAAAAGGACTGAGCATCAAGTAGGTCAAAGCAACCAGGAGCGAAGCGCTGAATATCTTCATGCGCAGTCTCCCTTTAGTAAAAAAATCACACGTGTAGATCTCAAGCTCCTTCCGCCGAAGGATCGGCAGATGGAACCCAATTGGGATCGCCCCCAGCATAGACCGTTACGGCCCCCGAAGGGGCCATTTCTTGCTGGTTATTTTCCCAGCGCTGCGGCCATTGCCTTCTTCGACCGAACGGTCAAGCGAAAATTAGCGGAAGTCGATAGGGGGTGGGAGGATGCACACTTGCCGCAGATCGTCACGCCGGGGCCTATGAGGGCACAGATCACTGATTTGCGCCCGAATTCCGTCGAGCAGAGATTAGGGCCAGATCTGGCGGTTCTCCGGCGTCAACGTGAGCGCGGCGAAATCCCGGGTGCGGCGAGGTTTCGATTCCCCTTACAGCAGCTCGAGCCGATTTTCCACGGAGCAAGCCATCTGTTGGGGCTTGTGGGGCTTTTGCCTTGGCTTTGCGACCGCGCGCTGAGTCTTGAGTTTCGAGACCGTGTGCTAACAGTGGGCGCGCGGGCTGAGAGTCTCTGCAATCTGAGCGTTCTCCACCTGTCCGATTTGCACATTGATGCTTGGCCGGGTCAAGGAGAACGACTCGCGAGTGTGCTGCGCCCCTGGGCCGGGAGCTACGACCTCGTGGCCATGACCGGGGATTTTCGCTTCGACGTTAAGGGATCAATTGATGCCGCCGTCGAGAATCTGGCGATCGTCGTGGCTGCGCTGCAACCCAAAATTGGATGCTACGCCGTTCTCGGCAATCACGATCCGCTCGACATCGTGCTGCCTCTTGAGGAGCTCGGCGTCCGCGTCCTGCTCAACGAAGGCGAACTGATCACCCACGACAGTGGCCAATTCTGGTTAGCCGGTGTTGATGACCCCCACTGGTTCGGCACCGACGATTTGGAGACGGCCTTGGCCGCGGCGCCCGTCGAGATCCCCCGCATCCTTCTCGCGCACAGTCCCGAGCTAGCCTTCGAAGCCGCGGCTCAGGGAGTTGATCTTTACCTTTGCGGCCACACCCACGGCGGCCAGGTCTGTTTGCCCGGTGGATTTCCTCTGCTCAAAAACTGCCGCAGCCCTCGCGCCCAGATTCGAGACCATTGGCAACTCGACGGCATGGTGGGCTACACCTCGCGAGGCACTGGCTTCAGCGGCCTTCCCCTGCGGAGCTTCTGCCGAGGCGAAGTCTCAAGGCACCGCATCGTCACCGGCTGATGCCGAAACGGTCTAGATTGCCTGGCGGATATCCCTCTGGTAGCCTCCGAACTCTGAATTCATGACTTTGCAATAAGGGGTCTCAGAGGCGCTCAGGCGCCTTGAGCCAATAGCCTATGGTGTCCAAACGCATCGAACCCGCACGGCGAATCGTCAACATCAAATACGCGGTCCGCGATATTTTGAGCGTGGCCAAGGAAGCGGCCGCGGCCGGGCGTGAAATGCTCTACCTCAATGTTGGCGACCCCAATCAATTCGACTACGAGACGCCAGCTATTGCGATCGAAGCCATCGTCAAAGCTCTGCGCGACAATCGCAATGGTTACGCGCCGAGCGATGGGGTGCCCCAGGCTCTGGACGCGATTCGCGCCGACGCCGAAGGGAAGGGGCTGCGCGCCATCCAGGATGTTTACATCGCGAACGGTTGTAGTGAGGGCATTGAGATCGCCCTGACGGCACTTTGCAATCCGGGTGAAAACATCCTGACGCCTTCGCCGGGCTATCCGCTCTACACCGCCTTGGCCGCGAAGCTGAGCTTGGTCGAGAATGCCTACTATCTGAACGAGGACGACGACTGGCAACCGGATCTTGAGAGCATGGCGGCGGCCATCGACGACAAGACCCGCGCCATCGTCGTGATCAATCCCAACAACCCGACCGGGAGTGTGGCAAAACGCGAAGCGCTCGAGGGCGTGGTGGACTTGGCGCGCCGACACAACCTCCTCATCATCGCGGACGAGATCTACAGCGAGTTGGTGCTCGACGGCGCGGTCCACGTTCCTTTGGCGAGTCTCGCCGACGACGTCGCGATCTTGACTTTCGATGGCCTTTCGAAAGCTTACGTAGCTCCAGGACTTCGCATTGGCTGGGGCATCCTGTCCGGTCCGGCCGAAAAAGTCCGCGACTTCAACGCCGCCATGGAACAGCTCCAGCGCGCGCGCCTTTCTTCCAATCATCCTGAGCAGTACGCGATCCCCGTGGTCCTCGGCGACAAAAGCCACCTTCCCGCTTTGCGCCAAAAGGTCACCGCTCGCCGCGACCTCACCTACGAGGCATTGAATGCCATCGAGGGCCTGAGCTGCGTGGCCCCCAAGGGTGCTTTTTACGCCTTCCCCCGGCTCGAAAACGTCCGACCCGAGGACGAGGAAGCCTTCATCGCGAGCTTGATCCGCGCCACCGGTGTCGTGGTCGTACACGGCAGCGGCTTCGGCCAGAAACCCGGTACCGCCCATTTCCGAGTCGTCTTCTTGCCCCCGGAAGCGACGCTTCAAAAGGCCTACGAGCGCATCGGCGCCTTCATCGCGTCCGCTAGTAAAAATGCTGCCGGCGCCTAAAGCTCTCGATCTGAAAAGTCGCAGCCTGGTCCAAGAATTCAGGTCCGCGACGCCGTCCCCCTCGTCTTCTACCTTGCGGTGCTTAGGTCGATGTGATCTGAGGCTCGAAGACGAGGAGATTGGCTCCATGGCCAAAAATACAGCAAAAAGCGCCGGCCTTCCGCCGCGATACGAAGACGACGGTAAAAGGCGCGAAGCGTTGGAGTTCACGCTTCAGCAAATCGAAAAACAGTACGGCAAGGGCGCGATCATGCGCATGGGGCAGGCCCATCATGAGCCCATCCAGTGCATCTCGACGGGCTGCCTTTCGCTCGATTTGGCAGCGGGTGGTGGGGTTCCGCGCGGGCGCATCGTTGAGATCTACGGCCCGGAATCTTCCGGCAAGACAACCTTGACGCTCCATGTCATTGCCAGTGCTCAAAAAGAGGGTGGCATCTGCGCCTTTGTTGACGCCGAGCACGCGCTCGATCCGCAATATGCGAAAAAGTTGGGAGTTGATTTCGACAACCTTCTCGTCTCCCAGCCCGACACCGGCGAGCAGGCGCTTGAGATCGTTGAGATGCTCGTGCGCAGCAATGCGGTTGACGTCGTGGTCATCGACTCGGTAGCCGCCTTGGTGCCCCGAGCCGAGATCGAAGGAGATATGGGCGATTCCCACGTTGGGCTGCAGGCACGTTTGATGTCACAAGCGCTCCGCAAACTCACGGGCGTGGTGTCCAAGAGCAAAACGTCGATTATCTTCATTAACCAGATTCGCGAAAAGATCGGTGTCATGTTCGGCAGCCCCGAGACAACCTCCGGGGGTCGCGCCCTCAAGTTTTACGCCTCACAGCGTTACGACATTCGTCGCATCGGCCGGATCAGCGACCGCGACACCGTGGTGGGCAACCGCACCAAGGTCTCGCTGGTCAAAAACAAGATCGCTCCTCCGTTCCGGGTGGTCGAGTTCGACATCATCTTCAACGAAGGCATCTCGGCCATCGGCGACATCCTCGATCTCGCCGTCGAGCATAAATTCCTCGAAAAATCGGGATCTTGGTACTGCTACGGCGAAACCCGCCTCGGGCAGGGTCGGGAACGCGCCAAGGAGTTTCTCCGCGAGAACCCGGACGTCGTCGAGAAAGTAAAAGAGCAGCTTCTCGACAAGCTTGACCCACGGCGCCAAAAAGCCGCTGAGAACGAAGTGGCGGCCGGGCCCAAGGCGACGGCAGCCAGCAAACCGGCATCGCCTTCTAAGGGCGCCAAAAGTCCGCGAACGGGCCCCAAAGCCGCCGCCTCTTAGCCCAGAGCAGGTCATCGAGCGGGGCGGGGCTCACCCCTCGTCTCGCTCGAGCCCTTTTAGCGCTTTCGGCTGACCGCAGGCCTTGCCAAGCCCTAAAGTTAATAAAGGCCAAGACTTCGCTTCAACGAACGGCGGGGCAGGAGCCAGGAGAAAGGCAGTTTGAGGCGTTGTGAAGGATCGGGTCGCACCATACAATCCCGCCTCGCTTGGGGCTGCCTTTTGGTGGCCGGGCCCAACCTTCAACTGACCGTCGGGTCAAGCTTTAGGTCTGACCCCTCTGAGCGGCATTGGCTCCGCAGCTGAGGCGGCGGAAAAACTCGATCACGATACAAGCTGATCTACGGCGGCCGAACACGGCAATCAACGGATCAGATGGGTAAAGGAGAGCCATGGCGGTTCCCAAACGACGGACTTCAAAGTCCAGAAAACGTATGCGGCGTTCACACCTAGCCATCAAGGCGGTGCCGATGATTCGTTGCTCGAACTGCAGCACGGCCGTCGTGCCGCATCGGGTTTGTGGCAACTGCGGTCACTACCGCGGCCGCGACATCCTTCATCTCGACCTGACGGCCTGAGCCTCACCGGGGCATGCGAGTCGCCGTCGATGCAATGGGCGGGGACCACGCTCCCCTCGAAGTCGTCCGAGGGGCTATCCGCGCCCTGACGGAAGAGGCAGAACTGAACGTTGTGCTCGTCGGACGTGAGGCGGAAATACGCGTCGAGATCGAGGCAGCCAAAGCCGAGGCTGAATTTCCAGCCGTCGGCGAACGTTTGAGCATCGTGCACGCCGAGCAAGTCGTCGGTTGCGACGAAAACCCCCTCGAAGCCCTTCGCAAAAAGAAAGACAACAGCATCGTCAAGAGCTTTGGGCTCGTGGCAGAGGGCCACGCCGATGCCGTCGTGAGTGCGGGAAATACCGGCGCGGTGGTCGGGGCTGCGACTCTCATTTGGCGCATGATCCCAGGCATTCGGCGGGCGGGGATTGCGGTCGCCGTGGGCACCAAAGATCAACACACCGTTCTCGTCGATGTCGGCGCGAATGTTCACTGCAAGCCCATCCATTTGCTGCACTACGGCATCATGGCTTCGATCTTTGCGGAGTTGGCCCTCGGCCACAAAAACCCCAAGGTCGCCCTGCTCAACATCGGGGCCGAAGAAGCCAAAGGCAATCCCCTCGTCAAAGAGACCATGCAGCTGTTGACGAAGGCTCCGCTGAATTTCATCGGCTCGGTTGAAGGCAATGACATCTTCGACCATCGCGCTGATGTGGTGGTTTGCGAGGGATTCGTCGGCAACGTCATGCTCAAAGTGAGCGAGGGCTTGTCGGCGACTCTGCACGCGCGTTTTGAAGACATCGTTGGCAAGATCGTCAAGACCCACCCTAGTCCAGCCCTGGCCGAAGCGATCGCCGATTTTCGTCGCGCCACGGACTACGCGGAAATCGGCGGCGCACCTTTGTTGGGCGTCAACGGTACCTGCCTTATCTGCCATGGCCGTTCCGATCGGCGCGCGCTCGGCAACGCGATGAAATTGGCAGGGCGCTTCGTGAAGGCGAATGTCGTCCAGACCATTCAAGAAGGCGTCGCGGCCCACCAAGAAGGCGAATCTTAGAGAGACCGCAGAGAGTCGGCGGTGGCGACGCTCATCGCTTTGCTGTCGAGTTCAGCGGGGACCACGAGGAGATCAACATGAATACCATTCGCGACGTGGGTATTGTCGGCACCGGCCACTACGTCCCAGAAAAAGTGATGACGAACTCCGATTTGGAGAAGCTTGTCGACACGACGGATGAGTGGATCTTTCAGCGCACGGGCATGAGGGCGCGCCGCGTTGCGGCGGAACACGAGGCCTGTTCGGACCTTTGCATCAACGCCGCCAAGTCGGCGCTCGAAGATGCAGGCATGGAAGCCGCTGAGATTCAGATGATCATCGTGGCCACGGTGACACCGGACTACATGCTGCCGAACACCGCCGCCTTAGTTCAAGACCGCTTGGGTGCCACGCAAGCCGGCGGTTGGGACGTCACCAATGCTTGCACGGGTTTTCTGAGCGCTTTTATGGCCGCACAGGGCATGATTGCGGCGGGCATCATCGACAATGCGCTCGTCATCGGCGCTGAAGTGCTGTCGAGTATCCTCAACTATCAAGACCGCGCTTCTTGCATCCTGTTTGGCGATGGCGCCGGAGCCATGATCCTGAAGGCAGGTGCCGAACGTGGCCGTGCCTTACACCTCACTTCCGGTTTAGACGGCAAGCAATGGGAGGCGATTCAAAGAAACGCCGGCGGTAGCCGCGAGCCCTTGTCTCATCCCATCATCGAAGAACGTCGACACCTCATGAGCCTAAAGGGGCGCGATGTATTCAAGTTTGCGGTCAACAAGTTCCGCCACTTAATCAACACCTCCCTCGAAGAAACTCAACACACGACGGCTGATCTTGCGCTCGTGGTTCCTCATCAGGTCAACCAACGCATCATCGAAGCCGCATGCGGCAAGCTCAACATCGAGATGGACCGGGTCTACATCAATCTCGATCGCTTCGGCAATACCTCTGCCGCATCGGTGCCGATTGCTTTTGATGAAGTGAAACGCGCCGGACGTCTCAAAGAAGGTGACCTGATCAGCATGGTCGCCTTCGGCGCCGGTCTGGCCTGGGGCTCCGCCCTTATTCGCTGGTAGTTAGGAACATCGCGTATGACTTCCCGATCACAAGCCATCTTGTTCCCGGGGCAGGGAGCCCAAAAAGTCGGCATGGCCGTGGATTTCATGGCGAGCTATCCGGCGGCCAAAGAACTCTTCGATCGTGCGGCCGACCTGCTCGGGTATGACTTACCGGGGCTCTGCCAAAACGGCCCCAGCGAAGATCTGACGGCGACCAAACACTGCCAACCCGCGATTTTCGTGACCAGCGCTGCCATCGTCACCGTTTTGGAAAACGAGGGCATCTTGAATCGCAGCGAAGTGAAGGCGACAGCGGGGCTTTCCCTCGGCGAGTACACCGCGCTGTGGTACGCCGGTGCGTTTTCCTTTGAAGACGGTCTTCGGCTGGTCTCGAAACGCGGCACCTTCATGCAGGAAGCCAGCGATCATCCGCCCAGCGGCATGGTGGCGCTCGTCGGTGCCGAACCTGAACAGGCGGAAAGAGTCGCCAACAAGGCGGCTGAATCGGAAGTCTTGACCGTCGCGAACTTCTTGTCGCCGGGCCAGATCGTTCTGTCGGGAACAAAAACCGCGGTTGAGCGTGCTGTGGTGGTGGCTAAGGAAGAGGGCATTCGTCGGGCGATTGTCCTCAACGTTGCGGGCGCTTTCCATTCGTCGCTCATGGCGCCCGCCGCGGCCAAGCTGAGAGTCGAGTTGGAAGCAACTGAGATTGTGGCACCTCGCATACCCGTTGCCGGCAACGTCACGGGGCAATTCATGCGTGACGCGAGTGAGATTCGCCGCTGCCTTGAAGCGCAAGTGCTGAAGCCCGTGTTGTGGGTGGACGCCATGACGACGGTTCTTGGCTCGGGAGTCTCGTCCTTTGTTGAGCCTGGCCCCGGCAAAGTCTTGACCGGCCTCCTTAAGAAAATCGATCGCGATGCGGTTTGTACGAGCTTCAACGCCGTCACCGATCTCGAAAACGCGGCTCAAGCCTGAAAGGTCCATCCATGGATTTTGAATTGAAAGATAAGATCGCCGTCGTCACCGGAGCGAGTCGCGGCATCGGCCGCGCCATTGCCGAGGGATTAGCGCGCGAAGGCTGCCAGATCGCCGCCGTGGCCACCGCAGCCGAACGTGTGGCCGACACCGTGGCTGCCGTCGAATCTTTGGGGGTTCGCGCGAAGGCCTACGGGGCCGACATCGCTGATTTCGAGTCGGTCCAGGCCTTGGGCAAAGAGATCCTCGGCGACTTTGGCGAGATTGACATCTTGGTCAACAACGCTGGCGTCACGCGCGACGGTCTGTTTCTTCGCATGAGCGAAGAAAACTGGGATCTGGTTATCGACACCAACTTGAAGGGTGCCTTCAACACCTGCCGGGCCTTTACCAGGACGCTGATGAAGCGCGGTGGTGCCCGTGTGATCAACATCGCGAGCATTGTCGGCTTGCAGGGGAACGCGGGACAAGTCAACTATGCCGCGAGCAAAGGCGGGCTGGTGGCCTTCACCAAAGCCCTCGCTCGCGAGCTTTCGTCGCGTCAGGTTTGCGTCAATGCGATCGCCCCTGGATTCATCGAAACCGACATGACCTCGGGCTTTCAAGGTGAGCAAAGGGATGCCATGCGCGACTCCATTCCCTTGAAACGTTTTGGGAGCGGCGACGACATTGCCGCGGCAGCGGTGTTCTTGGCGGGCCGTAGTGGCGCCTACATCACGGGGCAAACCCTGGTTGTTGACGGCGGCATTGCGATCTAAGCCTGTTTGGGAAAAGGACTTGGAATATCAGTGCCGGGTTGAAACCACCTTGGCCTCAGTTTGAAGACGTCTCGTCTTCGTGGTATTAATTCTGGCCCTCGGAGACGATCTCCATGAGGGTCATGTGCCCCTCGAACGGCGGCCCCGAGGATTCGACTCGGAGTTTCCGAACGACCAGTGATTTAGAGGAATTGAGATGTCCGACGTAGCCGAAAAGGTGAAGTCCATTGTTTGTGACAAACTGAGCGCGAGCCCCGATCGCGTCACGATGGAAACTTCCTTCGTGAACGACCTGAGCGCCGACTCGCTCGATACCGTCGAGTTTGTCATGGAGCTCGAAGAGCAGTTTGAAATCAGCATCCCCGAAGACGACGCCGAGAAGATCCAAACGGTCGGCGACGCGGTTAAGTACATTGAGGAAGCGACCAAGTAAGCCATTGCGTTCGAGAGCTCCGGCGTTGCGCGCCAAGACTTAGCGTCCTTAACCGCAACGCAATTTCGGGGCACCGGCTTTGCGGCGACTCGTTTAATGAGTCTCCGAAGCCAATCGACCGAATCTGAAGGCCGTGAAGTCCGTCGCGTGCGGCTCACGGCCTTTTTCGTGAGACCGAGGTCTTTGCGCCGAGGCGCAAAGAGATAGAGGTATTGACCATGCGCAGAGCCGTCGTCACCGGCGTGGGGTGTGTCACCCCCGTTGGCATGAACGCCGCGGACACCTGGGAAAGCCTGCTCGCAAACCGCAGCGGACTCTCCAGCATCGAGCATTTCGATACGACCGATTTCCCCGCGACGATTGGGGGTGAGATCAAGAATTTTGATCCCTCCCAGTACATCGATGCTCGAGTCGCTAGACGACAGGATCGCTGGGTCAATTTTGGTCTCGTCGCGGCCGTTGAGGCGATGGCCGATTCGGGTCTCGTCGTCGACGATGCGATTGCCGAACGAGCTGCCGTCATCACCGGCTCGGGAATCGGCGGACTGTTGGAGACCGAAATCCAGCACAAACGCCTGCTGGAAATGGGCCCCAAGCGAGTCTCGCCTTTCCTCATTCCCAAGATCATGCTCAACGCCATGTCTGGCCAGTTGTCGATGATCTACAATCTAAAGGGCGCCAACTTCGCCACCGCTTCGGCCTGTGCCTCGGCCGGTCACGCGATTGGTCTCGCCCTACGTGCGATTCAGTACGACGAAGCGGACATCGTCTTGACCGGCGGGGCGGAAGCGACCATCACGCCAGTAGGCATGAGCGGCTTTGGCAACATGAAGGCTCTGTCGACTCGCAACGACGATCCCGAAGCGGCCTCGCGGCCCTTCGATCGCGATCGCGACGGTTTCGTAATGGGCGAAGGCGCCGGCGTCCTGGTGATCGAGGAGTACGAGTTTGCGAAGGCTCGCGGAGCCAAGATCTACTGTGAGTTGGCAGGTGTCGGCATGACGGGCGATGCCCATCACATCACCCAGCCCGCGCCGGGAGCCGAAGGTGCCCAACGCGCGATGCGTCTCGCCCTGCGCGATGCCAAGGCCGACCTCACTGACGTTAGCTACGTCAACGCCCACGGCACGTCGACGCCGATCAACGATCCCAACGAGAGCCTGGCGATCGAAGCGGTCTTCGGTGACCACGCCAAAAAGTTAGCCGTGAGTAGCACGAAGAGCATGATTGGACACCTATTGGGTGGCTCGGCCGCCGTCGAGTCGGTTGTTTGTGCGCTGTCGATCCAGCACAGCGTTGTCCACCAAACCAAAAACTGCGACCACCCCGATGTCGACTGCAACCTGGACTACGTCCAAAGCGGTCCTCGCGACCTCGCGATCGACATTGCCATTTCCAACTCGCTTGGATTTGGCGGCCACAACCTCTGCCTTGCTTTCAGAAACCTGAAGGACTGATACCAGTGGCGGGAGGCGAGGAGTCAAGAATTCGCGCCCTGTTGGCGCAGCGTGGGCAAGAACACCTCTTGGAGGGTGTCGACCAGCTTGGCGAGGTCGCAGGACGCGATTTCTATCAAGAGCTCTTCGACCTCAACTGGGAGCTGCTCGAAAATTTGAAGAGTTTGCTCGCTGCGGATTCAGGCGGGTCGACGACCAGCCTTGAGCCCGCAGCCGCCAAGACCAAAGGCGGAGACGAAAAAGAGGACCGAGACGCTCGCGAACAAGGCGAGGCACTACTGCGTGCCGGCAAAGTCGCGGTATTTGTCGTCGCCGGCGGACAGGGATCGCGCTTGGGTTTCGACGGCCCCAAAGGTATGTATCCCGCCACTCCGCTTCGCAAAAAGAGCCTGTTTCAGGTCTTCGCCGAAAAAGTCGCGGCCTTGGGCACTCGCTACGGCCGTACGCCTTTGTGGTACGTGATGACGAGTCGCGCCAACGACGAGGAAACGCGCGCCTTTTTTGCAAAAGAGTCCTACTTCGGTCTCGATTCTGGCCGCGTGAAGTTCTTTTCCCAAGCCATGCTGCCGGCCTTAGACCGCAAGGGGCGGATCTTGCTGCAGGGTCCGGGAGAACTTTTCCTTAGTCCCAACGGCCATGGCGGATCTCTTTTGGGATTGCGCGAAAGCGGGGCTCTGGACGAAATGCGCGACGAGGGCGTCGAGCAAATTTTCTACTTCCAAGTCGACAACCCCTTAGTTCAGATTGGCGACCCTGAGTTCCTCGGGCATCACGTTCTCGAGGGCGCGGAGATGTCGACTAAGGTCGTATCGAAGCGCAATCCTCAAGAGAAAGTTGGTGTCGTTGGCCTCGTCAACGGCCGCTACGGCGTCATCGAATACTCGGACCTCAGTTCGGAGGAGCTCGAGGCGACGACAGAGAGCGGGCAACTCAAATTCAACGCCGGCAACATCGCGGTGCACGCGATCCGTCGCGATTTCGTTGAGTCGATCACCGAGCACGGCCTGGACTTGCCCTATCACCTCGCGCGCAAACAAATCCCTGCTCTGGATCCAGAAACGGGAGAACCGAGCCGCATTGACGGCGTGAAATTCGAGACTTTCGTCTTTGATGCCTTGGCTCGCTGCCAAAAGTCGGTGCTGCTAGCAGTCAATCGCGACGAGGAATTCGCGCCGATCAAAAACGCCGAAGGGGAGGACTCCCCGCAGTCTTCCTTTGCGGCTCAGCAGGCTCTTTTTGCGAGCTGGCTGGAGGCGGCTGGGCTCATCATCCCGCGCGCCGCAGATGGGACACCGAGCATTGGCATCGAAATCTCCCCGGCCTGCGCGATTGAAGCGTCGGACCTGACAGCGGACTTCGTCGATGGGCTCAGTACCGATCAGGATCTCTACCTCGACTGATCACAAAGGGAGCCAAGAACGACCATGACAGTGGCAGTGCTTATGGGAGGGCCTTCCGGCGAATCGGCGGTCTCATTGCTGTCGGGTTGCGAGGTTGTTGGCGATCTCGTCGCGCGCGGTCAACAAGTTCGAGTGGTCCTTCTCAACGAACGCGCCGATTTTCGTATTGGTCGTCTGATCACCAGCATTGATGAGGCGGCTCAGCTCAAAAAACGATTCATTGAGGACCCCGTGTTTGCCGCTTCGGGCGCGGACGATGCTTTCGAAGCTCCGCAGTCTCCTTTGGACGCCGTGCAGACCCTCAAAGAGCGGGGCACCTCCATCGTCTTCATCGCCTTGCACGGACATCCGGGTGAAGACGGCAGCCTTCAGGCCTTTTTCGAATGGTCAGATTTGGCTTACACCGGGGCGGGCCCCGAATGCAGCGCCTTGGCTTTGGACAAAACTCTCTACAAGGCATTCCTGCGCGATGCGGGACTACCTTGCGCGGATTCTTTGTCCTTTCGACGTTGCGAATGGCTCAACGAGCCGGCGCAAGTCCTCGCGGCTCTGCAGGAGCGCATAGGATTTCCCCTGGTGCTGAAAACCAAAGACTCGGGGTCGAGCGTTGGCGTTCAAATTGTTCACGATGCCGAGGCCGCGCGCGAAACCTTAGCGTCGCAGTTCGCGAGCTGTGATGCGGTCTTGGCTGAGAAGTTTATCCCCGGCCGGGAGTTTACTTGCGCGGTGTTGAAGGATGCTCATTCGGAAAAACCTGAGATCCTTCCCTTGGTCGAGATCCGCCCGCTGGCGGCGACTTGGTTCGACCATGCCGCCAAGTATGAGATCGGCGGCGCCCAAGAAATCTGTCCGGCTCCCGTCGATGTCGCCCTCAGTGACTTGGTCCAGTCGATGAGCCTCGAAGTTCACGAGCGCCTTGGCTGTGATGGCATCACCCGAACGGACTTCATCCTGTGCGAGGAACGAGGTCCTTTGATCCTAGAAACCAACACAATTCCCGGTCTCACCAAACAATCCTTGGCACCCTTGGCCGCCAAGGTCGCCGGCATCGGGTTCTCGGGGCTCATTGATCGCTTGATTGAAATGGGGCACCGCCGCGTCTCAACTCGCCGTCCTCATGCCTAACTTCACGATACCCTTGGAGCTACTGGCGATCACCCCGGATCGCGCCGACATCTCCTTCACTCAGCTCGCAAGGGCCGTCGCGGAGGCGATTCAAGGTGGTGTCAGCGCCGTGGTGTTTCGCGAGAAGTCCTTAGCGGATGACGTGTTTATCCGCCGCGCAAAAGAGCTGCGCAAAGTCGTCGTCGATGCCGGGGCCTGCTTCATTTTGAACGAACGCGACCATCTACTGGGCGAAATCGAAGCCTGCGCCTTGCAGCTCAGTTTCCGCTCATCGCCCTTGTCCGAAGTCAAAAAACGTTACGGCGCGAACCTTCCCATTGGCGTCTCCGTTCACAACCCAGCCGAAGCTCAAAAACGGGCCGAGGCCGGAGCTGACTTTTTGATTTACGGCCCGGTGTTTGAAACTCCCTCGAAGAAAGGGCTGGTTTCGCTGCGCGGCCTAGATGAACTAGAATCGGTTTGCGAGCACGTCACTTGTCCCGTGGTCGCTGTCGGCGGTGTCGACGATAGCCGCGCTGAAGCTGTGGCGCGCACTGGCGCGGCCGGGCTCGCGGTCATGCGTTTCATTTTTGATGCCGCCGATCCGCAGCAAGCGGCGGTCAGCCTTCGAAGGAGCTGGGGCCATCATGGGAACTAAGGGCAGAACTTTTTCGAAGATCCGACGCATCAAAAAGACCGTGAGATACGTCGTCTACACCTTAGTCATCCTCGGCATCACCTTTTTGCTGTGGCGTTACGACTTAGAGTCCATTCCCCAAGGGTACGGCCACCTCGAACCGCAGAGCATGCCCGCCGGGACGCGCGTCGTTTCCATCTCCTGCGACGCCAACACTCCCTTGGGCATTGGCAGCGTCATCCGTTATGCACCGCCCTCGGGTGGGGGCGCGATGACCTACGGGGTTATCGCGGGTCTTGCCGGTGACATCGTCAGTTTCGCCGATAAAAACTCCAGCGCCGCCGCCATGCAAGTTGCGGGGAGACCCGAAGAAATCGGTCTGCCACCGGGCCACAAGATCCCCGCGGGCGCCATTCCCGATGGCTATTTTTTGGTCCTCCTCGGCGACCGTCACCTGCGTAGCGGCGCCAGCCATCCCGACAGCCGACAACTGGGCTTGATCTCAATCGACTGGATCAAAGCCAAGATCATCTCCAGCCTCTACTTCCTATAGTGGCGTGATCAAGGGACCAGAGGACCACGGGAATCTCAAGCAGGGATTGCGAGCAGGCGGCTGTGCGAATGATGGGACTTGACGTCATCGAGAGGGGGGGGGGTACCTTGCTCGCGTGAGTCAGGCAAATGGCACGCCTACTTCGCAGGAGACATTGGGGTGCAGACAATGACACGATTTGGAGAATACCGCATGCAGTTGCGCTCAACGGCCCTTTTGGCCCTTTCGATCGCGGTCCTATGCCCCTGTGGTTTCGCGCAGGTATTTCCGAGCGGCGGTAACGGCCCTTTGGATGGGCTTTCCTCAAGAACCATTGAACACATGGTGTGCCTATTCAATCCTACGCTGTCGGGTACTGCCAAGTACGATCTTATCGATGAGAAAAAGAACGCTGTCATAGACACAATCGACGACGAAAAAGGGGACCTCTTGGATCCCCCGAGCGGAGTACCGACAGAAGAAGACATACTTGACGCACGAGAGCTCTGCTTTGTCATCGTTTGGGTACACACGAGGAAGAAGGGTGCGTTCTCAACCCCTGGATCCCCAGATTTGTCATTCAACTATCACGAACTCTGTGACAGTTCTGATGGTGAGCTGCTCCACCAAGTAGTTCACGAAGGCTTACATACGGGACAGGGGCCTCATCGTCCTGCAGATGGCAAGTTAGGGCGAGTCAAGAAAGAATATGAGGTAATTAAGAGGACCCTAGAGAGATTCTCCCGGAGAGTGATAAATGGGTCACTGTCAGGAAGACGTAAGCGTGATGCCTACAACGCTGCGGCGAGATCTGCCCTATTCTATCGGGCAATGGCCGACAATGAAGCCCGCAGAGTAGGGCCTAATGACTCGAACTACGATGACTTGCATTCCGTGAGGAATTGCCTAATCGGCCTTGAAGTTCAGGCGCTGTTTGGGCACCTATTTTAGTGATTACCATTGCGACGAAAAGGAGTTCATGATGTTGAGCAAATCGATGCTGTCCATGGCGATGGTTTTTACGTGTTTCGCAGTCGGGCAAGACTTCTTGGCCGCTCAGGCTGTTCCCTATCCCGGGCGGGCTGCGGTTGCGGCCTCATATTTTAATCACCCCGACTACAGTGGCCCCAATGCTGACGTGGCCAAATTTTTCATTTTTGACAACTTCTCCGCCTCTTCCAAGGACTGTATTCTGGAAACATCTGTTAGTTCCGGAGTAATCGGACTTGTGGATCAACGAACTGAACCACCGCTAAAATCGGGATGGACAACCGGGTTCGATCGAATCTTGTTTGTCGACAGGGACAAGTCAGATTCAGCGCTTCCGGATGCCTTCATCATTGTCGGTTGGAACAATACTTCGAAGTCGAATCAGGTCGTTAGAATTGTAGTCGCGGCCAACGGTATTGTAACTCAGGTTCCGGTTTCAAGTGTTTCAGCCGTTGGACCTATCTGGGTCCGGGCAGGGATTGTGGGTGGTAAACTGTATCTGTTCGACCTTGAAATCCATGCTGTCCGCAGAATGCTCGATTCGAACAATGACCAAGTATTTGACCAACTAGAAGCGGGGTTTTCTGTGGCGGTCCCTTTCGAGGATGACCCCAATGACCCCAGCAATCAAGACGCTACAGACCTAAATCCGTTCCTCGGTTTCGGCTCAGTTGGCGCTGAGAGCCCTGGCGAGGAGGTCCTCCTGAATCATTTGCACTTCGCGGATACCCGCGCGGCGGTGATCATGGCAAATGGCCAAGGTGGTTGGGATCTAGTGAGACTTGGATCTTTGTCAGAGGCCCAGGCAATTCCCACGACGCTCCATGTCTATGGATACCTCTCTTCTGGCCAAGATCGCGTTTGGGTAGCAGGCGTTCCGGGCAAGTCCTTCGAAATCTATCGGAAAGATCCGGCTGGCGACGTCAAGATCTCAAAAACCTGGACGCTACCGACTAGCACGAGTGCTGTGATCGACTTAACAACCCCATTGATGGCGAATTGGGAAATTCGAGCGATCGCACAGAACCTGCCATTGCGGCGTTGGAGGACTGTAAGCGGATCAGTGGGGCCTGCGTTGTTTCAACCGTCCAAGCAAACCATCAAAGAGCTAAGCTCATTTAAACTGCAAGTGGGACAGTTCGCCCCGAATCACGAACTCTATTGCACGTTAAATGGGGCCGAAATTGTCTTTCCGTCGAAAATTGAAAGCACTTCGCAGTTGGCGGTCACCATTCCCGATTTCGGGCTGACTGGTGCGACTCCGCCTCTCAATAAACTGAAATACTTGAGGCTTCGAGTACGCGACAGGTCTACTCTTCAGCCGATTGGCAATCACTCGATCAAGTTGTGGATATCTCACAACTAGGTCCGACTCCAGCGACCTGGCAAGACTGCTCCGACGTCTGAAGATTGGCGTTTGGTCTTCCGTTCTGAGGTCTCCCTCGCTTAGGGCACCGGAGAGAGACTCAGGCACACTGGTTGTTCGGGTCGACAGTCCTCAGTCTCTTGCTTGATGTGGCCAAAGCCAATCTTGAATCCTCGATTGCTGACGACGAAAAATTCCGCTGCTAAGGTAGGGGAATGACCGAGGCATTTTCTGAACATCGTTTTTTGGCATGGCTGCGTTCTCGGTCCCAAACTCGGACGGGTCCGTTGAAGACGGCGTCGTTGACTCTTGGAATTGGTGACGACGCGGCGGCCTGGGATTTGTCGGGACCCAGCTGCGTTTTGATTGCGAACGATGCGGTGTTGGAGGGTCGGCACGCGGAAAGCGGTCCTTTGATCGGGCCGCAACTGGCGCGCAAGGTGGTGCGGTCCAATGTTTCAGATCTGGCCGCCATGGGCGGTGAACCCGAGCTCTTTTTCTTGTCGCTGAAGTTGGGTTTAGGGGCAAGTCTTGCAGACGCTCAGGCGATCATCGAAACGATCGAGTCGGAGTGCGAACGCTACGGATGTGTTTTGGCGGGTGGCGACACTGTAGTCGGGGACGGTGGCTTGTGGTTGTCCGGGACTTTGGTCGGACGAGCCTGGTCGCGGCCCTGCTCAAGAAGCGGGGCCCAAGTTGGAGACCTCGTGGTGGTCAGCGGCGCCCTCGGAGGTTCGATATTGGGCCGGCATCTGGATTTTGAACCTCGCATCGAACTGGCGGAAGAGTTGATGCGTTGGGGCCCGCCGACGGCGATGGCCGACATCAGCGATGGCTTGAGCCGGGACTTATTGAACATCCTGGAAGCCAGTGACGTCGGGGCCAAGCTCGACGCCGCCTCGATCCCCATTCATGCCGACGCGAAGCTCCTGTCGAGGCAGTCCGGGCGAACGCCCCTTGAGCATGCCCTTCACGACGGCGAGGATTTTGAACTCGTTTTCACGATGAGCGAAGAAACTTGGCTTCGCTTACAAAAGGATGGGAATTCGACGGGAGCGCTTTCCGTCATAGGCCTGGTGACAGATGAGCGAGGGGACCTTCGTCTTTCGATGGAGGTCGGGGGCGAGGTGCAGCCTCTTGTTGCGGGAGGATTCGACCATGGGGGCTGAAATTCCGCAGCCGCGTGCCTTGACGAGCGGCAAAGACCGCCGGGGGTGGCAACGGCTCTTATGGCTATCGCCGGGTTGCTTCGCCGGGCTGATCTTGTTGCTCGCCTCCCCGGTCTTGTTGAGCCAAGGGCCTGGGCTTATTGCCGGCCGAATTCTGACGGCATACGGCTTGGGTCCCATCGCCGGGGCTGAACTACGCGTCGTGGTCCGGCGCGACGGTCGCGAAATCACCATTGCCCAAGGGCGCAGCGATGAAGAGGGCCGCTATGAATTTGGCCTGCCTCTCACCGTCGAGTATCCCCAACTACAGATCCTTGCGCGTGGCCATGCGGCGCGTTGCATTGCTTTGAAACGAACTCCCTCCGGCGAAGGTCTGTTGTTGCCCGACTACATCCTCGACCGTGGTGCATCGGTTCTCTTTCGCTTAGCGAAGGACAGTGGTCTCGATCTTTCAAAAGCGCGGGTGCAGTTGCGCCTTCCATGGCCTGATTCAAAGCTCGTTGATTTGGACGCGAAACCCTTGGCGGTGGCCTCATTCAACTCTTCGTTGGAAGCTCGTCTCAACAACGTGCCGGCGGGGCCGGTGTTGTTTTTGATTAGCGATGGTTTCAGGTCCATCGCCCCGCGACTCATCGCCTGGAGGATGGGTCCAGAAAACATTGAACTTGGTCCCATTGCGGTCGGCGAGGGTCTCTCGATTCGACAAACCGTAAGGGCAAAACAAAGCCGTCACCTCACCGTGCAATATCGTTTTGGCTCTGGAGTTTTTGATCCAGATGGGGGCGCTGAGTACGAGTTTTTGTGGCGCATTGGTGCCAAGAAAATCGGGCCGCTACGCTTTGAGACCATTGCCAAAAACCTCAGCGACGGGGTTGCGATACTTCGAATTGAAGACGATCGCGGCCGAGAGGGGCTCAAGTTCAGTACGGCTCCGGGCTTTCAATTGAAGACTCGGGAGCTGGTGACAAGCTCTGCTCTCAAAGGTCGCATCCGCATCGCCGGGACTCGCGATGGCGTCGCGAAAGCAGAAGTGCGGATCGGGAATCTCAAAACCACCACAAACGCTAAGGGCGACTTTCGTTTGGGCGGCCTTTTGCCGGGCGACTATCGGCTGACCGTGACTCGAACCGGTTTTCTTCCGGTCGAAGCGATCCCCGTCGTCGTGCGGGCCAAAGAGTCGATCGCGGACATCGACCTGTTTATGGCGCCCAGTGCGCGGGTCAAGGGCCGCGTCAGGAGCCGACGGCTTGAGGCCCTCCCCGGCGCGCTCGTAGTGGGGTTTGGCTCGAAGGATGAAGTCGATCTCGCTGGATTCCAGGTATACGCCCGCACGGACGGCAAGGGTGAGTTTGACGCGTCCATCGTGCACCCCGGAATCACTCAGATTTTTGGCATGGCTCTGGATGGCGAGCGAGGCGTGCGGCCGCGAAGCCGGGAGCTCAGTGGCAACCAAAATATCGTTGACCTTATTACTTCAGAGATGGCGAGCGGCTACGGGCGCGTCAAGTTGAGTGACCGCAGCCCTGTCGGCGGTTGCGATGTGTACATTGCGACCGACTCGCTGGACGCTGACATCTTGTTGGGCCCAGACCTCAAGGCGCGTTGGGGACGGTTTTTCGTTGGCCATACGATGACTGACCCGGAAGGCGGGTTCAGCTTTTCGGGAGTACCTCCTGGTTCTTACCGAATGGTGTTTCGTCGCCCCGATCTCGCGACCTACGTTACAAAACCGATCAACCTCGCCGCGGGAGATAACCGCATCGGATTGGATTGGCGCCTGCCGGAACCTTTAGAGACCGTTTTCGATCTAGTGCCGACGCGTCCTTATCGCTTGCTTCCAAAATCTCCCGGGCTTGAAGAACGATGGTTGGTCCGGGCGGAGAATTCCGATCCCCTGAAAATTTCGGGCCTTTCGCCGAGCGAGTACAGATTGGAACCCCTATGGCTATTTGAGGAGCCACCCGAGGCGACCCGCAATATCCGCGCCTATCCGGGAGCGTTTGGCCGAGAGGGCAGTCGATCGATCAAGATCTCCAATGCGGTCATCACCGCAAATTCTGAAGACAGCGTTGTTCCCTACGGAAACGTGCGGGCTCTTTTACGAATCGGCGGTCGCGCTCCTGGCGATAGACCGGTGGTGCTGACTCGCTTTCCGATTTCGGGGCCGGCGGGTGCTCTGCCTCAGCGTATTGAGGCCTTCGAAAAAAACGGGCGCTACGAGTGGGCTTGGCCGCGCGGAACCTACGTCGTCCACGTTGCAGTTCCAGGCTTTGGCGCCGCGACTTCGCCGCCGTTTCGGGTGGGCATCAACGCGGGGGAGTCAAGAGTTTTGAACTTGCCACTCGAGGTAGATTCCTTCTATCGCGCGGCGGCTTACACGCAGCTTCGAGAATCTCATCTCTTGGCTTCGGGTGGCTTCAGAATTCAGATGTTTCCGCGAACTGAAAAGTCACTGTTGCCCTGGAGACTTAAGCCCCTGCTCACGACTTTGGATCGACGCGGAGGTCTCGAATTCCTGAATCTGCCCGCCGGGCCGGGGCACATTCAGTTTCGAGGCCAACAGCTCAGCCTCGGGTTCGCGACCTACGGGCGAGGTAACGACTTTGTCGACTACGGGCGGTTGAAGTTCCAAGACCAATTGAGGCCTTCGACGCTCTTGCACGGCAAGATGCAGCGGCGGCTGGACCTTCGCCACCCGCAGCAGGCGTCTTTCAGATTGGATGATCAAATCCGCGGCGCGCTTTGGCGTCCTGGAACCTACAAAGTTAGCTTTTTTGATTCACTGCGATTCACCGATCAGCCTTTGCTTAGCTACCGAAGCCAGTTCTTCGGGATCAGATCCGCGACTGAAAACTCTGCCGCAAAAGTTAGGCGTCGCAGCGATCGCCGACTCACCGGGAGTCTAAGGGTCGGCGGCGATAAGATGCCGAATTGGCCCTTCAAGTTGATCCCCTTGACCGCGGGTGGTTACCGCCTCGGCTCCGACGAAGTCTCAGGATTCAGCGATGAATTTGGCCGGCTACACGTCGACAAACTCGACGGTGGCGGCTGGACCATGCGTTTGCGCTACCTGGACTCGGGAGGGCACGAATATACTTACCACGAGCCCTTCACTTTCGCGGTGAGACGTCGGCGGCACCAACAGGCCTTCCAAGTGGTCACCAACGAACTCCCGATTGCGATCAAACATCCGACGAACCAGCAGGCGGTTGCTGGCGCGTTGGTGCGCTTGTACCGAGCTGATTTTCGTGGCGTCGCCGCAGCTAGCGCCTATCAACGAGACGCGGCACTCGTGGTCGACGGATACACGGACCGACGGGGACGCTTAGTGCTGACCGCGGTCCCGCATGGCGTCTACGACATTAAAGTGTCCAGTTGGGATTTTGGGGAGACGATTCTCAAAGACGTCACGGTCGACGAAACACGTCGACGACGCGATCTCGAAATCAAGTTGGACCTAGGCGCGAGTCTTTCGGTTTACCTTTATCACCCCGACGGCAGGCCCGTGCAGAACGCTCAGCTCTTTTTATACGACGCTGAGAACGCCGAAGCGCTCGAATCACAGCGGCTTCGCAGCAGCGCCGAAGGTCGATTACAAATCGATGGCTTGGCCTCCGGAGTTCACACGGTCTTTGCCCAGTCGGCCGATCATCCGCCGCAGTTCGTGGGAGAAGTCGAGTTGAATCCAGGCGGGGAAGGGCAGATTGATGCCCAGTTGACCCCCGGCGTCGCCCTGCGTCTTGAAGTCGTCAACAGTGGAAAACGACCCGTGGCGCGGGCCTTGGTCTCCATCAGCTCCCAAGCCGGTGGGCTGCGTTTGTTCGAAATCGGGGCCTCCGGGGCCGACGAACTCCCCAACCGCAGTGATAGTCGTGGATTTATTGAGCTAAACCCCTTTCCAATTGGGGATTATAAGATTGTGGTCGAAGCATTGGGCTGGGAACCGGTAGTCTACGAAGGCAAAACCGAGGGCTTAGGGCGCCAAGAAATTCGGGTCGTCTTGAAGAAAAAAACCCGAGAGCAGCGAACGCGTTGATGAATTGACCGTTGGAGACCACATGCCTGAGGACGACGTGCAGTTGATGCTCGCATTCAAGCGGGGCGACTACAACGCGTTCTCGGCGCTGGTAGACCGTCACCAGCTGGCCTTGACCCAGTACTTCTTCAGTTTTACGGGTGACCGGCAAAAGGCGGAGGACCTTAGCCAGGAGGCTTGGAGGAAGATCTTTCGGTCGCGCGCTGCCTACGAGCCCCGCGCGGCTTTTAAGACCTTTCTCTTTCGGGTCGCGAGAAACTTGTGGATCGATTCCTACCGGTCAAAAAAGTCACATCCGGCGGAAGTTGCCTTGGATCGCGCGGTAGTGGGGCGAGGCGGAGAAGCATCGACTTCTTTGGCCCAACTCTTACCCGGCGATGAGGAGACGCCATTGGAAGCACTGGCCAAACGGGAAATCAAGGATCTCATCGAGGCTGCCTTGGAACGGCTGTCGAAGACGCATCGCGATGTCTTCGTGCTAGCCGAATTTCAGGGGCTGAAATACGCTGAAATCGGCGAGATCTTGGAGATTCCCGTGGGCACGGTGAAATCGAGAATGTTCAACGCAGTTCGACGCTTACGAGAACTGTTGGAAAAAGACCTGGAGGATTTCTGATAAGCCGCGAGAGCGGCGCAGAAAGCACCTATTCCCATGAACGAATCTGAACCTAAATCCCACTTGAGGCCATCGGACGACGACTTCGATTTCCTGTTACATCGACAGGAATCGACCGAGTTGACCGATCATTGGCAGACCATTGAACCCGAAGTGTCGCGCTATGAGCACGAAGTTCTGGCGCTCCAAGAGCCGTCCGCCGCTGCGGCCGCGGCCTTGCAGCGAACGCTTGTCGACTTGGTGCGCGAAGACGTTGCCAAAGAGCATCGTCGGCAGTCACTACGATCCAGCCTGAAACGGCGCCTGCAGGCATGGTCTGTGAGTTGGCGAGAGTTGACGGCGACGTCGAAAAGTTTTCGCTGGGCCAGCCAGGGAGCCCTCGCTCTCGGCGTTGGTGTTTTTTTCGCCGGCATCGTGCATGTGGGCCTCGAAAGCGGGGCGCGCGCGGCAGAGGACAAGCAAGTCGAAGAAGCCGTGGTGACGCCAGTCCCGGCGGAATTGCTTTATAGGGCCGACTTCGGCCCTCCTTCGGACCCCATCCCCAAGGTCAAGACGTCCCCTCGCAAGCCGCGATGAGGCCAACATGCCTCGAATAAGGGCCCAATAGATTCGACCAATCGGTGAGTATTTTTGCCGGGATCTGCACGAAAACGTCAATGGTGTCCCGAAGAGACCTGTTGGCCGCAGGGACTGGCGAAAAGAACGACCAAAGTTTGTGGATCTAAGTGCCTGACCCGAAAGGGTTAAGAGTGTGGCGTCCAAAAAAACCACGAAGGAGCGAAAGAATCAGCGAAGAAGGCATGGCGCTTGCTCCGATGGAGGTGTCACAGAGCAAGTCGGTCAACTGGCCGAACACTACAAGAGGACGCCAACCATGGTCATTCGCTACAACACTTCGATCAAGGGAGTTCGCTACTACGAAGTCGTCAATCAGGATGACGACATCTTCACGGGGACCCTGGGTGAGTGCAAACGATTCATCAGCATCCACAACGAGAAGATCCTCATGCGCATGGCGATGGATAAGGCCTCCCGCGCCAGTTAAGAGCCTCTGGCGCTTCTTAGCGCCAGATTCGGGCCTAAGACTGAGCGCCCCAAGGAACCCTTGCCAAAACTAAGGCTCGTTTCCTTTGAGAACCAGATAGAATCGAGAGTCGCTACATGCGATTCTCGATTTTTTGTTTGGGTCCCCTCAATGCCTCGAATCTGTGTCGTCGCCTTTACCTTGAGCCTGCTTGCCACAACTTTGCTGGCGCAAGAGTCGCGTGCCAAATCCTATCGCCCCTGGTTAGACCGTGTGTTGCTCGGCGAAGCTCCGCTGATCGTGAGGGGGCGCCTTAGCATGAGTTCGCGCCTTCCGAACGGCGAACGAGTCGACCGCATCACGGTGATCGAGACCCTAAAAGGCGAACGTCGCGCGACGCGATTACTATTGGCGGGAACGAAAAACCTAGGGGTGCGTCCAAAACTCAGCAAGCTCTTTTTTCTAAGACCCTCTCCCAAAGGACGTATCGATCGGCTCGTCGACTTTGTCGACCTTCCCGAGTTCGGCGGCAGTTCTCGCCTCGTATTCGTCCGCGGCCTCCTGGCGGCGATTCAGGAGCCTTTGGAATTAAGGCGCCTGCAATCGGTAAAGAGCCTGATCTTGAAGAACATCAAGAGCGCTAGCCCCTGGGTAAGACGCGTCGTGGTTCGGGAACTCGATGCTCTGGTTTTCGCTCGCGCTTCGCTATTTGACGGTGGCGATTTGTTGCCACTGCAAAAACTGCGCGTCCGCGACTTACCCGCCATAGAGCAGGGGATGCACCGGCAATCGTTGACGAAGATCGAATCGACCAACGCCGTAGGCTGGACACAGGATCGTCTGACTTTTCCGTCGCCTCAAGCCAAAGCAGCTTTTTTGCGCGACTTCGCCAGCTTTCAGCGCGGCGGAGGCGAAAAGCAGCGCAAGGACTTTCTCAATCGTGTCGCGAAAAGATTCGGCCGGCGAGCCGCTCCCTTGTTTCACAGAAGCCTCAGCGATGACTCGCTTGCTTTGAGACGGCATGCCGTCTTTTTGTTGGGAGACCTCGAATCGAGTTTTGCTGCGATCGATCTCGAGAGCATTGCCTTACAAGGCTCGGACCTCGGCGTACGCAAGGAAGCGCTGACGGCACTGGCGAAGATCGCCTCGCCAAGATCTTTGACTTTCGCAGAATCCTTAGTCTCCCATCCCGATTTGGGTCCGGACGCCCTGAGGTTGGTGGCTTCCATTGGGGGCAAAGATGCCGTCGCATTTTTGCGTTCCTATCGAAGCGAACTAACAAAGAAACCGGATTTGAATCCCAAGGATCTGAAATCCCTGGATTATCTACTCAGTGCGGATTTCCGCGATGAGCTCTTAAGGGCGCGCGCGGCGAGATTAAAGCTTTACGCGCCTTAGTCACTTCGATTGATGACGCTCATGGCCCATGCTATTTTCAAACGAAGTCCATGAACGCCAAGGGTCTGGACGCAGCGGTGAAATAGGGAGGGGACCCTTGAGACGAGCTCAATATCGACCAACCAGCTTGATGCTGGCATTGGCTGTCTTTTTGGTCGCGCTGGCGACCAGAGGTCTTGCGCAATCGGAGACTAACCCCGCGGTCAAATCCCAGGCCTTGCCCAAAACTGCGACATCAAGGGCGCTGCCATCGCGGCCCGGCAAAATCACGACCCCAAAGTCGCCGCGCCGACTCGTCTTGAGCCTCAGTGAGGCCGTCAAGTTGGCGACAAGCAACAACACTGCCTTGCGCGCCCGCTACTACGATCACCTCATCGAGCAGGGACGCATCGAGGAAGCCAAGGGCGAATTCGATCCCACCTTGTTTGCGGGCACTAATGCTGGGACATCCGAAGTCGTCTTTCCTCAGATTTTTCCGACGGGCATCATCCTCCCGGACGGCTCACCCGAGTTCTTCCAGACCATCGTCAACGACAGTAGTGACCTGGCGAATTTCAATGTTGGCATTCGCGGCAAGTTTACCACCGGCGCGACTTACCAGCTCAACATGAATGCCGACTATCGCGACCGCGAAGCCGGCGGGCTGGTCAACCCGAGTTGGAACACCAATACATCGCTGACCTTGACTCAGCCGATTCTGCGAGACGCCTGGGAACAGTTCAATCTCGCAGCCATCACCCAAGCCAAGTACAGCGCCGCCCAATCCAGGCAGCAATACCGACTAGAAGTTCTTCAGAAGATCCTCGACGTACACCGTGCCTACTGGGAGTACGTTTTTTCGGTTCAAGATCTCGAGGTAAAAAAGCAATCCTACGATCGCGCCAACACCTTGTTAGCGATCAATCGAGTGAAAGTAGAAACCGGGGTTTTTGCGCCGATTGAAATCGCGTCGGCGGAGTCCGAAGTCGCCAACCGCGTTACGGATGTCTTGGTGGGCGAGAACACCATCATGGACCGGGCGGACGGTCTAAGACGCGTCATCCTCGACTTCGAGTCTGAAGGCGACTGGGATATCGAAATAAGCGCTAAGAACCGCGCCGAAGAGACGTCGATCCCCATTCCCGATCTCGATCAGTGCATCAAGATCGCGCTCAAGGAGCGACCGGACCTCAGCGACGCGCGGCTCGGCCTTAGAAGCCGAGCGGTCGCCGTCGCGGTTGCCGACACCTCAACGTTGCCGAAGTTAGATCTAACGGGAAGTGCTTCTTGGGTAGGATTGGGGGAAATCGGCGGAGAGACTTTCAAGTCGTCCTTTGGCCCGCGCGGCGCCGAGACCTGGAACGTCGGCTTGGTCTTTGAAGTACCCCTCGGCAACAAGGCCGCGCGCGCTCGTTTGGTGCAGCGCCGCCTTGAGCGAGACCGGGCGATTCTCAACTACCGTGACCTCAAAGTGAATCGCGTCGAAGAGGTCCGCATTTCCTATCGCAAGGTCAAGCTGGCCGAAAAGACCATTGTCTCTCGCAAACGTGCGGCGCAACTTAAGCAAGAAGAACTCAACAATGAGCAGATCAAACTCGAGAACAAAGTCTCGACCAACTTTCAGGTGACACAGGTTCAAGAGGACTTGGCGCTTCGTCAAAGCGAACTCATACGAGCGCTGGTTGATCATCGGGTTGCTTTGGCTGAACTAGCCTTTGCCATGGGTTCGAGCACCGAAGTCCTAAACTGGCGCGTTGCGGGTCAGTGACCTCCTTGCTCTCTTCAAGCGATTCTGAGCTTAACGGTGACGGCAAGCCGCCCGAGGACTCCTCTTCTCACGACGAAGGCGGGGAACTTCAGACGCCAAAGTCCGGACCACTTTGGCCTTTTCGCCTGCATCCTCTGCGCCATCCCATTGTTCTCGGGTTGGTGGCACTTTTCATCCTTATCTCCCTGGGCCTGGAGATGGCGAAGAAATCCGAGGTGTCCAAGGACGTTCACGTCGGCTACGACGGTGATCGCCTTTTGGTCTTGAAGACCCGTGCCAGCGAATTGAGCGGGTTCGAAGGCGCCGATGCTGCGGGTTTGACGGGAACCTGGTCTCTCGCGGACATCAGGCACCTAAAAACTGAAATTCGAAAAGGGCCACGTTTTGCCGACGTCACCGCGTTTGGCGACGGCAAGCTCGCCATCGTCGACAAGACCCAAGTCGAGGAATTCGATCTTAGCCAGCCTGAATCCGCTGCGACTCGAAGCGACAAGTCATTTGGAAGACTAGAAGTTGTGCCACTCGCCGCGACTTTCGGCGCGAGGGGATTGCGCGTGTTAGCGCTGCAGGACGAAAACTTGGTGCTCGTGGAGCCGTCTTTGGGCGGTTGGAGTCCGCGCATAATCTCAAAGCTGCTGGCCACGGCCTCGATCGAGGCCTTCTATTTGTCGAAGACAGCGCCCGTAACCGAAGTCCTCTGGGTCGAGAAATCCGATTCTGACGCTTCGAGTACTAAGTCAGAACGAACACTGCGCGGAATCGCGTTAGAGGGAGCCTTGGTGAGGCCTCTCTTCCCTGACCACAGTCTGTCGGGTTCTCACTCCGTCTTGGCGCTTTACCGTGGCGAAAACTCAGACTCCGGTCGAATCTCAGTCGGTTGCTTCACCGCGCCGAAGGATGAGTTGGTTCTCCAGATCTTTGACGGCGAACAGGGCCAAGCCTTGATGCGGCGGGATTCAGTGATTCGCGCCCATGACCCTCTGCCAACTGTCGAGCTGCAACACCTCGGCGCAGGACGATACCTGGCGCTCAATGCCGACGAGTCTATTCTCATCGAAGTCGACACTAGCTCCGACTCCGAGCTAGTCAGGCTCGATCGCTTCGATTCATTGAAGCAGTCCTTCGCTATTGGCGCCTTGTTGCTACTCCTCATTCATGGTCCGGCCATCGTGGCCTTGCTCGCAGGGTTCGTGGAAAGCCTGCAGGGCCCCGGCTTGCCCGCTGGCGTCGTGGCGGTGCTGCCCGCTACCATTTGGCGCCGCGTTCTCGCTTTGGGTATTGACATGGGTCTCGCCTTGGCGGTGGCGATAGTGCTGTTCTTGCCTTTTGCGAGTGGCCGGGCGACGCTCCATGAGCTTTTTTTGGCAGACCCCGCCGCGGACGCCGCTTTGCGGCTCAACCAAATCGAAGATGGTGTCTACGGGTATCTCGTCGTCACCCATTTGATATTGATGATCGTGGGAGCATGGTGTGAGTGGAAGTATCGAGTCACGCCCGGAAAAAAAGTCCTCCGCATCCAAGTCAGTATGGAAGATGGTCGCTCCGAACTCAGCTTTTGGCGTGCCTTGGGCCGACGTGCGCTGCTGACGATCGACTTGGGCTTCTGCACGGCGTTCTTTTTGCTTCTGGGCCCCAAGCGACAGCGTCTGGGTGACATCGTTACCCGTACCGCAATCACCGCTTCATTGAGTTAGACTCTTTTCTATTCGCAAAAGGTCGGAGCGCATTTGGCCTCGAGAATGAACGTATGAAAACTCTTCTTATCTACATCCTAGTTGCCTTCGGGTCGGGGCTCATGGCCTGGACTTTGTTTCATGATGCGGTGTCACCGAACTCGGGTGCTACGGGGGCCAAGGTCTCCAAGCTCGACGACCCGCTGTTCTATCTCGATATATCCTCCACAGAGCGCCTGGAACGAGCCAGGCTGCGGTTGGACGTCATGGCGAACACTTCCATTGCGGCGACCTCGACCGGCTCCGTCAAGGACGAGCTTGCCTTGCTTTGTCGCGATGAAGCCGTGGTTGATCTCATCGTTGACGATTTTCACCAGCGCCGAAAAGCCGACGCTCCTTTGTCTTCATTCATGGAGATCTTTGCTCGCAAAAAACACCCGAAGTTCGCGCCTTTGGTGCGCTACGGATTGTTGAGTCGAAATTACGAAGCCATCAGCAACGCCAAGCGTGCCGTCTTCACCCAACGGCATTCGAATGTGGTCGTTCCGCTCCTAACCCTCTTGGACAAAAGCGAAGAGGGTAGTGACCGAAGTGTCGTGGACGCCCTGATCGCCCTAGGCAACGACGAGGCTTTCGACGCACTGCGGCTCCGGCTCACAAGATTCGATCGCGAGTGTCTTCTCAGTGCTATGCCGGCCCTTGCAAACCGAAAACTGAAGGAGGCTATTCCACAGTTTCGAGCTTTGCGAAACCACGAGAACGTCGACGTGCGCGTCCTCGCGGCCTGGGCCTGTGCTTCACTCGGTCTATCTGAAGGCATTCGCAACCTAAAAGACGATGTCGCGGATGAGAGCCTGAAAGAAACAAGCCGAGCCCAAGCTCTCCACTATCTCTATCTTGCCACCGGCCTAGATTCGCTCCTGATCTACGACCGCTGGGCTCGAGGCGACCTTCCCAACCTCGGATTTGAAGCCCTCGTTTCGCTGCTGAAATGCGGTCATGAAGATGGTCGAAGACGCGTCATGCGCGACTTAGCCGGTGACGACCTGGTGCGGAGGTCTCAGGCGCTGAGTGTGCTTGGGCGCATCGGCGACCTCGGCGCGCTGAGAGAAATGCGCCTCAACTGGCGACGTTACCACGCCAATGAGCTGGGTGCGTTCATGGCCGGTCTTTCGCAAGCGGGCATCGTAGAGGCGCTCCCACTTTTACGCGACCTGTACCTCGCTGGCGAGCCCTACCGTTTCATTGCCGAACGAAACTTTGAGTCCTACGGTCATCTGGCCGTACCCTATCTCGCCGAGATCGCGGAGAAGGTCAAAGACACCTCATCTTGGCAACGACTCGTTGCAATCTTGGCGTCCATCCATCACCAAGATTCAAGGGCGTTGTTGGAATCACTGCCGCCTCGGCAAAAGCGAGGAGACCTTATCTTTCAGCGTATGGCCTTGCGGCAGTTGGACCTCGGGCTGGCAAAACTATCTTGAGGTACGCCACTCGCATTCAAATCGACGAACGGCCAGAGCTCGCCCAAGAGGGGGTGCGCGCTTTTTTCCTCGGTGAGGGGTACTCCGAACGCGAGGTCTCCGGAGATGTCATCAGTTTCGAGAAGAAAGCTGGTCTTCGCGCCGCCATGTCATCGCGAATCGAAAAACTGCCAGTCGTAGTAGAAGTAAAGCCGGGGATGACCGATGAGAGTAGCAGGCGTCAGCAGAGTGTTTTTGTCCGCTACGATTGTCGGCCTTTTCTACGTGTGCTCACGCGCATTGACCGGCAGTATTTTCGCCTCGAAGCCGAGAACCTCGGACACTATCTCGCGACGGGTACGCGCCGCGAGCTTCAACGACGCCTCGATCGCCTCCGGCGCCCCGTCAACCAGGCCATGATCTTCAATGTCATCACCACGACCGTCCTCGTTGCCGTAGCGGGGCGAGTCGCGGGCTTCAATTTAGGCCTCATCATTGCCGCCGCCATCGTGGTCGGCATGCTGAACGCCATCGCCATCATCGGCTTCGCCGACATCGTCGTGGAGGCGATGGAGGAACTTTAGCCGGTCTTTTCTTTGAGCGCATTGAGCTCGCCCAATATCTGGGAGGCTTCACTCTGCTCTTCGTTAACCGATGATCTGAGACTCTTGTTCTCACTGGTCAAAACGGCGTGGAAGCGTTCTCGTAGGGTGGTCGTCCACCAATCGGTCTCAAGAAGCTTGCGGCATTCGCGAGCGGCGCGGGCCCAAGAGAGGGCGCGCAAAATAAGGACGTAGGCTGCGTACAAGACCACCACGAATAGCAAGGAAACGAGCAGATGAGTCGCTCCCGTGATCCGAACGAGACGGTGTACGAGTCTTAGCGGCAGAGTAGATAGGTCGTGCTCAGGATTGAGGATGGTCTGCAGCAAGGGTTGTAGCAGCGGAAACCAAATGAGAGGCAGCCAGATCAAGACCGATTTGACAAAGCCTTTTTTCGGCTTTCGCTGGGACCTGCTGTCGGGCCGTTTTTCCGCTAAGGCCTCATCGAGTTTCGCATCGCATTCGTTTTGAAGCCGCGTTCGGTGGGTCTCGATGGCGGCATCATTTTTGTTGCTTAGGACCGCCTCTAAACGGGGGTCTTTGATGCGGCTTCGCCGGCGCCGGCGGTCATCCTCGATCCGCCGCATGGCTTCAAATAGGGGATCCCGGCGCTTTTTGAGCGCGGACTCACCGGTCCCTTCGAGTCGCGCCAAGAGTGCTATCTGCTGCAGCAGCTTGGGAATTCCGCGAAAGGGCGCGAGGAGAAAACCGAGTTGGGGCAGGATCGGCCAGGAGGCCAGGGAGGCTCTAAAGTCGTCGCGCGCCATAGCCGCTTGAACCGGGCTTTCGCGAAGTACCTTCTGCAAGGCGTCTTGGACGTCTTCGCGATCCAGTTCTGCTAACACTCGCTCCTCAGTAAACGTCGAGTCGCCGTCGATCCACTCCAAGCGTTCGTCGAAGGCTAAAGCCTCAACCAAGTGCTGGTGCCGGCTCTCTAACTCGGCACCACGGTTTGAGCTTTTGATTTTGGCGACTTCACGCTGGTCGCGCTCGGTCAGCAAAAAGTCGCGAAAGGCCTCGAACTGATCCGCGGCGGACCGCTCCGCCCTGGGAGCAGCGGAGACGAGGAAAAAGCGAGGCTCGGCGCTCAAGCCTCCTGCGCCCAAGGACTCCATGACGCTCGATCGAAAGTTCTCGTGTAGTTGTCGGGCGGCCGCTTGGGGATCGGGGTCGGCGATCTCATCGACTTTGTTCAAAACAAAGACGAAATTCGCGAGGTTCATGCCCGAGCTTTGCTCGCCAATCCAGTCGTGAAATACGCGGTCAGCGAATTTGGTAATCGACGTCACCCAGACCACGAGATCAAGGCTCTGCAGCGCTTCGCGCACGACTGTGGCGTTCTTTTCTGCCGAACTGTCGATGTCCGGAAGGTCGAACAGCGCCAAGTAGCGCAGGCCTTCGACGTCGTGAACTGCCCGCTCGCGACTGAGGTTTTTGACGATGGAATCCATGTGATCGACGGCCGACATCCGATCGCGATGCAGGTAGGGGATGATGCGATCTGTTGTCGGCCGCCGCGAAGATGTCGCGGAAATCTCGCGCCCGGCAAGGGCATTGATGAGACTGCTCTTGCCGACCCCGGTACCGCCGACTAAGCCCACGGTCAAAAGGTCTTCGGGAACTCCTGCCCGCCGGGATGCCAAAGCCAAACGACGAATCCGGTCTGGATAACGGGATTCCAACTGTGCTTCGAACTTCTGCAACCGGCGTTCAAGTTGAAAGATGTCTTCGCTGAGGCTCAAGTGAGCTCCTCCTCGATGCTTTGCAATAAAAGCTCAAGGTGAACGGCCAATTTGGGATTCGGCCCCAAGGCATCGACGCGTTGCACGTAGGCGTCGAACTGTTCTTTTAGCCCCTGATGGAGCAACTCGCGGTAGAGCTCTTGGTCTTCTCGAAACTCATTTTTGACTTCATTGCTAAAGGACTCCATTCCGATTTTCTCCAAAAGCGTGTAGACCACGATGGGAATAACGGTGAAGTGGACGGACAAAAACAGCAGCTTCAGAACTTTGTCGACGGCCCAAAATCGAAACTGAGCGACCCAGCTTCCTCGACGTGCATCGTGCTCAGAGCGAAACCTCTCGAGCGTTTTCTGGCTGAACTGTGTTAGCCGATCAATCAAGGGGCCAAAGTGTCGGCGTAAATGGTCGCGATCGAAGTCGGAGGCGGCGAACTGTTCATCGGCGACGACTTGTCGACCGAGTGCGTCGGCTTTCATGGTCTCGCGGGTACGAATCTGCAGCTCATCAAAAGCACTCCAAGCCTGATCAACAACCAAGGTTGCAATCTCGTTGCGATCCGGTTCCCGCGGAATCTTTGGCGCCTCAAAGAGACTTTTGGGGCGACGAATGAGGTCCTTGGCGCCGCGCCACATTGAACGTGGCGAGTAGCGCAGCCAAAACTTCGTGTCGTCTTCAAAACGCTCAAATGGGCTCAAGTTCGGACCGTGATCGAACTCTGTTTTCTGCGCGAGCACTTCGTCGAGCCTGCGCAGAAGGGCGGCGCGGCGCTCCGCCCAGGCAATTAAAGGCGCGCTGATGGACTTTCTACAGTCCGCCACGAAGCGGCCTAGGCTCGCTTGGTGGCGGTCGTCGTTTGGCGAGGAGGCAAGAAAAGCACGGATCTCCTCAAGGACTTCGGCCTGGCCCAGAGCAGCTGGTTCCGCCCGGGGCATGATGCCAACCTTGGCCTTGGGCCCCCCCAGCTGCATGAGTTGGCTCAAACAGTCCTTCGCGAGTTGTGCAGCATCGCCTTCAGCCTTGTTGAGCAAATAAAACACCGGCACTTGGCGTTCGGCGATTTCGCTCAAGTAGGGCTGGGCGCTCCGATCGGCGTAGCGTTCCAATGACGTCACAAACACGATGCGGTCGGCCCAACGAATTAGACGCTCTGCGATGCGGCGATTGGCGTCAACGCGGGTGTCATAATCGGGACAATCAATGAGCACCCCGCCGCCTGAAGGTGCTTGGGACATGGCGAGCAGCCCGACGCGACCCTCCTCGCCTTTTTGCGCGTGTTGGCCTTTGACGCGGCCGATCTCAAAAGTAGGAAAAAGATCCAAGGACTCGATCTCTTCCAAGATTTCGGCGCTGCTTCCCAAAAGAGCGCCGCGGCTGGCGGGGCGCTCAACGCTTGAAGTATGCGCGTGATCGCCGCCGGAAAGCAGATTGAACAAGCTGCTTTTGCCCGCGCCAGAAGGGCCGAAAATCAGGTCGAGGGGAGGGAGGTCCGGGTTTTCTTTTCGGCTTAAGTAGTAGCCGAGAGCCGCGGCCTCTTCGATGAGTCTCTCTCGACTTTCGGTATCTTCCAAGCCGCTCCAGTCGAGGTCTTCCAGTAAGGTTCGCAAGTTTGCAATCGCAGCAGCGCTGCGATTTGAATCAGCAGCGCTGCGATGTGAGTCAGCGGATTGTGCTTTCTCGTCGCCGCTCAAGGTCGTGTCCCTTCCACCGGACGCCAACGAACTTTGCCAAGGTAGCCCTGATTGCCGCGGTGGAACGGGTACTGTCGTGACTCAGTGTCCGGAGCCATGGCGGCCGCCGGACGTCGATCTGGACCGTCGAAAGTGCCGAGCTGGTTTTCCCAGGCTCGTAAGGTGCCGTCCAAATCGATGGAAAATAGACGCCGACCGGTAAGGCCAAACTCTAGGGGCCAAGCGTAGGCAATCCAAAAATCATCACGGGGTTTCTCCCCCGTCACCAGGCCCATCTCTTCTCCGGCGTCGCTCGACAGATAGAGCGCCAGGCAATAACCGCCGCGAATCGCTGACGGTCCGGATTCCCCGCGTCTCCGCGGGTAGACGCGCCATCCGGTCTGGCTCTCATCGAGTTCGTCCAGAAATCCAAAGCGTGAGTGTGAGTTTCGATAGGCCGTCTGTACCCGAACCAAGGCTCGCAAATCCTCAATTGCGTTGCCCTCGTTGCGCAAGATCCGATCACTTTTGCCGCCACTACGCCAAAAAAACGTCGCCGCAAAGGCCAGCAAGACCACAATGACGGCCTCGATGAGAACCGTACCGTTTTGGCGGGAATCCCGCGGAGCTGGTTGAGAATTGATGAGAGACATGTCCCGTCAGAATAACGATTTCAGCAGAAAACTCGAACCGTGAATCGCGAAGGCGGTTTCTGCATCTGGGCCGGAAGACCCGGCCTTATTATCATCTTGGCATGGAAGTCCCCGATACCGATTTGTTTCGCGAAGCTCGCAAAGTCGCAGCTCAACTGGCCGAGAACGGATTTGAGGTCTTTTTCGCCGGCGGTTGTGTGCGCGATCTCCTGCTGGGCCGCGAGCCGAATGACCTAGATCTGGCGACCTCGGCGCACCCCGAACAAGTTGAACGCTTGTTTCGCCGGACGATTGCCGTCGGGAAACAGTTCGGCGTCATTGTCGTGGGCTCCGGCGAGCACTCGTTTGAAGTGGCGACTTTTCGCAACGACGGCGCCTACATCGACGGACGCCGTCCGGTCGAAGTGACTTTTAGCACCGCTCGTGAGGACGTCGAACGTCGGGACTTCACGATCAACGGCCTGCTCATGAAGCCTGAGACCGGGGAAGTCCTAGACTATGTCGGCGGGAAAAAAGACCTCGCGGCGGGCGTCGTCCGCGCTATCGGTGACGCCAAGGCGCGCTTTAGCGAAGACCGATTGAGAATCTTGAGAGCTCTCAGATTCGCGACGCGGCTCGATTTCAAAATCGAGGCGGAGACCGCGGCAGCCATTCAAGACATGGCGAGTCACGCCGCCGATCCTAGTGCCGAGCGAGTCTTCTCCGAGATCGATCGCCTTTTTTGTGAACGTGATCCCTCAGCGGCACTTCGAATCTTGGAAGAACACCGAGTTTTGAAGGTGGTCTTGCCCGAGGTCGCGCGCAAGGGTGAAGTTGTCTTGGAGGAACGGCTGCAGCCCAGCCCAGATTCTCCAAGCGTGCCAAGATGGCCTTCACCCCTGGATCGATTGCGGTTTATTCTTGGAACTTTGACCCCCAGTGAAAAACCCCTGCCGGCCACCGTGATTTGGGCGCTAATGCTCGATGACCTCATCGATGACTATCCGACGAAACGTGCCAAAGCGGCCCGAGCCGTCCTGAACCGATTGCGAGCTCCCAAAAAACTCCAACAAGAAGTGGGACGGCTCATCGGCATGCGGGATCGACTCTTGTTTGCTCTCCGACCCTCGAAAGCTAGGCTCAAGATCGTCAGCGCCACGGACAGTTTTGCGGAGCTCATGCTGTTTCGCGAGTTGCAGTTGCGAGCCTCACCCGGCGACGGTGCTCTTGAGGCGACACCGACCCCGACCTTGTCGAGCCTATCTTGGACTGAACTTCCCAAACCCTTGTTGCGGGGCGATGAAGCGATTGCCTTGGGGATTCCCAAGGGCAGAGCCTTGGGTGCTTGGCTGCGCCGAATCCGATTTCTTCAGTTGGAAGGCAAGCTGGCGGATCACCACGATGCGGTGGCCTACGTCAAGGACCGACTCGCTACCGACAACTAGACTGCAGCCCACTAAGATCCGACTTGCGCCAAGCTTTTTGCGCAAAGGCGCACGATGGGAAAGACGATCGCCGCGGCGAGGGCCAACACTGGAGCTTCAACTGAAAACGCCAAGAGCGCGCCAAAAAACACCAGCGTGAAGACTCCGTTGCGAACGACGAGACCCCAAACAACGGGCTTTTTGAAGGAAGGACTCAGCACCCAGGTTGCGGCAACAACGCCCACGACCACAATTGCCATCCCAAAAGGACCGCCCGGGTTCAGGAAAATCGGGAACAGCCAAGCCGCGAACAGAGCTCCGCGGGCTAAATCACGGCGCTGCGGGTCGGGCTCTTGGTCCTCAAAAGAAGAGACGAAAGTGATGACGGCAACGAGGTAACCGTAGGCTACGCATCCCTGCCACCAGGCATTTGGAAAAGGGCTGGGGCCTGAGGCCGTGGACGCATTCACTGCCATCCCCGCCACGACACCCATGCCCATCGACAAAGCACGGCAGGCTCCCATTGAGAGCGGGGCCAGCCAAACCCGGTCCTTCCACCACAAGTCGTAGCTAACGATCGCTAAACAAAGTGCGGCCACCACCCAGATCGCGGAGGTCGAAATGACGGCGGCGCAAACGAAAGCGATCGCGGTCAACAACAAGATGACCAAGCGCACCGTGCCCAGTGAAAGAGCCGCCGAAGGCAAGGGACGCTCGGGGTAAAGGTCGCGGTCTTTCTCGATATCCGCGAGATCGTTGAGTGCCATCCCCGCCGCATAAAGACAGACCGTGGTCAGCGCGGCGAAGACCATGAACTTAGGGGCAGCGCCCAAAGCCTCGAGGCCAACTCCGGCCAGGGATGCCCCGACCAACACGTCCGCCACCGTAGTGAGGGCGTTGGGAAGCCGGACGAGGCGAAACCAAGTCTTCATGTATGGGTCACGACCTTCATGTCTTGGAACGACCTAAAAGAAGTGGCGCATGACGTCGTTGAAGGTCACAAACACCATCAAGCCCACGATGAGCACCATGCCGCCGAGGTTGGCCATTCCCATCGCGCGATCGCTCAAGGGACCACCTTTGATCTTTTCCAAGATCAAGAACATGAGGTGCCCACCGTCCAATACCGGGATCGGCAAGATATTCAAGATGGCGAGATTGAGGCTTAAGATCGCCATGAAAAACAAGATCTTGGCAATTCCCTGTTCGGCGAAAGAATAGCTGATGACCGCGATCGAGATGATCCCGCCCATGTTTTTGGCCGCGACCTTGCCGGTGATGAGCGAGCGCAAGGACAACACGATATTGACCAGTTGATTCCAGGTTTGCTTACTGCCAACGGCGAGCGACTCTGGGAAGGGAACCTTCACTTTGCGATGGAGCGGCGGTGATTGCAGATCTTGAAGGGTTCGGTTGTAGAGACGTTCGGTTACGGGGATCGTGAGGTCGAGGACTTCGCCATTGCGTTCGACGCGAACGGCCAGCGGTGATCCTCTCGAAGCCCCTATCGCGGCGGCGAAGGCTTCTTTGCCGCGATTGTCTTGGCTTAGTTCCTCACCGGCGGCGGCGACGATACGGTCGCCGTCCTGCAAGCCACCTTTTGCCGCCGGCCCGTCGGGAATGATCTCGATTCGAACGCCGTCCGCATCGAGGGACATCGAATCCAACAACTCGTCGGCGCTATCCGCAGCCTTAACAAAGGTGAATTCTCTCACGGTGCCATCGCGCTCAACGTCGAGTTTGGCCACCGCTGCGTCAGATAGACCTTCGATGGCTCGGCGCAGAGAATAAGGACTGAACACCGGTTTTCCGTTGACGCTTCGAAAGATGTCCTTGGGCTTAAGGCCCAGCGACGCGGCGAAGCCAGCGCGCTTGTCGACCTCGGCTAGGGCCTTGACCCTTAACAATGAAAACCGCACTCCAGCCCAAAAAGAGGGCCGATCACCAATAGGGCCAAGATCGGCCGGGACTTCCACGTCGCGCGTGGGGGCGTTTTCATCCTCGGCATCCCGCACGGTAAAAACTAATGAACTCGCCGAGGGGTCGATGAGTCCTTCGGCCATTTGCTCAAAGAAACTGACGTTCGTCAGCGACACCCCGTTGATCGCGACCACGGCGTCGGTCTCTTTGATTCCGGCGTCAAGGGCTTTCGCGTTCTTTGCGAATCGCGGCAACCCTCGTTGGCCACTGATTCCGATCACGTTGTAGCCAGCGCCATCGTTATAGATTGGCGTCACGGTCTTGACGAGTTCCACACCTTTGCGTTTGACCTTAAATTCACTCGGTCCGTCGCCGAAGGCCACCGCGACACGGATGTCGTTAAAGCCGTAGACTTCGTTGCCATCGATGGCAACGATTTCGTCACCGCGGCGCAAACCTGCCTGCCAAGCTGGCCCGCCTGGTGTCACCGCACCGACGATGGGCGCGTCGAAGGGAACGCCGATGCTGAAGGCCAAGGGAAAGAGAATGAAGGCAAAGATCACGTTCATGATCACGCCCGCCGAGATGACCCAGGCACGCTGTGAGATCGTCTTGTTGTTAAAGGCTCCAGGGTCACGAACATCGCTTTCGCCGGGGATTTCGCCAAACATCTTGACGTAGCCACCCAATGGCACGGCGCAGAGTTTGTATTCGGTATCACCCCGAGTGAAGCCGAAGATCCGGGGGCCAAAACCCAATGCGAAGGCCTCGACTCGGATGCCAACTTTTTTGGCGACCAAAAAGTGCCCGAGTTCGTGGACAAAAATGAGCAAGCCTACGGCGATGACCACCATAAGGCTGTAGACAATGGTCAGCATCGATGAATTTCCTCACGGGCCCATGCGTCCGCCTCGAGGATCGACTCGAGATCGGGTTCGGCAATGGGGATGTGTTTTTCCATAACGGCTTCGACTCGATCGAAGATGCCCTGAAAACCGAGTTCGCGGGCGAAGAACATCTCGACCGCGGCTTCGTTGGCAGCGTTGAGGACGGCCCCGTAGGTGCCGCCGTGTTCGGCCGCATGAAAGCCCAACCTAATGGACGTAAATCGTTCGAGGTCGGCCTCGTAAAAGTTCAAGCCGTCAAAGATCGCGGGGCTGTAGGTTTCGACACGGCTGTCCAAACGGTCTGGATAGCTGAGCGCGTATTGAATGGGGATGCGCATGTCGGGTGCCCCCATCTGACTGATGACGCTGCCGTCTTGCCACAGCACCATCGAATGCACGATGGACTGGGGATGGACGACGACATCGAGATTTTCTCGCGGCAGTCCGAATAGCCAACGCGCCTCGACGATCTCGAGTGCTTTGTTCATCATCGTGGCCGAGTCGACCGTGATCTTAGGGCCCATGTCCCAGGTGGGGTGCTTGAGGGCTTGTTCGACCGTGACCTCGCTGAACTTCTCTTTGGGGAGTTCGCGAAAAGGTCCGCCCGAAGCCGTTAGGATGAGTTTTTTGACGTCGGCGCGTTCGCCCGTCAACAGGCACTGAAAAAGAGCTGAATGCTCACTGTCGACCGGGATGATCTCCGTGTTTTTTTCCTTGGCGAGCGCGTTCAACAAGGGCCCCGCCATGACCATGGATTCTTTGTTCGCCAATCCCAAACGCGTCCCGGCGTCCAGAGCACCGAGGCTGACGGGGAGCCCCTGAGCTCCCGTGACACCCGAGAGGACGACGTCCAATCGGGGATCAGCTGCCGCTTCGCGCAGGCCCTCGGGTCCCGCCAAGAGCCTGAAGGATGAGGCTTCCGCTCCGAGCTGTTCCCGCAACTCGGGGAGGGCTTCGGGATCGCCCATGACCAGGGTGTCGGGCCGGTAACGCAGAGCTTGTTTAGCGAGGTCGCCAGCCTTGCGTCCGGCGGCGAGCACACCGCAGCGAAAAAGATCGCCGTGGTCGTCGACGATCTTGAGGGTGTTCGTTCCGATGGATCCCGTCGATCCAAAGAGGCCGATGTTTTTCATCGCCTGGTGTCGATCCTGATAGGTTCCGGAAAATTCGTAAGCGCTTGTTTGCAGGCGGTTTCCGCGCGGAAACTTGAAAGAAAGTATAGCACGGCCTCTAAATCGGGCAACGCGGCGCGCCGCTTGCTCAGTTCCTTGGCGCACAAGTTTGAAACAGGGGCAACGCGGCGCGTCGCTTGCTCAGTTCCTTAGTGCACAAGCTCAAAACAGGGGCAACGCGGCACGCCGCTTGCTTAGTTCCCGAGTGCACAAGCCCGGACAAACTCCGCGGTCTGGCGCTTTCTCGGCGGTGACGCCGGTCAAAGCGCCCCGAAGAACGGGGAAGTAGAGCGTTTGGCGGCGCTCACAGGCAACAGAGAGGAAGGAAGGTTCCCGGGGGCTGAGGCCTCAGCCAATCCACCATTGGCAATTGGCGTCACCCCCGGGTAACAAGGTGGCAAGAAATCGCTCGGCCAGCCGTTCCGGTGGCAAGATCTGCCGGCGAGGTGAGCAAGTCAAATTTGCGGGAGGCTTGGACGATGTTGAGGCCCAGACAACCCGGGACCCTCGTCCCCTTCATCTTGGTATTCGCCGGCTTGGCGGCGGGCGTTCTGCCGGTCTCAGGACAAGTCCAAGCGCCTTCGTACAAGGCGGCAAGTGCACTGCTTGAGACGGGCCATTTCGCCGACGCCGTTGTCGCCTTTGAGCGTCGTATCCATAGTGCTGGCCGAAGCTACGATGACCTCATGGGCCTCGGGAGGGCCCTGTTTGCGCAGCACGAGTCGAGCCGTTCCATGGGCCTTTTTTACGAGGCCTCCAAGATCCACGAAGAACGTGCCGAGCCCTGGGCAATGGTCGCGCGCATTGAGCAAAGAAAGGGCATGCTCAAGTTTCGAGAAAACCGTGCCGGCTATGAAACCGACCTCATTGAGGCGGGCATCCACTTTCAAGATGCGGCGCGACGGTCAGCGGCTCTGAAGAACGGAGAGAGTGGGGCGACGGGCGCTTATCACGCTGAAGCTGCGACCTGTTTTTTGACCGCGGGGCGCTACGCGCGCGCCTTAGCTGAAGTCGACGAAGCCAAGGGCCAACACGATGCAAAAGCCCTGCTCAACTTGGAGTTGGCCAGTTGCTTTTTGGCCGGGAAGTTCGATCGCTTCTTGAGGGTTAGCGATGCGGCCATCCAAATAGGTGATCGCCGTTACCAACATCTCATCCGCCGGCTCGAAGTGCTCGTGAGGCTAGAGCGGTACCAGGCTGCCGGCGAGATGTTCGCCGAGCTTGTACCCAAGGCGGCCGAGTTGGGGCGCTACGAACCTTGGTCAATTTTGGAGCGCTACTGGCTCCAGGGGAATGCTCTTGCCGCCCGCAGAAGGGCGTTTGAAGCCGAGGCGCGAAAAGGCGCTGACGATCCGCTACCTGAGTTTTACCTCAGCCTTACCTACGGATTGGCGAGCGATTTCGAAAAGTCCGCGGCCAGCGCTCGAAGGGTGTTGAAAAGTTGGCCCCAAAACGCCAGCGCCCCGCGATACCTGGTGACGGCACTGCTTCAATTGGGCCAACAGGCCGAAGCGCACGTCGTGATCCGCAAGGCTCTTGGCGATCACCCCGGCGACACAAACCTCCAAGACAGTGCTAACTGGGTCGTCAAAGCCTATGTCGACAAGCGAGACTACGCCGCGGCGGTTTCCGTGCAGGAACTCCTGCAAGCCGCCGCGCCCGAGAATGCGAGTTTTCGGGCCAATTACGCCAATTTGTTGAAAAATCTCGGAAAACTCGATGACGCCGTCGCCATCTTCGAGAGCCTCTGTCGGACCGCCAGGGATACCCCTGATCGTTTGTCCAGTTTCTATAACGACTATGGTCTCTGCTTAAACGGAGTGAAACGTATCAAGGATGCTCAAGCGGCCTTTGTGATGGCCTTGGACCACGACGTGAGCCATCTCGATGCGCGTGAAAACCTCGGAGTCCTTTACTTTGGCCAAAACCGTGACCTTTTGGCCGCCGCAGCCTTCGAGGAGGTCGTGAGGCGGTCACGGAAAGCGGGAGCAAAGAGCCCACGTTGGCGCAGCCTGTATTATCTGGGTCAAATCAAGAACCGAAAGCGCGGAAGTTGAGGGGATTTGCGGCTTCACACCGCCCCCGATAGAATTTCGACTCTCGCACGAGGAGTAAGCAAAAAATGACCAGCGCCTTCACCGCACACCGCCAGGGCGAATCGTTCCCAATGAATTCAGACTCAGACTCAAACTCAACCCCAGACTCATCGCCTTGCCAGCCGAGATGGTTCAGCTTGTTTTCACTAGGGCTAGCGCTGGCTGGTCTCATGTTGGCAGCCACGACCCTAAGGGCTCAGGACCAAGAAAAATCGGAATCGAAACCGAAAGCCAAACTCTCCAAAGGCGACCTGAAGATGATCCGTCCGCTCTACCTAAAGGCGATGGAAAAGGGGAACAATAGCGGCGTACGAAAACTCCGCGAGGCCTTGGAGAAATGGTCCGAGAAAAAGGGGGTAGGCGACGCGCTCGCCGACACGGAAGCCTGGAATACCCTGCACGCCGAGCATCACACGGCGCGCATGAAAGCCAAGAAAATGAAAAAGGGCGTTTCGGTCAGCCGCGTCAGCTTCAAAGTCCAGGGCGAAGCCGTCGAGTTTGAATATGCGGTCTCGGTTCCCAAAAAATACGACCCTAAGGTCTCCTGGCCGGTCATCCTCTGCTTCCACGACCGAAAATCTGCACGCGTCTACGGCACGGGCAAAGACTACATCAACAAAGTCTGGCTCGCGAACAAAGCTACTCGGGCCGTTGCTGACAAGTTCATCATCATCGCGCCGACTATTTCCGACAAAAGTAGAAAGAGCAAGAACGCCGCGGAACGCGATTTTAAGTGGTTCGATGCGCTGCACGCCCAAGCGATGGTCAGGCCGTTACGGACGGTGCAACAGTCCTTCAACATCGATATTGAGCGGGTTTTCGTCGAAGGCAGCGGCCGAGGCGCGACGATGGCATTAGAGTTGGCCGCTCTTTTTGGCATCGACAGTTTCGCTGGAGTGATTGCGCGACAGGGCGTCTTGCAAAAAAAGGCGTTGTTTCCCGGTTTAGCCCAGCTGCCCACGCTGCTGATCCACCGCAAGCCGCACAAAAAGGAGCGCGACGGTAAGACCCGCGCCGAAGAATGGGCCGCCTTCAAAAAGATCGTTGTGGAGCAAAAGTGGAATGCCGAAATTCTCGAGCTCGACGCGCCTGAAAAGCTCAACACCAAGGTCTTAGGGGGGCAGATCATTGACCCCGTGTGGGACGCGGCTGACAAAATTGCCGCCTTCATTGAAGGCAAAAAACTCGAAGCCTATCCGCCCAAAATGCGGATTGTGACCGACAACCCGATCTTCAGATCTGCTTCTTACGTCCGCATCAACGGGCACGACATTGGCCGCGAGAAAAACGAAGGTGCGATCGACATCTTGTTCGAGATCGACAAGGAAGCGAATACCATTCGCGTGACCGGTGACGGCGTGCACAGCCTCTCCTTCTTCTTGAACGATGAGATATTGGACTTAGATCGCCCCGTGCGGATCTTTGCCAACGGAATCCCTGTAATCGCCAAAATCCCGGCGCGATCAGTGTCGGAAATGATCAGGTCGATGCGCGGCCGCCCCTACGATACGGTGCGTTTTAAGACGACGACAATCGTCGTGACCGAGCTGTCACCTGCAGAGCAGAACGCCAAAACCGAAGAGGGCGATGAGAAAAAGGAAGAGGAAAAGAGCTAGGCTCTTGCGATCCTCAGCCGTCGTGAGCGAACCAACGTCAAGCGATTCTCAAGCCAGCCCGTCGCTGACGAGCTGGCTGTTTGTTGCCTTCGCGGCGGGCGCGGGAACCATGCTCTTTGAGCTCACCGCACCTCGCATCATGCAGCCCTATTTCGGCAGCTCCAGCTTTGTCTGGACGAACGTCATCGGCGTTATTCTGTTCGCCTTAGCTCTCGGTTATCAGTTTGGCGGCAAGCTCGCCCATCGCCCGCGGGCTCCGCGCCGGGTTGCCTTTCACCTCATCGGGGCGGCGGGCTGCGCCGCCCTCATCCCCTGGCTCGTCCCCTTGCTTAGTACCTGGCTATTGCCGGCACCCGAGGCATCGGTCGACGCGACCGCGCTTCGCCGCGGCCTTCAAATGGGCTCTTTGGTTGTCTCACTTTTTCTTTTCGCACCACCGGCATTCCTTTTAGCCTCGGTTACGCCGCAGATCGTGGCCCGGCTCGCCGCGATGCCGAATATCGATGCCGGACGCGCCTCTGGCTTGGTCTTCGGCGTTGGCACTTTCGGCAGCCTTCTGGGGACCTTTCTGCCGACCTATTTCCTTATTCCGACGGTCGGCTCCCGAGCCTCACTGTTGATCGCTGGTGCGTTCTTAGGCCTGCCGGCCGCGTTCTTGTTGCTTCGAGGCAAGACCCAAGGAAAGACCGCCGCAGCTTTGGGCATCTTGCTGTTGTTATCTGGCTTGGGCTTGAATGGGCGGCCGCTGCGACCGGCCCTAGGTGGCGAGTCGAAACTCATCGAGTACGAAACGGCCTATCAGTATCTACGTCTCGTCGAGGCCGAACCGGTTGAACCAGCTCTCGCTGGCGAGACGGAATTGCTGCTTCGTATTGATGAAGGCGTTAACGAGTTTCACTCGCTCCTACTCAAAGACGCCGACACCACCGGCGGCAAGTACTACGACACCTTCGCGCTCTTGCCCGGACTTTTTGCCGCCGACAAGGCGATCCGCATCGCGGTCTTGGGAAGCGGAGCCGGAACCATGGCCCGCCTTTTTCGTACCCTTTGGGACGAGCACGTCGCCTCCATCATCAACGTTGAGATTGATCCCGCTGTCATCGGACTTGAGGAGCGTTTCGGCTACGAAAAGGGGCCCCACGACCGCAGCCTAGCCTTGGATGGCCGGGCTTTTTTGGCGGCGAGCACTCAACTCTACGACTTGATCATCGTCGACGCCTACGCCCGCCAGATCGACATCCCTTTCCACCTCGTCACGACCGAGTTCTTTAAGCTGACAAAAAAGCGTCTGGCTCCCGGTGGCATTCTCGCCCTCAACGTCAGTGGTACGGATCTCGGCCAAGGCCTGATTCAGAGCATCGGACGCAGCCTGCAGGACGGCGGCTACGAGCATTTGCGCGTGACGCCGGTGCAATGGTGGGGCAACACGATGATGTGGGCGCGACCCCATGGCCCGGTCGCCTGGCCTTCCGCCAAGGTGTTTCCAAAAAACCTCCAAAGCACGGGTCGCTACGCCGCGCGTTTTAGCAGCGACTTTAGCCCATCTTCCGAAGCTCCGATCCTTCGCGACCACCACGCGCCCGTCGAGTCCCTCACCGACCGCTGGCTCAAAGGAGACTAGCTGGCATGTTTTCCCTTGCCCTAGTCTGTGCTCTGTTCAGTGCTGGCGTACAAAACGACGCCTCGCCTTCGGACTACCTACGCGCCCAGGAAATTTTCGCCAATTCTTCTCGGCCCATCGAAAATCTCAGAACTCACACGCAAACATTTCCGCGCGATCCCTGGGGTCACCATTTTTTGTCGTCCGCTTTTCGCGATCTCGGCGACCTCGATTCCGCTCTCAAAAGTGCTGAACGCGCCATTGAACTCGACGCCAAACAATCCCTTAACTGGGGATTGAAGGGTGCCATTCTCGGTTCGCAAAACCATCACCGCGCGGCCGTCGACGCCTTTCGGCGCGCCGCCTCTCTCGATGATCGCGAAGACGTTATCCAGCACTACCGCACCCAAACGAAAAATGCCGAGCAATACCTCGACTCTGCAGCCGGTCTTCAAAAGCGTTCCTGGATCGCCCTCACCGCCGGTCTCCTCATCGCCATCTCCTTGGCCTTTTGGCTAAGACGAATCTGATTATTGGGTGCCAGGCACCACGCCGTCACTATTGAGTGCCAGGTACAGGCAAGTGACGCGCGGTGCTAAACACCGATTGATGAGGTCGCGGTGCTAGGCACCGCTTGGGTTTAAAGGATAGTGAGGAGCTCGCGGATGGCGTCCGTGCGCTGGATGTAGTTGTTGTTCTCGGCGATGGCTGTCGTGAAAGGCAGCGGGTCTTTGTCGCCCAAGAGCCCCAAGGCAACGGCCGAAAAGGCGCGTGTGTTGTCCTTGTACTTTTTGGCGTCGCGAACCATTTCAGTCAGAAGCGGGACAGCACTGGCATCGCCGATGAAGCCGAGGCCTCGCGTCACGGCCCCGAGGACCGCCTGCGAATTCGCAGAGTCGGCGATTTGCTCACTTAGGAAACTCATCGCACCGCGGTCGCCGAGCAGACCGAGGGCGATCGCAGCATTGCGTCGCAAGTCAACATCGCCCTTTTCCTCCACGAGGGTACGGATGTCCGGGATGGCGTCTTGGTAGCTCATGAGCCCCAAAGAGATCGCTAGGTGTTGGCGCATCGAGGCCTGGCCGCCCTTGTTTAGGGTCTTCAGAATGTCGGCACCAGCGGTGTCAAACTGCATCAGCCCCAGGGCAATCGCATGTGCGCCGAGTTCAGAGGGGTTCTTGGTGGCTTTGAATTCGCCATGAAGCAGAATGCCGGTTGCCTTGCGATGATCGTAGTGCGGGTGGTTGTAGTAAAAGACGCCGAGTGCCATCGAGGCGAAAGGACGTTGGAGGGCTTTGCCGCGAGTGACGGTAGTGGTGAGGAATTGACGGTTCTCTTCACCGCCGATTTGACCCAAGGACATGATGGCGAAGTTGCGCACCGACTGAATGGGAGAGCTTGCAACCAGTCGACGCAGGCGCTTGACCGCCTTTTTGTCGCTAGGTTCAAGGATCTGTCCCAAAGCGATCGCGGCGGATTCGACGATGGCGCCGTGCTTGGCCTTGAGAGCGCGGAGCAAGGAAGCCGTCGCGGAACGGTCGCCGAGTTTCCCGAGCGAAATGGCAGCGTAGGCGCGGGCGGTGGTGCGGTTTTCACGATTTTCAAGGTAGCGTACGAGCTCAGGTACGGCGGCTTTGTCGTTCATGATCCCGAGCGCAACGATGGGCCCCACAGTGAGATCGATCTGGGCCTTTGTGGTGTGCTTGTCGTTCATGAGTTGAACGAGGGCGGTGAAAGCGGCGGTGTCAGAAATGTCCGTACGACCACCGATCAGTCCCAAGGCCATGGCGGCGAAGGCGCGCGTGCGCGGCAGAACTTCGCCTCCTTGACGCAGTTCTTTTCGGGCCCACGCTGTGTTGTTCATGATGGCGATGAGTTCGGGTAGGGCTTTTTTGTTGCCCAAGATGCCGAGTGCCAAGGCCGATGACTCGCGCACGCGCTTGTCGCGGTCGCCGAGGAGCGTCTTAATCTCCGCCAGATCGTCGGGCATTCCGGCCTTACCTAAGGCGATGACGGCGGCTGCACGAGTATCGTAGTGGCCGTCTTTGAGCGCTAAGCGCAGCACGGGAAGAACACCGTCGCGAATCTTGCGAGCGGAGAGTTTGTTGTGACCCAAATCAGACGTGTCCGATCCCATGAAGGCATCGTCGATATCGGTCGTGGCGCGCTCGGCCCGGATCTTGGCCTTGAGGTTCAAGAAACGATCGTCGTTGAAGAACCACCAAGCGGCCCAGGTGGTGTTGGAGTCAGAGGGCTTTTTCTTGCCGCCGCCCGTGGCGTTTCCAGGGCCACCGCCAAAGCCCCCGCCACCGGGTAGGCCGCCTCCAGGACCCGGGGGGCCTCCAGGCAACCCGCTGCCGCGGGGAGTGGCTCCACCACCGTTTCCTCCGCCGCCAGGAGTGGAGCCTCCTCCCGGAGCCGGCCCAGGTCCGGGCGTACCGCCGCCCGATGGTGAAAAGCCACCGCTGCTGCCGGTGCCGCCGGGACCGGTGTAATTCCCGCCGTGCGCAAAGACCAGGCTGGTGGCTAGGAGCAAGGCTCCCAAGAACGAAGTTAGATAGATGAGATGTTTCATGGCGTTTCTCCGGGGTCACTGGGACCACATGGCAGAAGGTCACGATCGGCGGAGCAATCCGGCTGGGGGATCGAGCGTGTCTACCAAGCAAATGCAAAGAGGGTGCCAGAAGGCGCACGGAGCGCCCTATCGGCAAGCAGAGGCCTTTGGAGGCCGTTGAACGTCCAGCTGCGCAAAGCCCCGTTCATCGGCAATGGGATTTGTTGGTAACGGCGTGACTCCGCCGTAACGCTTCCTTCCCTTAGCACTAAGGCCAGCGCGAAGAGCCCTCGCCGATAGGATGCGAATCAGAGAATCTTCAGGAGTTCGCCGATCGCATCGCGTCTTGAGGGATCACAGGTTTCTTTGAACACGTTGAGGCGACGCTCGGCGGTTTGCTTACCAAGATCGAAATCGGGAACGGTGTCGTAAGATACGCCAACGGCGAGCGCAGCGTTCACAATTGGCGCGAGGCTGAGCGTCTCCGCGGCTTGGGGCGAGCACAAAAAAACCGGGCGAAGTCCATTCAGACTTCGCCCGGTCAAAGTGAGCATCCAGTCCTTAGAGAATCGTCAGGACTTCGCGGATCGCATCGGTCCGCTGGATGTAGTTGTTGTTCTCAGAGATGGAGGCGGTGAAGGGCAGGGGATCTTTGTCGCCCAGCAAGCCCAAGGCCACGGCCGAGAAGGCGCGCGTGTTGTCCTTGAACTTCTTCGAATCCTTGACCATCTTCGTCAACAACGGAACCGCACTCGCATCACCGATGAATCCGAGGCCACGAGTCACGGCGCCGAGAACCGGCTGCGTGTTCGAGGACTTCGCGATTTCTTCGCTGAGGAACTTCATGGCACCACGGTCGCCGAGGAGACCGAGAGCAATGGCGGAGTTCCGTCGCAAGTCAACATCACCCTTTTCCTTCACGATCTCCCGGATGTCCTTGATGGAATCGCGGTAGTCCATGAGGCCGAGTGAGATCGCAAGGTGCTGACGAAGCGAAGCCTGGCCACCCTTGTTGAGGATCTTCAGAATGTCGGCGCCAGCGGCGTCGTACTTCATGAGACCCAAAGCGATCGCATGCGCGCCGAGATCCGAGGGGTTCTTGGTGCTCTTGAACTCCTTGTGGATGATCTTGGCCGCAGATTCCCGGTGAAGGAAATCGGGGTTGTTGTAGTAGAACACGCCGACCGCGAGCGAAGCGAAGGGCTTTTGCAAAGCCTTACCCTTGGTCACGAGTCTCGTGATGAACTGACGGTTTTCGTCGCCACCGATTTGAGCGAGTGACATGATCGCGAAGTTCTTGACCGAAAGGTCAGCACTCGTCGAGACGAGCTTCTTCACGCGCTTCACTTCTTTGGTGTCAGAGGGCTCAAGGATTTGACCCAAAGCCATGGTCGAGGACTGAACGATCGCGTTCTGCTTGTCCTTCAAGCACTTCAACAGCGGCTCAAGAGCCGAACGATCACCAATCTTGCCGAGCGAGGTCGCTGCAAACGAGCGGGCCACGGTGCGGTTGTTGGAGTTCTTCAAGTACTTGACGAGCTCGGGAATGGCTTCCTTCGACTTCATGATTCCGAGAGCGGCGATCGGTCCGACCGCGAGGTCGACTTGCGCCTTGGTGGCTCTCTTGTCGTTCATGAGCTTGATGAGGGCGCGCGTTCCTTCGGTATCGGAGATGTCGGTACGACGACCGATCAAACCAATGGCGATAGCCGCGAACGAACGAGTACGGGGAAGAATTTCACCGCCCTTGCGAAGCAATTTCCGCGCAGACTTGGTGTTGTTCATGATCTCGATGAGGGTCGGGATGGCTTCCTTGTCGCCAAGGATCCCCATCGCCAACGCTGCCGATTCGCGGACACGTTTGTCACGGTCGTTGAGGACAGACTTGATTTCAGCGAGGTCATCGCCCATGCCACATTTGCCGAGGGCAATCACGGCCGCAGCGCGCGTGTCGTAGAAGGAGTCCTTCAACGCGAGGCGCAGAACCGGCAACACACCTTCGCGAATTTTCTTCGCGGGCATTCGGTTGCTACCGGCATCGGAGGTGTCTTCACCCAGGAACAAGTCGGCGTTTTCGGTTTGCGCTTCGTCGGCGCGAACTTTCGCCTTGAGGTTCAAGAAGCGATCATCGTTGAAGAACCACCAAGCGGCCCAAGTGACGTTCGCGTCACTGGCGGCCTTGCGAGCGCCGGGCGTCGAACCGCCGCCACCACCGAGTCCGCCGCCAGGTCCGCCAGCATTTCCGCCGCCGCCACCGCCGCCAGGTCCGGTCGGACCACCGGGAAGACCGCCGCCAGGGCCGGTCGCGCCGCCGCCGTTAGAACCGCCACCGGTCGTACCACCACCGCCGGGTCCAGGACCCGGGCCGGGAGTACCACCACCTGAAGGTGAGAATCCGCCGCCGGATCCCGTACCGCCAGGTCCGGTGTAATTACCGCCGTGAGCGAACGCGAGGCTCGCCACTAGCAGAAAAGTCCCCATGAAGGAGGAAAGGTATACTAGTTTCTTCATTGCCTGTCTCCTGTGTCTCTATGGACTGCTTGGCAAAACGTCGCGATCGGCATGGCAAACCAGCCGGGGATCGAGCGTCTTTCCGGTTAACTAAAGCAAAGGAGATGCCAGAATGATGGATAGGGCCAAATGACTGAATTCGAATTACATCATCCTAACCTGTTGAAATGGCGTTGGTTAAGGCACATCAACCTTTAATGCCAAGGCCGAGGACTCGATGATAGGCCCCAATCATGGATTCAAACCTGTTACGAAACCGAAACACGTTCCCTCCAGGTAACGACAGGGGGGCAAGCGAGTGGGCCGGAAATCCCCGCACGGGCCCGAACCCCGAAAGCTCAGGGCCTTTATCGCGGCCGAGCCAGGCCGTACAACAGGGGGCTTCTTCGTGGCTCCAACCCCGATGGTGCGACCACAGACCCTTGGTATCCGAAAGATCAGCTTGAAAACGGCACTTTGCCAAATCGACTCCGTGCAGGCCGACCCCGCGCGAAACCGGGTCCTCTTGCGGGATGCCGCAAGTGAGGCCGCCGGGGCGGGGGCGCGGCTGCTGATCTTTCCTGAGCTCGCCCTTCCCGGCTACTCGCCGGGAGACTGGCTCGGCGACGCCGGTTTTCTGCGCTTGATTCACGCTGAGGAACAACAACTCATCTCCGAGTTGCCCCAAGGCGTACGGATCATCTTCGGCAGCACCAGCAGACGAGCGAACACGGCCGCCGGCAAAGCACTTTCCAACGATGCCGTTTTTGCCGAACGCGGTCGCCTGCTCGGCCGGGTCGCCAAGTCTTGGCTGCCAGAGTACGACGTCTTTGACGAGGCGCGCTATTTCTCAACAGAAGCGCCGCCATCCTTGTGGACCTTCGAAGGCAAAAGCATCGGGGCGACGATCTGCGAAGACATTTGGGGCGAGCAAGAACACGGACTCGCTCGCCCGCGCTACGAAGGCGATCCGCCACTGAGTTTGGTCACCGCGGGCGCCGATTTCATTTGCAACTTGTCGGCATCTCCTTACGCAAAAGGGCGACCAGCCTATCGCGAGAGACTCTTGCGTCGCCTCGCTCAACGATTCAATCGCCCCTTGGCTCTATGTAACTTGGTCGGCGGAAACGACGACCTGATCTTTGACGGCCACTCGACGGCAGTTGATGCTAAAGGGCGCGTCCTCGTTCGTGCGGCCGGATTCAACGCGGACATCGTCTACTTCGACGACGAAGCGAACGGTGAATTGTCGCCTTTAGAAAGCCATCAAACTCAGGGCGCCGCGGAGCTAGACGAAATCGCAGCCGCTTTGGTTTGCGGCATCCGGGGCTACGTGCACAAGACGGGATTCGAGCGAGTCATTCTGGGACTATCGGGCGGGATCGACTCCGCCCTTGTCGCGGTTTTGGCCACCAAAGCCTTGGGAGCAAAAAACGTCACCGGCGTTGCGATGCCTTCCCGATTCTCCGCTGACATGAGCGAAGACGACGCCGCCGAACTCGCCCGCAACCTGGGCATCGATTTCAAAATCATGCCGATCGAAGCCGTTCACCTGGCGACTGGCGACTCGATGCGGTCCGTACTTGGCGCCGAACTTTCGCCTTTAACCGACGAGAACATCCAACCGCGCATCCGCGGCTTGTTCTTGATGGCCCTCGCCAACGAAACTCAGGCCTTACTGTTAGCCACCGGCAACAAGTCTGAGTTGGCGACCGGATACTGCACTTTGTATGGCGACATGTGTGGGGCCTTGGCTCCGATCGCGGACTTGTCGAAGACCAGTGTTTTCGCTTTGTCCCGGCGCTGGAACGAAACCTCGGGCGGGCCCATCCCCCGGCGCAGCATTGAGCGACCACCTAGCGCAGAGCTGCGCGCTGAACAAGCCGACACCGACAGCTTGCCGCCCTATGATGTGCTTGACGACATCCTCGAGGCGGCTATCGAAGACGGACTTAGCCCAGCAGAGATCGTCGCACGCGGACATGAACCTAACTGCGTAAGAGACGTTCTTCGTTTAGTGCGCCACAACGAATACAAACGACGTCAAATGCCGCCCGGTCTTCGGGTCACGAAGAAAGCCTTCGGGCGCGGTCGACGATTTCCCCTTGCCGCGGGAGATCCTTGGACGGAGCTGTCAGCAAATGATGGCCGTCTTAGCGAAGACCGTGGGGCAACAAAGGAGTAGGGGCAAGAATGCCGGCCAAAAAACGCAAGTCGAAGACAAAGCCTTCCGCTCGAGGCAAGCTCGGGGTCTGGATCATCGGAATGGGTGGGGGACTGGCCACAACGGTTATCGCTGGTACTCAGCTGGTCGCCAAAGGCTTGGTACCCGCAACCGGGATCATGACGGAAACTGAGGCGCTCAGTGGCTTTGGCTTTGCGGCTCTCGACGACCTAGTGTTTGGCGGGCACGACGTTCGCCCGGTTGATCTTTATGAGAGCGCCTACGAGATCTACCGCGAAACCAGCACGATTCCCTTGGAACCGCTGCAAGAGATCCGCTCCGAACTCGAAGTCTTCCAAGCCAATCTACGGCTCGGCACGGTCGTCAATTGTGGCGATGCCATCTCGAAAATCGCGAGCCGCAAAGCCAAGACTCACAGCAAGCAACTGACTCTCGCCGAGCAGCTGAAGGCCATCAAAGCGGACCTGAAGGACTTTCAATCCCGCGAAGGGCTACGCGACGTCATCGTCGTCAACGTCGCGTCGACCGAGCCTCCCTTGGAACTCGACAAACGGCACGCAACGCCGGCGGGGCTCAAACGTTTGATTGCGGCAGACGATCGCAAAGCGCTTCGCGCCAGTAGCCTTTACGCTTGGGCCGCGATTGAGTCCGGATACGCCTATCTCAACTTTGCCCCGAGCAATGCTGGTCTTACCCCGGCGCATCTAAAATTGGCGCTGAAAAAGGGCGTGCCCGTCATGGGCAACGATGGCAAGACCGGCGAGACTTTGGTTAAGAGCGCGCTCGCGCCGATGTTTAAACACCGCAACCTTAAAGTTGAAACCTGGCAGGGCTACAACATCCTTGGGGATCGCGACGGCGAAGTGCTTGCCGACGACGCCAACAAAAAAGCCAAGATCTCGACTAAGGACGGGCTGTTGGAGCAAATCCTCGGCTACCCCTTACACACCCATGTTGCGATCGACTACGTGCCATCCCTAAACGACCTCAAGACGGCCTGGGACTTCATCCATTTCTCTGGTTTTTTGAACTACAAGATGAGCCTGCAGTTCACTTGGCAGGGCTGCGACGCCATCCTCGCCGCACCCTTGGTTCTCGACATGGTCCGGCTTGCGGACTTTGCCAAGGGCAGAGGCGAAGCTGGCCTCATGCCGCAGCTGGCCTGCTATTTCAAAAACCCTCTCGGCGTCGATGAGCACGACCTGCACCGGCAGTACGACAAGCTCGCGGAGTATTTGGATCAACGGCGATAAAGGCGATCGCGCGATTTGCTGGGAGAATTGCGACTAACACCGTATGGTTAGTTTATTGAAAAGTGATCTCGGTGGTTTAGGCCAAGATGTCGAGCACGCCGCCCAGAATTCCAAGCCGATCTTGAACCCGATCCTCGATTCTCTTGATGGCGTCGGCAAACCGCGTGGCAAGCCCACCGCGGCCACCGGTAACTTTCTCATCGCCTAAAAACTGCGAGGCACGAACGGACTTCGAACGCAACGAGGAGCGAAACTCACTCTCGTCAAAACGCAGCAACTCATCTGCGTCATCGCTGAAGTCAAAGACGATGCCAATCCCGGTGTCGAGTTCGTCGCCGCCTAAAAACTCGCCGAAAGCCTGCTGAAAGGCACCGCGAATAGCCCCCTTGAAGTCGATATTCGCGAGATTGCGCTGAAGGGGAGAGACGCCGCCGAGGTCAGAAAACAATCGGTTGAACTCCCGGGTAATATTCTCGAAAGCGTCGGAGATCACCTGAGGGTTGCCAGCGTTGCCGCCATTTCTTCGAGGCGAGATGCTGACTCCAGTAGAGACATCCAAGACGCTAAAAAGATCACTGGTGCCGTCGCCGAGAACGATACTGCCGCCGGAGTTCGAAACGATGGAGATGTCCGCATTCTCAGCGTCGTAACTCGCCGTCACTCCAGCGCCGCTCGCATTAATGGTATCGATGACATCCTGCAGGCTGTCGTTGTCGACATCCACGTTGAGCGTAACGCCATTGACCTCAAAGGTGCCGCTCGAAATACCGTTAAGGCTAGAGATGTCTGCAATCCTACTGTCGACGTCGCCTTGAAACCCGTCGTTCCCGGCGGTGGAGATCCCCGTGTCGAGTTTTGTTGCGGCAAAAAACCCGGTCGTGTCGGTGCCCAGAACGATATCGCCCGCCGACCCAGCGATTTGGCTGATCAACTCGATGCGTTCAGTTTGCGCGTTGTAGCTGGCATTGACCTTCGCGTTTGAAGTCGAGATCTTTTGCAGCAGGGTGTCGATTGAGTCGTTGGCCGCGACGTTGATCGTGGTGCCGTTGATCTCGATCGACCCGGCCGTCACTGTCACCCCGGGTTCAAAGTTAGGGTTGTTGGCGCCGGTACCATTGAATGCTGCAGACGAATCGACCGCCGAGGGTACAGCGGTGGACACCTCGATGTCAAAACTGTCGTCTTGTTGGACGAAGCCAGCTTCAAAACTCAGTTCCAATCCATTCGAAAGGGTGATCGCCTCACCCGGGACATAGCTCGATCCCAAGGAGAAGACGTCGACCTGATTGCCGAGCCCGTCAAGAACACCGAACTTGGGCCCGGTCCCCACGCCAACATCACCCGCAACTGTCGCGACGACCGTCAGGACGTCATCGCCTTGCTGTCCGCCGTACTCGCCGCCAACCGTGACCGTCGCCGTGCTCAAAGGGGCGGAAAACTCCGGGGTGAAAGGGGTGAACGAAGTCGGCACATCGTTGATCTCTCGATCTGAGGTCAGCGTGGCATGGGTCGTCAAAGATACGAGGTTGACGTTACTTCCGCTGGTCACAGAAGCTCCTTCCCCCGTGTCAGTAGGGCGGGGTCGCTTTACGGAATCTCCGAGCTCGTCCACGTTACCCCGAAGACGGTCGATCCGGCGCAAGAACGAACGCAAGGCGGCATTTTCAAGTGAAGCCTCACGTCGCGGGTTGGGAACGGGGGGCCGGCGTAATGAAATCGTATTCGATCGAATTCGAAAATTGCTGAGAGGATTTTCAGCCGCGTTGACGCCGGAAATAGGCAAGGCTCAAAACTCCGAACAAGAGACCGGTTTCTCATCGTTCGCCAAGCCACGCTCGCGCATGAACTGGAGGCCGATCCTTGATGATCGGCCCCCTAGTCTAGTTCTTGAGCTGGGAAATAATTATTCGGTCCTTAGGGGCGGTTATTCGCCGTAACTGCGCAAGCGAGAGGCTCGGCTGACGCGTTCGACAGCCACGATGAAGGCGGCCAAGCGCTGACTGATCTGTTCGCGGTCGGAGGTGGATTTCACTTCCTCGTAGGCACGAGTCAAGGTCTTTTCGAGTTCGGTATTGATGGTGCCCAAATCCCAACGGAACTGCTGGATGTTTTGAGTCCATTCAAAGTAGGAGCAGGTGACGCCGCCGGCATTCGCGAGGATGTCCGGGACGACCAAGATGCCGCGATCGTTGAGGGCCTTGTCGGCGAACGGGGTGATGGGGTGGTTGGCAGCCTCGATGACGACTTTACAGTCGACTTGGTCACAGTTGCGTTTGCGGATGACCTCACCGAGAGCAGCGGGAATGAGGATGTCGCAAGGGTGCGCCAAGAGCTCAGTGTTGGAGATTGGCTCCGAACCGGTGTAGCCCACGACCGTGCCCTTGTTGTCAACGTGCCGGTTGAGGGCCTTAAGATCGATGCCATCATCGTTGCAGATACCGCCGTTGACGTCCGATACACAGGTAATCTTCGCGCCCATCTCATCGAGGAAAAAGGCGGCAAAAGTCCCCACGTTTCCGTAGCCCTGAATAACGATGCGCGCGTCTTTGAGTTCGACGCCCGCGTCGCGGCAAGCCAGACGGGTGATGATGGCGACGCCGCGCCCGGTCGCCTCGTTGCGACCCAAGGAGCCGCCGAGTTCGATCGGTTTTCCGGTGACGACGGCGGGGGAGTGACCGGCGCTGCGGCCGTACTCATCCATCATCCAAGCCATGACTTGGGCGTTGGTGCCGACGTCAGGGGCCGGGATGTCGCGGTAAGGCCCGATAATCATGCGGATTTTGCGCGTGAAGTCTCGGGTCAGACGACGCATCTCACTCGTCGAGAGGTCACTTGGATCGCAGTCGATGCCGCCCTTGGCGCCGCCGAAGGGAATATCGACCAAAGCCGTTTTCCAGGTCATCAGCGCCGCGAGAGCGCGAACTTCGTCGGCATTGGCATCGGGGTGATAGCGGATGCCGCCCTTGTAGGGCCCGCGAGCGCCATTGTGGTGCACGCGGTATCCCACGAAGTTGAGCATCGTGCGGCCGTCGTCGCGCAGCAGGGGAAGCTGGACGTTGATCTCGCGATACGGCGTCCGCAGGATGCTCGCGGAAGATTCCGAAAGCCCCAGGTGCGCCGCGGCAAGGTCAAAGAAGTAAGAAGCAGCTTCGAAGGGGCTGAGCCCGTAGAGGGCTTTTTCCTCAACTTCAAAAGCTTTGGTGAGATCGGTGGTGTGGTGGTCGTTTTGGGACACGGAGCGGAACTCTTAGGGTCCGATAATGTTTGTTATGTGTAAAAAGCAGCGCAAAACCAAAGCAGAACGAGTATCGCGAGGCTTCTGACGACTTCCGCCGAACTTATCGGCACTCGCGGACGCATCCTTGTGACAAGGGACGGATTGGTCGTCAAGGCACTCTTTTTAGAATGGCCTTTTACGCGCTCAGTGGATGTCAATTTTCGCTGAAATCAAAAACGAGGCGCTTTCCAATTCTTGGAGAAGCCTTTCGCAAAGCGCTGCAAATCCCTATCGGCTTCGTCCTTCATCTTCTCGTTGATCTGAGCCAACAAGTCGCGAACTTCGGCGTTTCCGTGGGCCCAGCTGCGCAACCAGGCCTTCGTGATTTCTGGATGCTTCTCGACCAAATAGTGCATGGCAAAACCAAGTTTCGCCCAAGCATCTTCGCCTGCGGTGACGCTGGCCGGTGCCACTAAGATGTCAAAGTCGTAGAGCGCAGACTTCAAAGAGGCCTTTTTCCACTCACCAATTCGCGTGCCAACGTCACCATCCGGCCGGTACTTGCCATTGACGAAGGACTCAAAGTAGGCGCCCACCATTTCGTAGGCCGGTGATTTGAGCCGGGCATAGCCAAAGACTCGGTTCAGATAGTCCTGAGCCGCGGCGTGTTGCGACCAACGGACGGCATAGGCCAAGCTGTGCCAATAGGTGATCGCGCCGCCGTCCGCAAAGGCCACCCCGCCGGTGCGTTCGTTGTAAACGTCCTGGCGTTTGTCTGGGTTTTTGTCGTTGCAAATGCTGGCGGCCTCGTCTTGGCTCTTAGCAATGAAAACGTTGATTTTTGATCCGCGGTCGGCGGCCAAGGGTCCGTCACCGAACAAGTCCATCAACGGCTGCCAACTCGCCTCGAGATGCTTGGCAACCCTCGTGAGATTTTTATGACTGATGCGGCCACTCACGAAGTAGTGATCCATCTCGAGTTCCCAGGGATTGCCTTCGACGCGATGGCTGGCATTCAGTTCGCTAATCGCTAACCACTTGCCGTCCTCACGGCGCATTCCCTCGTCGAGCTGCGCCCGGTCGGTTTTTTCGTACCAAGTACCCTCGACGAAGATCTTGCCGGCTTCGAGTTTCTTAAGGGTCTCGCGCTTGATCCATCGACCCTCGTGTTCGACGAGCTTCGCTTTCAGGCGCCGTGCGATGAAGGGCGTTACCCATTCGCCTTTGATCTTCACCCAGCCCTGAGCCTTCAGCTGTTCGCCTTTGAGATTCGTCTGGTACTTTTTGAGCGCTTTGCCGTAGCGCCATTTGCCGTCTTCACCCTGCTCATGCCCCAACAAGGTGCGAATCTCCGCATCCTTTTTGTTCTTTTTGAGCAGCTTGCTCAGCAACTTACGAGCTTCAGGCCTTGCATCGTTCTCAAGACCCCATTTGGCCAGCGCAATCATCCCCGCCTTATCTTTTCGGCCGAGAGCCTTGGCCTTGATGGCAAACTGATCCGCGGTTGTCGGTTTCACGACCTGCGATTCGACATCGACGAGTTTGAGCGTTCGCTTTTTCCCACTCGAAAAGCGAACGCGCAGCGTCGTTTCCGTTTGCTTCAGAATCTTCACATTCGAAAAGGTCTCACCGGATTTGAGCTTTATCTCGTCGGCAAGCAACGATGGCGCGCCCATCGCCCCCAGCAAAAACCCAATCGTCAACGAGAGCGTCAAAGAACCTTGCAGAATTTTCAGGGTGTTCGCGATCATTGCGATTCCTTCGCGTCAAAATGGCATCGATTGATGAATGTTACGGCTAAACGCATCATAGCAGGGATATCTGCCCGAAGCGCTTTTTGCCTACTTGCAGGATTTCCCCACCGGAGATTCCTATGGCCGCTTTAGGGTCAGTCGCAGACTCACGGTTAATCTTGACGCCGCCCTGCTTTACTAAGCGTGAGGCCTCACCGTTGCTCTTGGCGAATCCCGCCAGAACTAACAGCTTGGCGATCCAGATTTTACCGTCGTCCAGCTCGGATTTCGCAATCTCGATGGCCGGCAAGTCTTCGGGCAGTTCCTTGTTGCTGAAGACCCGACGAAAGTGCTCAGCTCCGGCATCCGCGGCAGCCGCGTCGTGGTAGCGCTCGACGATCCTCCGAGCCAGCCGGTCCTTCAACTCTCGAGGATGCGGATTGGATGCGAACAGACTTGTAATTTCCGGCAACGGCATCTTGGTGGCGTACTCAAACCACTCGCGCATCACTTCGTCCGGGAGACTCATGATCTTGCCGAACATGTCTTTCGCTTCATCCGTGACACCAATGTAGTTGTCGAATGACTTCGACATCTTTCGGCTGCCGTCGAGACCCACGAGCAAGTGCCCCATCATGCAGATCTGCGGCTCTTGGCCATCGGCTTGCTGAAGGTCTCTTCCGACGAGCAAGTTGAAAAGCTGATCCTGTCCGCCCAACTCAACGTCTGCCTTCACGACGACGGAGTCGTGGCCTTGCATCAAAGGGTAAATCAGCTCGTGCAAGTAGATGGGGGCGTTCTCCTTGAAGCGTTTGTCGAAATCCTCGCGGACGAGGATCTGGGCAACGGTAGCTTGGGCCGCAAGCTGAATGAACCCGACGAATCCGAGCTTGTGTAACCACTCGCTATTGCGGCGCACTTCGACCCGGCTCATGTCCAGTACTTTGGCAGCCTGATCGAGGTAGGAACTCGCAAAGTCATCTACGAGTTCGCGCGTCAAAGTCGGCCGCGCTTTGTTGCGTCCCGAAGGGTCGCCCACCATCGCGGTGGCGTCGCCGATGATCAATACGGGAGTGTGGCCGAAATCCGAGAACAACCTGAGTTTGTTCAGCGGAACCGTGAAACCTAAGTGCAGGTCGTGGGCCGTCGGATCGACGCCGAGCTTCACTCGCAGCGGCAGGTTATCGCGCAGAGAGACGGCAAGCCGTCTTCTGAGCGCGTTCTCCGGGACGACCTGCGCGGTGGCCCGAGATAGCTCAAGAACCTGCCGATCAACCTCTTTGAGGATGTCCGGCTTGAATTCTTCTTCTAAAGTCCTCTTTTCCTCAGCCACGCAAGCCAACTTTCCTTGTTCTCAGGGCCCGAATCGCCCGAGCAAATTCTCAGGCAAGTCATGATGGCGAGTTCCATGTAGTCAGGGGTTTTGGGGTCACGAAGCTTCAGGTAGAAAAACCCATAGAGGTTTTCCATCTCGTCGACACCCACCAAAGACGCGGCCAAGTGAAGGTGGGTCGGCGTTCGTCTTCGAAACGACTCCTTGACCTTGTCGAGCGGCTCGATCGCCAAGTGCTCGGCGTTCAGGGGATAGACGCGAGCTTCAGCGCTTCGAAACGGAAGACTGACGTTAAACATCTCATCACCGACCATGATCTCGGCCGGATGGAGGGTGCAGTCAAAAACATAGCTGCGGAGCATCCGGCCACCCTTGTTGCGCATGCCCGTGTCGAGTTCAATCGGTATCCGAAAACTTTCGCCAGGGGCTAAACGGATATCTTCGTCAACCCGGATATTGGCGGTATCCGTCTCCATGATGACGGTATTCGAGGGCACAAACTCGTGATAAGTGACTTTGCGGTGGAAGAACGTCCCCGTGGCTAAGGCCCCGCGTCCGTCACCGGATTGGACCTCCGACGTCGCGGGGATGAACACTTCACGGCCGGAAATGTTCTCCAGCACCACTTCTCCCTTAATAATGTCGCCGATCGCAAAACGGTAACGATTCAGGCGAATGATGCCTCTCAGGAGTTTCGTTTGGGCCAGGTCACGCTTCGCGCGAATCTTTAGGACCTGAAAGCGACTGCGCCATTTGGGGTCGAGCCCCTCTTCCACCGACATTTCGTCAATCATGGCGATCGCCCCTTTGAGGTCGCCCTCCGCGATGATCGCTTCGATTTCCTCGTAGCGACGCCGATTGATGCGGTCACTCTCTTCAACCGCCGCTTGCAGCTCTTCGTCGCTGAGTACTTCTTCGGGGTTCTCACCGGCACCTTCGACTTCGGCTTCCACGGTGCCACAAGCCATCAATGATAGGGCCAGCATGGCCAGCGAAAGGCCACGAAGAAGTCTGTTTAGAGGGACGAGCATGGGCTGGATCATAGCGCCTCAAACGGAGTCACAAACCACCAATAAACGAGGGGCCATGGTGGCCCCTCGTTCAACACAATCATCGTGCTTCGCGCTCGACCGGATCAAACCGTCTTGGCGCAGAGCCCTTAGCCTGCGAGGAAGGCTTAGCCCTCGTCGCCCTTTTTGGGCTCTTCGTCGGCCGCTGCCTCAGGAGCCGCAGCCTCAGCCGGAGCTTCCTCGGCGGCAGGTGCCGCTTCAGCCTCTGCCGCTGGTGCTGCTACCTCGGTCGCAGCCTCATCAGCCGGAGCCTCAGAAGAAACTTCGGTCGCCGTGTCAGAAGCAGCTTCGGTCGATGCCTCGGCCGCCGGTTCAGAAGCAGCTTCGGTCGGAGCTGCGGCAGCCGCCTCTCCCTCGTCGGAGCTGCTGGATTCCGTGCTGGCAGTTCCGGTGCCCTTTTCGGTGACTTCCATCAGGCTGAGCCCGATTTTTCGTTCTTCGGTGTTCACCTTAATGATGCGCACCTTGACTTTGTCACCGACGCCGACGATCTCTTCGGGATCATCAACTTTAGCTTCGCTGAGCTCGGAGATATGCATCAGGCCTTCGAGGTTAGAACCGATCTGAACGAAGACGCCGAAGTTGGTGATCTTCGTAACTTCGCCGTCGAGCTCTTCGCCGACGCGGAAGCGGCTCGGAATGTCGGCTTCCCAGGGATCTTCGTTGAGTTGCTTCAAGCCGAGAGCAACTCGCTTCTTTTCCTGGTCCACAGACAAGACGATGGCTTCGACTTCGTCACCCTTTTTCACCATTTCGGAGGGGTGACTGATCTTTTTGGTCCAGCTCATGTCGCTGATATGCAACAGGCCGTCGATTCCTTCTTCGATTTCGACGAAGGCACCGTAGTTGGTGAGGTTGCGAACACGACCACGAATGATGGTACCGACCGGGTATTTCTCTTGGACCTGGGTCCAAGGGTTGGCCTCGATCTGCTTCATTCCGAGGCTGATCTCGTTCTTCGAAGCGTTCACGTTGAGGACGACCACATCGACGATATCGCCAATGTTGACGATCTCGCTCGGATGGTTGACACGACGCGTCCAACTCATTTCCGAGATGTGAACCAAACCTTCGACACCCTCTTCGAGTTTCACGAAGGCACCATAGGACATGACGTTCACGACTTCGCCGCGAGTCTTCATGCTCGGCTGGTAGCGTTCTTCGATCTTCTTCCAGGGGCTCTCGGTCTTTTGCTTAAGACCCAAGGCAATGCGTTCGGAGACCTGGTCGAACTTGAGGATTTTGACTTCGACTTCGTCGTCGATCTGAAGCATCTCGGAGGGGTGCGTGATGCGACCCCAACTCATATCCGTGATGTGAAGCAGACCGTCGATACCGCCAAGGTCCACGAAGGCACCAAAGTCGGCAATGTTCTTGACCACGCCGATTCGCAACTGCGTTTCGGTGAGCGTGGAAAGCAGATCGGCCTTCTGCGCGTCGCGTCCCTCTTCGAGGAGCTTACGCCGCGAAATCACGATGTTCATGCGACTTTCGTCGATCTTGATGATGCGAGCGTCGACATCCTTGCCGATGTAGCTGGAGACATCCGCCGTGCGGCGAATGCTGACCTGCGACGCGGGCAAAAAGACCAGAAAGCCAATATCGACCAAGAGTCCACCCTTGATCTTGCGCGTCACGGTGCCGCGAACGACATCGCCTTCGGAGTGTTCGGCAATGACGCGTTCCCAACCGCGAATACGGTCGGCTTTTTTCTTCGAGAGGACAACGTTGCCTTCGGAGTCTTCGACTTCTTCGAGGAAGACTTCCACGACATCCCCGATGGCAGGAGCCGTGTCTCCGAATTCCGAGATGTCAATAACGCCTTCGCACTTGTAACCGATGTCAATGATGATGTCGTCGCTCATATGGCCGACGACTTTGCCTTTCAAAACCGTTTCAGGTTTGAATTCGCTGACTGTCGATTCGTACTCGATCGGCTCACCTGCCGTGTACTCGTTGAGCAGTTTCTCGAGTTCTTCGGCGGAAGGGGCGTATTTTTTGAGGTCAGAAGGTGGTTGCATAGTGTCCAGTTGGTGTCGCCTCAGTCCCGGCATCGGACGAAGGGCGACCCCGATTCATCAGGGTTTTGCTGACCCGCGCCGTCTTTTCGATGGCTGACCGAGTTGGAGGCCTGCCGCGCCTCCTGGTTTCATTTTTCGAGCTGTCTCATTGACCGAGCCCAGCTTTGTTTTCTTCGAACTGGCCACCTATAGCCAGCTTCATCTTCTTAGTCGAGCAAAAGTCCCGTTCGGGCCAATCGCTCCAAGGTGTCGATCACGTCGTCGCGCGACATCGCGCTCGAATCGACGTAGATCTGTTCGTCGATCCGCATCAGCGGGGCAACTTTGCGCTCTGAATCCGCCCGGTCGCGCTCGCGGATCTCTTCGAGCAGCTCTTTGAATTCGACACCACGGCCAGCTTCAAGGAACTCTTTGTAACGTCGTTCGGCGCGAACCTCTGCGCTCGCGTCGAGATAAAAACGAACGGCCGCGTCGGGAAACACAAAAGTCCCCATGTCGCGCCCTTCACAAACCAATTCACCCCGCTCGCCGATCTCGCGCTGGGCCGAACTCATGGCCTTCCGTACCCCGCCCGCGGCGGCCACTTTTGACACCGAGGCCGTCACCTCAGCGCTCCGAATCTCGCGGGCGAGATCTCGGTCTGCGACCAACACTTCGCCTTCCGGCCCAAAGTCGAGCTTAAGCCCTTCAGCCAGGCGCGCGAGGGCCTTTTCGTCGTCCAAGTCGGCCCCGGAATCCAGTGCCGCCCAGGTCACGGCGCGGTACATCGCACCCGTATCGAGAAAGCGAAAGCCCAATCGTTCGGCCAATTGCCTCGCAACGCTGCTCTTGCCCGCTCCGGCCGGTCCGTCGATGGTCACGATGGAGAGCATCTAAAACTTGGCCCACCATGGACTTGAGTCGTTTCGTGACACAACGCGATACGGAGGTGAGACGAAGGAAAAACGAAGGGAAAGTTAGGAAAAGCAAGCATTTAGGCAAGTTAGGGGGTCGAAATTCTCGAGTCGCCTGCAATCCATGGTTTCAGCGAGTTGCGACGCCAAGCCGATCAGCTCCCCGCCACGAAACGATGCAAGCCAATTTTTCCGTCGGTCCAGGCGACGTAGTTGGGGCTCTCTTCCCAGGCCCCGGTCGTCAGAACTCGGCGATCCCGGCCGCCGACCCTGAGGGTTTGGTCGGCGTAGTAGTGGATGTGTCCGCACAAAATTAGGTCGTGATCCGAGCGAGCCAGCTCGGCCTCGATTCCGTCTTTGACGGTGTGGAAGCGGTTGCCTGTGGCTTGCAGTTTCTTTTGCTTCTTCCGTTCGCTGATGCCGCGATAGCAGCGAGCCAAGCCGTGCCCCACCGCTCCCGGCAAGAGCGCCGCCAGCCAACGGATCGGCTTTGATCGCATGATGACGCGAGCCCGCAAGTAAGAGTGATCGTGAATACAAAATTGGTCGCCGTGAGACAGGTGCACGCCCAGCCCTTCCAGCTGCAAAGTGATTTCGTCCGGGAGCAACTCGCAGCCCACGTCGGTGAAGGCAGAGCCCATCAAAAAGTCGCGATTACCGTGAATGACGCCGATGTGGGTGCCCTTCTCTACAAGTTCGCGAAAGCGCTCGAACAAGGGCGTGTAGAACTCGATGTCGGCCTGGCGATCGCCAATCCAAAACTCAAATAGATCGCCGACAATGTAGAGTTGCTGGGCTTGTTGCTGAGCTGCGGCGAGGAATGCCAAGAACTGTTCCAAATAGGCTTGATCGCCCAGAGCCAGGTGCACATCGGACACAAACCAAACGGTGGTCTTGGCATCATGAGCCCGCGTCATCGTCATCTTGACCGTGGACGTCGCTTAGTCCTGCTCGATGTCATAGTGCCGCATCTTTTCCCACAAGTTCTTGCGGCTGATGCCGAGAACTCCTGCCGCCTGGGCCTTGTGGCCGTTGGTCGTCTTGAGGATGTTGCGAATGTGCTGCATCTCGGCTTCCTCGACGAACTCTCGCAAGGTTGTTAAGTGGGTCGGCACGGCGAGTGCCTTTTTGTGGACCGGAGACGATTCGACGAGGTGCTCTTTTTTGAGCACATGTCCGCTTCCTGCAAAAGCGATGGCGCGTTCAATCGCATGCTCGAGTTCGCGGACATTGCCCGGCCAATAATAGGCTTCCATCGCCGCCATCACTTCGGGCTTGATCTCGTATTCCCGTTCGGTCGAGAATTTCTTCATGAAATAAGACGCCAACAAGGGCACATCGCCATCGCGATCTCGAAGCGGCGGTAGCAAGACCGGCACGACATTGAGGCGATAGAACAAATCCTCGCGGAACTTGCCCGCTCTTACGAGCTCGCGAAGATCGACCTTGCTCGCCGCGACAACCCGGACATCAACCTTGATCGTCTCCTCGCCGCCAAGGCGTTCAAATTCCCGTTCCTGAAGAATCCTCAGCAGCTTGACCTGAGTCTCGAGCGGCATGTCATCGATATCATCGAGGAAGAATGATCCCCCGTCAGCGCGTTCAAATCGTCCGATTTTGCGGTCACGAGCATCGGTAAACGCACCCTTTTCGTGACCGAACAACTCGTCTTCCAAAAGGTTTGAGGGAATAGCCGCACAGGACAGGGCGACCATGAGCTTCCCTTTTCGCATGCTCAGGTTGTGAATCGCCCGGGCGATGACTTCCTTTCCGGTGCCCGTTTCACCGACAATCAAGATGTTGGAGTCCGTTTTCGCGACGGTCTTCACCGTGCGGATGACGTCTTGCATCGCCTTGCTTTTGCCGACGATATTGCCGACCGCATGAACGTCGTCCAGCTGTTCTCGTAAAACGGCGTTCTCGCGTTCAAGACGGACGATCTTTTTCATCTTCGCGAGCATCGCGAGGATCTGTTCGTTCAAAAAGGGCTTTTGGATGTAGTCCGCCGCGCCCAACTTGATGGCCTTGACCGCGCTTTCGATCGTGGCGTACCCCGTGATGACAATCACTTGAAGGTTCGGCGAGATCTTTTTGGCTTCGGCGAGCAAGTCCATGCCGTTTAGGCCCGGCATGTTGAGGTCGGAGATGAGACAGTCCACCGACTCGCGCTTGATCAGGTCGAGCGCACGTAAACCATCGGGGCAGGATAAAACTTCGTAACCCGCCTCCTCGAGGTCATCCTCGAGGGTCATCACGATGCTCTTCTCGTCGTCTGCGATGAGGACTTTCAAATCCTAGGACTCCGGCTGTTTTAGGACTATGTTTGTGAGTCTAACAGTCGAGGTGTCTAAGAGTCGAGCCCTTGTCGAAGCAGTCCTGACTCCGATGGGCTTACCCTGCCCCTTAGAAGGGTGCGCGTTTCACCAGCCAACTGCCGACTTTTTGTGCCATCCACAGTGGCATACGACGAAAAACGCGCTTTGCCATTCGAAACTTGGGGTTGCTGGGATTCAGGGAGGGGATCTCCTCTCCCTCTGCAAGCAGATAGTCATAAGACAGCGGGATGGGCTCGAAACCCTGGTGCTTTTTGAAAGAGAATGATCCCGTCTCAACGCGGCTGCGTCCAAAATCGAACTTTTTGAGGCCGCGTTCTGAGGCCCACTCCATGAGTTTGAAATACATGAAGTTGTTGCCACGAAAGCGATCAGCATCCGGCGCCGAGCCGGAGTAGTAGGGCATGATGGTGTCCTGAAAGACAAAGGACATCACCGTTGCGAGAACTCTTCCGTCGCGTTTGACGGTGAGAATCGGCGCGTTCTCGGCGCCCAAGACGTCCCGGATGTGCCAAAACAAGCTGGACGGAAACAAAGGCGATCCAAGTTTGCGTTTGTTCAATGAAAAGAGGCGATGGAAGTCTTCGAGGCTAATTCCCTCCTCTTCCGCCGTCAGCAGCTCATCCTTCAAGCACTTGCGCACCTCCGCCCGCGCCTTTCGCGGTAAACGCGCCAAACAGCCCTCCGCGTCGCCCGGAACGTCTTCGATGAAAGTCGCGTAGAGTTCGTTGCGAGGCAGGTCGATGTCGGGGCGATGCAGATGCCTCAGCTCCGCGTACTTGGCTTTTTCAGTCGCCACGACTTCGCCGGCCGCCTTCAAGAGCGCGTCGGCGCTCTTTTGATCGTCGACCAACAACCCGCCGTAGACGCCGAAGGGAACGGAGATGAGTGAAGTGCCAAAAAACGCCGAACTCACCCTAGTGAGCGGCAAGATCCCGCTGATCTGACCGTCGCGATGCGCGATCAAAAAACGGCTCTCGTGGGAGAAAGTCCGCCGGATGATCTCATCCCAATCGAGCGTGTGAAAAAAAGTCGCTTGAGGGTGTTTGCCTAGATACTGGCTCCAGGCCTCGCGGTCGCTAGCGGCATAGGGCCTTACTTCCACCGGAGGTGCTTCCTCTAGGGGAATTCGGGGTTCAGTCTCAATCGTCACGGCGTGCTTTGTCCTCATCTTTTGCCCCTAGGATCGTGTCGATGTGATAATCGGAGAGACCCTTGCCCTGCGTATAGATGATGATTTCCCCAATAAGACCAATCGAAAGCAAGATGGGACCCAAGACCATCAACAAAACCGCTAGCACGGTTTGAGGCCTGTCGACCATTCCGATCTCTTCGGCGGCAAAAAACTTGTCCCACAACAAGAAGCAAGCAACGATAAAGCCGGCGAATGCCAATGCGAATCCCGTCAGTCCGAAGAAACGTAGTGGTTTCTTCGTGAATTTCAAAAGAAAGAAAAGGCTGAAGACATCAAGAAATCTTCGAACATACAGGCTGAAGTTCAAAAAGGTCCCTGGACCCTTCTCTGCGACGTGGGTGACTTCCATTTCTTCGACTCGAAATCCTTGCCCGACGGCCAAGACGGGTACAAATCGGAAAAGGTCGCCGTGAAAGTGGATCTCGCTGAGAACCTGACGCTTGAAAGCTCGGAAAGAGCAATTCAAGTCTTCAAACCCGACGTTGGTCAAAAACCGCGTCAGAACATTGAATCCCCAGCTCTGAATTCGAGCTACGAAGGAATCGACACGCGGGCAGCGAACTCCCGCGACGACGTCCGCCCCATTGCGAAGTTGGCGAATGGCGTCGAGTGCGCTTTCGGCCTTGACTTGCAAGTACCAGGTGTTCGTGATGACGAATTCTCCACGGGCCCGCTCCGTCGCTATTTGCAGGGCCACCGAATCGCCGAAGGTGCGCCGAAAACGGATGACCTTGAAGTTGGGGATCTCGCGATTCAAGCGAACGAGGAGGTCGTAAAACGAACCCGTGTTGCCATCGTCGACGACGATGTACTCGGCTTTCAGATTTGATTCGTGGAAGACGCGGCGAAAGGCGTCGATCATCTCGACGAAACTGTCGAGATGAACATCCACGTCGGATGCCACCACGACCAAAGTGACATCGAACTCATAGCGCTCGATGACATCAGTGGATTCAGCTGCCTCAGCGGCCTGAAGACCGGGAACTCGACTCATATCAGCTCAACTCCATCGCGGTGGCGCGGGCATAGCGCGCGGTGTCATCGCGGCCGACGCGGACGACCAGGTCCGCCAGCATTCCGATACCGAAAAAGTAAAGCGCACCCATCGCGAACAAAACCATGATGGTTGGGATCACAACATTGACGCGATATCCCACGGCGAGATTGATCACGAAAAACGGGAGGGTAAACAGGACCGCCAACATGTAGATCGCCGCGATCGGACCAAAGGCGTGGATCGGCCGCGCGGCGAAATCAACAATGAGCTTGATGACGGCGATATCGATCACGACTTTGAAAACGCGCGACAATCCGTATTTGCTCTCACCGTGCAGTCGGGCCCGGTGATTGACGGTGATCTCGGTGACGCGCGCACCACATTTCGATGCGAGCGCGGGGAGAAAACGGTGCATGTCGCTGTAGAGATTCAAGGATTTCACCACGCGGGCATCGTAGGCCTTCAGCGAACAGCCGTAGTCGTGGATGCGAACCCCGACGATGCGCCCAATCAACCAGTTGGCGCAGATCGAGGGGAAGCGCCGCGTAAGGAACTTGTCTTTTCGGTCCTTGCGCCAACCACTCACAATGTCGAAGCCTTGATCCATGCGTTCGAGCAAGCGCGGGATGTCTCGGGGGTCGTTTTGCAGGTCGGCATCCATACAAATGAGGACGCTACCTCGGGCGTAGTCGAAACCGGCCGCCATGGCTTGGGTCTGCCCAAAATTGCGCTTCATCTTCACGACGCGCGCCCAATCTCGACGCGAAACGACCTCGCGAAGACGCTCGAAGGAGCGGTCGCTAGACCCATCATCTACAAAGATCACTTCGGAGCGTCCGGGCAGTGTTTCAAGCACCGCCTGGAGCTCCGCTTCTAGCGGTTCGATGTTGTCTTCTTCGTTGAAGACCGGGATGATCACTGAAAGATCGACGTCCATGGCTCCTCTTATCCACTCGACGGGCCGGGTAACGGTTGCGCCCAGACAGGTCTTATCGAGATTTCCCACCTAACGTAAACTCAGAATCTGACGAATCTTGGGCCGAAGCAAGCGGCGCCGACCCCAGGCGCTTGCTGCGAAACACTCGCTGAAAAGCACCCGTGGGCCCCATAAGGGCTATAGTCGGCGTTGAAAGACCCTTTTCGACGAATCCGATAACTGACCTAGTTGGGGCCAAAAATCCGGTTCCCCAAAAATGACTATGACGCGCCAATGCTATCTCCTTCATCCCGATGGACCGGATGCCAGGGCTCTTGTAGCCTTCTTGGTTCGTGAAGGATTAGAGGTCAAAAACCTCACTTCGCTCGATTCTATCTACGAATCGTGCCGAGCTGCGGGAATAGACTCAGATTCTGACATCGGTCCCAGCATCGTGATTCATGCCAGTTTTTTGCGCGCCCCCTCTCCTCCCGCGGATGCCCCAGACCTCGATCGCCTCTGCGTTTTGTGCCCTACTAAAGAGGACGAGAACAGGGCCAAAAATTGGGCCGTCGGATTGACCTGGCCAGAGCCCTATCAATTCCATGAACTCAGCGCGCAACTTGCACAATTGGCAAAACGGCCTCGCCGACAGCTAAGCGTTTCGGCTGCCGCTACGGCGTGTGAACCGCCCATCGCGGCGCCATTGGCCTTGCCCTTAGATCCTGATCGCCAGTCCGCCATCATGGGCGCTTTGGGCGCGGCTTTTTCACCGCGCGTGGCCGCGGCCGAAGGATGGCTGCAATTGCTCTTACAAGATATTGCCACCGACGATCCCGCCCATCGCCATATTTCACACACCCTTCGGGAGTTGCGCGAGATCGACCGCATCGTGCGGCTATTGCGAAGTCACCGTCTAGATCGGCGCGTCTATATCGGCCCGGTGCGTCTCAATGCTCTTTTGCGCGAGATCATCGGAGCGCAGGGCACATCCGCAATACCTTTGAGCCTGAACCTCGCCAAAGACCTTCCCGAAGTGCGGGCCGACACGCGTCTTCTGCGGTCAGCCCTCACTTACCTGTTGCGAGCCGCCTTGGAGCCCGCCAGTCGCTCTCGCTCGCTTTCTTGGTCCACGCGCGCCCATGAAGGACAAGTTATCCTAGAATTTGTTGAAGAGGGCCATCGCCTTACTTCAAGTCAGTTGGAAGCACTTGCGGCACCTGGCTTGTCCTTGCTGTATAATCCCGTAGAACGTGGCCTTGGCTACCCTATCGCAGTAAGAAATCTCGAACGCTGTGGCATTGGCTGCGATGTGTCTGCGGAGCCGGGACGGCGCCTTCGGATCGAACTCAAATTTGAGTGCGTAGGCCACGGTTCCCTCGAAGCCGACGTTGCTGCTGACGCCGACTTTGAGAGCTGAAGCGCCAAGAAGTATTAGATCGACGGAGTGTTGAGGACATGAGTGCACGCAGATCGGTGGTCATCCTGACCGACGACGAGCCGAACCTCGAGCACTTTGTCGCGATGCTGCGCAGCGATGGTTGGGAAGTCCTTCCCACCCATAGCTACCTAGAAGCCGCGATGCTCTCAGCGCGGTACTCACCGGGCGCGTTCTTAGCCCGAGCCGCTCTGCTTCCCGCAAATTCGGCCGACTATCTTCGAGAGCTTCGAGACGTCGCCGCGCCCTACCGCCTCATCATCAGCGAATCCGAAGAAGCCATCCTCGACGACATCGAGAGTGTCGACGAAAGGCTGGCCGAACCCTTTGGTTATGGAGCGTTGTTGCACGCTCTCGGCAACCCTGATGGCGAGTCCGTCACAGATCTGACCAGCTCCCTCGTCAGTGACGAAGAGCGGTTGCCACCCCGCGAAAGCCGCCTCAGCAAAGTCATCCAAGCGATGCTCGAATTCTCTGAACTTGAGCACGACCGCGACAAGCTCCTCACCCGAGGACTTGAAGTCGTGATGGAGATCTCCCGCGCTCGTCGTGGTTCCCTCATGTTGCAGTCGGGAGCTGGCAAGCCCCTGGAGATGGTCAGAAGAATCGGATTCCCCGACGACATACCGACCCAAGTCGTGGTCCAACTCGGAGCCCCCATTGCCGGCTCCGTCGCCGAAAGCGGCCAAGCACTCCTGGTCAAAGACATCGCTCGAGAGTTCCCCGATCGACCGTCACGCGGCTACGCCACCAATTCATGCCTCGTGGTCCCGCTCCGCGATCGCCAGCTAAGCCTCGGAGTTTTTAATGTCGCCGACCGCGCCGATGGCGCCGCTTTTTCACCCGATGATGCCGAAACGCTAAGACTCCTCGCGGGGCACTTTGCCGTCGCCCTCCGCAACGCCAAAAACATCGAAGAACTCCACGCGCTCACGGTCATCGACCCGCTCACTCAGCTCTACAATCGCCGTCACTTCGACCGGCAGTTGCGTCAAGAGCTCGCGCGCGCCCGCCGTTACGGCCGACAGCTAACTCTCGCTCTCATCGACATCGACAACTTCAAAGCCTTCAACGACGTCAACGGCTACGTCACTGGCGACACCATTCTCAGAGAAGTGGCGCGCCTCATCCGCCGCTGCTTCCGCGAGGTCGACGTCGTGACCCGCTGGGGTGGTGACGAGTTCGCCGTCCTCCTCCCCGAAACTGGCGCCTCCGTCGCGGCTGTCGGTGAGCGAAAAAGTTACGTCGACCGCGTCCGTTCGACCTTAGCCTCCTACGACTTCCGCTCCTCCGTCCCCGAAATCGCCAGCCAAATCACCGCCTCCGTAGGCGCGGCCACCTTCCCCGTCGACGCCCACGACTCCGACGACCTCTTCCGTCGGGCCAACGAAGCCCTCCACCTCGCCAAAAAGCGCGGCGCCAACCGCACCGCCATGGCTAGCGAGCTCCGCCAAGACGACGAATTCGAAGCCGAACTATAGTTCAAGACACCAAAGTAGAGGCCTTCGCATCTCGCCGTAACAGTGTCAGATGAGGGTCACCCTTTTTGGTGGCCCTGATGCGACACTGCACCACCAGTTAGGCGCCGCGGAGAGCGTTGAAGAGGACGTTGAGAAAGAGGAGGTCTTCGCCCTTGATGCTGAAGATGAGGCCGGGGAAAAGGTTGATGCGGCAGGCGTGGTGGATGTCGTCGACGAGGCCGCCTATTTCCCAGATTTTGGTTTCAGGGCGGTAGGGGATACCCTTTTCGTTTTTTTGTTCGGGTGAGTGCCAGCTGACTTTCCAGCTTGGCTTGGCGAAGAGTTTTTTGACTTGGTCGGCGGGGAGTACGCCGAGGAAATCAGCAACTCCGAGGTAGGCGAGGCGGCTTAGGACTGGCGTCATGAGGCTTGCGCCAAGGGGTTCGCCTTGGCTGCGCTGCCAGGCGACGCCGTCATCGCTGCGCTCGAGTTTGAAGGCTCGACCCTTTTGATCGTCGATCGTGAAATGGTTGATGGCGGCGTCGCTGGCGGAAAACACATGGAGCTGCATGAGTTTCCAGTAGGGAGTTTGGAGAGCCTCGAGTTCGCTCTTAGCGACTAAGACCCCGTTTTTCTCGTCGGAACGTTGGGCCAACACCAGACCATCGTCTCGAGGGCGGCTCAGTTTGACGACTAAGTCGGGGCGATCGCGGTCACCGGCATATTTCAGTCGAATGGTGAGGAAGGCATCGAAGTCCGGAGTCGTTTCGAGGCGCTCGACGATCCGAAGATTGAGGACGCGGTCGCGAAAGGCTTCGAATCGCGAGCGATCGACGCGGGGCACGACGCGGCCTTGCCCCACATACCAATACTTCCCCTCTCTTTGGCGCAGCAACAAAGGGAGCTTACGGCCGGGGCCTTCGATGATGATGGAGGCCAGTTCGCTCTCGGCGAGGCCAATCAGCGACGGGTCGCGAAGCTGCTCTGCGGTGATGGTGATGTGATTCAAGACCGTCAGGGGCAACTGCCGCAATTCCGTTTCGTCGGCGCGCCGCGCCGCCAGTATCCGGGCATTGCTGGACGTTTTGTAGACGAAGTAGCGTGCGATCTTGCCGAGGCCGTCGTTGAGCGAGACTTCGGCTAGCTCTTGCCAGTCGAGAGCCTGGCGTTCTTTGGACAGCGGGCCACCTTTTTGATTGGCGAAAAAGGCGACCAACTGGTCGACCTTCAGTGGATTGGCGCGATCAAACCGGTCCTTTTGACTGAGAAACCACCGCCCTCCCAATCTCCTCATCGACACGGACTCATGGGGGCGCTTGATCTGAAGCCCTTGGACCTCGGCGTAAGACAAAGATGAGAGCCGCGGATTTCGAAAGGCATAGGGCGCGCGGCGGAACTCGTCGAAAATTCGGCGGTTGACACGAAAGAGGTCTTTCTCACCGGGCCGGTAGTACAAGACCCCGTTGTCCAAGTCGGGGCGGCTAACGTGAATGAGGTGCTCTTTGCTGCCGTCCTCGAGGGCGAGGATCAGTGAGGGAGGCTGCAAACCCCAGGCTTTGGGGTCGATGGACTCGAGGTCGAGGTCGCGAACCGGGCGTGATTCTTTAAGCAATGAAATCACACGTCGCGCGAGTTCTTGATCGGCGCTGACGCGTAGGCCATCCGCGATCTGCGACGAACGCAGAAAGTACTTGTCGGCCTCTATTTCCAGACGCCATTCGCTGCCTTTGCCGTCGCGACAAACCACGGCCTTCAAGGTGCTAAAATCGACGTTGCGCAAAGGGTCGACCGGGGGCGCTTCATCCTCTTGGCCGCGCAAGTAGAAAACCGCTGCAAATGCCGCCATTAGCAGCAAGAACATTACGACGAGGCCGCTTTGTTTCATGTTCGCCGTCTCATGTAGAAGACCAAGATGCCCAAGAGCAAGATGAAACCCGGGACCAGACCCGCCCCAAGAATGCGAAAGGTGGTGTGGTCTTCCGGTTCCATGGTCACAAAGCGGCCGCGAAAACGCCGCGGCGTTCCGGTGATGAGCTTCTCTTTGTCGGTTAGCCAGTAGACTGCGTTGGTCAAGACGTCGGCGTTGGCGAGGCTGTACCCGCCCATGAGCTGTTTGCCGCTCAGCCACTCGTCGCTCGCCATAAGCACGGCGCGCCCTTTTTCCGCCGTGGCTTCACTCTCCTTGGCGGCGGCGACACTTGTGCCTAGTGTCAATGCGTAGCCGAGGCCGCGATTACCCGTCGTGACGCCATTCTCAGGAGCTTGTCGCCAGTTTTTGCCATCGAATACAAATGGCATGAGTTCAGCATCGATGCCGCTTGATAGCAGCCGCGTGCGCTGAAATTTCTGTTCGTCGTAGTCTTTGTTCTCGACGTAAGCCCGTGAGAACCCAAGGTAGATCGGAATGCGCTCCACGACCGAAGAAGCCGTGACGAGGTGAGCCGGTTGCGTTCGAGCGGGCTCTAAAAATCCAAAGCCGGACAACTTGTAGGGACTCGTACCGCGGACATTCCAAATTGGGTGCCCCACTTGGACACTGGATAAGGCCAAGCCGAACTTCTCTAAAAGGCCCCGAAAGTCCTCGCGGTTGTTCCTTCCTTGCAACAGCAAAATGCGGCCGCCAGTTTCCAAGTAGTCTTCCAAAATCTTGCGGCCAGCCTCGGCAAAGGAGCGCGAAGGAGACGCGACGATCACCAAGTCAGCGTCGGTCGGGACATTCTCAATTTGATCAAAGTCGAGAGGCGAAAACACAAAGCCATCGCCGCTCATGAACTGCCGCGCCATCAACAGCTCTTCTTCCCCGTGGCCGACACTGAAGTAGACCTTGCGTTCGGTCGCATCGAGGACTCGCTTCAGACCAAATCGCAGCGACGTTTCGATGAAATCGCCGCGAATGACCGGGCGCCGGTGCCCCACCGTGGGATCGGGTCCGCCGAGATCGACATCAAAGATTCGGTAGAGGCTGAAGCTCTTCTGCTCGCCGTTTGCTGAGTTTCGAATGACGAGGTGGTTCAGCAACTGATCTGGACCAAGGCCCAATTTGCGACGCCACTTATTCGCGAGTTCAGGATCTCGTTGCACCTCGCAGTTGTGAAAACGAATCTTGTCGTTGACCGCACTGAGTTCCTGCGCCAAAGCACCAATGTCGGCGGTGAATCGTTGCAAAAGCGGCAGGTAGATGTCGCGCAAGATGCCGCCGTCGGGCGTATTGGCCTGGAGATTCGCACGACTGGCTTCACGCAAGACCTGGTCGATGCCGGTAACGAGATAAAGGTCGACCGGGTGGTTGATCTGACGCGCCAGTTGTTTGGTGCTGGAATCCAGCTCACGGCGGCCAGACGCGGTGAGGTCGTAGCGCAAATCGTGCTTTTTGCCCCACAACATGAATCCGTAGTTCGCGAACACCACCACTAAGACGGCAAGAATCGAAACCAAGACCACGTTGGCCGCAATCTTTGACTGCACGCGACGGTCGAAGCTGGGCGCTTCCGGGTCGGCCTTTCTTAACGCCATTTGCGGACCTCCACCGAGCGAATGGTCCAAAACAAGATGAGGCAAGTTAGCGAGACTTGTACCAACGTTTGGCGAAAGTCAATCACCCCACCGAGCGCGGTGCCAAGGTGTTCGCTGAGATTGATGTACCGGAAGAATCGACTGAAGGTACTACCCGCGTCAAAGAAACTCTGCAGGGTCCCCAAGGCCATCAAGACCATGTTGCCGATGAGGGCCAAGATGCCGGCCCATAGCTGCTGACTGCTCACCGCTGATGCGAACAGCCCCACCGCAAGGAAGACAATAGCGAGCCCCAACAGGCCGATACTCGTCGCGCAGAGTTGGCCCCAATCCGGTTCGGCGTCAAAAAAAAGAGCAAGCAAGGCATGCAGCACCCACAAGGGCAGCATGAAAGTGGCGAAGATCAATGCGCTCGAGAAATACTTCGCCAAGACGACCTGGGCGTCTGACACCGGTGCGGTCATCAACAGTTCAAAAGACCCTGAGCGCTTTTCTTCCGCAAACAGGCGCATCGTCAACAGCGGCGTCAAGACGATGGTTAGCCAAAACAACCAGGACTGCAGGCCTCGCAGAGCGAAGTCCATTTCACCCCCGGTTCCCTGCAAGAGGTTTTGGAAAGTGAAGCCGGTGATGCCCATCACGATGGCTAGGAGCAAAAAGAACCCGAAAGAATCGAAAGTCGCCTTGAGTTCGCGACCAAACAGAACGAAGAAGCGTCTCACTTTGAAGCACCCTCCCCCGCTTTGATCAGACGAACGAAGGCCTCTTCGAGGCTCAGGTCACGGCTCATGAGTCCGAGCACGGCAAAGTCCGCCCGTACTAGCCGCCGGTTCACGTCCGCCCGGCCATTTTCGCGATCAGGGGTCGAAAGGGAGAAAAGGAACTCCGATGTGGCGCGCTCTTCGCTGTCCTCAACCCTGAGGTCAATTTGCTCCTCGAGCACTTTCAAGATCGTCTCTTTGTCACCGCGCACCAATATTTGGAAACGGTCCGAATCGCCGAAGCGTCGCAACTCGTCGATCTTTTTCTCGGCGACCACGGTGCCGTCGTTAATGACCACGACGCGATCACAGGAAGCTTCGATTTCAGGAAGAATGTGGCTCGAGATCAGAATCGTGTGGTCCTCTTTCAAAGACTTCACCATTTCTCTCACCTCAATCCTTTGGGTGGGATCGAGACCGGAAGTCGGCTCATCGAGGATGAGCAGATCCGGATTGTGCACCAAGGCGTCAGCGAGCCCAGCACGTTGGCGCAAACCCTTCGACAGGGTCTGAATCAGGCTGCGCCGGCGGCCATCAAGGTGAACCATGCCGAGAACTCGATCGACGCTCTCTTTGACCTCGCGTCCGCGTATTCCCTTGAGTTTTGCGCGATAACGCAAAAACTCATCGACTCGCATCGCACCGTAAAGTGGGACGTTTTCGGGGAGGTAACCGATGATCTTGCGGACGGAGCCGGAGCCAAAAACGACGTCATGCCCGCCCACCTTTACGGTGCCAGAGCTTGGCGGCAAAAAACAGGACAAGATCCGCATCGTCGTGGTCTTGCCCGCGCCGTTGACGCCCAAAAGACCGACCGACTCTCCTTTTTCCACTTCAAAGCTGACGAAATTCAAAGCCTCAAAGGCCCCGAAACGTTTGAATAAGTTGTGAACTTCGATCATCGAAGAAGAGAATCCAAACTGCCATCTCCGTAATTGTCAAAGGCGATAGTGGTGGCGTCGGCGCCCCTCAGTTCTGCCCCAGCAGACCAGACATAACAAGGTCCCCGAGCCGAGTCGACACAGTGAGCGCTTTGACACGATTGCCGCGCCAGACCAGTGAAGGCAAGGAAGACAAGCAAGCGTCGAGCCAATGCCAGCGCGCCGGCCGATTGCCAATCCGAGCGTCCAGAGAGCATTTGCAGACGCAGCATAGAAAATGCGATGGCCCTGTTGTGCGAAAGCGATCAGATTCTCGCGGGGTCGGCGCCAAAAGAAAAGGCCCCAATCGCGTCTGACGACTGGGGCCTCTCAAGTGAATGAGATGCGAAAGCTCAGTTCTTGACGGTGAAATCGGCGTCGATCACGTTGTCGTCGTCGTCTTTTTGCTCACTTTCGGGTTGACCCGGGCCGCTCGCCTCGGGACCGCCCGCTTGGGGGTTTTCGGCTTCGTAAAGCGCCTTGGCTAAAGACTGCGACGCTTCCATAAGAGCTTCGACAGATTTCTCGATGCTCTCCTTGTCGCCGCCTTCGAGGTCGGTTTTGAGTTTTTCGCGCGCCGCTTCGACTTTGGCGCGGTCCTCTTCCGAAATCTTGTCACCGTGCTCTTTGAGGTTCTTTTCGGTGTCGTGAACCACCATGTCGGCACGGTTGCGCAACTCGATGAGTTCGCGCTTGGTTTTGTCTTCGGCGGCGTGCTCTTCGGCGTCGCGCTTCATGCGCTCGATTTCCTCTTCGGAGATACCCGAGGACGAAGTGATCTTGATGTCCTGCTGCTTGCCGGTCTCGGAATCTTTCGCCGCGACCTTCAAGATGCCGTTCGCATCGATATCGAAACTGACTTCAATTTTCGGTCGGCCGCGTGGCGCCGATGGGATTCCGGTCAGATCAAAGCGACCCAAGGTGCGGTTGTCGCCAGCCATCTCGCGTTCGCCCTGCAAGACGTGAATACTGACCGTGGTTTGGTTGTCGTCTGCGGTCGAGAACGGCATCGTCTTCTGCGAGGGAATGGTCGTGTTACGCTCAATGACTTTGGTCATCACGCCCCCGAGGGTCTCGATGCCCAAGGACAAGGGCGTCACATCCATGAGCACAACATCGTCGCGCTCGCCAGCCAAGATCCCACCTTGTAGGGCGGCTCCAAGCGCAACGACTTCGTCGGGGTTCACCCCGCCATCGACGTCCTTGCCGAAGAGTTCTTTGACCATCGCCTCCACGGCGGGAATTCGGGTCGAACCACCAACCAAGATGATGTTGTGAACATCCGAGGGCTGGAGACCTGCGTCCTTCAAAGCGTTCAGGCAGGGCAGCTTGGTGCGTTCGATGAGCGGTGCCACGATCTGTTCGAAGCGCGAACGCGTCAAGGTCATCTGCAAGTGAAGCGGGCCGCTTGCGTTCGCCGTAATGAAGGGAAGGTTGATTTCGGTTTGAACCGTTGTCGACAACTCGCACTTGGCTTTCTCTGCCGCTTCCTTCAAGCGTTGGAGCGCCATTTTGTCGTCGCGAAGGTCGACGGCATTCGAGCGCAAGAATTCTTGGGCGATCCAATCGAGAACCGCTTCATCGAAGTCATCGCCGCCCAACTGAGTGTCGCCGTTGGTGCTGAGCACTTCGAAGGTCTTGCCCAATTCGTCGCCGTCACCGGCGTCAACGTCCAAGATTGAGATGTCGAATGTGCCGCCACCGAGGTCGTACACGGCGATCTTGCCGGTGAAGTCTTTCTCGATGCCGTAGGCGAGCGCCGCCGCGGTGGGCTCGTTGATGATGCGCACCACTTCGAGGCCAGCAATCCGACCCGCGTCTTTCGTTGCCTGGCGTTGGCTGTCGTTGAAGTAAGCGGGCACGGTAATCACGGCCTTCTCGACCGGCTCGCCGAGGTAGTTTTCCGCGGTTTCTTTCAGCGACTTGAGAATCTTGGCGCTGATCTCGGGTGCGGCGTAGGTGCGGCCTTGCACTTCCACCTTGACGATTTCATCGCTGGCACCCACCAGCTTGTAGGGTAAGCGCTTTTCTTCGTCGAGGACTTCCGAGTGGCGGCGTCCCATGAAACGCTTAATCGAGAAAATGGTGTTGAGAGGATTCGTGACGGCTTGCCGTTTGGCGCTCATGCCGACGAGTTCTTCGCCTGACTCGGTGATAGCGACCACTGAGGGTGTCGTCCGATTGCCGACGGCATTGGTGATGACCGTGGGTTTGCCCGCCTCTACGACGGCGACGACTGAGTTGGTGGTACCGAGATCGATTCCGATGATCTTGGACATGCCGGACTCCTTTTTGGTTATTCCGGTTGAGTGTTTACGGGCTCCAGGGCGCAAATATGAGGCCGAACGTGGCGCCGCAAGGCATGCGCCCAACTCCCTTGATAGGCGTGTTTTAGGTGAATCGAGGGGGCTGCGGGCACCCTGTCTTTTTGACAGCGGAGGGAAAGGCTTTAGGTGTGCAGTGCCAATCTGACAGGTTGAGTTTGACCTTGACGCCCTGCGGCGCCTGCCTAGACGCCGTACTCTTTGAGCTTGCGGTAGAGGGTCCGCTCTGAGATCCCCAGGGCTTCGGCGACCTTGGCGCGGCTCCCGTCGAACTTTTTTAGGTGGTGACGGATCATGAACTCTTCGATGCCCGAAAGCGTCAACTGCTCAAAGATCTCCAGCGGTGCGAGCGCCTGACCGGGGGTCGCGGTCCCCACGACGTCCGAGGGGATGTCTTCCGTTCCTAGCTCCGTCGTTGAGCCCAATACCACCATTGTTTCGACGGTGTTTTTCAGTTGTCTGACGTTGCCGGGCCAGTCGTAGTTGATGAGTTGTTGGAGCGCGACTTTTTGGATTCCGCTTACCTGCTTGCCGAAGCTCGCGTTGGCTTCTGTGATGAAATGCTGAACTAAGGCGGGGATATCTTCTCGGCGATGTTTGAGCGGAGGGGTTTGGATATGCACGACTTTCAAGCGGTAGTAGAGATCCTCGCGAAAGTTGCCCCGGCGGACTTCTTCCGCCAAGTCACGGTTAGTTGCCGTGATAATTCGGACATCGACCTGACGCGTGGCATTGGAACCAACCGGCGTCACTTCTCGCTCTTGGATGACCCGTAATAGTTTGACTTGGAACGAAAGCGAGGTGTCGCCAATCTCATCGAGAAACAGGGTGCCCTTGTCGGCGTACTGAAAACGACCTTCACGGTTCGCGGTGGCCCCGGTGAAAGCGCCCCGAACGTGACCGAACAGTTCGCTCTCGAGAATGTTTTCGGCCATGGCGCCGCAATTCAAGGCGACGAAGGGATTGGCGTGGCGTGGACTCAGGCGGTGAATCGCCCGGGCGACGAGCTCCTTGCCGGACCCGTTCGGTCCTGTAACCAAGACCGTCGCCGACGTGGGAGCGACCTTGCGGATCATCTCGAAGACTTGCAGCTGAGCGGCGGAACGGCCGATGAACTCGTGAAAATCGCCGTACTCTTCGGACGGAATACGTTCGACCGCGACGGGAATGGCCTTCGGCACATTCCCTCGCCGCCGGTCCCTAATCCGGCGAACGACTTCTCTAACTTCAGTGCGGACCTCGTCGACTTTCAGCGGCTTTGTGAGGTAGTTCGCCGCACCGAGCTGAATGGACTCTAGCGCCATGCCAACGCTACCTTGACCCGACACCAAGATGACCTCGGTTGCAGCGTTCTTGGCCTTAGCCGCCTGGAGGATGTCCAAGCCGCCAATTTCGCCCATGACGACATCAGTGACGATGAGATCAAAGACATCCGCCGCGATCGTTTTGAGACCGTTTTTGCCCGAGGTCGCCACCGCGACGTCGTAGCCCATGCGTTCAAGAATCTCGGCGGTGGCTTGGGCGTGGTTAGCCTCGTCATCGATGACCAGAACCTTGATATCACGTTCCATGACGTTCAGGGTCCCTCGTCAGGTGCTGGTGCTGACGGTTGCCTGGCTGGGAGCTCGACCACGAAGCGAGTTCCCAAACCGGGAGCGCTCTCACAGCTAATGCGACCGCCGTGCCGTTCGACGATCTTTTGTACCGAGGGAAGACCCAATCCAGTTCCCTCGGCTTTGGTAGAAAAGTAAGCCTGAAAGACCCGCTTTTGGGATTCCGGGGTGATGCCGGAGCCGTTGTCAATAACCTCGATCACAACCCTAAGTTCCGAGTCACTCCCCGCCGCCTTGCGCCTGGTGTTGACGGTGATCGTGCCGCCACGCTCTTCCATGGCCTCGAAGGAGTTTTTGAGGAGATTCAAGACCACCTGGCGGATCAAGTTGGGGTCCAACTCAACGCGCGGGAGCGAGCGGTCCAGCTGGCTGGTGATCTGGATATTGCGATTCCGACATTCGGCCGCCGTAAAATCGAGGACGTCCTCCAAGAGGACATTGATATCCACGATGCTCGGGTCGAGCTCGGCGGTCGAAGTTAGTCTGATGAATTCTGTCAGCATCCCCTCCAAGCGCCTCGATTCTTGCAGTAAGACGTCGATTTTACGAATCGAACGACTAGCCAGCGGCCCGCCGTCGTGATGCCAGTCCTCGCGCAACAGCTCAAGGTTGATGTTAATCGTCGACAAGGGGTTTTTGATCTCGTGGGCGAGCCCGCCCACAAGTGCGCTAAGTTGTTGCAATCGTTCTTTGGATTGGTGCTCGGACATTCCCTGCGCTCTCAAGAGGCGGTGGCCCTTGCGGGGCCATGATCCTACCCGCCTGTTAACACGCTCCGTGGATTTGGTCAAAAGTCCGCACCGGTCCTCGGATGCTGATAACCTCAAAAATCATGACCGAGATTCTGAAATTTGATGCGGCCAATTTGGAGCCGATTCTGGCACGGGCCATCGAGTGCCTTCAAGACGGCGGGATTTTGGCCTTCCCCACCGAAACGGTCTATGGATTGGGAATCCGCGGCGACGATCCCGAAGCGACAAAAGCTCTCTACGCCCTGAAGCAACGCAGCGAGCGCAAGCCCTTGGCCCGCTACGTGTGCAACCTGGTCCAGGCCCGCGCCGCCGCTGGTGGCGAGTTAGCCCCTGCGGCCGAACGGCTTGCGCGAGCCCTATGGCCGGGTGCCATAACGCTCGTCGTCGACAACCGCGGCGGAGGGACCGTTGGTCTCCGTTGCCCCTCTGACGCTTTCACGCCGGCGCTCGCTCGCCGCGCCCCTTTTTCCATCGTCGGTACCAGTGCCAACGTGAGCGGTCGCCCCGACTTCACGACGGCACAGGCAATCAACGAGGCTTTCGGCGACCGCGTCAATCTTATTGTCGAGTACGACCGACCGCTCGGAGGCGTTCCCTCCACCGTAGTCCGCGTGTTCGAAAATGGCAGTTTCGAGGTGTTGCGAGAAGGTGCCATCGAGGCCACAACGGTCGCCGAAGAACTGGCCGAGCGCATCCTCTTGGTTTGTACCGGAAACACCTGCCGCAGCCCGATGGCTGAGGCCATTTTGAGGCAGCAGATCGAGCAGGAAGGCGGCACTGAGGGCGACGAAGCGCCCGCCATTCGAATCTTTTCGGCGGGCATTTCAGCTTGGGCGGGAACACCCGCGTCTGAGGCCGCACAGATCGTGGCGGAAGAGCGCGGTCTGTCTTTGAGGGGACACCGCTCGCGACCGATCAGCGGTGACCTTCTCCGGCGCATGGATCGCATCTTGACGATGACCGCACACCACGCAGAAATCCTCGCGCATGAATTCCCGGATTTCGCCGACCGCATCCGCCCCCTTGACCCTAGGGCCGACATCATCGATCCCTTTGGCGGCGACGTTGATCTTTACCGAAGCACCGCCGAGCAGATCAGCTTGGCCTTGAAGAAACTGAGGGAGGCACCATGAAGATCGCCATCGGAAACGACCACGCCGCTTTCGCGGAGAAGGCCAGCTTGATGGAGAAATTACAATCCATGGGACATGAAGTGGCCAATGTCGGAACTGATGACAGCAACTCGGTGGACTACCCAGATGTGGCCGCGAAGGTCGGCCGATTGGTGGCCAACAAAGAGGCCGATTTCGGGGTCCTGCTCTGCGGCAGCGGCATCGGGATTTCGATCGCAGCCAACAAGATCAACGGCGTCCGCGCCGCTCTTTGCCACTCCGACTTAAGCGCTCGCCTCGCGAGAGAACACAACGATGCGAACGTGCTTTGCCTCGGAGCTCGCGTCTTGGGATCAGCCCAACTAGAGTCCGCAATGGAGACGTTTTTGGCGACCGAGTTCGCGGGAGGAAGGCACCGAAGGCGGGTTGACAAGATGACGGCCCTGGAAAAAGAAAAGCGCTGAAAAAAGAACTTTGAGCTAGAGAGGGCGGTTGGGGAGGGAAAGTTCTCTGAGACCCAAAGCTCTTTTTTTCAGCGCTTTACCGCGAGAACACTGTCCTCGTGTGGCTGAAAACCCAAACAAACGGCGTGCCCGGCAATAGAAAATCTCAGAACTTTCGCAAGTCCTTTGGCATTTAGGACTTCCATTACGGTGCGGCGGCGGAATGCCGCAAGCTGGTGAAGCGCTATGTTCACCATTTACCACGGCCGAACCCGCCATCGCGCATTCATTATGCGCTAAATTACTTAAGCCCTTGAACTTAAGTGTCATGTTCTGTTTTTTGGAGCCTTGAGGGCTCATGTTTAACTTTTTCAACGCCAGCGGGATGGTTCAACCCGGTTTCGACACGAAGAGAGCCTGAAGCCAACAAGTGACTTCAGGCTCTGATTTGGCTCGCTGAGTTGGCCTCGGCCTTGGTTGAATTAACGGATGACCGGCAAAGTCACATCCCGAATGGCTTGTTCGCCGGGACCGACTTCAATCTCAAGTTCGACGGTGTCGTGTCCACGACGTCGAATATAGAACTTGTATTTGCCAGGCATCAATTTCGGAACTCTCAATTCACCCCGCACGGAACCTCGGGCGGCGACCCGCCGACCATCGACTTTCGCCGGGTTTCCGTCCATCGTGACCACTGAAACTTGCGCGTGAGGCACCGGAGCCGCGTTTTCGTCCTTGACGTGGAACAGCACCGTTCCACCGCGGACCATCGTCACGTTCTTCTTTAGGATGCTCTCGCCCGGAACTTGAAGTTCCTCAATCTGCGGAACGCAGTACAAGCGCGATCGAATGACCATCTCAATCTTGCCCGGGGGCAACCCGCCAATGCTGTAGAAGCCCTCGCTATCCGGTACGACTTGTTTGCCTGGCCAATCGGCTCGGCTAGAAGTCGTCACTCTCTTGCCGCCCTTGCCAATGGAGGTCTTTTTCAGCGTACCGCGACCGGCACGAAGGAAGATCTGAATTTCCTTGCCGCCAACTGGATTTCCTTCTGAGTCTAAGATGTAGCCTTCAAGCCGCCCGCCGCTGAGGAGCACAATCTCGGGGCCGTTAGTAAGGGAACCGGAAGCGATCGTAATGAGCTCGAGTTTGTACTCTCGGAATTCATCTGAACTGAGTTCGATACGGTAGTCGCCAGGCACGATCTTCTGCACATCGATGTAACCGTTCTCAGGGTAGATATCCTTCTCGATGAACGCCTCACTCGTTCGCATCATCTTTTGTGCCATTCGGTCCTTTGCATACTTTGCACCCTTGCGCTCGACATCTGCCAAGGGGAAGAGGGTGATCTTCATTTTCTCCGGAGTTTCGCCAGACCGGGACGCCAAGTGGGCTCTCAACGACCCGTAGTTTTGCAGCACAAAGTCGATGTTCGAGCTATCGGCCGGCACATCGTCCAGCGCGGTGCCAACCTTGCTGCGGCTGCTGGCGAAGATTCGGTAGGGACGATCGTGAAGGCGTCGAATGACGTACTCGCCACTCTCGTCGGTCGTAGCCGAGACTCTTTGCCGGATGTTCCGCCCCTGAGTGGCGTCGACGCGAGCACCGGCGACCACGTTGCCGACATCGTCAACAACGCGACCCGAAATTGTGCGGCCGCGTTCGAGATTGAAGTCGTAGTTGAGGCTCTCATTCCCAGCGCTGATATCGACCTGTTTGGAGGCCACGGCGATGTACTCGACGTGGTCGACCGAGAGCCGATAGCGACCGGCATGGAGCCCTTTGAACTTGTAAGTACCGGTCTCGTCGGCGACGACGCTCTCGTCGGATTTCTGCCCCACCTTGAATCCCGGCGGGAACCAGACGCCCTGCACGGGCGGCTTGTAGAGGGCAACTTCGGCGCCGGCGATAGCCACGCCGGATTGATCCAAAATCTGGCCCTGAACCACCGAGCCTCGATCAACGGTGACGATGACGTCTTCGACGACCTCGCCGGTGGCCCCGCGCAGAACTTCGCCGACCCCTACGGTCCATCCTTCCCGAGCGGCACAGATCTTGTACTCGACGCCATCGCCGAGATTTCTCACCTCGAATTGGCCCTGTGCATCGGTTCTTGTTTCGGGATAATCCCGAATCTTGAAGAAGACACCGATTTGGATCGCGACGTAGATGTCGGCGTTCTCAACCGGATCGCCGTTGTCGTCGAGCACGAGCCCACGGGCGCGACCCGCGGGTTTCAACTCGAAAATGATTTCCTTCGCCATATCGTCGTCATTAAAGTCGACGTTTTGTCTCAGGTGTGTGTAGTCCTTGGCCATGATCTCGATCGAGCGGAACCCACGTGAGATTCCCTTGACCCTGAATTTTCCGAGGATTCCCGTCTTCTCTTTTGCATGCGAGATGAAGGGCATTTCTTTGTAAGTGAAGACCGCACCGGCAATCGGCTTCCGCGTCGTCGCGTCAATAACCAAACCATTCAAGACGATGCCACGCTTCATTTTGAAGCTAAACTTGAGATCATTACCTAAGGTGGTGTCGAGGCCCTGCGAAGGCGCAATGTAGGACATCTCATAGTCTTCGTGCTCTAAGAGCATTTGCAGCCGACCCGCTGGCGCTCCATTGAGTTCGTAGCGTCCTTGAGAGTCGGTCTTGGTGACTTCCGTGAAGCGCTCATAGCTGTGCATCGAAGAGGTAACGTTCTTGACGTCACCTTTGACGCGAACGCCTTCGATGGGTTTACCGGTATCGCGATCCGTAATGACGCCCATAACGCGAGCGCCACGTTGCAATTTGAAGTCAACGACCATGCCGGCTCCGACATGGTCCTTCAGCACCGCAACGTACTCGCGGTTGAGACTTTTCATCGAGAGCTGTTTGCCGGGATATTTGGCGAGGCACTCTTTGAATTCGTAGTGACCCGTAGCGTCCGTCGTCGCCATCTTCACCTCTTTTTGAGCGAAGTCGATGCGGGTGCGTCCGGTCTTGGGCATCGGAACCTGCTTGAACTTGAAGAGCTTGATCTTCGTTCCCGCGAGAGGTTTTCCGTTGAGATCGTAAACCGTGCCCTGGAGGATTCCCTCGGGGCCGATCTCCGCCACCGCTTTTTCGCCAGAGCCCTTCGCAATCTCGATGCGTTCACCAACGACCGCGCTGGGGTCCGGCTTCTTGTCGACTGTTGCCATTTCTTCATCGACGTCAACGACTTCGGGTTGCTTGGTGTCATCGGGCTCAATCGAGTCCTCTGCAACATAAAACCAGACCGCGGCACCAGCGCCGATCAGAGCCAGTAGCAATAGGAAAGGAATTGCAATCTTGTCCATGGTTCCGTTTCGCTTCCACTCGGGGCCCTAAGGCCGCATTCTTCGAGATAGGTTGTTCGGCAAATCTTGTATTGAAAACGGTCCCTCACGCCCATGCGTCGTCGGACCGCGCGCAGCAGAGTGATAGCAACTGCTTCAAATCGACGATTTGTCGAAAAAGAAGCGCCATGCTGGCTCTCTTGCACCGGGGCATTCTTCCAAAAGCGGCAATTTTGCCAAAATGGCGGCTCGTTTGCGGCTGAATACTCGCTTAGCTGTCCGTCGCTCGGCGCCCCAAGACCCGGATAACCACCGCACAAAGCAGGATTCCGAGAGGAAGTAGGATCCAGGGCGAGATTCCAAAACCTGCGGGTAGATAGCCCACTAAGATGGCAATGCAGGCCACCGAAAAGGCGTAGGGCAGCTGGGTTTTCACGTGATCGACGTGATCGGCGCCACAGGACATCGAGGACATGATCGTCGTATCTGAGATCGGCGAACAATGATCGCCGAAAACGGCCCCGGCGAGCACCGCCCCCACCGAGCTGACCAAGAGCACTTGGGTCTCGGCCACCATGAAGGACTCCTCCACGCTCAGGCTGACGACATAATCCATGGTCAAAGGCACCAAGATCCCCATCGTTCCCCAGCTCGTCCCGGTCGAAAATCCGATGACCGCGGCCAAGAGGAAGATCAACATCGGCAAGATCGTGGACTTCAGCGTGATGTGGTGGATGAGCCATTGTGAGGTATTGGAGCGTTCACAGACGTCTTGCAGCGCCCATGCCAGGGTCAACACCAGGACGGCGGGGATCATCGCCTTGATGCCCGCCGTCACGACCTCGAATGACTCGCCGAGGCGCAACAGGCCTTGCCCCATCCCACAGATCAAAGCGGCGATGACGCCAAGGAAGGCGGCCAAGAGCAAGGCGTGGTAACTCTTTGCGGCACCAAAAATGTCTCGAAGCGGCGGCGATGCCAAGGCTTCGGCCCGGTTTTCCTCCACGGCAATTTGGGACACGAGTCTTAACTTCTCGGACACCGCGGTGTCCGCAGAGTTTCGGGTAAATTCGAGCGCGCGAATCTCTTGGAGAGCGGATTGGTGGCTCTCCTCAATAACTTCGGCCCCGGTGATATAGAGGAACCCCAAGACCGAGATAATGACCGTCCCAATGGGGATCATCGCGTTCCACCAGTACTGGCGGTTGGGGTCGGCGGGTTCGAGCTGATCCATCTCTCGGGAGCTGAGCGGCACCGCCCCATCGGCGAGGACTTTGCCGTCGTGAAAGGCGCGGCGCTCCGCTTTTAGCATCGGACCGAAGTCGCGTTGGAAGAGGCAAATGAAAAAGCAAAAGGCGATGCAGTAGATCGGGTAGAAGTTGTAGGGGATGGTCTCCAAGAAAATCTGGTAGGCCTTGTCCGGGGTCCACCCCGTCGCAATCTGCACCGCTTCCAATTCGAGCTTGCCTTGGATGTAGCCGATTTCGGCCGCGATCCAGGTCGAGATAACCACCACGCAGGCAACCGGCGCTGACGTACTGTCGACGAGGAAAGCCAGCTTTTCGCGGCTCACCCGAAAACGGTCGGTAATAGGTCGCATCGTATTGCCGACGAGAAGCGCGTTGGCGTAGTCGTCGAAGAAGATCAACATCCCGGAAAACCAAGTCGTCAGTTGAGCCCCTCGCCGGCTATCGCCAACTTTCGACATGGAGTCGACGAGTCCTCGCGTGCCCCCCATGCGTGCGATCAAGGCGACGACGCTTCCGAGTAGACAAGAAAACACGAGAATGCTGAGCCGACTCGAATCGGACAGCGTGGTCGGAATTAGCTCAGTAACGACGTAGCGGAAACCAGCCCAGGGGCCTCCGGCAATGAAGATACCGCCGACCCAAACGCCAGCAAACAAGGCGGGCAACACTTGGCGAAACATGATCGCCAACAAGATCGCAATGAGCGCCGGCAAGATCGCAACGATCCCCGGCACGGTGTCCGGAATCACGTCGTACTTCTTTGCTCGGTAAGTCACCGAAACGTCATCAACCAAGACGACGTTTCGAAGTAGGAGCGCTCCGTCGTCGATTTCGATGATTGTCGTGCGGCGTCCGTCTTTTGGCTCGGGTCGCAGAGCTGCGCTCTCGATAGCTTTACCGTCGAGGTCATCAATGCCCTTGATGTCCAGGTTCGCGCCGTTCCAGTCAAAACCGGGGATCGTGTCGCCTCGCAAGTCGACGTGCTCAATCTTGACGTCTAAGGGCGCGTTGCGAATCGCGACTTTCTCGTCTTGCACGCTCGCGCGAAAACTCCCATTTTCTTGTGGGGAGGGATCGGGACTGAAGGCAGACCAAGCCGTCATGGTCGTCAAAACCATACAAGCCACGATCATGGCGAGTCGCCGGCCTCCGAGGAGCTTCATTTTAAGCAAGTCCCTTTTCTCCCAGTTCGTTCAAGACTCAAGACACGGCCTGCGCGTCAAGAACAACGCTTTCGCGTAGCCCTATCTGACCCGCGCGAGCTGAATCGGTCAACCGCCGCCCGGTGACCATGCGCTGTGATCGAGAATCGCTTCAGCCCAGACCGAGCTGTTATAGTCGCCGCATGCTCAAGCTCGAATCTCCTCAGATTGTGGCCATCCTCACTCTCATCGCCATCATGCGTGCTTTTGAGGCCGGTCCGCTCCCGTCGCCGGTCGATGACCAAGTCCAGCAGAAAGCGAAAACGGACCTGTTGGCCCTCACCGCCGCTCTTCACCGGCAACCGGCCACTGCGCGCCGCAGTTGGATTGAATCCGAACTCGACCGCCTCAAGATCCCCTTTGAGCGCCACGATTTCAGCGAGGGCGGAAAAAGAGGCCGCAACCTCGAGTTGTCTTTTGGGCCCGAAACCGGGGCTTTGACCGTCCTCAGCGTCCACCATGACGCCGCGGCGCGCCAAAAAAACGCCAACGGAGCGATTTCAAGCTGCATCTTGGCGATTCAACTGGCTCACCACTATCAAACCCAGCCCCCCAAGGCCGCGCTGAAGATCTGCTTTTTTGACCGCGGCGCTCGCAGCTTGAGTGGTTCGAAGGCTTGGATTGCCGCTAACAAGGCGCGCGTCATACGCTCGGTCCTCCACGCCGACTTTTGCGGGGTTGGCGACGTCTTCTTACTGGGCCGCGGATCGAATTCGATCAGCGCCGAGTTCGCAAGATGCTTGGGCCCGGCGGAATCGAGAATCATGGGTTTTGCACCTCCGGGCGACCACCGAGCTTTTTGGTCGGCGGGTGTCGACGCGGTGAGTTTTAGCCTTTGCCCCAGCTCGGAAATCGAAGCGACTGCGGCTCGATTCTCAGGAAAACGCAGACGCGGCCCGCTACTGGGCGTCTTCAGTCCCAGCGATAAACGTAAAGTCGAGGCCCGAGCCCTCAAGTTGGCGATGCAAGGCATGCGGGCGATTTTGGATTCGCAACTGAAGTCGACGGCACCAGGCACGCCGCTGCGGCCGCGCCACCTTCGCGAGATTAGAGATGTCATGAAGTTGCTGCTCGAAGGGGACCGCCGCGTCCTCGTCAAAGAGCTGCCAAAGTTTGGTCATCCCACTTTGTTCTTCGCCTGCCTGAGGCTTTACGGCTCAAAGGAGGAGGGCGACAAGGGAGCGGCGACAAAAGCTCTCGGACGCTTTTTCCACGGGGTGGTCAGGCGAGACTTCGCGGCCGCGAACACCTTGGCCGAACTGGGCAAGGTCTACAAAAAACACCGCCGCATCTTGTGTTGGGACCCAAGGAGTTCTTGCTTCGGCCTTCCCATCCCCTAAGACATTGATCTGAAACAACTTGTGTCGCAATGTCTGATTCATCCGCGCTGGGGCTGTTAGCGATTACAGTCAAGATCGACCTCAAATGAGTCGATAAAGCCCGAGCTGGACCAGGGAGATCGGCGCGTCATGAAGAACGACAAGCAAAAACCCGCCCTCATGGAAAACCGCGGGTTTCCGCGAGTGAGCGCCAACTGTGAAATGACCTTCCGGCCCGTCGAGGACGCCGACGGGCGATTTGACGATCTCAAGACCAAGCATGCCGCGGCCCTCAACAACATCTCCGGCGGTGGTATCAGTTTTGAAGCTCCAGCGGCCGTCGCAGAAGGCCAAATGCTGGCATTGGAATTGCAGCTTCCGGGCTTCCCGATGGAGGTCATTTCAATGGGCAAAGTCTCCTGGTGCGACGCCCAAGAAAAAGGCGGCTACGAGATAGGCGTCGAGTTTTGGTGGATTGGCTGGAAAGACGAAGAAGCTCAGAACAGCATCCGCAATTTCATCGCGGATCGCCTTCGCTGCGACGACTAAGAGCGCGTCGGCGACGCGCGGGTGATGTCTTCGTAGAGCTCGGCAATCTCGGCCGTTAGGCGTGCGCTTCCAAATCGCTGACTCAGTTCCCGCTGCAGATTTTCCAATTCGAGATCAACGCAGGGTCCTCCCTTTGCAACGACCTTGACCAGAGCTTCCGCCAGTTGTTTGAAGTCTCGCGGCGGCACCAATGTCACGCCGCTTAAATCTCCCACCGTGTCACGAATCCCCCCAACGTCGTAGGACAGGAAACGGCAACCGCAATAAAGCGCCTCAATCGCGGCCAATGGGGTCCCCTCATTGCGGCTGGTCATGACCACGACGTCGAGCTCCCGATAGGTTTTTGCCATGTCCTTGCAATTACCCTTCCATTCGATCTTTTCCGCCACCCCCAGCGCTCGCGCTTGTTCTTCAAGTCGCTCTCGAAGCGATGCCGCACCGTCGCCGATGATCTTCGCTTTGAAGGAAAGTGAATGATGGTCTTGGAGCTGCTTTAGCGTTGCCAAGAAGTCCGGCACATTCTTGACGGTGGCAAGCCGTCCGACGAATCCAATTGAGATCGTCTCTGAGGACCGTGTTCCAACTCTTGTTCCCTCGAACAAGTCGAAGTTCACTCCGGGCTTGATGATCCGAATCCGATCCGCGACTCGAGCCCCCAAGTGTTGACGAAGCTCTTCGCGTTGAGACTCTGACTGCGCGATCAGGGCATCTGACATCATGCCGAGCCGCCGTTCAAGGCCTCGCACGAGGCGCCCGAAAATCGGATTCCAGTAACCCTGAAAAGTATGACCGTGGTAGGTATGGACCAGCTTAGGCCCCGCCTCGTGCTTCGCCGCCAAACGCGCCAACAATCCGGCCTTGGCTTGATGGGTGTGCACGATGTGCGGCTTCAGCTCGGCAATGATGCCCCTCAGTTCAAGGTAGGCGCGGCGGTCTTTTTGAGGGCTCACGCGGCGCGCAAGTTCCCGGCAATACCTCGGCTTCAAAGCCCTAGCGTCAGGCAGTTCCGCCTCGCCTTCGCTGAGTTCACCCGCAACCAGAGTCTGCTCGAAACGATTCGACTCCAGCCCCTGCATGAGCTGCACCACATGACGCGAAGGCCCGCCGACATTAAGACGCGTGATGACCCGAAGAATTCGAAGCGAATCTGACAACGGAAGCTCCCCTCTCCTGTCTATGCCCGGCACCCCAGAGTGACTAGGCGGTGCCAGGCACCCTAGGCGGTGCCAGGCACCCCGCCGTCACTTTTCCGTGCCAGGCACCCCGCCGTCACTTTTCCGTGCCAGGCACCACAGAGTGACGGCGTGGTGCCTGGCACCGGATCGAGTATCCTGGGCCCGTGAACGATGATCTCCAACTCATTGAAGGGCGCGTCAAGCGCGTCATCTTTGCCAACGAAGACACGGGATTCTCCGTGTTTTCGTTTCGGCCTGCCCGCGGTGGCGAGCTTACCGTTGTCGGCATTACCGGAGATCTGTTTGAAAACGACGAGCTTCGGCTCCACGGAATCTTCGAGGAGCATCCCAAGTTTGGCTCCCGTTTCAAAGCCCAAAGCGCCCTACGCCTGACCCCGCAAACTCTCATCGGTATTGAAAAGTACTTGGCGGGGCCTCGCGTTGAGGGCATCGGACCCGAGCTCGCGCGGCGACTCGTCAAAGCCTTCGGCGACAAGACCCTCGAAGTTTTGGACGACGAACCCGTGCGGCTGACCGAAGTCGAGGGAATTGGAAAAAGGCGCGCCGACACCATCGCCACCACTTGGCGTAGCGAGCGCGAACGCCGCGAACTTTTGATCTTTCTCCAGGGACACGGCCTGGGGCCCGCTTTGGCCTTGCGGGCCGCCGATGCCCTCGGCGACGACGGCCTGGGACGGGTGCAGCACAATCCCTACCTCCTCGCCGAGAAAGTATCGGGTGTCGGATTTCGATTGGCAGATCGCGTCGCCAGGGCTCAGGGCACCGCCGCGGATGCCCCCTCGCGGCTCAATGCCGGCCTCAGCCACGCTCTCGACGAAGCTTTGGTGCAAGGTCACATCTGTCTGCCGGGACCGGTCTTGCTCGAGCGAGCGGCAGACTTACTCGAGGTCGATCAAGCTCCGCTGCGCCAGCAGCTCAAAGAACTGGTCGCAACGCGAAAAATCGTCATCGCGCGAGACTCTCCGGAACGCGACTACAATGTCTATGACGCCTTCGCTTTTGATGCCGAGACCGAGGCGGCGCAAAGACTCTCAACCCACCTCAATTCGAGCGACCCCCTAGGCCCAAGGCTGCCAACGCAAGCGTCGAAGGCGATCCAGGCCGAACTGTCGAGCGAGCAATCAGAGGCCATTCGAGGAATCTTGCAATCTAAGGTCGCCGTGTTGACCGGTGGTCCTGGCGTCGGCAAGACGACGGTCCTTCGCAGTCTCGTACGCATCTGGCGCGACCGCGGCCTCCGCATCGCCTTGGCCTGCCCCACCGGTCGCGCCGCCAAGAGACTGGAACAGGTATCCGGCTTGGAGGCGACCACCATTCATCGTCTGTTGAAGTTTGACGGTGGCCACGGTCGTTTTGCTCACGGTACGGACTATCCGCTCGCTGCGGACATCATCGTCATCGACGAAACATCGATGCTAGATCTTCCACTGTTCTTACACCTGCTGAGGGCCCTTCCCGAGGGCGCACGCCTGTTGTTGGTGGGCGACGCGGAACAACTTCCATCCGTCGGTCCGGGGACGGTCCTCAGAGACGTCATTGCCGCGGGAGTCGTCCCCGTCCTCCGCCTCACCCGGGTGTTTCGACAAGCTCAGGGCAGTCGCATCATTCGAGTCGCGCACGAGATCTTGGCCGGACGAATACCAGATCTTGCCGACGACGGCGCGGATTTGTTGTTCATCGAGGAGAAAGACCCGAGGCGAGGCGCCGAGATTGTCACGCGACTTTTGCTGGAAGAAGTCCCTCGACGTCTCGACCAATCTGGGCCTGGTGACGTTCAAATTCTCAGCCCGATGCACAAAGGTCCCGTCGGCACTCTGGAACTGAATCGTTCCGTGCAACAGGCCCGTGATCCTCATGCGGAATTCTTGGAACACGGGGATCTTAGGTTTGCCCGAGGCGACCGGATCATGCAGCGCCGAAACGACTACGACCGCGAGTTGTTCAATGGAGACTTGGGGCGAGTTGAGTCGATTGACCTGGCGCGGGGGCAACTCATGGCGCGCTTCGGCAACGCTCGCCAAGAATACGGCCGATCGAGCCTTTCGGACATCGCGCCCGCCTGGGCGATGACGGTGCACAAATCCCAGGGCGGAGAGTTCCCAGCGGTGATCTTGCCGGTCTATAATCAGCACTTCCTGCTGCTCAAAAGACCCGTTCTCTATACCGCCGTCACGCGCGCGAAACGCCTTTTGGTCATTGTCGGTGATCCTCGGGCCTTGGCCCTGGCGGTAGGGGCGAACGATTATGCACACCGCCATGGATGCCTAAGATCCTGGCTACAGGGCCTGAAACCCCAAGTATGGAAAAGCGAGCCAAGTCCTTAGCTCAACGATGATTCTGTCGATTCCGGACCACGATTGGGGCTATTGGCGATCTCTAAACCGAATTCTGATAGGAACCGGCAGCTGGGGACTGCTATGCTCGCCCTTCAACGTTACCAGAGTAGACCGCATGCTTGACCGATCCATCTTGATCGCGGCCCTGATAATAGGCGCCGCGATGTGTATGCCAGTGGCCTTGGCCCAGAGCCTCGACATCTCCGATTATCAGCCCTTGGTCGGAGTCTTGCCGGACACCGTGGATGACATCGTCATCGGGCCGAACGGTGAAATTATTCTCTCGCGGGTGGACATCCAAGAAGTTGGTATCTACGACCCCAACAGTACCACCGCCGTTTGGACCCCGCTCTCAACACAGCCGCTGTTGGCCTTGTCGATGGAACTTGGACCCGATGGCGCGCTCTACATCGGCGACTCCATTACCCACACTATCGTGCGCTATGATTTTGTGACCGGGCTGCTGACCACCTCGAGCCTGGGTTACTTCATCCCCATCGATGTCATTTTTGATCAAAGTGGATCGATGTACGTGGCGGATTTGACCTCGAGTAATTTCTTCACCGGTGGCACCGATCTTTGGCGCGTCGAGCTAGTCAACGGCATCGAAGTCAGCCGCCTACTCTTGGCATCGGGAATTCCCGGCGCCACGGACGTCGCCGACGGCATGAATGGCAAGCTCTACATCGGTGCTTTGGGACTGACCTCCATCTACGAGTACGACCCCATCGCCGATACCGCCGTATCCGTCGCCAACAATTGTTTTCTCGTTAGCGATATTGTCGCCACCGAATCAGGAGTCATCCTCGCTTCCACCATCTACAACGGCGACGTCACCAAAATTAACGCGAACACGGGCCAAATTGAAGTCATCGCGTCGGCGCTCGGTGACGGTAGCGGCGCCGAGGATATCGCCATCGACGTCGGTGGGAAAAGCGTCCTTGTTACCGTCAACACCGGAGAGATCCACCGCATCGCGATCGAACGCCTTCTGCGTCAAGTAACCCCGGCCGAAGTCGGGGCTCGAGTAGAATGGCGTCTCAACGCACCTGCGCAACCTAACTGGCAATTTGCCATGGCCATCGCCAGCACCGCAAACAGTGGAATCCTCATTCCCGGCACCATGCAGGTCCTCCCACTCGATTCAGATGCCCTTTTCAATCTATCCATCACTTTTCCGCGCCCACTAGCCTTCGCGGAATTTAATGGCAACCTAAACGCCGATGGGCTCGCAGTATTTGGAATGCTGCTCCCCAACGCGCCGTTCTTGGTCGGGATGACCTTCTACGCGGCTGGCGTGCTCTACAGTTCGCCGACGGCCCTCGCTGAAGATTGGGTCGCGACTAACGGCACTCGGGTCGTCATCGAGTAGCTCCACTCCCGATTCCATTCATTCCCAAGGCTCGACTTCATCATCATTCGCTACACCATTCTTTTCGCCGCCGTCGCTTGCCTTGCGGCCTGTGCCGCGAATCCCGCCGATGCCGCAGCCTTAAATGGGTCCGAGCACCCGACGATGATCATCGTTAGCAACGGCGAAAGCGGTTTTCGTGACGGTAGGGGTTCTGCCGTCCGGATGAACAAACCTATTCGCTTGGCCGCGCTGAATCCAACCACGGTCGTGTTTGCGGACATCAACAATCACGCCATCCGAACGATGACGATTGATGGATGGGTACGAACCATTGCCGGAGGGCCGACCTTAGAAGGCCACGGCGATGGACCCGCGTTCCGATGGTGAAACGTTCATGATCGCGCCCAGAGGTTGTGGAAACTGTGGCAGGGGAATGCTGGAGTTGAGCCAAAGCAGAGGCCGCAATGGCGAGGAAGGTAAGCAGGCTGCGCAGTATCATCGGAGGGTCTCCAGGGACGGAATCTAGCCTCATCAATAAAAGAGGCTCCTATCTGAAAAGCGAAAAACGTGCGCCTCTGTCTCGCTGTTTCTATGATTTCTTAGATCTAGTTTTTTAGTCCTCTTTGGAGGTGAACTCCGAACGCCGCACTGCGACAACCGCCAATCCCAACAGCAAAAATAGTGTGACGCCAAGACCGATGATCGTGACCGGAATGGGGACGGCCTCGAAGGGGCGGTTGGCCGCTTCGGTGACGAGGATCTCGGGAGTCAAGTAAGCTTCTGGCAGCAAACGGGTGGTGTGGTGGGATATCGCGATCTTTGAGGGTGGTCCCGCGGCGTAGCAAAAAGTGATTTCGACGATCACCATGTAGACGATCCCCCACAGCACGGGGCGCTTCAAGACGAGGCCAGCGACGGAGCTCAAGGCGGTATAGAGTGCGATCGATAAGACGACGACGGCCGCGAATCCCGCGAACTCCCCCATCCAATAACTGGGGATCAATCCTGTGATGTGACCGGGCCAGGCCGCGACCAAGTGGGCTGCGGCCGCCGAGAAGAGAATGAGCGCGGTCGCAACGAAGCCAGATCCAAGACACTGCCCAAAGAGCAGAGTCTCGCGGGAGATCGGTCGCAACAACAAGTAGCCAAGCGTCCGGTTATCCACTTCGTCAGCGAAGTTTGTCGCCGACAAAAATAGACTCGTGAGCGGCGCCAAGACCAGCAAGTAGGCCACCGGAGCAAAGAAGGACAAAAACTCATCCGCCTGCCCTTCGTGCTTGCTGATGGCAACGATGAACACGGGAATGAACAGCAAGGCTGTGAGAAAAATCAGCCGTTTGGGTCCGATCAGTTTCTGAACGGTATGACACGCGATCAGGACCGATGCTCTGACGAAGCCAGGGGGATCGGGTCGGATGAATTTCGGGGTCTCTTCAGCGAGTTTAGCGCCGATTTGTTGGGTCTCGTTCATTGTCCCACCAAGTAGTCAAAGACCGATTCAAGGTTGTCGTCGGGGCAGGATATCTCTTCGATATAGGCGCCGGCCGTCTGCGCGTGCCGAGGCAAAGAGTCGAAAACAAGATCCGCTCGCGTCGTGCTTATGGTCAAGGCCTCTCTATCGACGGTCAACTCTTGGATTTTGACGGCGCTAACGTGTTCATCCGCTGTGAGTAGAACCGCTAACGCGCGGGCCGCGTTGGACACCACTCGAATCTGATAGGGATGTTGTTCCAAAGAGGCCCGAATCTGGTGAATGTCGCCTTCGGCAAGAATGCGTCCTTCGGCAAGTAGCAAGATCTGGTCGGTTAAGGCCTCGACCTCATGGAGGATGTGTGTCGATACGACGATGCTCTTTCCCATCTTTGCCAGGCCTTCTAGCAACTTGGAAATTTCGTAGCGCCCCACCGGGTCGAGCCCCGTCATCGGTTCGTCGAGAAACAAAAGCTCGGGTTCGTGGACCAAAGCCTGTGCGAGTTTGGTTCGTTGTCGCATGCCCTTGCTGTAGGTTCGGATTGCGCGAACTCGATCGCATTTCTCCAAGCCCACGCGGTCGAGAACATAGTCGGCGCGTTGACGGGCAGCCGTGCCCCTAAAACCGGTGAGCCGGCAGATGAATCGCAAGAACTCGACCGCCGTCATCTCTTCGTAAAAATTGTCGTACTGGTGGCAGAGCCCGATGCGCTCGTTGAGCCGCGGGTTGTCCCAGATCGGCTCACCAAAGGCCTCCACGAGGCCTCGCGTTGGCCTGAGTTGCCCCGTGAACAGGCCGAGCAAAGTCGATTTACCGGCTCCATTGGGTCCCAACAGAGCCGTAATACCGGGTTGAATGTCGAGCGTGACGTCGTTGACCGCAATCACTTGCCCGTACCACTTACTAGCTCCTCGGGCGGATAGCAACGGTGCCGACATCAAGCGTTCTCCACAGCGCGAATCGTCCGTCGCAGGACGAGAATCGCCGTCAATGTCGCAAACCCCAAAAGGGCGATGGGAATACCCATATGAGGCGGATCACTCACGACGACATTGGGCAATTCCGTCGAACCCATGATCTCTGCGATGATCAAAGCGAAATTCTGGCGATAGCTGATCACCTGCCACATGGGTTCACGCGTGATTTCTTGCAGAGCGCTCGCCGTCGCTTGCGAAACGAAACAGATCGCGAACCAAATGACCGTCGCATAGCGCGAAGACTTCGTCAACGAAGACAGACCTAAGATGACCGAGCCGTTCACTAAGGCCGTGATAGCGCAGGCCAAAAACAAAGCCGGCGTCACCGACAAGGCGGCGGCACCGAAACCCTCCCAAAGTGATGATGCCACCAAAAGCACCAAGGCCGCCGGCGCGAAGGTGACCAAGAAGATGAAAATCGCGATGACCGCGAGCTTGCCCAGGATGTAGTCCGTCGGGGTAATGGGTTTCGTCAAGTAGATCTCGAGGGCATTGCTTCTGATGTCTTTGGCGATCAGGCCAGAACCGACAATGCTGGTGATCGACAAGACCACAAAAGACTGCGGAAACACGAGCATGCTCAACATGCCGTAGCGAGCCATGATCCGGTACTCGTCATCGCGGGTGGCGCTTTCGCCGAGCGAATCGATCAGCAGCACATCAACCGCTCGGCTGAGCACTTCGGGACCTTCAAGATAGCCCACATATACGAAGATGATCGCGCCCAGAGCCGGGGCAAAGGCCCCCAGCAGGAAAAACCACACCAGCTTCGAGCGCATCAAGTGTTTCATGTGGTAGGAAACCATGGGTGCCCATCTAAGCGGGCTGCGGCGAAAACTGCCTTTCCAGTGACGATAGCTTTGGTCATAGACCGGCATGACGGTTGGCCTCACCGTCGAGCGCGGAGAGGAAGGCCTCCTCCAAGCTTGACTCTTCGCGTTTGAGATGTCGGATTTGAATATCGTTTTCGAGGGCCGTCTCGAGGATGAGTTCGCTCCCGCAACCGCTCGGCACGATCACCCGGTAGCTTTGTTTACCGTCGTCTTCGAACTGGCAGCCTTTGCCTTCGAGCGCACGCTGAAAGACGGCGATGTCGCCTCGCGCTTTCACCAGCAAGTGGCGATCGGAAAGCTGTTTTAGTTCGAGAACGTTGCCATGTACGACGAGGCGACCTCGGCGCAAAACCATCACCTCTTCGCAGACGAATTCTACGTCTCGCAGAAGGTGCGATGAGAGCACGATCCGAATGCCCTTATTCTCCTGCAGGTCGCGAAGAACGGACAGCAACTTCAGGCGACCCTCTGGATCCAGGCCATTCGTGGGTTCGTCCAAGAACACCAACTTGGGGTCGTGCACCAAGGCTTGTGCCAGCTTTGTCCGTTGCCGCATGCCGGCTGAATAGTCATCGACGGCGCGATAGCGGGCTTCACCGACTCCGCAAAACTGGAGCATCTCGTGGGCCCGTTGGATCGCGTCACTGCGTGGCATCCCGGCAAGCTCACCGCCTAAGGTGACGTAGTCCACCGCGCTCATCTCTGGAATATGGCAATCTTTTTCGGGGACGTAGCCGACGCTGCGCCTAAGCGCCAAGCGTTGGCGGCGGGAGTCCAGGCCCAAGACCGATGCACGACCGGCGTTGGGGCGAATAAGCCCCAGCAGGGTCTTGATGAAAGTGCTCTTCCCGGCGCCGTTGGGGCCCAAAAGGCCCAAGCTGGGTCCACGGAAGTCGAGATTGAGCTCTGAAAGCGCCTCAAACTTCCCGTAGCGGACGCAAAGACCCTCGGCTCGGATCGCGCTGGATGCATTCCCTTCGCTCGTCAAAGACTTGCCACCTCCTGATTTGGCCCGGCGGATGTTTCGGGGCCCCGAAACTGCTATTTTCATTAATCCCAAATTGGGGAGCTGAGGAGACAAATAGATGATTAGCTTCGGTCCCGCAACACTCAGCCTTTGGCTGACTCTGTTTACTCTGTCATTTGGTATCTCAGCGGGCGAGCTCGATGGCCCCGTTGCAGCGCCACCGAGCCTACAGGCTACTAGACTTGGCGCCCTAGCGCCGAACACGCATCAGGAAAAAACGCGCTTTATCCGTTACAGCAAAGGCCGCAAGATCCAGCGGCTTGAAACCGCCATCGTTCAGTACCGCAGTGAAGAAGCCGACCTCGATATTACCTTGGTGTCAGCCGTTCACATTGGCGACCGCAGCTACTACGACAGCCTTCAAAAAAAGCTCCAACCCTATCCCCATGTGCTTTTCGAGGGCCTCAAACCGGACCCAGAGCTGAACGAGGATTCACTCTTGACGCTCCTGGACCGCCTTCAAAATCAACTGAAGGACTACTTGGCCTTGGAACACCAACGCGATCGCTTGGTGACGACGGGAAAGAACTTCGTCCATGCCGACCTCTCGGCAAAAGACGTGCAACAGCGACTCAAAGAGGCCAAGATCACCCTCGTCCCCGCCGCCAACATCGTGCAATCGATGGGACCTTTACTCAGCCGCTTCCTGAAAGCACTGGAACCCAAGGAGGACGGCAAGACGCCAGCCTTCCTCAACCTGATCCGCGACCGCGCCAAGCGCTCCCTGGCGCAAGTCTTGGGCGACGGGAACGCTTACTACCAGCGCTTCAAACGCCGCGAAGAGGAAAAACGCGACGCCATCATCATCGAGGCGCGCAATGAGCACGCTCTTTTGGAGCTCGATCGCCTTCGCGGGCTCAAAACAACCCGGAGAGTGGCTATTCTCTACGGCGCGGGACACATGGCGGATTTTGAGCGCCGCCTCAAGAAGCGTATGCCCGATCTGTCGCTGCGAAAAGTGGAATGGCTTGCCGCCTGGACGATCGGAAAGCGCCCACCCACAAAAAAGACCCCCAAGAAACCGGCGAAATCGCCTGAAGGTAAGAAAATCTAGCCGAAGTTAGGGACTTTCTCTCTTCCAACCGCCGCCCTTAGTGTTGTCGCAAACCCTCCTTGCGGCAGCAGAGGCCGAAATCTGCGGGTCTAAACCTTTCCTTTCCTAAAGTCCCTTCCGAACTTAGACCCAGTTTGTATTATCTATACCAGCGGCGGGACGAGAACGTAGACTCCACCCGCCAGGTCACTCGGGCTTGGACAACTGAGTGACCATCGATCTTCGCGGCAATGGGAGTGTTGGGGTTTCTTCGACTCAAGGTCGAGGCCCCTGACGTCCGAAAGTCAAAGGGATTGGGAATTGGGAAAAGGGGACGGCTCTCAGCACACCGCACTCATTGGCAAAGAAAAGGGTACGTTGAAACACACCTCATCTACGGCACACCTCCACATCCTCGCCGTCTACCCTTTTCCCAATTTCATTTTTTCCGGCGTTTCCACCGGATGGACGCTTCCAACCTGAAGATCGCCGAGACAAAAGTCAAGACATCCTTGGCCCCGCACAAGTCATACAATTTATTGATTTGAGCCCGGCAGGGCTATGTTAGGCGATTCCGCCAACGATCTGCCTAGAGCTTAAGGGAACCGAGCATCAGGCTGAGGATAGTCGCCGGGTCATCGCTTTCATCTTGTCCTGCGATCTTCGTGGGGCTGGTGTAGCCCATCACCGCGAAATAGTCGCCATCAGCTGGGATCTTCAGCGCGAGGGCGAAAACGCCGCCACGATCCGTCTCAGGATCGCGACCGAGGGCATCATAGTGCGGGTAGCGAGTTCGGGTTTCGGGGTCCGTGAGGTAGGAGAATTCGAGCGGGCTCAGCTTCAATCCGCCGCGCTTCATACGTGCCAGCGCCGAATCGGCGACAACTTTACTCAGAGCTAGCGCATCGGATGGCCGCCATGTCTTCCGGTCCAAAATCCAAAGGAAGTAGCTGCGCCTTGAAAACCAATCCGCCGAACCCGACCCAATGATCTCTAAGCGCCGTCCACCTTGGCTCGAGCGGAACTCAAACCCCTGCGGCACCAATAAGGCGTAGCGCTGCTCTTGCCTGCGAGCATTGGTGAATCGGCCATCGTAGGGCCGCAGAGTCTTCAAGCGTTGACCGCGCTTGGAGCCTAGTTCCAAGCGGGCCAGGAGGCGTTCGCGGAGTCGTCTTTGGGCGCCCACCCGGTCGAGCCGCATCAGATCGGCTTGCCGCAACTTAGAGGGCCAGCCGCGACGGTCGCCGAGCTTGATCAAGTCTAGATCCGAGACGCCAACTTGTAACAGCGCCTCGATATCCGCGACGCTGAGCCCCCTAGTTTTACCCTTCGTGGGGCTTGGCTCAGATTGTGCCGCCAGCAGTGAGCCGAATAGGACCCAGACTGCCAACGCGACCGACACGGCTTTCACGATGTGCGCTCCCTGCGTTTCACCACACCTCGTCCTTTCGGTTAGCTTAGGTTCAGTGCTTGAGTAAATATTCGAAAGCCCCCCCCCCATGACCGCCCGATTTCGAGCCCCTTTTCGCGACCGCAACACCAAGACCTGGATTGCCGTGCTCCACTTGCCACCCCTTCCGGGCTCACCGCGAAGCACGCTTGGCTTCGACGAAGTAGGGAGCTTTATGCTCAGAGAAGCTGAGCTCTACTGCGCCCAGGGTGTCGACGCCTTCATCCTCGAAAACCACGGCGACGCGCCCTTCGCCAAAGATGAAGTCGAGCCCCATGTGGTGGCGGCCAGCGCGGTCTATGCCGCCGAACTATGTCGGAAGTTTTCCTTGCCAGTGGGGATCAACCTTCTTCGCAACGATGCCCTTGGCGCCTACGGCGCGGCGGCCGCGGCCGGTGCCGCCTTCATCCGCGTCAACGTACTCACCGGTATCACCGCCACCGACCAGGGATTGATCGAGGGCAAGGCCAACGAGCTTTTGCGCTACCGCGCGCGCGTCGGCGTCGACACCGCAATCCTCGCCGACTTAGACGTGAAATTTGGCACGCCCCTATATCGCCCAGACCTCGGAACCTTGGCGCGCTCAACCGCCCTTCGCGGCGGCGCGGACGGCTTGATCGTCAGCGGGACGGCGACGGGGGCGGCTTGTGATCTATCCGACCTCGCTGAGGTGAAGTCTGCGATTCCAGAGCACCCCTTGTTCGTCGGCAGCGGCGTGACCTCAGAGAACCTTGGCGACCTGCTGCGATTTGCGGACGGCGTCATCGTAGGATCAGCGCTGAAAGAAGAGGGCTACGTCGAAAACCCGGTCTCCAAGGCACGCCTCGAAAACTTCGCGAAAGCGTGGAAATCCCAAAAAAAATGACTTTCTCCGATCCGAACCCCAACTACGGTCGACTGGGTTCCTGACGGGTCGCGTGGCGGGACTTTCCTACGGGGTGTTCGAAAGTCCAGCGGCAAGTAGCGCGACCCCGTCACCCCTCTTTTTTGGGCTCTGACGAAAGAGTTTGGCCTCTTTGCCCCGCCGGTCTATAATTCGCGCTGATACCTAAGTTGCCGTGAGAGACACTATGGCTTGTATGAGCGTCGAAGACTACGCGAAGAGCGTCACTGAGATTATTGGCCGCTGCAACAACCCGGCTGACGTCGTGCGCGAGATCGTTCCGCTCAAAAAACGTCTGCTCGAAAACGCCGATATCTGCCCCGAGTTTTTTCATCGGGGGCTTGATGACGTCCCCTACACCCGCAATCTCCTCTATGCCGATCCCGAGGGAAGATTCACCGTCGTCGCCATCGTGTGGGGAGCTGCAAAAGGGTCGCCGGTCCACGATCATCAAACCTGGGGAGTCGTCGGAGTCTTGAAAGAGACCATCGACATCATCGACTACGATGCACCGTCGCCAGACGGTTCACTCTCGGAACGCTCACGTTGCACCGCCGCAGCCGGGGAGGTCTTGGAGATCGTCCCGCCCCGAGAACACAACATTCACCGCATGGCGAACTCTTGTTCCACGCCCTGCCTGACCATTCATACCTACGGTGATCCCGCCAAAATTTGCCGCGTCTACGATCCGAAAAGCGGTTCGACGACGGACCGCAACCTGACCTTCCACAACAACCTTTGACTTCCCAGTGGCCTTGAACGAGAACCTGATCGGAGTCGATGGCTGCGAGATTGCCTGCGACCTCGACCTTCCCCTCGCTTTAGGTCGCAAGCCTTGCCCCATCGTCGTCATCCTGCACGGTTTTAAGGGTTTCAAGGACTGGGGATTCTTCCCCGAGCTCGCAGCGCGCTTGGCCGCCGATGGTTTGGCCGCCGTCCGCATCAACTTCTCTCACAACGGTGTTGGCCTCGGCAATGAGTCTCAAGGCTTCACCCGACTGGACCTGTTTCGAAAAAATCGCGCGAGCTATGAGCTTCGCGACTTGCAGACGGTCGTCGAAGCCCTCGAAGAAGGAACGCTGTTTCCGTCAGCAAGCCCCAACCTGGACCGTCAACGCCTCGGATTCTTGGGGCACAGCCGAGGCGGGCCCATCGCGATACTGGCCGCCGCCCGGCGTGCGGATACTCCCGTCATGACTTGGGCTTCGGTACGACGGTTGGCCTGGAGTGAGCAGCAGGCTGAAGTTTTTCGATCGGAGGGGAAGCTGGAGATCCCCAACGCCCGTACCGGCCAAATCATGACGCTCGACCGCAGCGCCTTCGATGACTTGAATCCACTGCCAGCCGAACTGGACGTCGACCCCGCGCTAAAGATTCTGGGCGCACGATTCGCTGGCCTCCATGGCCGCGAGGATCGAGCGGTAGCTCTTGAGTCCTTGGAATCTCTTTATGCTGCCTCCTGGCAAGCGCTGCCGACAACATCCATCATCTCTGGGGCGGACCATGTCATGAATTGCCGACACCCCTTTTTGGCTGCGACCCTTGAGTTTGATGCGGCGGTGGGCCTAACCCTCGCCCATTTCAATCAATCTTTGTGAGCCGGGCGAGGTTTTCAACGTGCGGGGTTTGGGGAAACTGATCGACCCCCACCATGCCTTCGAGACGGTATTTTCCGGATGCCAAAATGACGGCCAAATTTTCGGCCTGCGTCTTCGGGTTACACCCCACCGAAATGATGACGGGCGGCGACGCTTCGATAAGCCCCGCTAACAGTCGGCGGTGCATCCCAGAGCGCGGCGGATCGGTGACCACAACATCAACATCGCTAAGGCCAGTGGGATAGCCGGCGTTGAGATCGAAAACTTCAAAGTGCGTGCCGCTGACACCGTTCCGATCGGCATTCTTGCGCGCCGCAGCCACCGAGCTCTCGACAACTTCATAGCCGCGCAACTCACGCGCTTGGCTCGCCAAGGGCAAAGAAAGAGTGCCTGCGCCGCAAAATAGGTCGATCACGCGCTCATGGCCCTTGAGTCTGGCCATTGCCATGACTTCGGCGACGATCAGTTCCGCCGTTTGAGTGTTGGGTTGAAAAAACGAAGCGGGCCCAATGCGGTAATCGAATCCGGCCAGGCGCTCGGCGTACTCTTCGGGTCCGTGATCAATGAAGTAGTTGGCACCCTCTGACGTATCGGCGACCCGATCCGTCACGCCGTTAGCGAGAGTCGTCGGCAACAAGTTTAGGTCGCCCAGCCGTCGAACCAGCTGTCCCATCACTTTGTCATCACGGCGACTCGTGACGACGGCGACCATGTTCTCGCCGGTGGCGTATCCGCTGCGCAAGCGCAAGAATCGCCAAAAGCCCTCGTGACTGCGATGATCCCAAGCCCCCAGGCCCGAAGACCTGGCGAACTCACGTACGGCAACCATGATGGCATTCGATGGGTCGTCTTGGATAGAGCAGCGTTCCAACTGCAACACGCGCCCGATTCCGCCGGGGGCATGCAAGCCCAGCGAGAAATCTCGGTCGATCGCCCCATCCTGCTGCGTTTCGCCGCGGCTCAGCCAACGCCGGGCTGAAAAGGAGAACTCCATTAGGTTCCGGTAGCCGAAAGCCCGAGGCGAACGACGGATCTCCTCTAAGGGGACATCCTCGATCTCTGCCGCGGCAAAAGCCTCTCGAATTGAGGCAAGTTTCATCTTCAATTGACGCGGATAGCTCACGCGTTGCCAGGAACAACCGCCGCAGTCTCGGTGCATGACGCAATCTGGCACCGCCAGACCCTTGCCTTCAGCCAACACGGAATCCAAAGCTATTTCAGCGGGCTTTTTACGCGACCGGCGTTTTCGGCGTCTCAAGGATAGGGGTCTCGGATAGGGTCAGCGGGTCAAAAACCGGTTCGCGAGACCATATCCTGGGCTCTGGTACGGCAAAAGGAAGAAAAGATGTCTCCTAAAAGGCTCTGTGAATACCAAGGCCAGGTTTGGGCCCCTGTGTTCGCACTCGTTTTTCTGTTGACGAATTTTGCCCTTGCCCAGGGAGATGCTGAACTAGCGGCTCGACGCGACGCCCTCCAAAAGACTCGAGGTCTCAACGAACGCCAAGTCCTGGCGGCAGCCCTTGCGGTCGCTGGCTTGAACTCGGAGGCGGGAGCGGCTTGCCTCGCAGAGGAGTTTGACCGCGCGCCGGGCACGCGGAGTGACCGCACCCCCGGCACGCGGAGTGACCGCACCCCCGGCACGCGGAGCGACCGCACTCCACCCAAAAGCTCGGAGCGCAATGCACGTCGTTTGCTGATCCTGCGAGTCTTGGCCACTCAGCTCCAATTTGAACCCGCCGAGACCATTTTGCGTGAGGCTGCCTCCGGCATACACGGCTTACACGCGCAGCTTTTCGCGATTCCGAAGGTCGAAGGCTGCCGATTCGACTGGCGCACGCTCATGGTAGAAAACGTCGCGGCGGACCTAGCTGATTCCGCTAAACACGCCAGTATCAAGGCCCTTGGTGCGCCCGGCGATCACCTCGGTATCACTTTTCTGATCCGCTGTTTTCGGACGACGCTTGACCGCGAGCTTCAAGCCTTCGTCATTAGAGTCGCCGCCCAAAACTATCCCGCGGCCTTAGTCGATCCGAACTTCGTGAGGCCCCATATCCTCGAACGATCCAATCCTGCGCTACGCGTCGCGGCCCTCGGTGTCATCGGGAGACGAAACCCAGAGGAATTTCTCAAGCGAGCCCAACAGCTCAAGCCCTTTTGCATCAGCGACTACGAGCGGGCCGGCTGGATTTACCTGTGGGCCCAGTACGGAGGCGAACGAGCCTGGAAGGAAATCCTCGCCTTGATGCAACCGGGCGGCAAACTAGCTCAAGAAGCCTTTGTCGAGGTCGCCAGAGTTCTCGATGACCAGCAAGCAAGTGACTGGTTTCGCACCACGGGGATCGCCGATCCAAACCCAAGAATCAAGCGAGCCGTCCTCGCGCACCTCAGCTCGCATCCGAAGAAAGGAGACTTCTTATTCTTCAAGCAATTGAGTGAAGGCGGTCCCCTGGCCACGCGCTTTGCTGCCATCACTTGCTTAGGACAGGATTCAAGCAAAGCCGCACGGAAGCAACTTCGCGATATCTGTGACGACGAAACCCCCATCATCGCGGCGCTCGCACTGAGGGTTTTGTTTCAGGCGGCACCGGCTATCGCACCTATGCGTGGCTTTGTCCTTGAGGTCGCTGACAAATCGCCCCGGTGGCAGCTACGGATCGCCGCCATGGAGATCCTTCGAGGTGATCGCCCCGAGATCGCGGCGGCAATATTCCGCAAGAACTGCGATCACAAAAATCCCTTCGTGCGCAGCGCGGCCTACAAGGCGATGACCTATCTGAGGCGCCCGAGCGTGGTGGATTTCATGATTGATCGCTTGGGTCGCGAGAAGGGTCGCCCCCTTGAGGACCTCGCCACATCACTTTCCGATCTCACTTCCTTTCATTGGGGAACCAGTTCGAATCGCTGGAAGAAATGGTGGACGCCAATCCGCGACGAATTCCCGCTGCCCCCCAAGAAACAGGGCAACTCCGCCGCGACGACGTCCGGCGGGCGTTACGGTCAATTCTACGGCATCAACATCGATTCGGCGAGAGTCGCCTTTGTCATCGACGTGTCGCGCTCGATGAAAGAGATCGCGCCGCGCTCGACGTCGAGCCGACTTCGTCAGGCAAAAATTGAACTCAAAAAAGTCCTCGACTCCCTTTCGAGTCACAACGAGTTCGCGATCATCGCCTTCTCGAAAGACACAATCGCCTATGACGCCAAGCTGCGCCCCGCTAAGGACCGGTGGCTAGGCCGCGCAAAACGCTGGGTGGACGGCCTTCAGGCCGATGGCGGCACGAACTTTTTCGCCGGCATCAAGCAGGCCCTGGCTATTCCCAACGTGGATACGATCTTTGTGCTGTCCGACGGAGCCCCGTCGGTCGGCGACGTCACTTCGAAAGCCAGCATCTTGGAGTTTGTGCAAAGCTACAACCGCTTCCGACACATTCGAATCCACACCATCGGGATCGGGCTTGCAGCGAGCGAGCGGGAGTTCTTATCCAAGCTGGCGGGTGAAAACCGCGGTCGCGTTGTGGTTGAAGAATAAGACCAAGCGGCTCAGTCGGTCGAGCCGAAGGCTCGGAAAAAACGGCTGATGTCGTCCAAGATCGTGTAGATGGCGGGCACGACCAAAAGAATGATGAAGGTCGCGAACAGGATGCCGAACCCCAAAGAAACGGCCATGGGGACCAAGAACCTAGCTTGAACCGAAGTCTCGAAGATCATCGGAGACAGACCAAAAAAAGTCGTCAGCGAAGTCAAGATAATCGGCCGAAAGCGTCGGGTGCTCGCCTGCGCAATCGCCTGCGCCGTGGGAATCCCATTTTCGCGCAGTCGATTCGCGGTGACGATCAAGACCATCGAGTCGTTGACGACCACTCCCGACAGGGCAATGATGCCGAACATGCTTATAATGCTGAGGTCGAAGCCGAGTATGATGTGGCCAATCAAAGCCCCAATGACCCCAAAGGGGATGCTCACCATGACAATCATGGGTTGCAAATAGCTTTTGAAGGGAATGGCGAGCATCGCGTAAATCGCCATCAAGGCGAGGATCGTGCCGGATAAAATCGCCTCCAGAGACTCGGCCTGTGCCTTTTGTTCACCCTCTAACGAATAGCTAAGGCCGGGGTATTTCTCTTGTAACTTCGGCATCAGATCTTCTTCGATGGCATCCCTGATGTCGTTGGCGTTGGCATCGTCTTCTGTCTCGTCAACATCTGAGGTCACCGAGACAATTCTGCGGCCATCGCGCCTGCGGATCTGAGTGTAGGCGAATCCTGACTCGACATCTGCGGCCTCCGTCAACAGGACTTCCCCGCCGGACGGAGTGCGTAGCATCATGTCTTCAAGGGTGCGCGTCGTCGAGCGTTCTGCTTTAGGTAATCGAACGTAAACCCGCAGTTCGTTGCGCCCCCGTTGCTGTCGAATCGCCTCGGCGCCAAAAAATGACGAGCGAATTTGTCGGGCCACATCCCCGGCCAAAAGGCCACGGCTGCGACCTTGGGCGTTGACCCGATAGCTATCTTGAGGCTTGCCGCGATTGACACCATCGTCGAGATCCTTGACGCCGGGATAAGCGGATATCTGCTTGGCCAGATCAATGGCTGCGTCATCGAGCCGGGTACGATCACGGTGGCTAAGCTGAAACTCCAATGCTGCGCCGTCCCCGCGACCCGATTCAGCGGAGATCGACAAAGTCTCCAGGCCCGCTAGGTTTCCGACCTTTTTTCGCCAAAGATTACTGAACTCAATGCCGGAGATGTCGCGGTCATCGCTGGAAACCAATTGAACCGAAATGCCGAGCAAATGGCTACCGCGGGCTTGGTTGTCGACGACGGGCCCCGGTGATCCAGTGCCAATCGGTTCGCCTATTTGAGTGTAGACCCCCCGAACGATCTTCCAGCCGCCGGCCTGCTTCACCACCTCGTCGAGATCTTCTATCAAGCGGCGTTGCAGGGAGCGCGTGTCTTCGATCGCGATACCGAAGGGGAGCGTTGCAGAAACCCGCACGACGTCCGCATCGATTCGCGGCAGAAATGAAAATTTAACGAAGCCGCCACGAACCGCGCCGAGAGCCAAGAGCAAGATCCCGAGTGCCAAGGCGAAAACTAGATACCGAAAGCTAACCGTGAATCGGATGATCGTTGGGTAGATCACCCGAATAAACCACTCAAGAACCGTGCCGAACAAGCGGCGGGGGATCGCCAAAAGTCGCCACACCAACCCCTGCGCGGGAACGTGTGCCAAGTGAGCGGGCAAAATGAACAGCGATTCAATCAAAGAGATCACAAACACGGCGATGACGACGGAGGGGATCTGGCGAAAGAGATTGCCCGCCCCACCGGGCACAAACAACAAGGGCATAAAGGCGGCAATGTTCGTGAGCACCGCAAATACCACGGGGCCTGCGATTTCTTGCGTGCCCTTGATAGCGGCCTCAAGGTAAGTGGCCCCCTGCGCTCGCATCTCGTAGATATTCTCGCCCACGATGATGGCGTCGTCGACGATGATCCCAAGCGTCACGATGAACGCGAACAAAGAGATCATGTTGATCGACGCACCCGTGAAGGGGATGATCAAAAAAGCCCCAATGACACTCGAGGCAATTCCAACGGTCACCCAGAACGCCAAGCGGGCGTCGAGAAATAGGCCGAGTAACAAGAGCACGAGTGCCAACCCGATAGCGGCGTTACGAAGCAACAGGTCGATGCGATCTCGATAGATTTCGGAACGGTCGTCCCAAACGTCAAGGCTGACGCCGTCCGGAAAACTCGGTCCCGATGACTCCAAGTAGTCGTAGACCGAATCTGACACATCTTGGGGCGTTTGCATGCCAACGCGATAGACATCCACCTTGATGGCGGGCTTACCAGCGAATGTCGCTTCTTGATCGGTCTCGCGAAATCCGTCCCGTAGATCCGCGAGTTGGCCCAAAGAAACTCGGGCCCCATCGCTCGTAGCGATGATCGGTATGTCGGCAAACTCCTCGGCAAAGTCCCGGCGCTCTTGTACCCGGATCAGCAACTCGCCGCCCGGTGCCCGCACTCCCCCACCCGGCAGTTCTAGCGCGCTATCTCGGACAGTTCGAGCGATGCCGTCTATAGTCAAGTTGTACTTGCGAAGCTTGGCGCGCGGGACTTCGATGGAAACTTCCAAAGGCCGCGCGTTCGCGATCTCTACCAAGGTGATGTCGTCGCGACCAAGCAGCTCATCGCGAACGCGCTCCGCCAAGGCACGCAAGGTCGATGGAGTCTGATCACCGGAGATAATCAGCGAGCAAACCTGATTGCGGACTTCGACCAAACTCACTGTCGGTCGCTCCGCTTCTTCGGGGAAGGACTGAATGCGATCAACAGCATTCTTGACGTCTTGGAGAATCTTCTGCCGATCAGATCCCGTCAACAGTTCGACCGAAAAGTCAGCGGAGCCTTCGTTCGTAGTCGAATCGACGTGCTTGACGCCGTCGAGGCCTTGCACGGCGTCTTCGACGGCCAAGGCGATCCCGGTTTCAACTTCTTCGGGGCTGGCGCCGGGGTAAGAGACTCTAATCGAGATGCGATCAATACTGAATTCGGGATAGACCTCCTGTTTCATGCGAGTGACCATGAACATTAGCCCACCGAGGACTAACGAGGCCATTAACAGGTTGGCGGCGACTGGGTTTCGGGCCATCCATGAAATCGGCCCGCGCTTCCAGCGCGGGCGCGGCGTCGAGGTCTCAGCGGACTCGTCAAGCTCGCTCATTGGGAGTTCTCGGAAGCTGACACCGCTTCAGCATTCTCGTCCGACTCAACCTTGATCTTCATACCTTCGACCGCGAGCGGCAAAGAGTTAGCGACAACCCTGTCTCCCGCCTCAAGGCCTCCAGATATCAGCACTCGGTCATCTTGCCGGTCCACGATCTCAACGTCGCGGATGGTCAAACGTGAACCTGCGGTCATGACCCACACTTTGTCGCCTTGGCGTAGTTGGGAACGCGGCAGGACGAAAACACTTTTGAGCACCGGGCCTTTGATCTCGACTTCGACGTAGCTTCCCAGCAACAACGGCAGCGCGGCCGGATCTTTGGACTCGATACGAAGTGGGTCCTCAACGCGAACTAAGACTCGCGCCATTCGGCTCTCGGCCACCAAAGCACCCAGCAAGCGCTCAACAACACCGTCGAAGTAGACCGCTCGGCCGGGGCTGAGTTCTTGTCGAACTCGAACCGAGACGGTCTTACCCGTTCGCGTTAGTTTTGCGATTAGCTCGAGGTCACGCAGCGGAAGACTGACGTCGACATGAAAATCATCCACGCAAGCAAGGCGAGCGACCGAACTTTGGCGACGAACCAGCTCGCCGACTTCGACTGACTCTTCGAGCACTAAGGAGTTGAACGGCGATAGAATGACGGTACGGCTGAGGTCTAACTCGGCTTGTTCGATCCGCGACTTGATGCCTGCGATCAAGGAGCGTTTTTCTGCAAGCTGAGGTTTCCTGAGAGCCAGCTCACGGCCTTCACCGTCGCTCACAATGCTTTTTTCGAGCATCTTCCATTCGCGTTGTGCGACTCGCGCACGCCCCAGCTCCAACTGCAGCTCGGTTTCGGCGCGGGCGAGTTCGGTCTTTCTCTCCAAGATGCGAATGCGATAGTCACGTTCGTCGATCTCCAACAGCGGCGTGCCCGCAACTATGATCCCACCGAGCGTGAGCTCTGGGTGTTGCTTCACAATTCTTCCGCCGACTTGGGCCTGCAGCGTGGCTTGGCGATGAGGGCGGACGGTGCCAAAAGCTCGGATCATGATGCGCTCATCTTGAGGCTGCACGACTTCCACCCGAACCAAAGTCGCGATGGTCTCGGAGGGTTTTCTTTTGACGTCGGGATTTTGTTTCGAAAGGTATAAGGCAGCCCAAGCCGCGGCACCGAGGATCGCGAGCGGCAAAATGAATCGCAGCGTGGCTCCGATCGCAGGGGCAATCATGCTCAGAAAACTCACGTTTACTCGTCCTCCATTTGCGCCCCGAGCCTTGGGCTCAGGGGACGGGCCTCAAGGCCTTCCAAATCCAATCCACCGAGCGCGCTATAGAGCTCGCTGCGCGCTCCCCACAAGACCCGGCGCTCACTGATCTGAGTACGTTGTAGCGTTTGCAGTGAGCCCACGGCGTTCAGCACACTGAGGAAATCCACCAGGCCGTTTTGATATCTCGACCGCGCTTCTCGGAGGTTTTTTGTCGCAAGGTCTAGTTGCCGGTCTAAAATCTTGAGCCGGTTCTTTTGTTCGTTCTCACGAACGAGAGCATCTTCGATCTCCCTGAGGGCCAGCAAGTAGGATTGCGCGTACTGGGCCAAACTCTCTCGGACCTCCGCTTCGCGTTGTCTAAGGACAGCATCGCGGCGGCCGCCGTCAAAAAGCGGAGTTAGGATGGAAGCGAGGACACTGCCCACTTCTTGGTCAAACAAGCCCGAGCCACGCGCAGCACTGAAGGCATAAGAAATCGAAAAGTCGAGTCGCGGCAACTTCTCAGCTATGGCGACTGCAATCTCCCGATCTGCGGCACGAAGACGAGACCTCGCCGCTCGCAGGTCGGGACGGCGTCTGATCAGCTCCGCTGGACTTCCGATATTCGGAAACTGTGGCAAGCCCGCAAAGGGAATGCGCTCGTCCGGGACGGCGCCGAGATTGAGATCCACCGGCGCTCGACCCAACAACACACTGAGGCGGTTGCGCGCGATCTCACGATTGCGGCGCACCGCGGGTGCTTGCGCTTCCACCGAGGCGACTTGACTGCGCTGCTGCAGCACGTCGAGCGCTGTCCCTTGGCCCAAGGAGAACCGGAGCTCGGTCAGTTCCAAAAGATCACGACTCGAATCAAGCTGCTCAAAAAGTAGCGACAGGAGTGCTTTTTGCTCGCGAAACACAAACCATGAATCAGCGATCTGGGCGGTTAACAACAAGGCCGTGGCTTGGAGGTCGTCGACGGTCGCGTCAAAACGGTAGTTGGCCGCAGCCTGGCTATTCTCGATTCGCTTCCACAAATCTATCTCCCAGTTCACACGCGGGCCGATCGAATATCCCGCGCTGCGTTCGTCGATGGGCTCGATCTGAAAACCCCCGCCACTCGACCCGATGTCTTCGTCGACGAAGCGGCTGAGACTGAAAGAGTTCTGAAGATCCAAGGAGGGTAGGCTGGGCGCTCCGGCCCGCTGCCATTCAGCTTGCGCGCGATCGAGTCGAGCCCATGCTTGTTCAAGCTCGAAGTTGCCGCGAAAGGCCTCCTTCACCAGTCGGTGAAGAGTGGGATCGTCAAAGGACTTCCACCAGGACTCCAATCGACCCTCGCCCGATTCTTTCAGATTCCGCCAGTGATTTGACGCTGCGACCGGGGGATCGGCGAAGGGACGGGGCTCGTGAACTTGGCACGCGACGTTCAGCACGATTAGGAAAGACGCGATCGCAAGAACTCCGCCCCCGGCCCCTAATCTCGGCCTCGTATGCCACAAGGGACCATAGAAGAACTGTCGGACTCGAAACAACAAGGTCATGGGGGCGATCTCCGCTCGAGAGCAAGATATCAAACAGTTGTTTGAATTCCAAAGAACGAGCGAACCTTGAGTTTCTAAAGGTCGGCTTGGGCCTTCACAGCAAAGGGCTTAGGAGTCGAGCGATTTTCTCCACCAACCGTCGCAGCCATGATCGCTTCATCCAGCTTTTAAGATCAAGACCTTCGCTCGCCGCCAAATACTGGTTCTGAAGTTCCCTAAGGTCTTTGGAGAAGGCCTCATCAAAGGCAAAGAGCGACACCTCGAAATTGAGGTGAAAACTCCGAAGATCGAGATTGACGGAACCGACCACAGAGAACTCGCGATCGACGCAGATTGTCTTGGAGTGCAAAAGTCCTCTGCCGTAGATAAAGACCTCGACGCCAGCTTCGAGTAGCTCGTCAAAGTAGGCTGGTGCTGCCAGCCTCACAAACAAAGAGTCGTTTTGTTTCGGGACGATGATTTTGACACAGACCCCACGACGCGCCGCCGCCTTGATCGCGGCCAAAAGGGGCTCCCCGGGGATGAAGTAAGGCGTCGTCAGGACGAGTTCATCTCGGGCCAAATAGATCGTGGTGAGCAGCATGTCGCGAATAGCGTCCGGCGAGGTCGCGGGACCAGAAGGCAAGACGAGGGCATTCGCGTGCCCCGCAATCTTGGACCGTCCAAGATCCTGGGACAAAGCGCCATCGAGGCATCCCTCTTCAGTCTCAAGTTCCCAGTCACTCAAAAACAGCAACGCTAGCTCGTCAACAACGGGACCTTTCAACCTCACCATGCAGTCGACCCAATCGCCGACGTCCTCGTCTTTTCTGAGGACGACGGGATCTGCCATGTTGAGACTTCCGGTAAAGGCAATCAGGCCATCGATCACCGCTATCTTTCGGTGGTTGCGATGGTCGAGGCGCGCCACGATGCTCCGCATGATCCCAATCGGCATCGTCTCGACGATCTGCACGCCAGCTCTTCGCAAAGATTCTGCGGAGAGCGACAACAAAAATTCCGAGCTGCCGACACCATCCACGAGGATGTGGCAACACACCCCCCGTTGCGACGCAGCCTCTAAGTTGCGTTCGATTTCAAGAACAAGCCCATGGGACTCCCAGATGTAGAACTCAAGAAAGATCGTGGACTTTGCAGCCTGGATATCGGCCCGAAGCCGCTGCAAGGCCACCTGGCCGTCTTTGAGCAATTCCAAATCATTGCCCGCCAAAGCAGGGAATCCGGTCATCTCACGGGCGAGCCGGTCTAGGCGTGCGGCGGGAGCATCCTTTAAGCCCCATTCGGGGCGATGCGCATCCGAGAGCTCGGCGTACCAATTCTCGTAGGGCCCGATTTTCTCTCGCAACTTGCGGCGGCGACGCTGGCCCACACGGTTTTCACCGATCAGCAAGTAAGCAGCTGCACCCATCACTGGAATCAACACGACAAGGTAGAGCCAGGCCAGCGTTGCTCCCACGGGCCGACGGCTCATCACCAGTCTCGTCCCCACCAACAAGACGACGACGCCGTGCACCAAGATGAGGATACTTGTCAACAAGGTCCAATCCCGACCGAAATGCGATAGAGTGAGCCGTGATGCCGCGGTCCGCGTCACCCAATAGTCCGCAACCGCGGCGGAGGAGCTCGATTCATGAGAACAGTGTCGGTCATCATACCGACTCGAAACGAGAGCGCTCACTTGGGCGAAACCCTCAAGAGTCTGGCAAAAGTTGAGGTCGAGACCCTTGTCGTCGGCGTCCACGGTGAGCCCAGCGCGGCGGAGTTGGCTCGCCAGCACGATGCGACCTTTTTCGCTTGTCGCGCCGGACGAGCAGCACAGATGAACGCGGGTGCGGCAAGGGCTCGTGGCGAGCTGCTCTTGTTCCTGCACGCAGATACACAAATTCCCGATGGCGGCATCGAAGACCTTCGTACCTGCTTCGATCAACCCGACGTCCGCGGCGGGTCTTTTCGTCTCGGCCTCAGTGAGGCGGGTGCAGGTCTCGGCCTTGTTGCCTGGGGTGCGAATCTGAGAACCAGATGGTTCGGTCTGCCCTACGGCGATCAGGCGCTTTTTTGCCGTCGCGATGTCTTTTGGGAGTTAGGTGGATTTCGCGACTTGCCGATCATGGAAGACCTCGACTTCGTGAAGCGCATGAAAACTCGGGGCAAGATCGTTTGCCTACAGTCGACGGTCAACACTTCGAGTCGACGCTGGCAGCTCAATGGCCTGATCAAGACCACGACCATCAATGCCCTTTCCATGACCTTGTTTTGCCTGGGTGTGTCACCCCAACGCATTCGCCCGCTCTACGATCAGCTCTTAAACCAGGATCGCTAGCTTTGACTTGCCCGCGCCGGGTGAAGATGCAGCGCATTGTTATCCGGACCTAAGGCTCGCTAGGACTACAGCCGACAATGCCACAGAAGGAAGTGGATCGAGCTATCTGAAAGGTACCAGCATGGCCTTTGAATTAACGACGCCGTCGCAACGACTGCGCCGCCAATTCGGGTTCTCATTGGCGAGTGTGTTGTTCTACGTCACGGTCACGGGCGTTATTGCCGTCTTTCTTATCCCGCTCATTCGCCCCATTGAACTCGACACCCAAAATGAGCGCGACCGCATCACCGCCGAGACGGAGGAGAACACGGTTCGAGAATTGGCGCTGAGATACGGCATGACCCTAAGCGAACTTGAGAGCCAGGATTGGCAAAACCCCTGGGGCCAAGATCGACACGGAGGCTTGGACTCCAAGGGAAGGCTCATTCCCGGCAAGCAACGCGTCACGGGTCTGTTTGGTCGACGGCCTTTGACGGCAACCTATGTTGCCCTGCTGGGCCGCTCCGACATGGAACCCATTGGCGGAAGCCGCATTAATCCCAAGGCAAAAAGAGACCGTAACCTGTGGCCACTCAACACCGACTACGACCTTTATAGCCTCGGTCGAGACGGCAAGAGCTCACGCCTGTTGTCTTCACCTGAAAGCCAAGACGACATCATTCGGGCCAACAACGGCCAGTTCATCGGCTTGGCCAGCGAGTATTGAGGTCAGCATTGGCGCCCGCTGAGACCAGCTAGGCTGCCGCGATCATCTTTTTGGGTTTAATTGCGCCCATCATTCAAGAAAACCCACTCCCCCGGTCGATCCAAATCAAGAGAAGATCGAATAGAGCCTGCACTTAGGGCCAGGGGGATTTCAATGTCGGATTCAAATCCGAGCGTAAACGCGACCAGTACCAGTCAAGGACCCAAGAGCGCTATCCCCACGATGGGAGCGTGGCAGCGCTTCTGGCGGCGCCGCCAGTACATCGTTGATGTGAAGCTGCAGCTTTCTGTGGTCGGGCTCGTCTTGTTCTCGAACCTTATCTTCATCTGCGCGCTCGCGGCCGCCTTGTTCATCCCACTCGCGTTGGCGATGGACCGCTCGACCCATCCCTTGGCACCAGAAGCGCGGCAGATCCTCGCCTTGGACCGCAAGTTCTGGCCGGCAGCTGGACTCGGCGCCATCATCGTCTCTTTGATGAGCCTTGCCCTCAGCCACCGTATTGCGGGCCCCATGGTTCGCATCAAAGGCGCGCTGAATGGCCTCATCGCCGGGCAGAAAGTCCGCCCGGTCCGCTTGCGCCGAAAGGACTTCTTCAAGGATGTCGCTCATTTAGTTGACGACCTTCGCGTCGAGATTGATGAGCGTAATCAGGTCGCGGCAGCGGAGCTGAAGACCATTAGTCTCGATGTCGACTCGGCTACTCGTGGCCGCATCGAGAACGTCATCAAAGAGCTAGAACCGGTCGCGTGACGCCCGAGGACAATTCACTGGCAAACCCGTGGTTTCGCCTCGGTCCCAGCGCGTTCTCTCGCTCGTTCTTTTCTCAAAGCAAACTCAAGCCCAACGCTACGCTCTAGCTTCTGCCTTTGTGGCGAGCTTGATGCGGTGCAGAGGCCTCGACCTTCAAAACAGGACCTGCCGCCATGGTAACGGGGAAGTTTCTCACCACTAGAGTCGCTCGGCGAGTCTTCGCGCTATTTTTGATCTGCTCCGTGATTCCCCTGATTTGCTTTGCTGGTTACGTGTGGGCGCACGTCAACTCGAATCTCAATGAAAACGCCAGCCGACGGATGGCCGCCGACACTAAAGGCGCGGCGATTATCATTCAAGAGCGCCTCTACATTCTCGATGAGTCTCTCGTGGTCCTCGCCGCATCCGTCGATACCCTGGGAAAAACTCGCCAAGAGGTCGAAAGCAACTTCCCGGAGACCGTTGATCGCAAATTCGATGGCATCAAGATCATACGTTGGGATGACGAGTCCCTGGTCGTCGAGGGCGGCCATAGTTTCGTTGTGCCCACGCTCACCGAAGAAGAGCGAAAACAACTTGTAGACGGCAACTGCCTCATTCTCCCCGAAGACATGAAGAGTCCGTTGAAGCGAACGCTGCTCGCACGCGGGTTGCGCAGTCGAGCCGGCGAGGATCTCATCATCGTCGTGCTTCCTCGATTCCAGTACCTTTGGGAAAAGGGAGCTCTGGTCGGGCACGGCGCGGACATCGGAGTGGCGCTGCGCGACGGAACGCTGTTGTTTGGCACCAATCCCGACTTGTCCAAACGTCCCGAGTTCCACGCCGTCTCCATTGGCGATGACTCTCAGGGGCAGTTCAACCTGACTTTCGAAGATACCGAGTACATGAATCGGTACTGGATGCTCAACACCAAGCCAGCTTTCGGCAAAGCGCTTTACGTCTTTCAACACCGCAAGGTAGATGAGATCTTGGCGCCCCTTGAGGCCTTTAAGACCGGGTTCCTCCAGACGATCCTGCTCACGCTTTCTTTGGTGACCTTGTTATGCAGCTCTCAGGTGCGCCGCATCATGATTCCAATCGAAGCGCTCGACGAAGCGACGAAAAAACTGAGCGGCGGAGATCTGGAAACGCGAGTCCAAATCGACTCCAAAGACGAGTTCGAAAACCTCGGCCAATCCTTCAACGCTATGGCGACGTCACTGGGGCGAAATCGGCAAAAACTGAGAACCCTGGAGGGCATTGGGCTCTCTCTTTCAAAAGAGCGAAAAGCGTCCACGATCATCGAAGGCCTTGTGCGTGGTGTCGACACCCTGTTTGATTGCGACGGTTGCGCGGTTCACCTCACCGACAGCGAAGGTCAGTTAGAACTGGCATCCTTGGCTATGTTCTCGCGCAACATCTTCGTCGATGGGTCAGATCCTTGGACGGGGGTCCACCATGAACATGTTGATGAGATACTAACTGCCTTTCGGCCGAACGATCCAGACCACCGTATCTGGCAGGACATGTCCTGGCTCGAAGAGCGCCACTCATACTCGGTCCACTCTGTCCTCGGCTTGCCGCTGAGAGACCACCGCGGCGACCTCATCGGCACCATGCTGCTTCTCAACGCCTACGACGAAGCTGGAGAACCTCGAGAGTTCGAAGCTTCAGAAATCCGGATGGCGACATCGTTGGCATCTCAGGCGGGTGTCGCGATGACCAACCTCCAGTTGGTGGCAGAGTTCAAGAACATGTTCGATTCTTTGATCGAGCTTTTGGCCGTCGCTATCGATGAAAAGTCAGAGTACACCGGCGGCCATTGCCGGCGCGTGCCCATCTTGACGATGCTCATCGCGGACGCCGTTACAAAGTCCGATCTTGGCCTGTTTCGCCACTGCGAGTTCAGCGAAGAGGAACTCTACGAACTCCATGTTGCAGCTCTCCTCCACGACTGTGGCAAGGTCACCACCCCCGTTCACGTCGTCGACAAGGCCACGAAGTTAGAGACTCTCTACGATCGTATCAGCCTCATTGAAACCAGAGTCGAGGTAGTGAAGCGCGACCGAGAAATCGCCCTTCTGCGCAAGGCCGTCGCCGCCGGAAACCCCGCCGCCGGAGATCTCAACCAGATCGACGCGGCCTTGGAGTCGGACAACGCCCAACTGCAAGAGGATCTAGAATTCATCCGCAACAGCAACACGGGCGTAGAATACATGCCACCCGAAAAGCAAAAGCGCATCGTTGAAATTGGGAACCGGCACAGCTGGCGTGGTCTCTCGGGCAAAAAAGTTCCCTTCCTTTCGGCGGAGGAAATCGAAAACCTCACCATCGCCAAAGGCACGCTAACCGCTCCCGAGCGCGAAGTCATCAACTACCATGTCGTGGCCACCGTCAAGATGTTGGAGAAGTTGCCCTTCCCCAAGGGGCTAGAGCGCGTGCCCGAGATCGCCGGGGCCCACCACGAACGCATGGATGGCAAAGGCTATCCCATGGGGCTCTCCAAGCACGACATCACTCTACAAGGTCGAATTCTCGGACTCGCCGACATCTTCGAAGCGCTGACCGCAGCGGACCGTCCCTATAAGACCGCCAAGACCTTGGCTGAGTCCCTAAAGATCTTGGCCTTCATGACCGTCGAAGGTCACATCGACCCCGAGCTCTTTGAGCTCTTCGTTCGCGAAAAGGTCTATCTTGAGTACGGCAAGTCACACTTGACTCCCGCCCAAATCGACGAAGTCGACGAAGAAAAGATTCTGAACATCGCCCTCGCCGAAGCTTGAATCAACCAGATTCGTTAGACTCCGCGCTCAACCCTTCAGCGACACGGAGACCCAAGCCATGGGGTTTTCTAGTAAACCCCAAGAGTCTGCCTCTTCCGAAACGGCTAACTCGTCCGACTGTGATCTTTGCGGCGCAAACGACTTTGAGTTGCTGCTGGAAAAACACGGTGCGGCCTACCGTCGCTGCCGTGAGTGTCGCTTCATTGTCACGTCTTTGGGCAAAACAGAATCGGATGAAGCCAACGACAGCTACTTCGCCGAGACCATCGACAAGTACGTCAAAAAGAGCTTCGCTCTCAAGAAACAAAAACGATACGCCAAAAAGCTCCGTCAGTTCCGGCCCTATCGAAAGCTAAACCGCCTGCTCGAAATTGGGGCCAACGTCGGGGGCTTTGTCTACCAAGCCCGCGAGCAAGGCTGGGATTCGGTGGGAATCGAGCCCGTCGTCGCCTGTGCTGAGTTCGCCAAATCGCAGCATGGCCTCAAAGTCATTTCCGAGTATCTGGAAAACGCCGGTCTTGATGCGGAATCCTTCGATGCCATCTACTCGAACGCTGTCTTTGAGCATCTGCCGGCACCGAGTGCGGCCTTTGCGGAAGTACGGCGACTCCTGCGGCCCGGCGGAGTGGTCTACATCGACACCGTCAACTACGAATCCTACACGCGCGAAAACATCGGTGCAGAATGGAAGCTCATCGACCCGACCCACCACCTTTGTCTCTATAGCCCCAAGACCATGCGCCGGCATTGCGAAAAGGCGGGCTTGATCGTCTTGGAAATGACGACCCATGGGGTTCGTTTCCGTCCCAATCATCTCCCACGCCTTGAGGGCCTGGCCCGCTGGGCGGAAGAATTGAAAAAGCTCCCCTGGAGCATCGCCTGCCGCTTTAGCTTGAAGGGCGACAGTATCTCCGTCTTAGCCCAACGCCCGCTTCACGATGCCTCCGAAGCCCCAGTGGAATAGCCCCCAAAAGGCTCGCGCCCTGTCGCTGTAGATCCCTTGGTCTTGAAGGGAAGCTGCAAACAGTTCTTGCACCGCCCGTAGCGCCGCGAGTGCTTTTTTTTCCACCGCAAAAAACTTTGGTCGCGACTTAGCATCCCCGGGTTTCTTGTCGCTGCGCCAGGCGTCCAACATGGGATTGAAGCTTTTGTGACCGCGTAATTTCTTCAGGTCAACGTCTTCGCGACTCCAATCCAAGTACGGCCCGCCGTAAGAAAAAGACATTTCCAAGGCGTACAAGGCGAGTTCCAGTCGGCCGAGACCCGTGGCGGAACAGGCAAGAGAATAAAATTGCCGCTGAGTTTTGGCCAGCCAGGCCTGAGGAATCTGCGCGACGGTGCGACCTTCGAAATTCGGCAGCAAGATGTCGAGATAGTCCATGTAGGCAATCGCGGCGTTCAGGTGATCACGCAGGCCCACGAACAGGTCCGCGAGTTTCTCCTCGGCTTCCAAGATCTTCAACAGGCTCGCCTTATCTCCCTTTGCGGCTTCGCTGCGAATGAAGATCGACAGTTTCTTCACCCTCGCCTGATAGTGGCGGCGATATCCCAGGCGAGCCAAGGTCACGTCGATGAGGGAGGCTTGTGCGTCCCGGGCGAGCGAGGCAATCCGCAATTCCTGCAAACGCTTTACAACCTGGGGCCGGGCAGCAAGGTCGGTGTTGTCAATGAGACCTTGCAAGGCCAAGTGATGAAGGCCGGGCTCGGTCGCCTCCAGGACCTGGAAAAAGGCCGCACACCAGTGAGCCTGTTCAGCCGATGGCGAGCGAAAAAGGTCGTCGTAGTAGCCCTTGTCACGCCAGGGCTCGAGCCTGCTTTTGCCGAGCTCAAAAAGAAGATGCTGTTTCAAAAACCCGAGTCGATAGCGCAAGGCCCCCGGTGAGGTCGCGCTGAGGCGCGCCCATCGAGTCTCGACTTTCTCGATCATGGGCAGGCTAATCGGCGAGAGTTCACTGAGGCTTTCGACAAGTTCATCAACTGACTTTTGAGGCCATCGCCGGTCATCCACGGCAGGGGTTTTCGATGACCCATCGACGGCCTTAGCGAGCGCGCGCCATAGGCGCTTTTCACTGCGGGTCTTGGCCAGACTTTGGCGAGCGAAAATCGGGTCTTTCGCAAGTGCGCCCCAAGCCACCAGGCTTTCGACAGCCCGCGTCAGCCGGTCTAATCTTTCAAGGTCGCTTGGCTTGGCCGGCATCTGCGCGGTGAGTTGTGACGCCGAGAGTCCCAAGCTCAAGATGATGACGGCCAAAAATTCAATCGAAAACCGCACGGCTCGCTTGGGCGTCGGCAAGCGCTCCGCGACTTGACTATGACGCGGGAACGGGCTCAATCGAACCGGTCTCCATCTAAACTTTGCTAAGCAAAACAACACAGTGCACCTCAATGGCTTCGCCGCGCCCGACGTCTCCCAGTCCTTCGCGCGTCTTGGCTTTCACCGAGACCGCGTCAACTTCGAGGCCTATGAGGTCCGCGATCGACGCTCGCATGGCTTCTTTGTAGGGCTTCAGCTTGGGCCTTTCCGCCAAGACGTTGAGGTCGATATTCGCAGCTTTCCAGCCCGCTGCACCGACTTTCGCCATCGCAACTTTGAGCAACTCTCGCGAGTCCGCGTCTTTGAAGGCGGCATCATCATCGGGAAACAAATCACCGATGTCGCCCAAGTTGGCGGCACCCAAAAAGGCATCGATGACCGCATGTAAGACGACGTCGGCATCAGAATGTCCCAAGAGGCCTTTTTCATGGGGAATCTCGATGCCACCCAAAACCAATCGCCGGCCCTCAACCAGTCGGTGAAAGTCATATCCCAATCCCACTCTGATCACCGCTTGATCTCCCAGGGTCGCTGTTTCAACACGAGCTCCGCCAAGGCCAAATCCTCAGGCGTCGTGATCTTAAAGTTCCAACGCGAATCTTCGATGACCTTCACGCGAAAGCCACAAGACTCGAGCGCCTGGGCGTCGTCCGTCACCGCCAAAGATTCGCGATCGACTCGTTCCAGGCAGTCAATCAAGATATCACGGCGCGCCACCTGGGGCGTCTGGGCCAACCAAAAGTCCTTGCGGTTCTCAGTCCGGCTGACGAACTCATCTTGCCCCACCCGCTTCACGGTACTCATGGCGCGAATCGCGGGGACGATCCCCGCGTTTTTGGACAGAGACTTCGCCAACACCGAAACCAAGCCCGGTGACACAAAGGGTCGCGCCGCATCGTGGATCATCGCGCCCTCGGATAGCTTGCTCGAAAGCGCATAGAGGCCGTTCAAGACCGAGTCTTGTCGTCTCGCCCCCCCTTCGACCATCCGCTCCACGCCGAACTCATGAAGAAGCTCTTGATTGCGACCTTCACTGAGTTCGGCACGATCATCCGCGTGAACCACCAGCACGATCTCTTTCACTTCCTTCACCGCCGCAAAGCGTTCCAGGCAGTGAAATAGCAGCGGCCGATCACCCAGTTGGACCATCGCTTTATTCTCGGATCGGCCCAAGCGCTTGCCGGTGCCCGCAGCCACCACGACGACTCCGCAGTCCATGAATCTCAATTCTCCCGATGATTTGTTTTGGGAACCAAACGAACGATCCCCGCCGCTGAGAATAGCACAGCCGCCCGGCGCGGGCCTCCCCTGCTAAGATCCCGCCCATGAGTCCCAGCCCCACTTCCCCATCCGATTCACGCCGCACGCCGCCGCGACCCAAAAGCGAATTCATCTTAGGAATCGACCCCGGCACCGCCGCCACGGGATGGGGACTCATCCGCCGCGAAGGCAATCGGCTTCGCGCCGTCTCCTGTGGCACCTGGCGCACCAAGGCCCGTGATCCCCTCCCCCAACGCTTGGTGCAACTCGCCCAAGCCCTCGACGAGTTCTTAGAAAACCACCACCCGGACGGCATCGCCATCGAGCAGGCCTTCCTCGGCAAGAACATCCAATCCACCATGCGCCTCGGCGAAGCCCGCGGCGCCCTCATGCTCACCTGCGCCAAACGCAACATTCCCATCTGGGAATACCCCACCGCCACCGTCAAAAAATCCGTCGTCGGCAACGGCCGCGCCGACAAGACCCAAGTCCGCTACATGCTGGTCAAACTCCTCAACATGACCACCGCGCCCGAGTCCTTAGACGCCAGCGACGCCCTCGGCTTGGCTTTCACACTGGCTTCAGAATGGAACTACGCCGTCGCCCAGGCCGCGCGCAAGTAATCCACAAAGTTCAGGGTCTCTCGGCTGAGTGAGTTAGGCGTTTCGTTCGATGGGGATGGTGACGGGGCCGTCGTTGACGAGCTTTACCTGCATGTCGGCGCCGAAGATGCCCGTTTCGACTTTGAGGTCGTGGGCCCGCAGCAGGTTGCAGAAGTCGTCGAACAGGGCCTTGGCTTGTTCAGGGCGGGCGGCGGCGCCGAAGCTGGGGCGTTTGCCCTTTTTGGTATCGGCAAAAAGGGTGAATTGGCTTACGGCTAGGATGGCACCTTGGGCATCGCCGACAGAGAGGTTCATTTTGCCGGCGGCGTCGCGGAAGATGCGAAGGCCGGCGACCTTGTCGGCCATCCAGCTTAGCTCGGCCGGGGTGTCGTCTTGGTGGATACCGACTAAGATCAGGAGGCCGGAGTTGATGGCGCCGACGACTTGGGAGTGCACGCGGACTTCTGCTTCGCTGACTCGTTGCAAGATGACCTTCATTAGATAAGTGAGTCGCTCTCGGCCCCGGTCTCATCGACGTCTTGGGAAGTCACGGGTCGCGCTTCTTCGGCCGCGGCGCGGCGCTCATCCCAGTCGAGGATTTCGAGCCGTCCTTGTTCGAGGTTTTCGAGGTGAAATCTGAGGTCGGCGGCGTTCAGTGCAGATAGGGGCAAGCGCGCGGCGAGGTGAGTCGCGGTGCGGCGGCCATCTGCGAAACTCAGACTTAGGTCAAAGGCGGCGGCGCAGCCGACGACTTCTTCGAGTTCGTGCGCTCCGCGGGGCGGCGGCATGGACGTGATTATGCCTATACAGATATAGGGCGCATCATCTGGCTTGTGCGCCCATAAAGCGAACTGATCGCCATCGTCAATGCGTATGAACTCGGCCCGCCATCCATCGGACTTAGCACTGCTTTCAGAGACGAGGCCGCAGTGCTCACTGACCAATAAGTCGAGAACTCGCTCACGCGCAAACTGAGTTTCGGCGCGGACGTCGGTCATGAGTTGGTCTCTTTTTTTAGCTCACGGATCCAGCGCTCAACTCGCAGGGTGTGCTCGCCGCCGAGTTCAAGATATCGTTCGAAATGACGGATAGCCTGCGCCTCGTTGTGGCCGTGATCCGCGTGATAAACCGCGAGATTGAATTGGGGTAGCGCTTCGCCCGGAAACTTCTGCGCGGTCTGCTTCATGATTTGGAGAGCTTTTTCGTTGCGGCGCGAAAGCAAAGCCGCGGTGGCGTAATTTAAGGCGACGTCGAGATCATCGGGCCGTCGAGTCGCCAAGGATTTGAGGATCTTAAAGGCGCCGTCCGGGTCGTCTAGGGGATCGAGAAGAATGGTCGCCAGGTTGAACAAGGCCCACTCGTCTTGGGGGCGCAACTCCAAAAAGAGCTCGAGGGTATCGGCGGCGTCTTCTAACTCTCGCTGCCTAATCTGAGATCGCGCCAACCCTTCCAGCACAAAGGGCGGCGCATCTTGATGACGAGCGGCACGAAGCCACAGGGGGTCAGATTTTTCGGCGTCTCCACGGTTTTCGAGGTAGCGAGCGCGGGCTCCCAAGACGAGAGGCGAGTCGGGGGCTCGTTCGAGCGCTAATTGCAAACGAGAGTCGAAGCTCTTGTCAGCGCTAGCCACCAAACTGGCCATGGCGACGAACTCGGCGCGGCGTGAGGAGTCGGTTTCGGATTTTAAGAGGGCTTCAAGGTCACGGCCCAGCCGAGCGCGTTGTTGCGCCGAGGGCGAGGTCTCGATTTCGCCCAGCCAAGCGGCGAGATCGTAGCGGTTAGCGATGCGGGCTTGGCGATAGTCCTCGCGGCTAAAGCCCTGGCCACGGTACGGACTGGATGAAGAGCCCGAACTCCAGCCTCGACTCCGCCCGCCACTAGCGCAGGCGGTGCCAAACAGGCCCGTGCAAAGTAAGGCCCAACACAAATAGACCGCCGGACGACGCCAGGCCGCCCGGAAAGTCATGAGTTTACTTGGTCTTCGCCGTCGGCTTCGCGCTGGCGAGGCCGTTGTTGTTTTGGACGTAGCTGACTTTGTCATTGCGAATAAGGATAGCATCCGCGCGGGTGATTTTGGGCTGACGCCCTTCCGGTGCCACGATATGTGAGCAATGCCCCTTCGCGGTAATGCGAATAAAGGGCTTGGTACCGACACCAGCGATCCTCAAGCGGATACGCTTGTCACCCCGAATCCTGAGATTGCGCACGAAAGCGGTCGCCGGTCCCATCGCGATTCTGTCGGTTCCGGTCTTGCCCGCCAAGACGTGCCCCACCCGATCACCGGCAAGACTCACGTCGAACTGGTAGTTCTTAGATACTTCGATGACGATTTCGTCGGCGATAATGGCCGATTTCACATCGATGAACCCCTCGATAGCACGAACCTGCTCAGGAACTTCTTTCGAGTCATGAACGAGTTTGGAGGGCATGCCCAGCTTCGGGTCGATGGGGCCTTTTTTGGTCTTGCCGGAGCGAGAGACCAAGCTGCGTCGCCCTTCAATGGCATCAGAGGTCGTCTGAGAGATTGGTGCCGCCGAATTAGTGGCTGAGATTTCGTTCGAATAGACCAAAGCGCGGCGGTCTGAGGCACAGGCCGTGAACAAAAAACTGATCGACAACAGGGCGAAGGTGAAAAGACGCATGGCTCGCAAGCACCTCATCTCGTGGGGACGAAGGGATGCGGCCCTCCAGTGGACCGCCGACTCATCCCCTATCGGCGCATTTGAGGTCGAACTTGGGTGAAAACCCAGAACCCAAGTTGGCACGTTAACCCAGTTTGAAACCACATCGGGTCCGCAGCCGATCCATGACCCTCTCTGCGACTTCGCGGGCTTTTTCGGCTCCAGATCGCAGCGTCCGGTCGATTTCGCCACGATCGTTCAAAAGGGCTTCGTAACGTTCGCGGCAGGGCGCCATGGCGGCTTCATATTGTTCGAACAGGGCTTTTTTGGCGGCGCCGTAGCCAAAGTCGCCAGCGCGGTATTTCGCGGCCAACTCGGCTGTCTCAGACTCGCTGGCAAACAGGGAAAACAACCTGAACACGTTGCAGGTCGTGGGGTCTTTGGGCTCTTCGAGAGTCTCCGAACCGGTCACGATCTTGTTGAACATCTTTTGCATCTTCTTCGGCGGCAAAAAGATCTCGATCGTGTTGTTGTAGCTTTTGCTCATCTTGCGGCCGTCCAAACCTGGAATGACCGCGACGTTTTCTTGCACCAAGGGCTCGGGAACAATCAGGGTGTCCTCGCCGTAGGTGTGGTTGATGCTCTGCGCCATCTCGCGGCACATCTCGACGTGCTGTTTTTGATCTTTGCCCACGGGCACGACGTTTGTTTCGTACAACAAAATGTCGGCGGCCATCAACACGGGGTAGGCAAAAAGACCGTGATTGGTCTCACGCCCTTTCGCTTGAGCGTCCTTGAAGGCGTGCGCACGCGACAACAATCCCATGCCCGTAAAACAGGAGAGGATCCAAGCGAGCTCACAGACTTCGGGAATGTCGGATTGTTTGAAGAAGAGATTGGCCTCGGTGTCGAGGCCGAGCGCCATCCAAGTTGCCGCGACGCGATAGATGTTTTCGCGCATCTCATCGCCGTTTCGCTCGGTGGTGAGCGCGTGATAGTCGGCGATGAAGTAGGTGCCCTGGTAGGACTTGGTCAACTCCAAGGCGGGCCGAATGGCACCGAGGAGATTGCCAATATGCGGCGTTCCGGTGGGCTTAATACCCGTCAGCGAAATGGGGCGAGCGCTCATCTCAGTTGATTCCTCGGTCGCGAAGGGCCTTACTTACCAGGGCCTCGACGCGTTGATCTAAAAGGGTGTCCCGGTTCATCTCGTCGCGAAGGGCAGCCTCGACGCCCTTTTGTATCCAGGCTCCCATTTGGTCGAATTCGATGTTGACGGCGTCTCCGATTGAGGCGCGGCCAAAACCGGTGACCTTAAGAGTATGGGGAATGAGGGCTACGCTCACCTGGTTTTGTGCGACCTCGGTAATGGTGAGGCTCACGCCGTCGATCGCGATGGAGCCCTTTTTCAAAACGCGACGCTGCCCCCCCGATGGAAGCTCAAAAGTCATGACGGTTTGACTCGACTCCGCTTTGATGGCGACGATCTCGCCGCAAGCATCGACGTGACCACTTAGCACGTGACCGCCTAAGGGGTCTCCCATTTTCAACGCAGCTTCGAGATTGACGATCTCACCATCGGCAAGCTTGCCGAGGCTGGTGAGGTCGAGGGTTTCTCGACCCGCGTGAAACAAGGCCGCGACTGCGCTCAATTCTTCAATGGTCAGACAACAACCCTTGACGGCGATCGAGTCGCCGACACGAGCGGCAGCCCGAAGATCTCCCAACTCGACCCAAAAGTCGAGCCCCGCGTCACTTTGCGCGACCTCAAAGCACAAACCTTGGCTGGCGACGATGCCGGTGAACATCAAAGGGCTTCTTTCAAACTTGTCGTGACGCGTCCGATCGGCGATCCTTGGGAGCCACCGCGGTTTTTTCGGAACCGCTGCGGTCTAGCATGGAACCCCTGCACCCTTTCATCCGGCCGGGCCGGAATCAAGCGCATCCAAAGGTAGCTGATCGATGCGATTCGACATCCTCACTCTTTTTCCCGACATGATGGCGGCGGTGCTCGACACGAGCATGCTGAAAATCGCGCGTGACAAGGGCTGCGCGGAGTACCGGATTCACGACATCCGGGATTTCACCAAGGGGGTCCACCGAAAAGCCGACGACCGGCCTTTTGGCGGCGGGCCGGGAATGGTCCTGAAGCCCGAGCCGATCTTCGAGTGCTTGGAGAGCTTTTTGAGCCCCGAGGAACTGAACTCGATCCCCCTTTTGGCGATGTCGCCGCAGGGCGAGCGCTATAACCAGACTATGGCTAAAGACTTAAGCAAAGAAATCCGAATCGTTATCCTCTGCGGGCACTACGAGGGTTTCGACCAGAGAATCTTTGACGGACTGCCCCTAAAAGAAGTGTCGATCGGGGATTACGTCTTGACCCAAGGCGAGCTACCAGCGTTGGTTCTGATCGATTCGCTGGTTAGACTCCGGCCCGGTGTTCTTGGAGACGCGGAATCAGCGGCTCGTGAGTCCTTTGAAAACGGACTCTTGGACCATCCGCATTACACCAGACCCGTGGAGTTTCGCGGGATGACGGTACCTGAAGTCTTGCGCTCAGGTAACCACGCCAAGATTGAAGCTTGGCGCCTTGAGCAAGCGCGCTTGTGCACTCAAGAGCGCCGGCCCGATCTGCTGGAGCCGCCACCGGAGAGTTAGCGAAGTTTTTGCCTTGAGGGTTCGTCCCCAAAACGGTGAGAACAAGAAATATCAACTAGGCCGCCCCTCGAAACGGGTCGGCGAGGACGGAACGAGCGATGGACAAGTTCAGCGAAATCGAAAAACAGTGGATGAAGTCGGAGGTTCCCGACTTCGCGATCGGGGATACGGTCGACGTCGCGGTGAAGATCAAAGAAGGTGACAAGACCCGTACCCAGGTCTTTCACGGCACGGTAATTGCCCGCCGTGGACGAGGCCCGTCCGAGGCCGTCACCATCCGCCGCATCGTTCAGGGTGAAGGGGTTGAACGCACCTTCCCGCTGCACTCACCCAAAGTCGAATCCATCAACGTCATTCGCCGTGGTGATGTGCGCCGCGCGAAGCTTTACTACTTGCGAGATCGCGTCGGCAAAGCCACGCGCGTTCGCGAAAAGCTCGACGTTCGTACCAAAAAGAAATAAAGACAACGTCGCGCTGCGGGATCGAGTTGATCCCATGACGCGGCGCCTTCGAATGGTCCGGGCTTGGTTCGCCACCGCGAATCCGAGACCCGGATTTCCTCGTAAGAGGAAAAGCAGCAAGAGGAGTTTGAGACGTGACCAGCAACCTGGTGACTCGCTATTTGGTGATCGGCGCCGTGATGGCTTTGGCCCTCACCTGCATGGCCCTAAATTGGCCGGTAAAGCTCGGCATCGACCTTCGTGGCGGCAGCATCCTCACCTATCAGGTGACGGAACTGACGAACAACGCGGACGACCAAGCCGATACCGATGCTCTCGGATTCAGTCGCGAAGACGTCGACGAAACCGTCGGCGTGATCGCGCAGCGAATCAACTCGCAAGGACTGGATGACATCCAAGTTCGACGGGTTGGCGACAACTACATCGAACTCGTTTGTCGGGACGTCTCCAAGTCGGAAACCGATGAGATCCGTCGCAAGATGACCCAGGTCGGAAGACTTGAGTTCCCTATCGAAGCGCAGAGCGGCGATAAGGCGGGACGCGTCAGCTTCAACGAACAACAGCTCACGGCCCGACGCGAAGCCGCTCTGAAGGCCGGGAAAATCTTCCAATCGCCACCGGGCTTTAAGTTCTACCCCAAACGCCCGGCGCAAAAAGAGAAGCAAAGCGACGAAGACTATCGCGCGGAGATGGAGACCTACAACGCTCAGCTGGTTGCAGAGCCCTGGGCGGTCACAGGGGCTTGGATGTTCTTCGACCCTGATTTTTGGGGGGGCGACCTTGACGGTTTCACCGGCAAGATGATCAAGTCGGTCAAGACCTCGTTCGACAAAAATGGCATGCGCGCCGTTTCCTACAACGTCGACGAAGCCTATCAGACTGAATTTGCGGCCTACACTTCCAAGTTCATGGAACGCGGTATGGCCGTGGTCTTGAACGGAGAGATTTGGAGTCTCGCCAACATTAACGGCGTCCTCAAAGACAACGTCGAGATCACCAAAGGCGGCACCGGCTACACCGAAGCCGAGCAGGCTTGGCTGATCAACTGCCTCAAATCCGGCTCGCTCAAACTGAAGCCGACTCTGATCTCGCAAGATGAAATCAGCGCTACTTTGGGCCACAAGGCAATCAACCGCGGGATGATCGCCTTCATCATCGGCATGGCCGCCGTCGTGTTCATGATGCTCTTCTACTACCGGATTTCCGGAGTCTTTGCGGTCATCGCACTTACCGTCAACTTCGTGTTGATCTTCGGCATCTTGATGTTGCTGGAAGCAGCACTCACCCTGCCCGGAATCGCGGGTCTCGTGCTCACGGTCGGGATGGCAGTGGACGCCAACATCCTTATTTTCGAGCGCATTCGCGAAGAACTGTCGAAAGGTAAGACCGTCTTGCAAGCCAGCAAGAACGGCTTCGACCGCGCCTTCGTCACCATCTTCGATGCCAACTTGACCACCTTCATCGTTGCTGCCTTCTTGGTGTATTACGGCCAAGGACCCATCAAGGGATTCGGCTACACCCTGATGGTCGGCATCGTGTGTTCGATGTTCTCAGCCCTTTACATCACCCGCACCTTGATGGGCATGGCCCTGAAAGCGGGTTGGTTGAAGGACATCAAGTACGGCGCCCTGCTCACCAGCTCGAAGTACAACTTCCAAGCGATGTTCAAAAAGGCCGCAGTCCTTTCGATCGTCTTGGTCGTCCTCGGCGTCACGATGTTCGTTGCGGGCGGCGACAAAAAATACGGTCTCGACTTCACGGGAGGCACCTCGGTCCGCATGGCGTTCAAAGAACCCATGGCGGAAGGCGAGGTTCGCGACGCGATCAAAAAGATCACCGACGCCTCCGGCAAGTCTCGTTACCAAAAGATCGAAGTGGCGATGATCTCGCCCGAAGGTGGCAAGTCGAAGGACATCAAGGTTGTCCTTGACTATGTCGCACCGTCTGACTCTTCAGAAACGCAAGAAGGTGAGGACGGACAAGACGAGTACGATCGCATCCAACGAGAGTTGGAAACCGTCCTCGCGGGCAAACTGATCGCCGATTCTTTGGTGGATCGCAACTACGACAATACCAGCCAAAGCTGGAGCGCTACGCTCAACTTGGTGACGAGAGCCGAGCAAAAAGACATTGATACTGCTCTTGCGGCAACGGGTCTCGACAAGCGCAATGCTAGCAGTGACAGCGAAGGCAAAGTTTGGCGCGTCTCAGGGGTCATCAACGCCAACGGCGCTCCGAGTGTCCCAGAGAGCTTCCTTAAGGGCATTCGCGAAATCGGCGGCATCGAAGTGTCGAGTCCCTTCGAGGGCACCCGTTTCGTCGGCCCCCGCGTGGTCTCTGACCTGAAGTCCTCGGCGATTCAAGCCATGGTCGCGTCGCTGCTGTTCATCTTGGCCTACATTTGGTTCCGCTTTAAGGAGCTGAAGTTTGGATTCGCAGCGGCCGTGGCCTTGATCCACGACGTGTTCATCGCCATGGGCGTGACCGTCGCGGCAAATGCCATTGGCATCATTCATGTGCCGATTTCGCTGAATGTGGTCGCGGCGTTTTTGACCATCATCGGTTACTCTTTGAACGACACCATCGTCGTGTTTGATCGTATTCGTGAGAATCGGGACAACATGAAGGGCACCTTTGGGGACGTGGTAAATCGCAGCATCAACCAAACGCTCTCGCGGACAATCTTGACTTCGCTCACCACGGGCTTTGTGGTTTTGGCGGTGTTGCTCTGCAACCTCGGCATCGAAAGCCCCTTGGAAGGATTCGCCTTTACCTTGTTGATCGGGGTTGTGGTCGGAACCTACTCCTCCATGTTTGTGGCCAGCCCCCTGCTCATCTGGGCGCACAACCGCGAGCAAAAAGGCAGCAAGAAAGTCGCGAAGGCCGCGGTCGCCGCCTCTTAGCGAATGGGCAATGGTCGCTTTTTGGCGACAAAAGAATTCTTGATCTAAGGAGGGGCTTCCACCGATAGTGCGGTGGGAGCCCTTTTCTTTGAGCGGTCGGATTTAGGAGGCAGGCCATGAAGATCGACAACAAAAGCGTCGCGGTGTTGATCGTGCTTTCGGGAGTCTGCCTGCCCATCGTTTTGTTCTTGGACCGTGGATGTATGGGATCTGGCCGGCGAGCCGAGATCGAGCGCCAGGCTTTCATCCAGCGCCCGGACGTCGTTGACGGTCTTCAACCCTCAGCGAGCCTCTACGCCCAAGACGATGCGACGCCATTCTTCGACCGTTTGCTCGACGTCGACGATAAGGAAATCCTCACCCTGGCCGAAGAAGACCTGTTGGCCCGCGGAGTCGACTACAACTACACCATCACGGCCGGCGATACTCTCGCGACTTTGGCCCTCAAATACCTCGGCGACCGCCGTCTCGTACAACTATTCTTCGATGTGAACCCAGGCCTCGTTCCCGGCGAGGGTCTCCTTGAAGGACAATCGCTGCTGATCCCGTTCTCGCAGCGCCCTTAGTTCTTGCTACTCGGAACGCAAGTCCGCGCGAAGAAAATCCAAATACGTCGACAGCCTCGCACCCGGGCAAGCCGTAGCGCGGCCCTGCTCAGAGCTAAGAGTTTCGTCATGTCCGCGCACTTGTTGCCAAGGGATTTTGTAACGTGAAGTCAGAAAACGAACGAGCTGAGAAAGGCTGCGCTTTTGAGCCTCGGACGGCGTTACGGTTTCAAAGGTCCCCATACAGCAAATACCGATGTTACCCCGATTGAGGGCTTCGGTACCCGCGTGGGCTCCTTGCCAGTCCATCGAGCGCGCTTCCCACACTCTTCCCGCCCCATCGATGACAAAGTGATAGCCAATGTCGGCCCATCCTCGGCCGAAATGCTCCCGCTGATAGGCGCGCATCACCTTCGTCGCCGCGGCTTTATCCGTCGGTGCCGCCTTGCCATCACCACCGTGATGGATCGTCATGCGGTAGGGGCGTGTCATCCGCACCGGCTTTCCGCGCATGCGCAATGAAGCTGCAGCCCACTCTTCGCGCGGCAAAATACGAGGTGCGAGAAATTTGGCGGGCGCATCGGCGTCGCTAAGGGCGCGGGCTCCCTGCGGCGTGGCGCCCTGACCGGCCGGTAAGCCGTCGGACAAGCTCACTTTTTCGGCCAGCTCTCGGAACTGAAAAGCCGATGGGTCGCGAACACCTGCCAACCACCGTCGCGCCAGCGAAAGCCGCGATTGGGCCAAGGCGCCCTTCGCTAAAAAGATTCTCACCCGGTCGCGCTGTTTCGATTCCACAGATGAGGATAAGGCCTCCTCAAAGTGCCTTTCGGCTGAAGTCCAGCGTTTCAGGCCCTGGTTCGCGCGTCCCAATCCAAACGCGGTGGCACGTACAAACTCAAGGTCTGAATCGCGATTGAGAGCGCGAGCGCGGTGGTAGCCATTGAGCGCGGCCTCCCAATTCTCAAGCCCCAGCTCGGCATCTCCCAGCAGCTTGAAGCCCCGAACTCGGTCTTCCACATCTCCTTTTCGGTAGCGCAGGTCCAAGAGCGCCGCCTGGGCCGGGCCGTGGTCTCCTCTTGCGATCATGGTGGCGGCAAAATCTAGGGTATGCTGCCAGTTGCGGGGCCGGGGCTCCGGCGTCGACGAACAGGCCGAGGTCAAGACTAAGGCGGCCACAAGGCCCCAGCGGGCCGTCCAAGGCGTCATCATGATTTTGGGCTCCTCCTAGGTCCGGATCTGTCGCTAATGCTAACGGCAGCCGCCAGTTGAGGCTCCCAACTGACGGCGAAAATCACTCTTTTTGTCACCTTGAAGGCTTGAGGGAGTCTCGCACCCCGATAGAATGCCGCCACATCCCAGCGGGTGTAGCTCAGTGGTAGAGCACTGCCTTGCCAAGGCAGCTGTCGTGAGTTCGAATCTCATCACCCGCTCTCAAAAAAGACCTCTCAGCGCGGCTGGGGGGTCTTTTTTGATATCGGGGTCTCTCCGAGCTGGCCGAAACGTGGCCATACATGGCTCGCAACATGGTTGGTTAGGGCAGCGATAGCTTCTGTGCGAAAACCGCGCGGCGGTCGGCGAAGGCTTTGAACTCCAGGGTGTTGCCGCTCGGATCATTCACAAACATCGTCCACTGCTCCCCGGCCTCGCCCGCGAACCTGCAGTAGGGCTCGATGACAAAAACGATGCCCATGGCTCGTAAACGATCCGCCAAGGTGTGGAATGCTAGAGGTTCCAAGATCAATCCGAAGTGAGGAACTGGAACGTCATGGCCGTCGACGACATTGCGGCCGGTGAGTGGCGCTGCGGTTTTGGGAGTGGTCGGTACTAAATGAGCGACGATCTGGTGCCCCCCGAAATCAAAATCGATCCACTGGGCGGAACACCGGCCCTCACGACATCCCAAACCATCCCGGTAAAAAGTCCGCGCGGCCTCCAGATCGTCGACGGCAAACGCGAAGTGAAAAAGGGGGGCCGATCCGAATTGACGGTTCATCACCAAGGTCAAGAACTCACAAAATAAGCGTCACAACTTGCCGCCGGCCGGGGTTCAAAAGATAGGCCACTCGTCTTGGCGGCTAAACCCGCTAAGACCGTGGCCCAAAGGCGGCAGCGCTGAGTCATCGAACGGCCGACGACGCGGTGCTGTTTTCAATTAACTCCAACTCACATCGAAAACGACAAGCCGCAGCCACAATCGCCGGTGCTCTGAGGGTTTTTGATGACGAACCCGCCGTTGGTCAACGCTTCGTTGTAATCGAGGACTGAACCGTCGACGAACATCAGACTCTTGGCATCGACGAAGACGCGAGCATCACCGTTGCTGAACACGTTGTCGCCATCTTTTTCGAGTTCGAAGTCCATCTTGTACTGAAAACCAGAGCAGCCGCCGCCCTCGACGGCGACGCGCAGGCCGGTTTCCTCGGCGGCGCCGGTCTCGGCCTTCAGCTTCCCAATCTTTTCTGCTGCCATATCGGTCACAATAATCATCATTCACTCCTCGTCATGTGCATCGCTCAGGCCATCTGCCGCAGCGCCGTCACGGCCTGGGTCACAATCTTAGCGGCTTCGTCAATTTCTTGTTCGGTATTGAAACGCCCAAACCCAAAGCGAATAGCCCCGAGTGCGCGTTCGTCATCGAGGCCCAGGCCCCTTAATACGTAACTGGGTTCAATCGTATCGGAATTACAGGCGCTGCCACTGGAAACCGCTAGTTTCGAAAGCGCCATGATCAGGGTTTCGCCGGATACGCCATCAAAACTGACGTTGAGGTTTCCCTCCAGCCGTTTTTCCATCGACCCGTTGATATTGATGTGGGCGGCCCCGAGTCCGTCTTGAATCTGGCTGAGAAAACGGTCGCGAAAAGCGAGTAATCGGCAGCGCTCTTCGGCCATCTCAAGGCCAGCCAACCTGGCGGCTTCGCCAAGCCCCACAATGCCCGGCACGTTGAGAGTACCCGAGCGACGGCCACCCTCGTGGCCTCCGCCGTGTATTTGCTCGGCGAGATTGGCACCGCGCTCTTGGGTTTCGTCGAAACGACGAACATAAAGCGCGCCACAACCCTTGGGGCCGTAAATCTTGTGAGCCGAAACACTCATCAGATCGATCATCATGTTGTTGACGTCGATCGGGATCTTCCCGAAGGCCTGCGCGGCATCGCTGTGAAATGTCGCTCCGTGGGAGCGACAGATTTCACCAATCTCCGCCACCGGAGCGATAACTCCCGTTTCGTTGTTCGCCATCATGACCGACACCACGAAGGTCTCAGGACGCAAGGCACTTTTCAAATCATCAAGGTCCAAAAGCCCGTCCGAATCAACATCGAGGTAAGTGACTTCGAAACCTTGTCGCTCAAGCGCGTGCGCAGTGTCGAGGGTCGCTTTGTGTTCGGTACCCACGGTGAGCAGGTGAGCCCCAGCGACCAGATGTTCGGCCAAACCCTTGATCGCGAGATTGGTCGATTCAGTAGCACCACTGGTGAAGACGATCTCGTCGGCTTTGGCGCCAATGAGCTTCGCGATCTGCGACCTCGCCCGGGTCACCGCGTCCATCGCATCGTGCCCAAAAACGTGGGTCTGACTCGCAGCGTTACCGAACTTTCCCTGAAGATAGGGCATCATCACCTCGAGGACGCGAGGGTCCAGGGGTGTGGTGGCGTTATTATCCAGATAGATCGTTGCGTCAGAGCCGCACATGGTGCCCTCGAAAAAGCGAGTAGAGTGCTCATGATACGCTCCTCCGCACCCATCAACCAATCATCCTGGAGGATTGAAGTGAGCGCCAACGAACTCGACGAGATCATGCTTCGCCTCAAAGCCGAAGGATCTGGCGGCTTCCCCATCCCTTGGGGTCATTTCGGTGATTCAGCCGCAGAAGCAGGACTTCTTGCCAATGAGTGCGGTTGGATGGATGTGCGAGGCTGGGGAGTGATCAAATTTGAGGGCGAGGCCGTACTCCAGATGCTCCAGGGCCAACTAACCCTCGACGTCGCCGGATGGAGTGAGGGCAACGGGGGCTACGCCGCCTACCTCGACCGCAAGGGCCGCATGATCTCCGACCTCATCTTGGCCCAGCCTTCACCCGGGCAAGTCCGAGTTCTGGTGCATCCCAATCGCATCCCGGTGATCCTGAAAAAGTTAGCTCCGGTCGCCATGCTCGCCGACTGCACGCTTCGCGATGCGAGTTCCGAAGACGGCCGAGTGTTGATTGCCGGTCCCAAGGCGGTGACGGAGCTACTGGCCCTCGGTGCCCCGCAAGCACTATCTGAATTGGCGGACTACGACTCATTGCAGTTCAACATGCAAACCTTCGAGCTACGAGCGCAAGCTCTCCCCGACTATGGAGTCCCGGCCTTTCTCATCGAATGCGAACTATCCGATTCCCTTGAGTTCATCCGATGGTTAGCTGGAAACAGCGGACTGCCTCCGGTCGGTTTTGAGGCACAAGAAGTCCTCCGCATCGAATCCGGCACGCCGAGATGGGGCCAAGAACTCAGTGAGGATAACCTAGCGCCGGAATGCAACATGGCGCACGCCATCAGCTACACCAAGGGCTGCTACGTCGGACAAGAAACCGTCGCCCGCTTGCGCACCTACGGGCAAACCAACAAGCGCCTCTGCGGCTTTCACAGTAAGGAGGTCCTGCCAGCCGGCAGTGAGCTCTTCGACGGCGACAAAAAAGTCGGATGGGTCACGTCCACCGCCTTTTCGCATCACCTGGCCCGCCCCATCGCTATGGGCTACGCCAAACGACGTCACAACGAAGCGGGCCAAATCCTAAAAGACCAAGACGGCAACAAAGTAGAAATCTACAGCCTGCCAAAACACCAAGAGTGACTAGTCGGTGCCAGATGAGATGAGAGGGCCGGCCTCCGTCGTCGAGCTCACCTAAAATGGGGCTCAGTGTTTTTCTCAAAACAAAAACGGAGACCGGCCATGAGTAACGATAGTGAATTTGTAATGGGCGTG
>JAZGFI010000102.1:0-6556 GCA_036479435.1 Planctomycetota bacterium | reverse complement strand
TCCAAATCAAATAGGAGCGGCCAAAGCTTAGACTTGGGTTGTATCGGAATGGTCAAACTCTTGTCGCCTCTGTCGCGTTTCACCAGCACTGTGGCTCGGGCGATCGAAATGTCAAGAGGCGGAATTTACCGACAGCGCCTGCGGCGCTGGAAGAAAGAAGGAGGCCGGCCCCCTTTGACCCCCGAGGTTTTCAAAGGCATGGATCGGATGTCGATCGCCAGGATAAATGAGGCTCAAAATCAAGCGAGCCTCAAAGAGCGTGGCGATAAGTCGCCGAATTGCCCTCGACCAACTTGGCTGCTGACATCACATCAGCAGTACTGAAGCTCTCGACGCCAGATACCAACCTAGGTTTCCAGTCGACGCCAAGTTCGCCGCACACTTTGAGCCGACCGCCATCACCGACGAACGGGGTGAGCTTGTTGACAGTTTGGCGAACGAGCTGCTCGGTTCTTTTGAACCGGCTGGAGCCCGAGAGCGACGCGCAAACTGACGACAACGGCAAAGGTGCCCCTCGAAAAAAACGCGCCTGGTAGCTTACTTGCTTACCAGGCGCGACGAGAGATCGAGGGGACCCTTGAAACTCGGGGTTCGGTCCCGGTTAGTGAGCCGCGGCTTTCGCCGGAGTGACTTTGGCCACCTTGGTGGATTTTGCCCGCTCGTCGTTGACGAAAGCGTAGACCGCAGCTTCTGAACGAAGCAATTGAGTCTTACGAACTTTGGCGTTGGCGATGGATTTCTCGGCGTTCGCCACGCGTTTCTTCGCGGCAGCGGTCCGCTTGTTCTTCACGTCAGCCTTGGCCGAAGCGAGAGTTGCATCAAGGTTTCGCATCTCAAGGTCGAGTTGATCAAACTTAAGCAGGAGTTTCGCCTGTTTCGACAAGATACGTTTGAGGTTCTCGCCCCAGCGCACCTTGACTGCTTTGGCCATCTTCTTGCGAAGTTTGGTACCCGTCATCGACCAGCCGGACAGTTTGGCTTGACGCTTACCGTTCTGATCGAGGATCAAGATCCAAGGTACACCCTTGCTGTACTCACCGAGATGGCGGACTGATTCCATGTCGTCGAGACTGATGCGGTAGCAGTTAAAAAGCTTAGACGCGATTCCGACTTCTTCGTCTCGCCACAACGAACTGTTGAATTCCAGCTCGCGATCGACGTCTGCGCCTTCGTACTCTTTCGAGAAGTAGATGAGGACAGGCAGGTCGGGCTGAGCATGCCGGTGACGAAACTCTTTTTGGGCCAGCGCCTCAACGTCTCGCCAGATCGCACCGTACTTTTGGGAATTGACTTTGGGCAGCTCGACGGCGAAAAAGTCAACCGAGGTTCTCATGAGCCGATCGGGACTTTGGGCTAAGTTGCCGCTGTTCTTGAGACGCTTGACTTTGCCACCTGCACGGTAGGGCTTGCCGGGAGCAGATTTACGGCCGGGGCTAGAGCCACCCAGTCCTCCACCGCCGAGACCACCGCCACCGGGAGTTGCGCCGCCACTACCGCCACCGGTGGCACCACCAAGTCCACCCGGAGTCGGCGCAGGAGCAGGAGCCGGGCCCGGGGCGGGGCCAGCCGCTGGGGCCGCTCCGCGGCCAGAGCTATCACCGTAGGAGGGGCATTGAGCGTCAACGGATTGGGCCGCAAAACCCAGGGCAAGAGCCACGGTGACCACGAACAGAACACGAGTACTAAAAGTCATCAAACATTCTCCCTTTTAACCAACTGCCTAAAAGACGATTGCTGTTTGCAGGGGAAAGCAACGCGGGCAAGTAATCATCGTAGGGAATCAGCGACTCTTCGATAGCGTTTTCTTCTTGGGCAGGATCAAGCGGTAGGCTTGTTGAGGTGGTGCCATGCAAAGCCATGTATGGCCCACGAATTGCGTGAGCCTTACAAGATGCGGTTTCCCGTCGCCGATGATTCTGCGGCGAACCTCACTCAGGTTGCGGGCCATGGGGCCAGTAGCGCACTCCGCGCGCAATCTTTGTAAGCTCGACGAAAGTAGAAGGCTATTTGGGGAGAGTTACGTTGCGGTTACGACTGGGCCTGGTCCTGACTTTGAGTGCTTTCTTTCTGCTTTCAAGCGCAAGGGCGCAAGAGAGCTGTACCCACTGCAAAAATAGTGGTCTTCATGTCTGTAAGAACGCCGCCTGTTCGGACAAAGCCTGCGGCACCAAGCTGAAACATGTCTGCGACCAGCGCTATCGCGCGAAATGCTGCCAGGGCTTTCGACATACTCTGTGCAAAAAGTGTCAGTCGAAAGAGGCCCTCGCCAAGTTCCGTGAGTTCAAAAAAACGCGCAAGCAGTGGCTAAAGTCCGTGAAGAAAGTTGACCTCAAGGTCGGCATCCGCTTCTCCCACGTTGAAACCGAACACTTCTACATCCACAACTCGCACACCAACTGGCGCTTCGATAGGAAGGACGAACAAGATCGGTCGAGCGGTGCGCACATCTGGGCCGAGCGTGTCGAGGCCGCTTGCGATGACGTTGAAAAACATTTCGGAAAGATTCGCCCGGGGCCAAAACACCGCCTCTACTTGACTTGGACGGTGGCCGACAACATGTCCGCGTTTCGAAGCTACGGGCATTCGCTGGAATACGCCAAGTACTCATTTCGCTTTGGGACCACCGGGGAAGCCTGCCGGCTCTTCTGCTTCCCGGATCACGAGACCCGCTATACCGACCGTGGCCTTCACGCTTTTGTGTACCACCACGCCTGCTACGCCGCGCTGGGCTACTTGGGGCCCAAAAGAAGAATCCCTCTGTGGTTTGGAGTCGGCGCTGCGCATTGGCTCGATCTGAAGCGTGGTAAGCGCGCCCATGATCTCAATGTCTTCCAGCTCCCGGAAAGCCAGAGCATCCAGAATCCCTGGTTCATCAAGGCCAACTGGAACAAGCTTGTTGCCAAACGACTAAAGAAAAAGCGAGTGTCCCTGAAGGGACTCTTCAAACAGAAGGTCTTCACTACGCTCGAAGAACACGCCCTATGTTGGTCGATGGTCAACTTTCTTTGCCGTCGCAAGGCCAAGGGTCGAGTGAAGGAGCTCGTCAAAGCCTGGGCCAGCGGAATGCCCTGGGAAAAAGCACTTGAGCAGTCCTTTGGTATCTCCGTCGAAGACTTCGAATCATCCTGGCAGCGCTACGCCTTGGGCGGGTACAAATAGAGACGCAAGCTCTCGTCTCGAAGACGAAAGCCACTTCACTTCAACTTGACTGCGATGCGACGTTTACTGGGATGACTGATGTCGTAAAAAGTGCCCTCTACCGCCGATCTGCGGTGAAGGAGCTTAGTGCTGTCTGGGGCCAGGAGCCACAAGCCAACTCGACCCAAAGGGGCCCGGGGAAAACGAGCTAGGCCTTTGTCGTTCGTTACCGCCCAGCCGTAGGAGAAACTAGCCGCCGGACGAGATGCTGTGGGCGCGTGGCAACGGAGACGAATACCGACCCCTTGAGCCGGCCGGCCATCGAGAAACTCAACTTGGATCTCGAGCGGTCTTGAGTCGGGCACGATGATGGTCTGAGGAGTTTGGCTCGGGTCGGCGGAGAGGCGCATACCCGACGTCCAAAACGCCGCCCCCTGCGGAGGCTCGACGAAGAGCCGAAGCGGCTTGTCGGTCGGAAACGACCCAAGCCTGACGATTCCCTCGCTGTCGCTAAAGCTGGGCACAACACGCGTGCTGTGTCGACGGGGATTCGTATCGAAAAGTGGCGCGTAGTACATGTTTTGGGCGGGGTCTACTTGAACGCGTGCGTTGCGCACCTCCTTACCAGACTTATCAAGGAGGCGGCAGATCAAGGTCCCCAGAGGCCTTAGGTACAAGTTGAACTTGAGAGAGCCCTTCATCTTGGCGCCGATGAGCAATCCCTGGTGTATTGTGGACCATACTGGCTCTTTGGACAAAAGACGCAAATCAGAACCAACGCCATCACCGACGAACGATAAAGACCTCGTACTAAAGTCATCGCTCATCGCATCGGAAGCGAACTCCCAGTTCGGGTCGGCAACGCGGAGAACGAAAGTGGGTCCGATCGTGCGAAAAATCTCAAGCCGACCGTCCACGTCCGTCGTCCCCTTCTTACGAGTGTTGACGAGCGGCGAATCTGCCGCGAGGGTCAGCAACTCCATCGCAACATTGGGGACCGGACGCCCGGTATCCGCGTGAACGACGTTGAAGACGATGGACTTGGTCGGCTCCAAGGCAATAAACACGGACGTGGAGTTCTTACCGAGGGAGAAGAGGAGAGAATCGCGAGTCCCAACTGGTCCGCTCCTACGACGGGATCCGAGTTGAAAACGGGTATCTGATTCCGGGACGATTCCCCAACGCTCGCTCTTCAAGACGATGCGATAGGGACCCGGGCCAGTGACTTCGAACTCGGATTCGCCCTCAACATTGGTTTCGATGTCGAGGACGCGAAAACCCCGTCCTTGCAGCACGGCAAAGGCGATTGGGCCATCGAGTTGCCGATCCTCAGTGGCGACGAAGGCGACGATGATCGGGTGAACCTTCTCTTTCTTCATCGTGACGACGTAACGCCCTTCGTCGTCGACATCGAAGAGTCTCAGGCTGAGGACCACTCGCGAAACATAGCCCGGCTTCTTAGCCAAGTAGGTGGCGGCATGATCTCCACCGGGAAGCGAGAGGCCGCCACCATGAAAAACAAGACAGCCGTCGGCATCAGCGACTTTGATTTCCTCGTGCGGAGTCGCTGGCAGCACTTTACGAATGCTGGCGTAGGCGATCGACAAGGTGGCCCCCGGGAGCGGGTCGTTCTCGTCGTCGACAATTCGCACGATCATCCCCTTGGTCGCCCGCAAGAAGAAGTCTTTGGATACTGCCGTCTCAGTTTCGTGTGGCCAAGCGAGATCGTGATCAAAATGTGACCGAAACCCGGCGGCCTGGACCGCCGCGAAAAGTGCGGTTGGTAAAGCCATGTGAATCCTGCGCCCGCCGCGGCGAGCAAGTCGATAGTGACCGAGCTTCCCGCTCGTAGTGGAGGCGACGATGTGACCTTGTTGATCTCGAACGACGATGGAGGCTTCAGAGATGGCCTCGCCTTGCCACGATCGAATCAGCCCTGACATCCAAGTATCGCCGGCCGGCTCGTCCTCTTCAGAATCGAGGACAGGCAGCCCCGACTCCTCGGCCCCTGAAGGGAGCGGATTGCGCCGAACGGAATTTTCCTGCGAGGATTCTTCGGTGGCAAGGGCGTCGACTAAGTCGGCTTCATCGATATCGTCGAGATCGACGAGAAAAAGCCCAGCGATCAAAAGACCAATAAGGGCAAGGACGCCAGCAATTGGGATGACCTTGGTACGCATCGAGCTTGGTCCCTCTCGAGATATTGAAAATTGCCGGGCTTGCCCCATTTCCACACCGGTAAGCAGTTTACCAGCCCTCGCGAGAAGAGCGAAAACAATCAAAAGATGGCTTTGAAGGACCAAGGCGTTTCAAGAGATGAGATCCCAAGGTAGATTCTTAGGAGCGAGTCGGAATGGGCCGCGTCCCAAGGACGTTGCAGACCCTCCAGACATACGACACAAAAACCAGGGAGTAAGATTCGATGCGATGGATTCAATGGATGCTCTTGGCAGGATTTGCGTTTACCTTTGCCGCGTCGAGCGCGTGGGCTCAAGAAGGCTCCGAAGCCGAAAAAACGGTAGCGCCAAGCGACCAGCAAATCATGGTTGAGGCCTTTGAGAATCTCGCCAAGGAAAAGCAGGTTCACTACGCGGGAAAAATCAGCGAGCGCAAAGAAGAGGACGGCGGCATGGCCGCGATGGTCATCTCACTTGGCGGCGGATCCAGTGCAAAGAACTTTGTCGGAAAATTTGAAGCCCTCACCACCAACGGGGGCGAGTTCTTGGTGAAGTCCAAAAAGAAGTTGCCCGGCCTCACCATCTTCGGCAGTGACGACCGTGTCTTGGTGCAATCGCTGTGGGAAAAGAAAGCGATCGACGCCAACCAAGCCAAAAACGACTTGACCCAGCTGCTTGACGCTGGACTCATTGCCCGCACCTGCAAGAAAACCAAGAAGTTCAAAAAGTCGCTCGACGAAGAAACGGCTCTAACGACCTACAAGTTCAAGCTGTCCAAAAAGATGATCCCGACGGCTCAATCGGGCGGCGGCGGCATGGGCGGCATGATGCCGAACATGCGAAAAAGCGTGATGGCCATTCGCGCCACAATCGTCCTGAATTCCAAAGGCAACATCGTCAAGATGAAATTCGACGTCACGCGCAGCGACCCCATGGCGGCGATTCGCGACATGGCCATCGCCGGCGGCGGCGGCGGAGGCTTCGACCCTGAGGACATCGCTGACCTGGAAGAGATCGAAGGCGACGCCGCGGTCTACGAGCTTGAGCGCGCCACCAAAGCTCCGAGCAAAGAGCTGCTAAAGACGCTGGAGTCGATGCGCGAGCTAATCTGACAGCGCGGTGCCAGATGAGATGAGAGGGCCGGCCTCCGTCGTCGAGCTCACCTAAAATGGGGCTCAGTGTTTTTCTCAAAACAAAAACGGAGACCGGCCATGAGTAACGATAGCGAATTTGTAATGGGC
>JAZGFI010000101.1:0-6551 GCA_036479435.1 Planctomycetota bacterium | reverse complement strand
ACAGTACTTACAATTAGTGAAACGGAAAACAGGCGATAAACATGACGATTTGGCGATAGGTCTACACGTGTAAGACGGCGTGGCGCTGGCGGTGAACTCGATAGCGGCTAGCGGCTGTCATCAATGGAATCACTCAACCGTAGCAACAAGCACAGGTGCGATCGCGCGTATGAATACAAACTGCCGAAACACTCCCGCCTAGCTAATTGAAAAAAAAAAGGGAAAAAATTAATAACATTAGCGGTAAACAGAGCAGTTTGCAATATGATATCGTTCATTTTCTTTGTAAGCCGTTGCTCAATTCGCCGTCGGTGGCGATCAGGCACATCTTGTGAATAGGCCGATCGTAGAGCCTTGCGTTCGCTGTTCGCACGGTAGCCTTCCGTACTAGGCCATCATCACCGGGCTGGACAGCTGTGACGACGGCACGTTCCCACAGAGCGCGTGGGGCGGCCGCACCCTTCATCCCGGGCTCCAGTAGAAGCACCAAGTCGCCGACTTGCAGGTTCTGCCGCGAGTGAAACCACTTCGAGCGAGCGATGAGATGCGGCGGCATGTATCTCAGCCACGTCTCCCAGAACACCTGGACACGCTGATGCAGAGCTTTCACAACGTCTCGCGGATGTGGTCGGTCCTCGACAACGGGCTGCGGCACCGTTGGCTGGTCGAAGGGGTGAAGAATGTCGTTGCCGGTGACCGCAGGTGATCCGACAGGATCAGGTCCGTCGGGAAACAGCGGTCTCGAGTTGATGACGTACATCACCTCCGATAGGAAGGTCTGCCATTCCTCGAAGGTGAATCGGCGTTTGAGGTAGTTGACGGCAGCATCGAGTCCTCGGCGGCAGCTACGTATGAGGGACTCGACGACACCGTTCATGTGGCTCGCCTTCGGCACGTTGAACTGCCACTCGAAGTGTGTTCGTTCGGCAGCGAGTTCTCGCTTGAGACGCGAAACGTCCCACGAGTCGATCGCATCACGGAGCGGTCGCTGCGCCCCCTGGAAGTTCTTGCCTCGATCACTGAAGACTGTCGTCGGGTGTACACCGCGGCGTGAGACAAATCGACGCCACGCGAGCAGGAATGATTCAGTGGATGCGCTGCTGGTTAGCTCCAGGTGGACGACTCGTGTGGTAGTACACGTCACGATCATCACAGATGATTCTATCGTAACGTTTCTGCTGACTTTTGTCTGTAGCGGTCCGAAAAAGTCAACGGCCACAGCGGCGAACGGTGGCGTACAGGGGTTTCCTCGGAAGGCAGGTAAGATGCCCATCTGTTGTTGTAGCATTGACTCCCGCCTGGTGCGACAGTACAGACATTTACTCGCCACAGACTTCAGCAGTTCTTTCCCATTGCCGATGTGGACCCCTTCCTTGGCGATGTTTGCGAGCACCACTCGGTACCCCTGGTGTAGATAGCGTATATGCTTGCGGCGAGCGTAGAGTTCGACGAGTGGACTGTTTCCTGGCAAGATGATCGGGTGGCACACATCAGGATGCAGAGGCAACTTTCCGATGCGTCCCTCGGCGCGGACAATTCCCTTGGCGTCGAGCACTGGAGCGATGCTGGCGAATGTTGAGCGACACGCGACAAAGTCTTCTCGGAACTCCGACTGGCAGAGGAAGAAAAGCGCCTGCTGAGCGTCCTTCAGTTCTTCTGCTCCAATCGTTCTGGTCTCGGCGCGGTTAACTCTCGGTTGCAGTATTCGTCTCCAGCGCGCAACGTGGCGGGTAAGGCGGTCCCATTCGCTGACTTGAGCGACGAGTCGATCTGCAATGGTCATGTCGGCGATGCATACATCATTGGCGCGAACATGATGTATACGGCGGTGACGTGGCGTGCGAGCTTTCTCGTTGCGACCTTCGATTCGTGTGGCGGCTTCAATCTCAGAGTCTTGTTCGCATGCAGACTCTTGCGGCCACGTGTCTTCATGTTGACGTAAGAAGAGCGGTCCCGCATGCCAGTACTCGAGTTCACGTACTGAGAGAGGCTTCGTGAGGGCGTCGGCGGCGTTCATGTTGGACGGGACGTAGCGAAACTCGTCCATGAAGCGCGGGTGCGTGTCCTGTATCTCTTGAATACGGGCAGACACGAACGGTTTGAAGTTGGCGGAGGCAGAGCGAACCCACTTCAGGACGGTTTGCGAATCGACCCAGAAGTGTATAGAGTCGAATCCGCCCATGACGTCTTCGATGAACTTTGCGAGTCGAGACATGATGACGGCGGCCATCAACTCCAACCGTGGAATCGACTTTTTCTTCAGAGGAGCGACGAGTGCTTTCGCCATGACGAATGTCGTCGTCGTGGTGCCGTTGCTGAGTGACCAACGTAGCCAAAGAACAGCACCGTAGGCATTCGCTCCTCCGTCGCTGAAGCAGTGTAGTTGCGGCTTGCCGACGCTATCTATTGGCTTCACACAACGAGGCACTTGAAACTTCACTAACTCTTGCATCTGAATCACGTGTTTGTTCCATCGCTGCTTGTGGTCGTCGTCGAGTGGTTCATCCCAAGACACACCGCGGCGCCACAAGTCTTGTAGGTCGATGCGGAATGCCAACGAGACAGGCGACAGCATGCCTAGAGGATCCCATATCTTCGCGACGAGACTCAATATCGTTCGCTTCGTTACCGGGTCAGCTTCCATTTCAAGGTCTTTGGCCTTCAATGAAAACAGGTCGAGTTCTTTGTCCCAATGATGACCTAAGACGTCGATTGTCGGTTCATCTGGGTTGTCATCTACCGCAGCATGATTCGAATGCCACGTCTTGATGTCAAACTTCCCTCTGGCGAGGACAGCATCGACCTCGTCTCTTGCTCTGATGGCATCTTCTGCAGTGGCGGTTGAGTGGCTGATGTCGTCCATGTACATCTCGTTGTCGACGATGTAACTTCCAATCGGTTCCGATTGACGACCGATTTCAGCAAGGATTCTGACGGAGTTGATGGCGATGTCCGGTGCGGGTCGATCCCCGAACGGTAGACGTATCCACTGGAATGCGATTGGCGGTGAGCACTCATCTCCAAATCGCCAAACGAACCGGTGAAAGATCTGGTCCGGTTCGGCAACTTCGATCTGGTTGAACATCTTCTTCACATCTCCCACGAGTGCGACTCGGTCGCGACGCCAAGCGAGAAGACATGAGATGAGTGAGTTGAGTAGGTCGGGGCCTTTGTGAAAGCCGTCGTTGAGTGAAACGCCCTTGAACAGTGCGGCGGCGTTCCAGACGATGCGGGTCTTCGTGGTGGACTTGTCTTCTCGATAGACGGCGTGATGCTCCAGATACCAACCACGTCCGTCGTGAGTCTCTTCAATCGTGAGTGGACGTACAAATCCCTGCGTGATGAGATTTCGGATCTCGGCGTTGTATGCTTCAAGACGACCATTTCGTCTCAAGGAGTTCTCCTGCTGATACATTCTGGCAACTGTCTTCTCCTTGTTGAATGGTAGAGCCTCTGGGTACCCATCACGCCAAGGCATGAAAACTCTGACTCTTCCTTCCTGTGTGATGGATGTAGTTGTCCTGGCGTGTTGTAAAAACTTCGCTTCGGCTAGTTCCTTGTCACTGCAGATGCAGGCGGTCGTCGGCTTAACCCCCGCTACGTCGGAGTAGAACAGCTTCTTGATGTCATCTTCGATGAGTCGCTGAACGTGGTGAACTGCAGATCTGGCGATGGCTCTTGGGGGCTGTATCTGACCACCAAAGAGCACCCAGCCCAACCGTGTGCAGGCTGCACTCGGCAGTTGCGCTTCGTTCGTAGGTGAGGAGATCGTGTGAAGTGTTGAGATCAGGAAGGCCTGGTCGTATCCTACCAGCAGGTCGATTTTCTCTTTCGCCAATGGAACGCAATCTCGCGCCGGTTGAAGGTACTCGTACTGTTGAAACAGGCTGCTGTCGATCGCGGGCGCGTCGTGTGCTGGCACCTTGATTCCCATGGCGCTGATGTCGTAGGCGATGCTCGCGTCTCTGTGCACCGGTCGCACGCGAAGCGCGTATCTCGCACTCTTCTCAGATCTGACTCCGCCCCCTGCCACACCGTAACGGAAGACTTGATCATCGCCGGTGATGCCAAGTCGCTTTGCCAGTGAATGTCTCACGAGGGTGGTGTCGCTTCCGGTGTCGAGAAAAGCGACTATCTTGTGCCACGCTCCAGTCGAGTCACGAACCTCCACGTAGGTTGACGGCGAGAACCGGCCTTGATTTCCGTGCAGGTGACCAAGGAAGGTTGGCGTTGACGTTGCGAAACCTTGCTGTGGCGTAAAACTGGCGGATGCAGGGTTCATCTGTGACGTAGGTGGCGAGGCACGACGTGTCGTTGACGTTGGCGCTGACAACTGGCGATTCGGTTGACAGTTGAGTAGTTTGTGATGTCGATCACCGCATTCGATGCATCGTTTCGGCCGTGTGCAGTCGCTACTTCTGTGACGACCGTAACAGCTGAAGCAGCGTCCGTCGGTTCTGATGACATCGCGGCGTTGTGCAGGTTGCATCGCTTGAAACGCCTGGCAGTCGATAAACTTGTGGTGAACTCCGCAGCCCAAGATACACGGATCGGTAAATGACGTTCCGGTTCCGTTGACGTGATGGAGTGACGATTTCTTTTCATTCCTGGTCGATTTGGCTGGCATCAATCGTTCACGCGCCTCTGTCTCTGCTCGTAGAAATTCGACGATTCTGTTGACGGAGAGTTGTTCTGTTGGGTGGTTCTGTCGCATCCAGCGTTCACACTCGTAGTAAAGTTCTGGCTCCAGCTTGCTGCTTACGATACGTACCACCGTGGGCGAGTAGAGTTCGCTCTCATTGCCGATTTCCGTGATTCGTCGCGCAAAGTCGGTCAATCGATCCAATACGGCTCTCATCTCTGATGCTGCATTCTGTCTGATCGGTCGAATGCCTTCCACGTCAGCGATGATTTCTTGGACTACAGCTGCCTTCGGTATCTTCTCTTCTAGCCGGCACCATACTCCGTTAGGGCCGCTCATAGCAGTGCAGCTGTCGATAGAGGCGGTCACTCGAGACGGCAGAACTGAGGCGTGCAGTATGTACATCAGCTTGTCTGCCTCCTTGCTGATACCAGCGGAGTTGAAGTACTGTTCTAGCTGCAATCGCCACGAGTGGAAATTCTTGTTCTGGCCATCCCATCTTGGCGGATGCATTCCTGTCGTGCGGATTGATGCGTTGTCTCTCGGGGTGACTAGCTTGTCGGTGATGAGGCTCAATGCTTCGAGCGTCTTGGCGAGAACGTCGGCGTTGGCGTCGGCGGGTTGCGTATCGTGCGTCCATCCTGTCTGCAGCTTGTCAACCTCTATCTCTCTAGCGGTTACTTCTTCAAAGTTACTTTCAACATCGACGAAGCGAGCCGTTGGACGTGAGACGCCTTCTTCGTCGTCTTCTCTTGCGATGTCATTCTCCAGCAAGACGGTCTCCATCTGCACGTTGATGTTATCGAGTTCTTGAAGCAAGAGTCGTGCGCGGCGTCGAGATTCATCTACAGTGTCGGCCTGTACGTCAGCTCCTTGGCCGACAACTGCGCGCAGTCTGTTGACGCACCTCGTCAGCAGACCCTTTTTTATCGTGCGCGTCTTCTTTAGGACCTCGTAGGCGCGAACTGCTTCGTCCATGGCGTAGTGCACTTTCAGTCAATAATTTTCGACTAATTTGACGACACACTGTTCTCCGTATTCTTTCGCACTGGCGCTTTAATTGGCGATAACACGCAGTCGAACTAAAAGCAAAAAAAAAGGACAAAAATAGTGTAAGTAATACGCTCACAGTAGATAATAATAATAATAATAATAATAGGTGTCGACACCTAGCGGATACACCGAAGCTACAAGAATCGTTTTCTATAATAATTATATATTACGAATACGACATAATTATTATAAGTATACGCATACTACCAGAGCAATACGGCTAGAGCAGAAATACTACGACTACACAGAGTAGACCTACACATAATTATACGCACATTAGGCCTACTACTGGCTGTACTTAGCTACATTGGCGACATAGCAGAAATGCATTGACAATACTGAACGGCTATTCAATCGGCGCCTAGCGCTGTCTCGTGTAGCGAGCGATCAGAACATTAGCTTTACACGAGTAATACTGATAAACGAAGTAAGCATATATCGGACTAATAGCACAGTAACAATCTATAACAGTTGACAATATTATAGCACAGTACTTACAATTAGTGAAACGGAAAACAGGCGATAAACATGACGATTAGGCGATGGCGATAGGTCTACACGTGTAAGACGGCGTGGCGCTGGCGGTGAACTCGATAGCGGCTAGCGGCTGTCATCAATGACATCACTCAACCGTAGCAACAAGCACATGTGCGATCGCGCGTATGAATACAAACTGCCGAAACAACGCCCATGGACAACGATGGAACTTGCGAAAATTCGCCAGTTTCAGCTGCCAGTTGCAAGTTAATGCCGCGAGGGGGAGCCACTTTTTGGATGCTGAAAATTGCGAATTTACGCAAGTTCCATCGCTGTCCATGGGCGTCCATGGGACATTAAGGTACTTTAATCTCACTTT
>JAZGFI010000100.1:0-2159 GCA_036479435.1 Planctomycetota bacterium | reverse complement strand
CAAATTCAAATTCCAGGGTGGCATCCACCCACACCGTTTTCCTCATCCTATGGACTATTGATCTAGCATGGTTGCCTGCTATTAACATACCATGCCATGTTAAGTATAAAATCACATGTTGGCTGGTCTACTATATCGTTTTATCGCCCGCCGGCGCCACAAAACTCGTTAATTACGGCGTTTTCGTCGTTTGAAAGTTCGTGAATGGTATGCAAATTGCGTCTACAGGTACTCATCCTGTCTAGTCTAGTTTGTTGTCTTCACAGCCTGTGTAGTGCAGCACTCGCCGCGAAAGCCAAGCCGCGGCGCGGGACATCTTTCGAAACCCGACACAAAGACAGACGCACAATCTGGAACCCTTCGAAGGGCGCTGACGGTAGCCCAATTACGACGACCACGCACCTGCTGAGTGAATGGGAGAAGTTCCTCGGTGCAAAGTTTCAGCGACCGGCAGCAGACGCAGACCGGAACCTCGAAAACTCAGCCTCAGCGGAAGACGCTCTCAGTGAAGACGAACTGAGAATCTGCCTCAATGCTTTACGCAGCGGCAAAGCGACGGGGTGGGACAACGTGCCCGTGGAAGCCTACCGTGGGTCCATGCATGCTACAAACGAACTATTTCGCATATGTCGCCTGATGTGGCACACGGAGCGGATCCCCCCAGAACTGGTGCGAGGTGTTTTCATCATGCTACACAAGAAGGGCTCCCGCGACGACATGGCGAACTACCGCGCGATCTGCCTCCTCTGCCACTCGTACAAACTGTTCTCGGCCATCGTGGCGCGTCGACTAATGGCGGTGCTGGAGGATCATCTGCCGGATACCCAGGCAGGTTTCAGGCCAGCTCGTGGATGCAGGGACAACGTCTGCGCCCTTAGATGGTTTATCGACATGGTACTAAGAGAAGGTAGACAAGCGGTAGTAACCTTCATAGACTACAGCGCCGCGTTTGACACGGAGAGCCAGTTGTTCCTCGACAGTGCTCTCGCAGAAGCAGGGGTCAGTACGAAAGTGAGGCGCATCGTCCAGGCCATCTTCTCCGCAGCAACAGGCGTTGTGCGGATCAAGCAGCAGGATGGTGAAATTGCATTTTCAGAGTCCTTTAACATAGAGCGAGGCGTGCTGCAGGGGGACATTTTCTCCCCAGTGTGCTTCATCGCAGGGCTAGACAGAATTTTCAGGCTGCATGATCAAGTGAACCCAGGCATGACAGTGGGCACGGGTGCATACACCGTCCGCATGTCGAAGTTCGAATACGCAGATGACGCCGCTCTCATCGACGAGGACGCGAAGCAAGCTACGGCCCGTGTCACATCGCTGGCCATCGGCTCTCTTGAGGATGCTGCGATGATCATCTCTGCGAAGAAAAGCAAGGTGATGCACATTCACAAGACGACGCGAACGAGTGTGACCACCGAGGCGGACGTAGCGAGGCTCAACCTGGTACATAAGTGCGAATCCTGCGCGCGTGAGTTCACCAAGTCACGCGGCCTGAAGATACACATGGCGCGATGGTGCGACGGAGGCCGGACACAGCGATCGCGCGTAGGCTCCTTGACTGACAAAGCCGTCAAGTCGAGCAAAAGACGCGCAGCCGAGGCATGCCTCGATAAGGTAGTCATCGGCAATGACCCACCGCTAGAAAACGTGCCCAACTTTGAATACCTGGGCAGCAGGCTGCAGGGCGACGGGAACGACGAGGCGGACCTGCGATATCGCATTGCGATCGCGCAGTCTGCATTCAGCTCACTGGGCCACCTGTGGGCCGACCACCGACTCTCGCGGTCAACCAAGCTACGGTTATACCGTCTTTGCGTATGCTCATCCCTCACACACTGCTGCGAGGCCTGGACCCTAAATCGTAAGGTAACCCGAACGATAAATGGGTTTAACAGCACTTGCTTGCATGTCATAACGGGCGATGACTACCGAGTGACGGCAACAGCGCCGGCATATGACCTGGTGTTGGCTGTGCGCAAACGCCGCCTACGCTACCTTGGCCATGTGCTGCGCCTACCCGCCGACAGAATGGTGCGACGAGCACTCTTGGCACATGTGATGGGATGTAGACAATATCCAGCGGGCAGCCTGTTCAGCGACTGCGCAGACGTATCACTGCCGCAACTTGTAACAATGGCGTCAGATCGTGCAATGTGGCG
>JAZGFI010000099.1:0-92568 GCA_036479435.1 Planctomycetota bacterium | reverse complement strand
TCGCGCACGTCCGGATCTGTGGGGGGCTGGGGAGAAAAATCTCCCTGGTCTACCCGACGACTAAATTCTCCCGCTTTTTTAGGTCTGACCTAAAAAAGCGGGAGAATTTAGTCTGACGCCGTATAGCAGGTTGTTGAAAACGTTGTTGTGATTCTTAACATGCAAATGAAATGCATGTTTAAACGAGAGGCAATTCATGACGACACTATTTGAAAAGTTCGGGGGCGATGATGCCCTCCAGGCCGCCACCGAAGAGTTCTATCGGCGCATGCTGCGCGACGAATCCGTCGCGAACTTTTTTGCGGACGTCGACATGGAGGGCCAGATCGCCAAGCAAAAGGCGTTTTTGACCGTTGCCCTCGGTGGTCCCAACAACTACACCGGCCTCGACATGAACAAGGGGCATGCCGCCCTTCGGGACCAAGGAATGAAGGACGCCCACGTCGACACCGTCATCAAGCATCTCGGTGAGACCCTTCTCTCCCTGGGCATATCCCAAGAAGATGTCGACACCGTGGCCGAGCGCATGGAAGGTCTTCGTGATCAGGTGATGGGGCGCGCTGAGTAATGCAGATCCGTTTTCGCGATCGGACCTTTGATCTCGAAGCGGGGGAATCGGTCCTGGAGGGGCTCTTACGGGCCGGAGAAAAGATCTCGAACAGTTGCCGAAGTGGCGCTTGTCAAAGCTGCCTTTTGCGCTGTCTTGAGGGGGAGTTGCCCAAGGCTTCTCAAGCTGGACTCCGGCCTCGCGCCCGTGCGGCGGGTCTATTTTTGTCCTGCCAGTGCCGGCCCCAAGGTTCTCTTTCCATCGCTGACGCAAGCGACGCACTTGCAGGGGCTTCGAGATTCCAACTTGAACTTGTCGAACGCGACTTCTTGGCGCCATCCATTTTCCGTTTGCGTTTCAAGGCGACGGGAATGCCAGCGTTTTTGGGGGGGCAGTTTATTGCGCTCGAAAAGCCCGATGGCCTTGCCCGCAGTTATTCAATTGCCAGCCTTGCGAATGAGGATCTGATTGAGCTTCATGTTCGCCAGATTCCCGACGGGAGGATGAGTGGGTTCCTTGCCGACGAACTAAACATCGGCGAGACCCTACAAGCAGAGGGTCCACGCGGCGACTGCACCTACGAAGCCGGCAAACTCGACCAGGGGCTGTTCTTGGTGGGGGTGGGGACGGGCATGGCGCCGCTGTGGGCGGTGCTGAGATCTGCGCTCGCAGTCGGGCACCGTGGCCCCATCAACGTCCTTCAAGCCGGGCTGACTCCCGACCGCCTCTACTTGCTTGAAGAGTTGAGAGAATTGGCGGCGCGCCACGACAACCTGACTTCCTCGACCGTCGTCAAAGAAGATCCCAAAAGCCTCGCCGCCGAGGATTGCGTTGTGGGCGATCTCTTTGAGCTGCTGCGAAAGCTGGCCCCCGAGCCTCGAGGTCAACGGATCTTTCTTTGCGGTGATCCGAATCTAGTCAATCAGTTGCGTCGAGAGTTCTTTTTGTCCGGGGCTGCACTCGACGACATCCTTGGCGATCCTTTCGCACCGGCCGTGGAGACTTGAACGAGGCGGCGCTAACATCATGACCATGCGATTGACTGGCCATACCGACTACGCGCTGCGGGTGCTCTTATACCTGGGGGCTCATCCAGGCGAATGGGCAATCTCGCCGGATATCGCGAGGGCGTTCGACATCTCTTTTAACCACCTCAGCAAAGTCGTGAATCGCCTCGGTCACGAGGGTCTCGTGGAGGTGAAGCGAGGCCGCGGCGGGGGCATTTGTTTGGGGCTGCAACCCAAAGACATCATCATTGGCGATGTGGTGCGGCGCTTCGAGGGCCCTCTCGCTCTCGTCGAGTGCCAAGAAGAGAGCGGAGACTGCGTAATCGCGAAAGCCTGCACCCTCAATTCGGTCTTGGCCGACGCCGGGCGCGCGTTTTTCTCGGTCCTCGACGGCGTCAGTCTAGAGGATCTTCTCGATGGTCGCCGCAGTGCCCTGAGGCGCTTGCTGTCTTAGCGCTTGAAAGAAAAGGCGAGCAGCGGGGTGACCGCTACTCGCCTTGACCTGCTTCGCCTGACCCGATCTTTCGACTAGTTGCCGAAGGGCATCGGCGCAGGCTGACTGTCGAAGCGCGCGAACGCGGGGAGACCTGGGTCCTCCGGCAATTCGGGCTTCTCCATGAACTCTTGAAGTCGTGTCATCAAGCGCAGCTGCTCCCTTTTGTCGGGCACGGCGATGAAGAGAGTGTCTCCACCACAGATCAATCCCAACACTTCGGGCCAACGCGCGTTCTGAATCGAGCGTCCCACCGCCTTGCCGCCTCCCGGCATCGTATTAACGATGAGGAGGTTTTGGCCCGCCGGAGCGAGCGTGGTGACAAAGGCATGAGCCGGGTTCTCTTCAATGACATCTCCGTCGCTACTGGTGATCGGTAGAACCGCCACCACGTAGCGCCCGTCCACTTTCGCAATCGAAAGCTCGTGGATATCGCGGGAAACACTGGATTGTGTCGCCGTGATGCCACGGGCCTCCAAAAGGCGGATTAGTTCAAGCTGGTTGTGAACCTCCTTGCTCTTGACGATCTCAACGATCATCTCCTGCCTCTGTTGTTTGCTGACAAGTTCTGCCGGCATGTTTCGGTATCTCCCATCTGGTCGGGGTACGGACCGCAGTCTTGGTCCCCGCTCTTCACAGCTGGGAAAGCCTCTCTTACTCACTCTGGAGAATGTTCCCTCCACCTCAAATTCGGAACTTACCCACCCTCAATTGAGCCTTCGTTGGGTGAATTCCTGGGCATTCTTGCAGCATTCTTCACAAGCGAGGTTAGGTACAGGAGTTGGGGCGGTCGCCCCACTAGAAAAATATCCCGAGTCTTTGCGGCCCCCTGTCCTGGAGTCGAGAGCGCCCGGGGTCAGATCTCCTTTGCCACTGGGGCCAACCCGGAGCGCTATCGCACAAAGAACTGGGGTTTTACAGGGGGCTCGCTAGGAGCGCGGTTTCTCACAACCTATCCTCGGCGTCGGTTTGAGGCTCCTGGAGGCCCTTTGGGTAAAAAGGGAGGGCTCAGAGCTAAGTCTTGGCACAGGCCCTGCGGTAAGGAAGCCCGGGAAGCCACCAGGGGGGTGGATCGATAAGTAAGTTAGGTATGCGCTCCGATCTCGTCACACTCGGTTCACCTCCCCGGCTCTCCCGCTACCCCAAAACCAATTCGCGTGAGCGCAGCACCGGGCCGTCGACTACAATCAGCAGACCTTCGTCTGACATCAATCCAAAGCTCTAAAGAGGTGTAATCATGCGCGGCCTTTTTCTCTGCGCCCTGTGGCTCCTGGTTCTCATCACCTTCGTGAGTTCCACGCCCGAGCCTTCGCGCGCCGAAGCCGATCCTACAAGCACGGCGGAGCCGAAACTTGCCTGGTTCCGCGGCTCCTTCAAAAAGGCCATCGAAGAGGCCTCTTTGCGCAACGTCCCCATCGTGATCTTGGTCATGCAGGACAACGAGGCGAGCTGCGAGCGTATCTACAACGATGTCCTAAAGGACAGCAAGATCGTCAAGCACTTCAAAAAAGTTGTGGCCATCATCTGTGCGACTGAAGACCATCCCGAAAAGCGCAACAAAAAAGGAACCTACTGCACGCGCTATGGAAGCGTGCCTTGCCGGACTCATCAGGCGCATCATCGCGACGCCTATAGGAAGTTGTTTAGCGGCTCGACGATGAAGGTTCCGAACGCCGTTTTCTGCAAGCCCGACCTCGAAATAGTCGTCAAGCTCGAAGACGAGACTAGTTCCGGTCTTTTCGATACCGCCTTCAAAAAGGTGCTACGCGCAGTGGGACGGGGCTTGAGTCGCTCCGAACTCAAGAGCTATCGCCTCGCGATCACGCGAAGCCGCAATTTCCTCTCCAAGGATCAATACGCGGCCTCCCTTGCAGCCCTGCAAGGCCTTTCGAAACTCCCCAAGAAATCGGTGTTGGCGAAGCGTGTGGCCACCCTCAGAGCAAGATCCGAAGAGGGTTCAAGAAACACGATCGCGACCGCGGTGAAGGAGTTCACTGAAGGTCATCACTTTGCATCGCTTTCCAGGCTCGAGAAGCTAGTGAATCAGCTGGGCGACTCCGACGCGGGCGCCTTGGCGAAATCAACCCTCAAGAAGATGGCCAAGACCGCTGAAGGTCGAAAAGCCATGCGCGACCTCAAAAAGGATCGGGGCCTCCAAAAGTTGTTTGAGAGGGCAGAAAAGGCCTTTGTGAGGAAACGTTTGGCGGAAGCGGTACGCACCTTGCTGCAAATAAGAGACCGAGGCGGCGATCTTCCCACGGCTAAGCGAGCCGCAGTACGTTTGGAAGCCCTACGTAAGCACGAAAAAGCTGGCGCCATTATCGCCGCTCACGAAAAAGAGACCCAGGCCGCTGAATTGTATGCGGAGGCCCGAAAGGCCAAGAAAGCTGGGGACGACTCTCGCGTGGCAGAACTCTTGAAGCGACTCAAGGCCGAGTTCCCCAAGACCAAGGTTAGACGTCGAGCCCAAAGGGAATTTCAGAAGACCAAGTGATTGGCCGCGCGGAGTCGAGTGGGCTTTCGTGGCGGGCGCGGACTGGCTAAAAACCGTCATGCGCATCGTCTTTATGGGAACACCCGAGTTTGCCAGTGCCGCCTTGGAGTGCCTGGTCGCGAGCGAGCACGAGTTGGCGCTCGTGGTGACGCAGCCGGATCGTCGCGCGGGTCGGGGCAAGAAACTTCAGGCTCCTCCCGTCAAGGCCCTGGCCGAAAAATTCGGCATTGAGGTCTTTCAGCCCGAAAAAATCAATACACGTTCGGCGCGAGCACGAGTTGTAGAGGCTAAACCAGATGTCGTGGTGGTGGTGGCCTTCGGCCAGATCTTGCGACCCCTGTTCTTGGCTCTTCCCCGCCATGGTTGCCTCAACGTTCACGCCTCCTTGTTGCCTCGCCACCGCGGAGCCTCGCCCATCAACGCTCAGATTCTGCACAACGATCTCGAAGTAGGCGTAACGATCATGCGGATGGATGAGGGCCTAGACACCGGCCCCATTGGCCTCCGTGCTGCTTTACCTGCAAACCCCCGAGAGACCGCTGGCGAACTTCACGATCGCTTGGCGCCGCTTGGCGGCAAGCTCATCGTGGAAGCTTTGGACGCCTTGGAAGTGGGAGACTTCGTCTTCGAACCCCAACAGGCGATGGCCGCGACCTACGCCGGGCTCATGAGCAAAACCGATGGTCAACTGGATTTTCGGCGGTCGGCCTTCGAATTGGATCGCCAAGTACGAGCCTACAATCCTTGGCCGGGCGCCTATGCGGATCTGATCTCGGGCGATGACCCTCATCGCCTCAAGGTCTTGGAGTGCCTTCCCCAAGATGAGCAACACGAAGGTGAACCGGGCCGAATTCTTGAAGCAAAGGGCGCAGCCATTAGGGTGCTCTGCGGTTCGGGAGTGCTGGAACTTTTGCAGGTCAAGCCTCCGGGGCGTCGCCCCATGGCGACGCGAGATTTTCTGAATGGCGCTCGGCTGAGTTCCGACTGCCATTTCTCAATTCCGAAAAGCAGTGAGGATTCCCATGAGTCGGACTGAACCATCAAGCGCCGACAGTCGTCAGCTGGCCTTGCGAGCTTTGCGAAAGATCGAATCGGGACAGGTTGACTACGCCTCCCAACGCGACGCGACCCGGGGCCTCGACGGGCGCGATCGCGGCCTGTTCCTCGAACTTGTGAACGGCGTGTGTCGTTGGCGCGCTACGCTCGATCGGATTCTGAATGCCTATGTGGGGGCGGGGATTGCGAATACCCCCGATGATTCACGACGCGTCCTTGAGCTAGCCCTTTACCAGCTGCTGTTTTTGGACCGGATTCCAACCCACGCCGTGGTCGACTGTGCGGTCTCGAGCTTGAGATCCAAAAAGGCGCGCGGCTTTGTGAATGCGGTACTGCGGACCCTCACCCGAGAACTTGGGGTTCGCGAATCGAAGGATGGCGACCATCCAGATCGGGCCCATTTTTCTCCTCCCGGCCGGTCCTGGAAATTCGCGCGCCCCGTCTTTCCCGATCCCCAACGGCAGTCTTTGGTTTACCGTGCGTTTCAAATGGGGTTTGAGCCCGAAGCCTTGATCCTGCTTGAGGCTCAGTTGGGATCAGAGCGCGCTGGAGCCTTGGTGGAGGCGGCGCAAGCCCGACCACTCATTTCCTTGCGACCGCGCGCGGGTGGTGGAGGTGGCGAGGCTCTTCTCGGAGAACTTAGCGCCGCCGGGCATTCCGCTCGCCAAGTGGCGGATCATCCCGCGGAGATCGTTCTGTGTGAATCTTGGGGCGACCCTCTCAGCTTTGCCGGCCTCAGGGAGGGGCGCTGTTCCGTGCAGGGGAGCTTCGCCGCGCGCGTGGCCGAACTCGTCGATCCCCAGGCAGGGGAGACCGTGGCGGATCTCTGCGGAGCGCCGGGCGGCAAAGCAGCACAGATGGCGGAGAAATTGAGCCCGACCGGGGGCCGCGTGATCGCCTGGTCGATGGATGAATTGGGCTTGAAGCGCATTCGCCAGAATGCCAAGCGTCTCGACTTGAACAATTTGGAGGCCCAGCTTCACCAGGGCGGGGTGGGGGCTCTGAAAGACCTTGAGTTTGGGGCTCTGTTGCTCGACGTTCCTTGCTCAAATTCGGGAGTCTTGGACCGTCGCCCGCTCGCTCGACACCGCCTCAATCCGGCGTCCTTGGCCAATCTGCGCCGGCTCCAATCGACCTTGTTGGACAGCGCGATGGACCAGTTAGCCGCAGCCGGGAAGCCCGCCCGTATCATCTATTCAACCTGCAGCGTCTTGCTCCCTGAGAACGAGGGGCTGATTGCGTCCTGTTTGGAAACTCGGTCTGAGTGGCGGCTTGTGAGCGAAATCCGCGGCTTTCCCGACGGAGAAGGCCAAGACGGCGGCTACGCCGCTCGGCTCGAACTCCAAAACTAGTGCCTCCAACCTAGACACTGCGTCAAACCCGAAAAAGGCCCGCAACTTGGTGCTGACCCGGCGGCGTCGATAGAGTGCGCGTCCTTTGCGGCCATCGGCCGCGCCGATTTGCGACAAGAGCAGGAGCCCCATCCATGGCAAAGCGCCAGACGAATTCGAGCCGCCGCGGCCGCCAGGTCAAAGCGAAGTCCAATCCCTTTCCCTTTGTCATCGGCGGTATTGTGTTGCTGGCGGTGATCGTGGCCTTCGCCGTGATGGGTTCCGGGGACGATGAGGAGACGCCAACCGACAACCGTCAGGCGGAGAACTCGAAGAAGGATACGGCGACGGCCAATAAAACCCCGAAGACGCCGGTCAAAAAAGCCGGCAAGCTCATCAACGGCAAGACTCGATCCGAATGGCGGGCCTTGCGCAAGAAAGTCGACATGAGTCTGTGGCGAAAGATCGAGTCTGACATGGCCGCGGCCATCAAGACTCGAGCCAAGGCCCTCACCATCCGCAAGACGGGAAGCGAATCGGAATTCAAGAGGCTCATCACCAAAGCCGTTAAGGCTTGGCGCGTTGCGGACCTCGAGAGCGACGACTTCGTCTACAAGACGCAAGCGATCGACAGCGATCTGTGGGACAACGCCTTCGACCGGGAGGCCCGCCAACTCCAAGGTTGGACCCAGAAGTTCCGTGGGTACACCGGCTACGAAAACCAATAGGCCCCAAATGACTGCGACGGATGCGGAAGACAGCCCTCAAGTGACTCTTGAGGGCTGATCTTATTTGAGCTTGGCCAACTCTTCGTCAAAGACTGCAAGGAAGTGTTCGAGGTGGGATACCTGGAGATCTCCCATGTGACCGATACGGAAGTTTTCGCCCTTCATGGGGCCGTATCCGTTGCCGAACAACATGCCCCGTTCTTGCACGGCGCTTATCAAAGCCGCGATGCCGAGGCCGTCACCGTAGTAGACGGTCTCGGTGGGCGTGGCGAATTCCGGTTCCGGGAACATGCGGAAGCGTTCATTGAGATGACCCCGAACGAGTTTCGCCATGTCGAGGTGACGCTGCCAACGGGCCTCCATCGTTTCGGTCGCGATGCGCCCGAGCTGGAATTGAAGTCCGTAGAGCAAAGAGATGCCGGTCGTCGCCGGACACTGTCCGCGTTTCGCCATCTTTCGGTAATTGAGAAAGTCGAAGTAGTGGCCACGATTTTCGATGGACGCACAGCGTTCCATCGCGCGCGGGCTGACCGCGAAGACGGTTAATCCGGGCGAAAGAGCGATGCACTTTTGAGTGCCAGCGAAGGCTAAGTCAATACCCCAGGCGTCGACCTCAAGTTGTGCGCCTCCCAAGGAGCTGACGCAGTCAACGACAAACAAGACATCGTCGTACTTTTTGACGACGGCGCCGATTTCGGCGATTGGATTCAGAGTGCCGGTGCTGGTCTCGCTGTGGACGACCGTGACCACATCGTACTTGCCCGTGCTCAAGGCCTTGTCAATTTCGGCCGGCTCGATGTGCTTGCCAAAGGGAACTTCGAGGGCGTCGACCGGAATCCCGCACTTATTGGCGACGGTGTGCTGACGGGCACTGAAGGCCCCGCAGACCGTGGACAACAAGCGCTTCTTCACCAGGTTGCGCACCGCGCCCTCCATCAAGCCCGTTGCGGCCGATAGGGCCACGTAGCATTCGTGCTCGGTGCGAAAGAGGATTCGCAGTTTGTCGAAAACATCGCGGGTAATCTCGCCAATCTCGGGCCCTCGGTGGGAGATGACCGGGCGGGAGTACTGGGCCAGGACTTCGGGAAAGACCTCCGTAGGTCCGGGAATAAACAGGCGCGGTTGGTGGGCGGTCATGACTTTCTCTCGCGAGTAGATGAGGTGGGGAATCTTACGCATTTCGCCGGGAAAAACTCAATCGGGAAGCGCCCTTGTTCCTCGCTCGCCAAGCGCGGGCAGCCCAAGCACGCCTCATCGGTATCGACGCTCGAACTCCCGGAAAAACTCAGAGTTCATCGCGACGTCAGGGAGGCTCATACTACGAACGGCCCAGGCGAGCGCGTGATAACGGCGGCGGTAGGCGGGCAGTCGTTCGAGAATGGTGGCTCTTCGCTCACACAGTGCGTAAGCGCGCCGGATGGCGTCAGGGTTGCGGCTCAGGGCGAGAGCATCGACCGCTCGGCCAAGGGAATCGAGGTGGAAGGGATCGTGCTCGGCGGCCTCGAGGGCCTGGCGGGTGATGGTGGCCCGAAGTTTCCCGGGAAGCGGGGTGCCACTGGCCGCTCGCTCTCGAGCGAGGAGAGGGGCGGACTTAACGTAGGGCGCGCTGATATTCAGCCAGACCAGGGCTAAGGCCAAGATTCCAACTGCGAGCGCTGAGCTTAGAAGGGGAGAACCCCGCGACGGGCGGTGGCTTTGGAAGGCCACGATCTGAAGCAACACCAACAGGGCGAGGAGATTGAGGTTGTAAAAGTGCGTGTCCACGAGGGCATGAGCCAAAAACGCAATCGCGGAAGCTCGCGCCGCGGCAGACAGAGCCTTGGGCGCGGCCAACAGGCATTTTGCCGCCGGCAATCCCACAAAGCCGACGCAAAGGGCACCTAGGCCCAGAACCAAAAGCCCATTCAAGGGGCGGTGTAAGGCGCCATCGACGCCCACGAAGAACAGCAGATCTCCGCCCCAGGCACTCAGAGCTAGCCCGCCGGCCAATGGCAACCACAGGCTGGGGGGAGAGCCGACCGGGATCGCGCCTTCGGGCGCCTCCCGCCGCTTCAAACCGGCGACAACCAACAGCAGCAATCCCAACAGGCCGATGAAGCCCGTTTCGGCCACCGTGCTGAGGTAACCGTTGTGGGCGAGCCGACTGAAGGCCTCGCCTTCGCGCTGAAATCTGGCTGCCACCTCACCCAGCATCAAAAACCCTTGACCGGCACCGGGCCGATCCAAGAATGCGCGGCTGGCCATTGCCGCATAGTCGCGGCGAAAGTCGAGAGTCTGAAAAAAGGACGACCCTTCGAGATCCCAAATCCCGGTCATCACCAGGCCCCAGACCAATAGGCCGCCTCCCGCCCCTAAAGCGGCGATCCAAAGAACGAAGCGGCTGATCTGCGACTTGGGGGCCCAGCGTTCCGGCCCGGGCTTATTCAAGGCCAGGGCCCCGAGCCCACAGAGACAAGCCCAAGTCCCTCCTCGCGACGCACTGGCCCAAAGGGCGCAAGCCATTACCGCTAAGCAAATGATGGCCCGGCGCCGGCCCGAACGAGCTGGATCACTGAGGTACCAAACCACAACAAAGGGAAGGCACATGGCGATCGCCCCCGCGAAGGCGTTGGCTTGCCCGTAGGTCCCCCGCGCGCGGTTGGATTCGAGGAATGGCAACAGATCCGGTCTCGCGCTTTGGGCCGGGGCCAACTCGCGAAGGACATCGAAGAGGTAAGTCGTTTGGGCGAGACCCAGGGCCAAAGTCAACAGCACGGCCCCTAAAACCGACGCCAAGAGTTGCGCTCGTCGCCGTGGATCAAACAGCGTGTCGGGCAAAAAAACCGCCGCGAGCAGCAAGCCGAAGCGCTCCAAAAGGCCGTGTAGGCTTTCGGCCTCATAGGGACTCAAGAGCGTCACGACGGTCATGAGGACCAAGGCGGCCATGCCGAGTGGGCTGCGCAATAAGGCCGGCTTTTTGCCCGCTTGGGCGCTGGCCAAAGCCAAGATCGCCGCACCCCCTAGGCATAAAAGAATGACGAGGTTTCGCTGATTGGGACTGGCGGTACTCACGGAGAAAAAGACGCGAGCAAAAAGGCCGGTGACCACCAAAGCGAATCCGATGGCTTCGAGTTTGGCCCCCGAGTTGGCGTCGGTCATGGTCTGGATCGTCTTGGACCCGTTGACAGGAATATGACCACGGCCGCACCAACCGCCGCGAGCAGGGCGGCGGCGGCTAAGTGGGGCGGGGACCCGTTGACGACCAGGACCGCCCCGGCCGCGCCCCAAAAAGCGATGGACAATAGCATCGCCACCGCTTTCGTTTTACTCGACAAGCGCCGAGCGAGGCGGTGAGAAAGATGGTCAAGGCCCGCGGTCCAAGGTGGGATACCCCTTCGGCATCGCGACACGATCACCGTCGCACCGTCGGCAACTGGAATCACCATCAACAACAGTGGCGCGAAGAAAGGAACAAAGCTAAACCCTCGGGTCGCCGACTGTTCGGGCTGAAAAGACAGAGCCAAGCCGAGGGCTGCGAGCAGAAATCCCGCAAACTGACTGCCCTCGTCTCCGAGGTACAGGCGAGCCGGAGGCCGGTTCCAACTCAACACCGCCGCGAGCGCGCCCGCCAAAGAGATCGCGAGCGCCATGACGAGCACTTGGCCGTCAAGCAGAGCCAAAGTGGCGATACCAAGCGCAGAAGCCAAGCCCGAGCCGACGCAAAGGCCGTCCATGTTGTCGATGAAATTCATCGCGTTGGTGGCGAACACCAACCACATCACGGATACGATTAGCTGCAACAAAAAGCTGTCCACAAAAAGACTGGCCCGAATTCCGCTGAGCACGACGAGTGTCGCGAGCACAAACTGGATGATCAACCTGGGACCGACTTTGAGTCCGCGGCTGTCGTCGACGCGCCCCATGGCGGCGAGGCCAACACTGGCGACCACCAGAGCTGAGATGGGGAACCACCGGCTCAAGGCACCATCAGCATAGGGCGCCAGGCTCTCCGGTAGCGAAACGACTCCGAGGGTCGCGGCAAGGGCGGTTGCAAAGCCCAGCACCAAAGGGATGGCGACTCCAGCCATTAAGACCGTACCGCCGCCAAAGGGCACTGGCGCGGCTTGAGTTTTGCGCCCTCCTGGGGCATCGACGCGGCCACGGCTCAAGTTTCGTTGGTGGACTCGGGGCAACAAGAACCGGCCCGAAAAAAAGGCCGCGGCTCCGATTGCGCCGGCAAGCGCCAGATATGAAGTCAACATCGACCGCAATCCCCAAAGCTGCCCGACTGGAGCCCGTCGACTCCCGGACTAGGCTGGGGCATGCTATCAGATGGTGCTTGGTACGACCGAACCCTCGGGGAAGAGAAGATGAATTGGATTCTCGGATACAACAGCAATGGATTTGCCCACCATCGGCTTTTGGATCTCGTAGATGTCCTCGCCGATTTGGGGTATCGAGGGCTGGCTTTAACTCTGGACAACCACCATTTGGACCCCTTTGGGTCACAACTCGCTTCGGAAACGAATTCCCTAAAATCCAAGCTCGCCGAGCATCAGTTCGAATTGGTCATTGAGTCGGGCGCGCGCTTCAACCTCGACGGTCGCACAAAGCACTATCCGAGTCTTCTAACGCGCCGCCACCGCGGCCGACGGATCGACTTTCTGAAGAGATGCTTGGCGATTGCCGCCGAACTCAATGCGAGCTGCGTGAGCCTTTGGTCGGGTCACAATTTTGACCATCTCGCGACGGAGGAGGCGTTCGAGCTCCTCGTTTTGGGTCTGGAGGAAGTACTGGTCGAAGCGGAGTCGCTCGGCATCGACCTCGCCTTTGAGCCCGAACCGGGGATGTTCTCAGAGACCTTGATGGACTACGCGGCCTTGAAACAGCGTTTGCCAAGCAAACGGTTTGGACTGGCCCTTGACCTGGGCCACCTGATGGTGACCCAAGAATCTAGCCTTCCCGATGCCATTCGCAAGTTCCGCGGGCAAATCATGACGATGGCTATTGAGGACATGAAACGGGGAGTCCACGAGCATCTGCCTTTCGGCGAGGGTGACATCGATTTTTCGCCGGTCATGGCGGCGATTCGAGAAATCGACTATCGCGGCATGGTCAGTGTGGAGCTGTCGCGGGCAAGTTCGGACGCGGTCGAGACGGCGCGAGCTGCGGAGCGTTTTCTGGCCCCGTTTTTGGGGCCCTGACAGATGTGGGTGAAAACCCAGATAGTTGCGACCAAAGCGTCTCGCGAAACGATCAAGCGAACGTGGTGCGATGGACGATATCCCTAGGCAGATGTCAAAAGCCAAACCAAGTTACCAGCGCGCATCCAAGACCAACGCGATTCCGGTCGTTGACGAGTCGGCACCGCTGGTGCTGGTCGTAGAAGACGACCGAGCGAGCGCCATTATCGTCCGCAAGCGGCTCGAGTGCGACGGTATTCGTGTCTTGATGGCAGTCGACGGGGCGATTGGGCTCAAGCTCGCAAGAGAGCATAAGCCGGACTTAATCGTCACCGATTGGTGCATGCCAAAACTCGACGGCCCTTCTCTTTGCGAAGCCCTGCGCCGCGACCCGGCGATGGCGACCACCTACATCATCATCCTCTCAAGCCGCTCCGAACCCGCCGAACGGGTTGAAGGCTTGCGCCGCGGGGCTGACGACTACCTCGGCAAAGACAAAAACCACGAAGAGCTTGTGGCGCGGGTTCAAGCGGGCCTGCGGATTAGAGCGTTGCAAAAGCAGCTCACCGCCCAGGCACGTACTGACGTCTTGACCGGACTGATCAATCGCGGCCATTTCCGTGAGCGTCTGGTGGACGAAATCGAGCGTTCCCGGCGTTACGGCGAACTGATGAGCTTGGCGATGATTGACTTGGATCGTTTTAAGGAAATCAACGATACCGCGGGACACCCCGCTGGCGATGCTGCCCTGTGTTTTGCGACTCGGCTGTTTCAGCAGGAGTGCCGCGGCACGGACCTCATTTGTCGCTACGGTGGTGATGAGTTCGCCATCCTCTTCATGAACGCGGATAGCGAAAGAGCATCCTCAATCTTGGAGCGCATTCGAGCGGAGCTGGCCGAGAATCCCTTTGAGTTCGAGGATTCCCGCTACCCCTTCGGTTTGAGCTATGGCCTCAGCGAGATCAACCCAGACCTCAGCATCGATCCCGATGAAATCATCCGGCTTGCCGACGAAGCGCTCTACGTCATGAAGCGCAAGGGCGGCAGCCCGATCCCTTCCAAACCTTGACAAGCTAGCGGCTTATTAAGCTAATTCGTGACCAATGAACTGGGCCGCAAGTCGGCCCAGTTCATATTCATATTTCAGGATTGAGCTTTACCAGCCACTAACGTTGAGGGGCCGCATAGGCTCCAGCTCGCTAGGCTTTTGGTTCTTGGATGACGTAGCCGAGGAGCATCGGTAGCTCAGTGGGGTTGAGGGGTCGCGACAAGGAGTTGAGGTCGCGGAGGCGCGCGGCCTTTTTGCCCAGAACCCCGGAGCGCGCATCACTGGCGGTGACCATGTAGAACTCGCAACCGTTCATGCGCTCGTCATCGATGATGGCCTTGGCCAAGTCGATGCCCGTCTCAAAGAGGGCGTCGGACTCGTGAATCAAGGTGAAGCCCGACACAATGACATCAGGGAGCACGAGGTGGGCTCGCTCGTAGGCCTGGTCGGCAGTCTCAACGACGGCGACCGCGTAGCCAGCGTCAGCAAAGGCGATAGCCGCGTCTCGCCAGAATTCTAGATCGTGGCCTACCAACATGGCGCGGCCGCGAGGCGTACCATCCGGGAGCGGCGGAATCCAAATGGGGTTCAGGCGCTTACGCGCGAGCGGCAATGAGAAACAGGCCACGGTGCCCTTACCGACGCCTTCGCTTTCGAGGTGGAGTGAGCCACCCATCAAGGAAATCAGCTGCTTGGTGATCGACAGTCCAAGGCCACTGCCGCCGTATGCTCTGGTGTCGCCGGCGTCGGCTTGCACAAAAGCCTCAAGCACTTTGCTGCAATCGTTTTCGCTCATTCCAATACCCGTATCGCGAACGGCGAAGCTGACATGGCCCGCGTCTAGGTCCTCGATGGCCGTGATCGTAATCGAGCCGCTCTCGGTGAACTTGATCGAATTCCCGACGAGGTTGACGAAGACTTGCTTCAATCGGTGTTCGTCCGCGAAGCAAATGAGACCAGGCTTTACCTTGACGACGAATTCGAGGCCCTTGTCTTGAGTTTTCGCTCCACTCAGCCGGCGGACTTCTGCGAGGACAGTGGCGACGTTGACGTCTGAGCGGACCATATCGAAGCGCCCCGCATCCATCCGCGCCGCGTCAAGGATGTCGTTGATGAGTGCCAGCAAGTGTTCGGCACAACCATGCGCCTCCCTGATGAACTGCATCTCCTCTTCGGGGTCGGAAGCTAGACCGTCGAGGATGAGCTTCAAGAATCCCAAGACGGAACTAACCGGCGTGCGAAGTTCATGTGAAGCCGTGCTGAGGAAAAGGTCTTTCGTACGCCCGCTTTCGACCAGCTTGGTGTTGGCTGACTCCAACTCAATCGACTTCATCTCGATGCGCTGCATCGCCCGCTCGCGGTCTTTGCCCAGCTGTTTAAGTACAGACGACTGCAGGGAAGTCTGACGATATAGGGCCGCGTGACTTAGAGTACCGGAGAGAATGTGGGCGAGGAGCAAAAAGGCGTCAACTGAGCGTTGGTGCCCTTGGTCGGGAAGCGAGAGTTCCAAGACTCCTTCGAGTTGGCCGCCAACCTCGAGCGGAAAAGCGGCTTGGGGGCCGAGATAGCAGGAGTCCTCCGTCGCATCTGCGAAGATCGACTCGTGTTGATTCGGCTCTAGGCAGATGACGGGTTCGCCTTCGGTCATGACGCGTTGAGCGAGTCCGCTTCTCGGCGGACTGTCGGCGTTCGGAACGACTTCGATAGAAGAAGCCGCCAAGGTGAGGACTCGTTGCTTGCTGCCGTCTTCGGCTTCGAGCATCCAGATGCGGCTGTCGGCGCCAAAATCTTCCTTGAGATGGTCGACGGCGATGGCCTGAATCTCCTCGGATGAGAGGCTTTCCACCATGAGACGTGTCAAGCGACCAATCTTGATCAGATGCCGCATGTAGACCGTGCGCTCGTGCTCCATTTCGCGCACGACTCTCAAGTCGCGGAACACCGCCACAAAACACCACTTACGGTGCGTGACTTCATTGACGGTCAGGGAGAACTCGATGGGATCGCCTTCTCTGCGTCGGATGAACAGATCGCCGTTCCATCGCCCACGGTCCTGCAGGCCTTTCCAGATATCGGTTGCCGCCTCGTCGTTGAGCGTGTTGCGAAAGAAACGGTCGAAATGTCGACCGACCATTTCAGTGCGTGACCAGCCGACGATCTGGGTGCAGGCGGCGTTTACGAACGCGATACGGTGCTTGTCGTCGATGACGGCGATGGCCTCACTCGTGCCTTCCATGACTCGGGCGAGCAGTTGCAGTTCATCATTCTGGGCCGTGACGCGCTCCGCGAGGGAATTGAAGGCTAAGCCAAGTTTGTCAATTTCGTCGTCACCGTAGACATCGACTCGGACGTCTTTTTGCCCCCCGGCGAAAGCCATCGTCGTTCGAGAAAGGTCGCTGATGCGTCGGATGAGGTCGCGATTAGCGGTCGTCACCAAAAACACCGCAGCGGTCGTCGTCAACAGGATGACGACGATGATGAGCTGGCTTTGGGCAACCGTGCTCTTGTCTAGCGCCTTAGCGAAGGCTTCGGCGTTGAAGGTCGCGCTCAGGATGAGGCACAGGGCCAACAGGAGGCCGAGGAGCCCGAGCATCGTTATCCGAATTCGCGAATGCATCGAACGCCGGAAGCGCTGGAGGTCTTCAATTAGAATTCCAATCAGGGGCGGTGCTACGAGTAAGGTCATCGCGAAAGATTGTTGGCGAGGCGTGAGCCCGACCCAGTTCAGCCAGCCCGCGCCGATGGCGACGACAAGGGTGCCCGCCAAACCCGAGATCGCAAGGCCCGCTGCGACCGGCCGGCCAACCTCTCGGCCTTCGACGGCGCGGCGATAACCTCCCCAGAGGAAAAAGATCGGCGCGAGCACGCTGCAGGTCGAAGCGATCCAGGCGCTTTGGGACAAAGCCGGCCAGAATGAGGGCAAAACCACCGCTAAACCGATGGCCGCGACCGCCACGAGGCCCAGGACGACCGGTAGTTTGGAAATTTGATGGAGTTTTTTGAGCTGCTTTTCCCAGCTTGAGATGAAGAGCAAGCCGGCCATCAGCATCAAGGCATAAAAGCGAAGGGAGGACTGCGATCCGGCGGCGGAATCCTCGTCGACGAGGACGATGAGCCCCGAGACCAGGTCAAAAAGACCGATCCACAAGAAGGCTAAAGCCGCGAAAACCGACTTGGAATAGCGGCTGAGAGTCGTTCGGGTGTAAAGACCCAAAAACGACCCAATCGCCAGCGTCGGGAGTACGACTCCCTTGAGCACGCCGCCTTCGAGATCGCTTTCGAGGGTGGCTAGAGCTAGCAAAACCGGGACAAGCGTCACCGTCCCTAGGACCAGGTAGCGGGTCTTAAAGACGGAATCTGGACGCCCTATGTTTCCCATATCCCTTTCATCGGCTTAAATAGCGCAGAATCCTCAGTGTTCCAATGCGGATTGGACCGATCCCAAAATTCGCCCAAACCAGGACCAAATCGTCTTGACTCGCACCCCAGAACCCGTGCACTACATCGACAACCCCAAGGACTTAGCGTCAGCGGCGGCAAAGATTGCTCAGGCTGACGAAATCGGCGTCGACACCGAATCAGACAGCATGCACTGCTACTTCGAGAAAGTCTGTTTTATCCAGGTCAAAGCCGCCGGTGAGATCTACATTGTCGACACGATCCGCCTTCGCAACATCGAGCCCTTGGTGGAGGTTTTCAACGATTCGTCGAGCCTAAAGATTTTGCATGGCGCTGATTACGATGTCTCCTGCCTCGCGAGGGACTTTGGAGTGCAGTTTGGAAGGCTCTACGACACGATGCTGGCCGCCCAGTATCTCGATCGCCCGAGCCTCGGCCTCGCCGCACTGTGCCAAGAGCATTTTGACGTCGAGATGGACAAATCACTGACGCGATATAACTGGGCGCTTCGGCCGCTGGCGGACAAATATCTCGAGTACATCGCCGCGGACGTTCGCTTTCTGTCCGAGCTTCGCGTAATTTTGCAGACAGAAATCGAGGCGGCCGACCTCGCGCCGGAACTCGAAAACGAGTTTGAGAAACTCAGGCATACACCCTACGTCGAGCGCCCGTTCGACCCCGAGTCCTATCGCCGCATCAAGGGATCTCAGGGCCTCGACCCCCTCAGCCTTGCGGTTTTGAAATCCCTGGTCGGCACGCGTGACGAGCTGGCGCGGCGGCGCGATTTGCCGCCCTTTAAGGTCATGAACAACAAGACCTTATTGGATTTGGCCCAAAACAAACCGGAGAGTCTAGGCGACCTGGACGGAAAGGGGCCACGGTCGAGGTTTAGCCAACGTTACGGGGCTCCGGTCATTGAAGCCGTGCGCCGAGCTCTTGACGGAGAAGTCGTGGTCACGGCGAGTCGGCGCAAAAAAGGCGACGGCGGCGGTGCCGTCCGCTTTGCGGTCACCGAGGCTCTTCGCAAATGGCGGCAAGCTAAGGCCCAAGAACTGAAACAGCCCTCGACGGTTATCTTGCCCAAGCACGTGATGATGGCGATCGCCGAAACCCAGCCGCGCTCGCGGCAAGAACTCGAACAGATCGAATTCTTCGGCGAGCGACGGCTTCAGCGTTTCGGCCCCGAAATCTTAGGCGTCGTTGACGGTCAGCGCGAGACGTAGTCTCCCCGACCCAAGACGGCGAGGGCCCGCATGAATTCCTTCGCGTGGTCTTTGCCGACCCCAATGGTGTGAATCTGAACTTTGCGCAGTTTGTTGAGTTTTCGACATTCCGCGAGAATCACATTCGTATCGGTGTGCTCACCCATCGTGGGTTGCCCGTCAGAAAGAAAAAAGATCGTGTCGAGGGCGGTCTTGTAGCCCTTGTCGAAGGTGCCTCGTCCCGCAAGTTCGAAGGCCTTGGCGAGCGCATCGTAGATGTTGGTGCCACCGACCGCTTCAATTTTCGAGATCCAAGCTTTCGCCTTTTTCTTGTTGTCTGCGGTCGCGGTGACGATCTTTTTTTGCCACAGCCTGAAGTCAGTCGAGTAGATAATGATGCTGAACTCGGCGTCCTTCGGTAGGGCGCTGATCGACTTCAGAAGTTCCGATTTGGCCACATCGATCTTCGTGCGCCGCTCGCCCGCGTAGCCCGCTTCCTCATTCATGCTGCCGCTGACATCTAAGACGTAAGCGATCCGTTTCGAGAAGGTCTTGATGCCGTAGAACCCGTAGCGATCGTCCTCGTCTTCGCCGCCTTCTTTCTTCTTGGCGGCGGCCAGTTGGTCTTTCTTAGTCCCGAATCCCTCCTTGTTGGCCTTCCACCAAGTGACCCAGGGCGCCACTTCATTGCCTTCGCTGCGTCCGGTCATCGTCCGCAGCTCATCGAGTCCGGCCTTGACGACGCCTTCCATTTCGCTGCGGCCACTGAGTTCGCGCAGTCCTTGGATGAGTGAGTTGACGGCGCGATGGGTACCGACTTCTCCCAGGGCGCGGGCGGCCAGCAAAAGCAATTCGGCGTCGGCACTGTCGTTTCCAAACAGGCGACCCAAAAAGATGGTTTGCTCGGACTTCGCCGAGTAGCCCAGACCCTCCACGGCGGCGAGCTTTAGACTATTCTTCACGTCGCTATTCAACACGACGCGGACGAGGATCTCCGCCGCCCGTTTTGCGCCGGTGCGACCGATGAGGCGGGTCAACTCGGCTTTTTTGTTCTCATTCTTCGTGCGCCGCCAGGGCTGGATCAGCAGCACATCGAGGGCGTGATCGCGAATCGCAGGTTTGCGCGACCCGATCGCTTGGCCCACCATCGCGTGGAAGACTTCGCGCGTACCGTCGGCGCCCGAAACCCCCTCGACTCCGCCGGGGTTCACCGCTTTGGTTTTCTCCGGGTCGTCCAAGGTCAAGGCTTCGGCGTGCCGAATGGCGTTGTCGGAAAGACCTTCCTTGTCGAGCATCAAGCGGACGCCCAACAGGAACCCCTCCGCACCAACTTGGCGCATCGCCTCGTCGCGTTCGACCCCATTGCCCGTTTCCAGGGACTTTAGGAGGCCTCGAAAGTGCTCGTTTTGGTCCTTCCACCACTTGGCCCAGACGGCGGCATTCTCGCGGAAGTCTTGCCCGGTCATCGCGCTTAGGGACTCGATGATGTCGCCACGAAGTCGGCCCTGTTCGGCACCGAGCCTTTTGATCAGTTTGCCGATGGCGTCGATGTGCCCGATGCGTTCCAGCGAGCGGACCGCCGTGGTGCGAACCTGCCAGTACTCGTCATCAAGGGCGACCAAAGCGGCTTCTGATCCGCGCGAGTCGCCGAGGTCTGCGAGCGCCTCGATGGCCGCGATTCGCACGATGGGATCGGTGTTGTTGAGGGCAATGCCGACGAGTCCGAGCACGGCCTGGGGGCCGTGGATGTGGCCGAGAATCTCAAGGTTGTCGAGCCGCGCGGCAGTGTCTTTTAGTTTGGCGACGTGGGTGATGAACTTGTTGGTCTCGGCTTCTCTTAAACCGTCGTCCAAACTGGCGATCAGGTCCCCGAGGCCAACCAAAAGTGATTCCTTGGTGTTCTCGTAACGGCCTCTTGCGGCCTCCAGAGGTTCGATCTTCTTGCGAATCTTGTCGATGTCTCTTTGGAGTTTGAGGCCGGTCGTCGTTCTATTATTGAGAAGAACTTTCTTCACCAAACTGTCGGAGAGCTTCTTAAGGGTTCGGTTGGGGCGTACAAGTTTCTTTTTGACCTTGGCAAGGTTCTTCCGTGCTTTGTGGAGTGCGACCTGTAGGACTTTGACGCCTTTGGGGTCGCGGGTGCTGACCAAGACGCTGATACCGGCGATGAGCTCTTTGGTCTCACCGCTGCGTACTCCGCGATCGAAAACGGATTTTGCCTTGGGGAAACTGATGGTCGCATCTTGTGCGCAAAGGGTGGCGAAGGTCGACGCCAGCAGGCACAAAGTAATGATCGCAGGTCTCAACATCGTCGGATACCGAAGAGAAATGGGGAGTTCTTGAATACGGCGGTCAAGCCGCGATGATGGCAGGCCCCAGTGGATGGCTCACCATTCCGGAGCAAACTTAGCATAGGGCTGGCGAGCAGGGAAAAGGGGCGCAAGTTCTCGCGGCTCTGACATCGGACTTAGCTGGACACGTTTGTGATACGGCCAGGATGACGACCTTGGCGAAAAATGATGGTCATGGAGATCTGGGGATGGCCCGTAAGGCTCGAAACAAAGTAAATCAGTCCTGGGGCCGAAGAATCTTGGGGCTAGCCCTGATCAACTTCATCCCCCTGGCCGGCCTGGGGGCCTTGGCGTGGGCGCTGACCACTGAACGATTGGCCATGCGGGATTTACCCCCTGGCATCGGGCGCCCGGCGCTCGGCTTTGTCGTAGCGCTCTTGCTGCTCATTGTGGTGGTGTCCGCCTTATTGCCGCTATCGCATGGCGGGGTCAAGGCCCTATGGCGTCAGTTGCAAGCGTCGCCAGTAAGACGCGCCGCCGGAGGAGTGGGGCGGAAGTTGTTTGAATTTTTGATGTGGCCTTTTCGCCGGGTCTTCCACTTGCTGTTTTGGCTCACAAGATTGCTGTCTTACCTGCTGAGTTTTGGTCTCATCCTGGCCTGTTGTCTGTTCTTGATTCGGACGATCAAGCCGGAGTTCCTGCAGGAGTGGCTGCCTTTGGAGGACTGGGGAGAACAGGGCTTGGATTGGTTGCGGCATCGATTTTTGAGCTGAACGTCAGCCCCAGCTAACCGCCGTGCTCTCCGATTGAACCCGATAGCTAGACTCCGCGCTTACGAAAACACTTGTCGGTTTTGTCGTAGCGATACCCTTCGACGCGAAAATCCGACTGCCGCCGGTATTGCCGTCGCAAGGTTGAACTCTTGGCATCTTTCCCGTCGAGGATCTCAAGGAAGATGCTGTCGATGCGCACGCGGCCGTCATCATCACGGCGCGTCGAGACATTGCCTTCCAAGACTCGAACTTCGCAATCGCGAACGAAGATGCCGGTGATGCGCCACGATCGTCCCCAAGGATGACGCACGCGTTGGACCGAGAACATGTCCGGTTCCTCGACATTGAGTGAGATGAGCGTGAAGTCCTTGAACTCACTTAGCTCGGGGTCAATGTTGTGAAGATCACTAAGGAGATCATCACGAGTCTTAGAAAACTCCTTACGCCAACGGCTTGAGTTGATCTCGACAATGTCTCCCTGCGCCGACTCATCACTGAGGGCGCGGACCACGCGCACCACCAGACGTTCCTGCGAGTCTCGTCGGAGTTCGAAATCCTCGTTCCTCAGTTCGTGGCCCAACAAAAAGAGGTCGAAGAGGGCAAAGGCCAGGAGCGAGGCTGCCATGAAGGTCAACGTGCCTTTGGTGAACAGATTGAGTCGCCGCTGAAGCAATCGCAGCAGGTGATAAAAGATCCATAGGCCGACCAGTCCCAAAGGCACCAGGATCACAATCGGTAGGGCATGTCGGAAATCCATGGGCTCTCGGCTCCCGGTCTTGACGTTCAGCTCGGGGCATACGGTTGGGGTTTTCGCCTATTTCCCAAAGGGCGCAGGCCGCCACAAGGCCATACTATAAAGGCAATTGTAGTACGGTTAGTAGAGTTTTCTGGACCGTCTTTTGCAAAATTTCCGAAACCCGTTGCGAGGGAATCAGCGGGCCAGGAGCCAGGCTGAGAGCTTGGGAAGGGCGGATAGCACCAAAGTGCCCACGTAGGCGAGCGACCGGGCCGAGCAGTGTTCCACGAGATCCTTCGGGCTGTGCCAGTAAGAGTTGTTCGTCCCGTAGTTGAAGTCGATGAGGTCGATCGCCGGTACGCCCTTCGTCATGAAGGGGTGGTGGTCGTCGAGGATGTCTTTGGCATCGCCAAATTTGCTAATGCCGAAAACCTCTCGGCCCGTCTCGACAAACATCTCGGAAAGGGCGCGCGTCGAAGAGGTGTCGACCGTGATGTCGAGCTTGGCGTCGGCGACCAAGTCAAGGAGGACGAGTGCTTTGATGGGATATTCATCCAGCCGTTCGGCAAGGTAACGGCTGCCGTAGGTGTTGTCTTTGTGACCGTCCGTGCCGACTTCGTTCCAATCCACGAAGGCTTCCTCGCCGTCGAAGAACACGAAGTAGTAGCTGAATTCGGGCTTCCAGCCGCCCTTGGCCCGCTTCACCAACTGCCGCGCCAACTCCAAGGTGAGCGCGACTCCGCTGCCACCGTCGTTCGCGCCCACGAAGCGCGGCAGGATCTTGATGTCGTAGTGGCAAGCGATGGCGACCGCGTCTTTTCTTTTGCCCGGCAACACGCCAATGATGTTCTCCATCAAGACTTTGCGCGGGGCGTCACCGACCGTGATGTCCTGTGGCCATTCCTGTCTTCTGGTGTCCTCGATCCCCGCGGCCCTCAAACCCTCCTTGATAAAAACCCGTCCCTTCTTTAAGCGGTCATTATTACCTCGCTTATGACTGGCGGGTCCCAGCTCGACGTAATTTTTGAGGTCAGTAAAGGCGCGTTCCTCGTCGATAAGAGAAACCCAATCCTTCTCGACGGCGGCTTCGGCCACCGAGTCACCGTTCGAACAAGATGTGAAAAGAGCCAAGGCCGCGGCCAACAGGCCAAGGGCACCAAGGATCTTAGTGAGGGGCGTGGTGGTTGCGGGCATCAAATTCCTCTTCGTTCTCGAGTTTCGGGGGAATGCTAACAGGACGCCAAAGTCGCGCGCGGGAGAGCCGGAAAATGAGCCAAGACCTCGACGACAGCAAAGCGGCGAAGACCGCTCGCCTCAAGGCGGCGGTGGCGATCTCTTTTGCAGATGCGGCCTTGGGTGAGATCCCCGAAATCTGCCAGGGCTGTCGATTCGGTACCGGAGATCAGCGCGATTGCACCCTCATCAGTGCCAAGCGATTCGACACTTTGTTCGGAAAAGGCCCTTGCCACTTGGATCGAGGGTTCAAAAAACAAGTCGTGCTCTTCATGGCGACGAACTACCCCGACCACCGACCCCAAGCGGCCCTCATCGCCGACAAGATACTCGCGCGACTGTGCTCAGATCCCAAAGTTTTTCCCGGCGACGAGCTGCAGCGGCTACCCGAGACCAAGATCTGGATGGCGCGCTTCATTCGCAACGACGTCATTGATGTCTTGGTCCGGCAAGAAGAACTCGACCCTCCACGTTGTCGCCAATGCCGATCATTCAGTGATTCAGGGTGTCGACTGGAGCATATCCCGACCCCTTCGGGCAAGCTGGCTCCGAACCCCTGGTGGGGAGACTCGGTGCAAGGCAAAAGCGAGCCGCGCACTCTTACGCCAAGCTGTGAACAATTCGAGTTCAAATCGATGATCGAAGCAGATCCGCTCGCCGAACTTTTTGGACCCGAGAGCTCGGCGCTCGGCTCCACAATCTCCTTCATCGAAGCTATCGATACTCTGGCGAAGCGCGGCGAAACGGAATTTTCTGAGGCCTTGATTCTAAGGCGCCACCTCGTCGGCCAAGAGCCGCTCGATGAGATCGCCGAGAATTCGCAAGTTCCCTTCGAGTTCGTTCAGGACCACATGAACTCCGCTCGAGTCAAGGTTCTTCAGATCATGTCTTCGCAGGCGATCAAGTCTTCGCAGGCGATCAAGTCTTCGCAGGGCGAAGGGGATGACCTTTTGTGAGTGATCTCAAGACGGCCTCGAAGGACGCGGCGGGCGATGAGGCGCTTAGTGCCGTCGCCAAAAAAACCAAGGAGGTCAAGCACCTCGACGACCGCTTGATGGCCGACTACCTCGCTCGCAAGCTCGGCGCTAGCGAAGAAAAAAACGTGCGCCGCCACGTGTTGTTCTGCACCACCTGCTCTTCGAAAGTCATTCGCGAAACGCGAAAGCGCAAAGTCGAGGCGGCGGCGGCCTACATGCCCGCGGCGGAGACGAAGCGGGATTCCGCGTCACCGTCGGCCCCAGTGGCCCCAGCGGCCCAACAGATCGAGCGTAAGGCCATCCAAGCTCGCGCCTGGGGCGCTCAGCGGCAACGTCGGATTCTGCGGCAGGTGACGTCGGCGACCGCGTTCGCCATTGTCTTGGCCTTCGCCGCCATCGTTTGGGCGCCCTCTTTTGAGTCGCCACCCGCGGCCGCCCGTGAAATTCAACCCGCTCACGTTGAGCTCGCCGTTCTCGGCCCTTCGGCGCGCACTCTGGAGACCGATCTGTTCTTCGGCGAAGAATTCACGGTCAAGATTACAGCGCCCGGCGTCCACGAACGTCACATTTACGTCCTCGCGTTGGGACCACATGGCGAGCTGGTCGCCTTGGCTCCGAATCGCGGGCAACTCGGTCAATCAAGTGAGTTCGTTGCGACTCAACTGCTGCTTCCGGCGTCGGCCCGACGCGCTGAACCTCGTGGCTATCGCCTCCATCGCGCGTTTGAACTGAAGCCGCAAGATCACTTGGCGATCGTGGTTATTTCTTCCACGGCGAGCCTCGCACTACTTGAAGGCCGAGTGCGGGATGAGGTCACGCTGGCCGCATTGGCGAAAGATCTACTGGAAGGCGAGACCGACAGCGTTGACGAGTCTGTTGCCAGGATCTTGGTGTCTCGCATCGAAGAACAATTTCAAACCGAAGCCGTGCACTTGTTCCCACTGGTGGTCGGAGGTTGAACCCCTCCTACTTGCCGAAGGTGCGCGCTTGGAAATGATGTTTGATGACGTCTTCGGCGGGTTTCCCGCGCGGGTCATACTCCCAAGGCGCGGCGCGTTTTGGATCGGGGTGAAACTGCCACACAAACAGGCCCCTAAACCAGGGGCGATTCTCAAAACTTAGGAACATGGCCTCAAAACATCTGGCCTGATGGCGGGGGGCCAAGCGGCGAGATTCAGGGCTTTGCCAGTCCCAAGGCTTGCGGCTCGCATCCCCTAGGTTGGGATACCCAACCTCTGTGAACACGACGCATCGTTCGCAACGGTTCGCCACGGCCTCGATGCGGCGCCGCCACTTGGACCAGTTCAGATCCAACTGGCCCTCGGCACCCAGAGGAAAGTACGCGCCAATGCCAATAAAATCGAGCGCGTCCCAAAACTGAATCTCTTCGAATTCGCGGTACCAATTCGCGGAGTAAGTGACGAGGCCTCGATACTCGCGACGGACCGAGCGGATGATGGCGCGCCAACGGTCCGGAAACTGGCGAGTCGACTCCAAATACTCAAGGCCGAGGCAGTAGATGGCAGCTCCTTCGGCTTCGGCCAGCCGCGCTCCCTCAACCAAAAGCTCTTCCAATCGATCGTGAAATCGCTGCCAATCGCCACTATTCCCCATGGCGATGTCACCGCGCCAACGCGGCTTTTTGCCCTCGAAAAAGGCGGGACTCTCGATGCGTGGCAACAACATGACTTTGAAGCCAGCATCTCGGACGCGGCGCAATTTGGCCCGGCAAGACTCAAGCGATTCATGCCAAGAAAGCTGAGGAAGATCCGGATTTGGCATCCTGATCTCCGGCCCCAAGGCGACCCAATTGGCGTCCATAGAACGCAAATGAGAGAGCGTTTGCAGGCGTTGTGAATCACCAACGGGGCGCTGGTCATAGTCGCGGAGCCAAACGCCATACACCCCCTCCCCCTGGCCAAAGGCAAAGTCGAGCTCCACTGCGAAGGTGCTCTCAGAATCTGCGCGAAGTCCCCAGCCCATCATCGGGATCAGAGCGAAGAAAAGGGCAGGCCCCCAAATCGATCTGGGCTTGGATTTCAATTCGGGGCGTAAACGAGCCCGCATCAGATGTAGAGGTTTTGGCTGACGATACTGCGCCCGCCGTCGACGATGAGGGTTGCTCCCGTAATGAAGCTGGATTCAGATCCCATGAGGAACAGCGCCGCGTTAGCGACGTCGCTGGGTCTCCCGAGGCGGCCCAGAGGATGAACGGCCATCAGGCGATGGAACTCGGACTCAGGCGAAGCGCTGAGCGTACGACGGGTCTCGTCGGTCTCGATGTAGCCGATCAATAAGGTGTTGACTCGAATGTCCAGCGGGCCGAAATCGATCGCCATGCTTCTGGTCATGGCATCGAGAGCACCGCTCGTTGCCGCCGCCAGCATCGACTGCGCTTGCGTCTGCAGGGCATCCGTCCGCGCGAGGTTCAAGATCGTGGCTCCCTTGCTCGGTTTCAAGAAGGGAAGCGCCGCTCGCGCGGCCAACCACGCGCCGCGTACCTGCCGATCAAAAGCCCGATCCCAGGCGGAACCGTCGACTTCTAGGGCGTCACCCGCGGGGGCGGGCAACCCGGAGTTGATGAGCCCGTCTAAGGCCCCGTAGGTCATGACGGCATCACCGACCAAAGCTTGAATGCTGGATTCGTTGGCCCCGTCGTACTCCATGAAGGTGGCGCTCGCGCCCCGCGCGTCGAGTTCGGTCTGAAGCGCAGCACCCGCTTCCGCGTCCGAGCTAGCAATCATGATCTGGGCACCGTGTTGCGAAAAATTGAGGGCGATTCTTCGTTCCACCGGCCCCAGGTGACCACAGATGAGGATAACTCGGTTTTCTAAACGCATTGGAAGATCTCCCCGCTTCGAGGTGCGCGACACTCCCTCGCGCGGCAGCGAGCGAAGCTAAGAAAAAAGGCGATCGATTTCAGCGTCAGAGCTTTCGAATCGGCAACTGAATCTGACGGGTCTTACCATCGGCAGAAAAAATGATCTCCAATGGTGGCCCACTGCGGCTGGAACCGCGTTCGGCCGCCGCCGTTGCCAGTTTCGCGATAAGGTCCTCGCTCGAAGCCTCGCCGACATGGGTCAGGCACAAAGCGGGCTGCGCTTCGAGGCTCATCCAACCGAAGGCAGAACCCGCCTCGATGATGGGATCCTTGGCAAGGGCGCCAACGGCGATGCCGACCAAAGTTCGGAGTTCTGGACTGGTGCCCGCTGGCTGGGGCCGGTTGCGCATGACGACGAGGGGGCCGACAATGATGAATCCGCGCTCTTCGATCCACTCGCGCAGTTTCGCCACGGTGTCGAAGATTTCTTTGGCGTCGTCGGCATCACCTTCATGGACGCAATAAGCCAGCGGCCCGGAGAGTGAGGCACTCTTTTCGACGACGAGATCGCGGCCGGTGTGCTCGGGTTTCTTGAAGGGGGCCGCGCCCAAGTCCACATCGAGCTCGATGCTCTCGATAATCTCGGTTGAGACTTGCTTGCCGTTCCGGAAGCCGAGGACACGATGCGCGACCTGCACTCCATTGATCGAGCGATAGTCGCTCAGCTCAATGGCGAGTTCTTCGCGACTCCGTTTGTTCATCATCACAACACGTTGCGGCAGATGAGAATCGGGGTCGAAATCAAAAACCAACTCGAGCCCGTCGTACTCCTTCGGAATCACTCGCAATTCCTCGACGCGACTGCCGTTGTCGAGTTCGACTATCCCCTTGTGATCGAGGTCGAACAGTTTGGTGTCGCGCAGCGGAGCGATCTTCGAGATTTGAACCAGCCAGGGCTGCAAGCGGCGGCGGGTGGCTTCTTCTTCGGTTAGGGGAACGAGCGTGCCGTCGATGGTCGCCCAGACCTCGTCTCCGTCCATGGCGAAAACTTCAACGATGCCGAAGGGGGCGAGGCGTTGTTTTCGGTAGCGCTTGGGGCCGGCCGCCAGAATTTCGACCTGAGACACGGGGGCGGGAACCGCCGCCGAACTCGCGACGGTCTCGTAACGAGATCTCTGTCGCAGGGATTGAACCGAATCGGGGTCCGTTTCTCCCCAGACCGCCTTAACGGCTTTTTCGAGGAGGAGCTGCTCGGGACTGGTGGGGTCGGCGGGATCGTCCCCGCAACTGATCAGTCCGGTGCCGAGGACCAAGACGACGAGACAGAGCAGGCCGCGCAGTGGCTGGACCTGGCGAGTCATAGGGGCTGGGTGTGGATTCGAAGAGCTGCGGATCGGCGAGGACATTTTGCAACCTGTTTGACCGAGATGTCCCGAAACTCATGGCCACCGCATTGTTTACGCGGTTTCACCCACGCTCACGCCGCGTTGGCGAGGCCCCTCGGGACGTTGCGAAAGGGGCCGTCATGACGTCACCCTGCTCATTCGGACGGTAGCACCGTGGATTTTTGTCGTCAACGCGGCTTAGAGCCATCCGGTCCACCGGGCCGAGATAGAAAAAAACGCCGACCCCCGATAGGTGACTCGCGCCGTTCAATCACCCACCGAGAATCTGCGTTTTGTCTTGCGGCATCGCCGCGTTGTTCCGGATATGAAGCCGTCTGGTCAGCCCTACAGACTCGAGAGTCTTCACGATGCAACGAAGGGATCGCTTCGCGGCGCTGGCTTTTGGCTTCACTCAATCTGGTACAGCTCATTGCTTCACCTCCAACTTGGAGGTCAGGCAATTTGCTTCGAGCCAGCTTTCGCTCACTCAATCACTACATAGACTCGCAACTTGAAAACTTACCGGGTCAGCCGCAAAAAAAGCGGCGTCGCGCCAAGGAAGTAAACTGCGACAAGTTGTTCCAGGGTAAGGAGCTGCGCGGCACTGCGGGGTGCCAGGTTAGACAAACTGGCCCAAATGTCGCAGCCATGGTGAAACTAAACGTCGCCGCTTCAACGAGGAGTTTCTATATTGCCACCGCGCCTTGAACAAGTCCTGCAAGGACTCAATCCCCCGCAACGTGAAGCGGTGATGACGATCGAAGGTCCGCTCTTGGTTTTGGCTGGAGCGGGTACCGGCAAAACTCGCGTCGTCACCGTGCGCATCGCGAACCTCTTGGCTAAGCAAGTGGCTCCCGAGAACATCCTCGCGGTGACCTTTACGAACAAGGCGGCCGCCGAGATGCGCGAGCGCGTTGCCAGCCTGGTGGGCAAAGCTGGTGCCAAAGCCCTCACGATTTCGACTTTTCATTCCTTCGCATTGCGCTTGTTGCGGCGCTACGGCGACCGGCTGGGCTACCGCAAAAACTTCGGTATCAGTGATGACGAAGACAAAAAGCTGTTGCTACGCACCTCCCTTCGCGACTTGGGTATCTCTGAGAAAGAAGTGCCCCCGCGTTGGGGCCTCCAAGTCATCGGTGGCTGGAAAAATGCCGGTCTTGATTGCGACGGCGCGATGGAGGCGGCAGCTGACGATGCCGAAATCAAGTTGGCCTTTGCCTACCGGCGACTCCACGAGGAGATGAAGAAACGGCAAGTCGTCGACTTTGACGACATGCTGTCATTGACTTCACGCCTGTTCAGCGAGCACCCTGACGTCTTAGATCAAGCTCGCGATCGCTGGCGTTATCTGATGGTGGACGAGTACCAAGACACCAATGCGATTCAGTTGGGCCTTATTCGTTCGCTGGCTGGCCCGCGCAGAAACCTCGCCGTGGTGGGCGATGACGATCAGTCGATCTACGGCTGGCGCGGAGCGGAGCCGGGTAACATCTTGAACTTTTCGCGCCAGTTCCCCGGCGCCAAGGTCGTCACTCTCGACCAAAACTACCGCTCGACCAATCGTATTCTGCGCACCGCAAATGCCGTCATCTCCAATAACCGAGGGCGGCTCGAAAAGAAGCTATGGTCGGCTCACGGCGAGGGCGACAAGATCGAGTTCTACACCGCCGCCGACGAGCGTGAAGAGCTCACGCGGATGATGGTGAAGTTGAACGAGAGAGTGCAAGAGGGTGCAGCTTGGCGCGACCTCGCGATTCTGTTCCGAGCCAACGCCCAGTCAAATGCCCTCGAGCTGAGGCTTCGCGAACGCGGCATCCCCTACAAGATCGTTGGGACCTACTCGCTGTTTGATCGTCGTGAAGTTCGAGACGTGCTGGCCTACTTGCGCGTGCTCGCCAACCCTAAAGACGACGGTGCCCTGTTTCGAATTCTCAATCGTCCGTCACGAGGCATCGGCAATGGGACTCGAGATAAACTCAGCGCCGAGGCCGTTGAGCAACGCTGCGGTGTCTATGACTTGATCCGAGATGGTGGCTACGAAACACTCCTCAGATCCGCCGCGGTGGAGCGTGTTGCAGAGTTTGCGGCGCTCATGGCAGAGGTCGCAGAGGCGGCGGAACAACGCGGCGTTCATGCCGCCATGGAATGCCTTTACGAGAAAGTCGGCTTCCGAGCGTTCTTGGAAATCGAAGCCAAAGATCCCGCCGAGGTCGAAGTGCGCTGGAACATTCTTCAGTTGCTTTTGGAGATGGCGGAGCGCCATGACGCTTCCACGGACAAGGGGCTGGCGGCGTTTTTGGAGAAGATCTTTCTCGATCAGCAACAAGACGATCGCAAAGAGAAAACCGACGCCAGTGACGCGGTCACGCTGATGACGGTACACGCGGCGAAGGGCCTCGAGTTCCCCCACGTCTACATGGTGGGCGTCGAGGAGGGGCTTTTCCCCCACAAGAACTCTTTCGCCGATGACGACGCAGACGACACGATCGACGAAGAGCGCCGCCTGTTTTACGTTGCGATCACGCGTGCCCGCTTGAGCCTATCCATGTCGATGGCCTCGGAGCGGCGCCGTTGGGGCCGCGACGAAAAACGCGAAGAGTCCCGCTTCCTCACGGAGTTCGAAAGCGACGACATCACCTTCGTCGACGCCAGTACCGACGGCCCCGCCGACACCACCACCGCCGGTTCCTACTTAGACCGCATGAAAAACCTCTTCGCCGACAACTAGTGTGGCGAATTATTGACTCGCCTTCACAGGCCTCCCTTAGCCAAACTCGCAAGGTTCGCGTTAGACGATTTTCACGACCCCTTCCCCCAAGCCCAAAAAAAAGGCCCCACCGAAGTGGGGCCTAAACACCTAGCCGTCTGGCCGTTGGCTCGATGTCTTAAGATCAAAGGCTCAGATACGACGGGCCTTTTTGAAGATGTTGGAACGACCGGCCTTTTTTTGGCGGGCTCGTTCGATGGTCTCTTGCAGCTCTCGCATTTGGGCTTCGAGGTCCATCACTTCAGATTCAAGCGCGCGTTGGACTTCTTCCATCTCTTTTTCTCGGAGAAGGTGAAGATCGCCGAGGCGCTTTTGGTCGGCGTCATTGAGTTGCTTGACATGCAACTCGAATTGCTTTGCTTTCGTGTCGAGGGCCACTCGTTTGCGATCGAGGGATTCAATGACGCGAAGCTTGGCTTTGGCAGGTAGTCGCTGCCCTTGTTCGACGATACCGGTGGCGCGCTCTGACAGCAGTACATCGCGTCTGTGTTTCGCCTTGGCCTTGTTTCGATTCGAAGAACGCTTGCGCTCTTGTTGGTCGCGTAGGCGTTTCCCTAAGCGCTTCAGCTCACGTTGTTTCTTACGCAACTCGGATTGATGTTTGCGCAGCGTGGAGCGATGTTGGCGGCTGTCTTGCTGGCGCTGGCGGGCATCTTTTCGTCGCTTGGGGGCGTTTTGTTGGCATTCGCCGCCTTTTGAGCGACGCTGGCCTTGAGCCTGGCGGCCCTTTTTGGCTTTCGACTTTGAGCGCCAGCTGAATCCCTGCGACTTCTTCGGGCGGCGACGGCTGCGCTGGTTCTCATCGTCGTCCTCGTCATCATCATCATCCAGGTGGATTCGGATGTCGAGGTTGAGACCATCGAGGCTCGAGCAGATGTCGCCCAGGTCGAGTTTGAGGTGTTGTAGATGCTCCAGCTTTTCGTGCAGGCCTTCGAGGGCCTCGTTGTCAAAAAGATCGCCGAGGTCTTCCAAGTCCTTGAGGTCGAACTTGAAACCCTTGCCACCGGGATGGGCCAACTTGCGGCGAAGGCGCAGAGCGCTCCCGAGGGGGCCGTCGAGCCTCTGTTCTAAGTGGGGTTGGAGCAGTTCAAAGGCCTGCTTGCCAAGGCGTCGCAATTTCAAAGCCGAGCCGGGGTGACCGTCTTTTTGTTCGACATCGAAGTGGAAGGGCTTGCCGCCAGCTCCTTGGCGGAGGCGAAGCTTGAGGCGTCCATCGCCTTCATCTTCTTCGTCCTCTTCTTCGTCCTCGATCACCTCGATGATAGCGGAATGCTGCGAAGCTCCACCCTCGGGACCGCGCCTCAACAAGATGCGATGTTGGCCCGGCTTTGAACCACGTCGTTTGCCAAAGTGCCCCTTTTCGGTTTCGATCGCGAAGGCCCGAGGCGGCGAGCCGGGACCCGGGTATTGGCCGCCGAATAGGCGCAGGGTTTTCGGAGTTTTCGGTGCTTTGGAGGGGCGAGACGGGAACGAAATGCCCGGGCCCGCGCCCTGATGGCGACTCCGGCGCTGCGGCTTTTTGCCCCTCTCAGTGCGGACACTAGATTTGACGCGGACCACTTTCTGACCGTTCACGCTGATAACGCGGTCACCTTTTTTGACGATGCGGTACTGGCTGCCATCGGCGGTTTTGACTTCGATGGTCGTTTCTGAATTGCCGTCAGCGCCGTCGCTTTGGGCGACGGCCCAAGGTGCGAGAAAAAAGGTGAGGGCGAAAATCATCCTGGTCATGGCTTGTCCTTCCGAGTCAGGCTTCGAGGCTCATTGACGCCCCACGGTTCACTGGTACGGTCGTTTTCGGCTGGCACTCCGCGACAAATTTGGGCCAGTTCGAAACATTTTCGCGAGCGACCCGATGCCACTGAGCCCTCTGGAACTCGAACTTGTGCAGATAATCCGGCAAGAGGCCCCATCTTACGTGGAGAATCTGCGGCGACTCGTCGAAATTTCGTCCTTTACAGATGACGCCGCCGGCGTCGACCGCATGGCGCAAACTTGCCTTCAGCAGCTCAGCGAAGCCGGATTCGACCTTCGTTTGAAACATATTTCGCCCGCAGGCCCGCATCTGATCGCAACCAGGGGTAAAGGGGAGCCGAGACTGCTCCTTTTGGGCCACACCGACACGGTCTATCCCAAAGAGCACGCCTTGAGTGGCTTTTGGCGCGATTCCTTCGACCCGGGCCAGCTTCGAGGTCCGGGGGTTACGGATATGAAGGGCGGGCTCGTCGTCATGATGGCGGCCGCAAGAATTCTGGTCGAAAGAGATCTTTTGGGGCAGGGGGGTCTTTCGATCTTGCTGTGTGCCGACGAAGAAACCGGGGCTCCCACGGGTCGCTCCTTGCTGCTCGATGAGGCTCGTCGGCATGACCTCTGCCTGGTATTTGAAACCGGCAGTCGTTTGGGGCCCCATCAAACGACTTTTGTCACGGAGCGAAAAGGAAGCGCTCGCTTCAGCATCGAGATCGCTGGCGTCGAGGCTCACGCCGGGGCCAAGAAAGAGATGGGCCTGAGTGCGGCTGAGGAAGCAGCTCACAAGATCATTGCGCTGGAGGCCTTGAATGATTTCGAGCGGGGGACGACGGTGAACGTGGGTCTGGTGCAAGCGGGCTCGGCGGCGAACACCGTTCCGGGGTCCGCAGAGCTTCAGGTCGATTGCCGGTTCAAAAGCGCGGAGGCGGGCCGTGAGGTCGAAAGCCTCATTCGCGAAATTGCCACCCGCACTCACATCGAGAATCGCTTGGAAAGCACGCGACCCGTGTGCAGCGTGCGTTCTTTGTTTGAACCCCACTTGCCGCTTTTGGCGACAAAAGAATCGCGTCGTGCGGCCGCACAACTCGTTCAGTGTAGTGCGGATTTGGGCGTCGAACTCACTGAGGAGTACCGCGGGGGGGCAAGCGATGGTAACACCACCTCCGAGGCGGGTTGTCCTACGGTCGATGGCTTGGGCACCGTAGGCGGCAAGATCCACTCCGAAGGCGAGTGGGTCGAAGCGGAGTCTCTGGCAGACCGCACGGCCCTGTTGGCGGTATTCGCCAAGCGGTTCTTTGAAGGAGCAAAGTCTTGACGCGCACCTTTTTTTGGATGCTTGGCATCTCGGCGATCTACGCTTTTTTGATTTGGGCCCATGGTCGAGTCGATGGAGATGGCCGCCCGGAACTCGCAGCGCCCGCGGTCCTCGACGCCTCTCGTTCCTATCGAGCCTTGGCGCAGAAAGGTCCTTCGGCCTTGGTCGCCTTCCGCGAATCGCTGTTGGGGCAGGGCCGCCTTGCGCAGGAGCTGTCCGAGATCATGCCCCGTGAAAACGAGCCCTGGCGAGGCGTCGTAAAGACGATCTTGCGAGGTGAAGAACCCGGGTTGAATCTCGCCACATCGCCCCCGGGAATCGTCAGGCCGCGCGGCCTGGTGGTGCCAGGTCGACCCGTTTTTGAAGTGATGGGAATGGCCTCGCCGGTGACCCTCAAGATCAGCCCCCGCCCCTTAGGCGCGGAAAATGAGATCTTTCAATTCCGCTCCGGGCAGCGTTTCACAGCGGATCTGGCTTTGGATCCGGGAACGCAATACCGGCTGGTCGCGACAAGCAACAACGGGACAAAGGTCGAGAGCTTGATCCAGGTACTTAGTGAAACAGAAACACAGGAGTACCGCAGGCGACTTCGGATTCTCAAGCAAACGGTTAGTGAGCTCTCGGCACGGTCACTCGCCCAGGTTTTTTTGGCGATGTCTGGAGGCTTGCATGATGCTGCGAGCACTTCACTTTTAGCGGTTGAAGCTGGCCCTGATGACCAGCCCTCAATGCGAGGGCTCGACGAAAGAAGGCTATTCTTGTTGCACCGAGCGGGAAGAATGAAAGCAAGAAACCGATTGCGAGACCGGATGAATCGCAACCGCTGATGCCCTTGATCGCTAAGAAAACCTCGGAGGTCACCCGGGGGGAACAGGGGTTTTGCGAAGCAAAATCGCAATTGTTGCAACGCTCTTGAGTACCGCGGGAGAATGCCTGTATGAGCACTCAGAAAAAATCTCCGCACAACCCGCAACTTGATGCACTTCTTGCGGAATCAGGGTGGGTCCTTCAACTTGCCAAGCGCTTGACGCGGGACTGGGCAGCCGCCGAAGACATCGCCCAGAGCACCCTTGCCCTCGCGCTGGAAAGGCAACCCGACACTAAAGGCAGCTTGCGCCCCTGGCTGGCGAAAGTCGCAAGCAGGCTTGCGCGCCACCGGGTTCGGAGCGATGTGAGGCGACAAGCCCGCGAGGCGCAGGTGAGTTCGAGTTCGAGATCGACTGCCGGCTTGAGTTCAAGTTCCAGTGATGAAGTCTTGATGAGGTTCGAGCTGCATCGCGACATCGCCAAGCGAGTCGACGCCCTCCCCGCGCTCTCAGCGCCTTTGTAGCCGCGGCCGGAACCAGCACCCATTTCACATCAAGTCGAATCGCGGAGGTCGCGCTCATGAAAATGTCTACCAAAGTCACTGCTGCCGCCGTTGCCGCACTCATCATTTTCGCCGCAGGCGCCACCATCTATCTCAACGCCGAGCATGCCAATGACAAGGTCACGGGCCCTGAGAATACTGTCGCTTCGCGCAGCGATTTCGCGGCCGCGAAAGCACGGAGAGGCGCGAACACCCTCTTAGGCCAAGAAAATACAAACCGTCGCTCGGCGGATAACCTTCTGCTCGCTAACGCCGCGGGACTAGAAATTCCAAGTCCTTTCGCGAGCGCTAACTCAAACGTCACGGTGTTGCGCGCCCGCATCCTTGGCGATGATATGAAGCCGCTTGCGAATGCCACTCTAAGTTCCATCCACTCTGATGGGAGTGCAAGAGGCCTCAACAACGTCGCGCGGAGCGACGAGGCCGGTCGTGTCGTTCTTGAGCTAGCCGACAAGTCATTGAGAAAATCCCGAGATCAACTCTTCGACATGTTGTTCGCCGCCGGAGCTGTTCTCTACGCGAGCGATAGCGTTGTTGCGGAGGACTTAGATGCCCTAAGTTTCAGCGGTCCAAATTTCCAAGGGGCCATACCTCGAACGACGAGTGCCGCCGATGGAAGCTTCGAGCTTTCAGGAATTACGGTCGATGTCCTGGGAGACGCGAGCGCTCGTATCTGGGGTCACACCCGCGGTCACCCTTGGACACTGACCGCGCCCTTCACGATGACGCCTCGTAGCCGTATCGATATTGGGAATGTCATCCTCACCAAGGAATCGCGCTCACGGCGGGTTGAAGGCGTCGTGCTGCAACCCGATGGAGTCCCGGCTGCGAATGCACGAGTGGACTATCTTAGGGAAAGCATGCCCCCTCACGGACAAGTTCAAACTGACAAGGACAGTCGCTTCGTCGTGCTTGCAAAAGATGATGAGCCCATGGAATTCATTGCTCGCTATTCCAAGGGAGCCTTTGGGATGAGCCCCACTCGGGTCGCAAAGCGCGGTGAAACCGTCAACCTGCGCTTGCCGCAGCGGCAGCTGATTTCTGTCACCGTCACCGTCACCGATCTAGTTGGCGAGCCAGTTTCCGACACCCTTATCATGCCTGTCTTGAACGGCGCGAATTCGTCACCCAAGGACGCAACGCGACTCACTCCCGGAGAAAAATGGTCCTATACGGATCAGGACGGAGAAATAGAGCTTGCGATTCCGAGCCAGAGATTCTCAGTGACGGTGAGAAGAACGGGATTCGGCTCCAAGACTCTGGGGCCCTTCGATTACGACTCAGCGCCCGAGTCCCTCACCATCAGGCTGCCGCGTGGCGCCGAGGTTCAGGGACGTGTCCTTGCCTACGGCAAGCCGGTCGAAGGAGCGACGGTGGCGGTTATGCGCCGACACACTAGTTTTGTAGCCATGACGGGAGGGTTCGCTAATCGCTATCCAAGCGGGGTGACCACCGTTAAAACAGATTCGGACGGGCGATTCGAATCGCCAATAAAAAAGAGCTGGACCACCGTCGGCGTCGTCGCGAGATTCGAGGGTCTCGCAAGCGCTGAAATCACCTTTCAGGTGCAAGCCGATGAGCAAGTCTACGATGTCAAGATCGAGATGACGAAAGGAGTTGTTGTCGATCTCCAGGCACCCCGAAGATATGGATCCTCGATGGAACGCCTTCGTCGTTGACCGCAAAACACTCAAACTCGATATCGACATGCGAGATCTGGTTGATGTCAAGGTCAAGGGACAATGGATGATCGACGGTGCTCCACCACTGCCAGGTTGGACCGTCAAGGTTGTGCGCCCGCCGCACGACCGGGGTGCCACGGCAAGACCAGCCAAGAAAGTCGATCGGCAAGGGCAGTTCGTCTTGACCGCTCGTCCCGGCCGCGCCCGCCTGCGATTTGTTGGCCCTCTGCCCGGAGGCGCAAGGTGCGAAGTGTGGCGAGAGATTCTATTGAAGGGCCCGCAACTCTACTGGCAAAAGACGATGTCTACCGCCTCCGTGCAGGAACACCTTGAGGATGAATCGATACAAGCTCGCTTTGTTCGTGGCTTGGACGAAAAATCTAACCGCGAACTAACCACCGTTCCGGTGGATAAAAAGAGGTTTCTAAGGGCACGGATACCGGTCGGTAGATCGGTCTTGCAGACGCGCCCCAAAAGCCGGCAATCTATAGATGACTGGACTTCTGTTCGCATGGTCGAGACAAACTAATGACATTTCAGTCACCGAACTTGGCGGGCCCAGGCTCCACTGCGCCAAACTCTCGAGTTCAAACGCAATCCGATTCAAGGAAGAAAGCTCCACGTCAGCCAGGGCGAACGGCCATGTTCTTCGCGGTTTATTTGTCGGTTTTGGCTGTTCTCTTCAGTTGCGACTCTAAGACGGAGGTCGCGGCGCCAGCCGAGGAGAAATTTAGGGTAGATCTTTCGACATGGACTCCCGAAGTGATCAAGTTACCACCTGGCTTCGCGCCGAAAATGCCTAAGGGCCGCGAAACTCTGCTCTTCGCACCCGGGTGGCGTAAGCCAGACGCGGAAGATTTCTGGTCCTATGTCTTTTTGATGGAGATCGAGGAGTCCGACCTAGATTCCAAACGACTCAAGGAAATCTTCGAACTGTACTTTGACGGACTTATCGGCGCGGTGGGCCAAGGCAAAGCTTTTGATCTCCCGGCCGATCCGGCCGACGTGCTCATCCGCCGCAATGACGGCGCGCATTACTCAGGGTTGGTGAAAACCTACGATGCCTTTGGATCTGGAGACGAGTTAAGGCTTCATGTTGTCGTCGATACTGAACTTTCGGGAGCCACGGCGACCATCCTTCGGGTCCAAATCAGTCCCCAGGAGCCCGGAAAAATCGAAATCTGGCGTTCGCTAAAGTTTGCGATCGACAGCCTGCATTTCGAATGAAATTTAGGACTAAACCTCGAAAAGAAGTGCTGGATGGCTCATTCGCTGCCCGCGGCCCCCGCGGCCGGATTTGGAGTTAAGTTCCCGCGGCGAGAGAAGATGCGCCCTCAAGCCTAGGCTTTGGGGCGGTCGATGGTTTCTTGAAGGCTAAGGCCGCGAGACCTACACTTTCGCAGGGTTCGGCTCTTTTGCCGCTGAGTCGCGCCGAAGACCCTTAGAATCCACGGAGCTACCCGAGTTTTTAGCGCCTCGGAACTCCCTTTTCTCGCTCGAGGATCATCCAGTGCGTGTTGCCTTGGTCTACCCACCGGACTTTACTCGTCCCACGATGGTTTTCGGAGCCCTGCCGCTCTTCAACGCCTGCTTGAAAAGAGGCGGCTATAAAACCTCTATTCACGATCTCAATGCGGCTTCGTTCAGCTATCTCACCGAGGAAAAAAACCTTCAGCGCTATCTCGCAACCTATGACGCGATGATCGCCGAGCTCGAAGGCAAGTCCGATCCCACGAACGCGGAGAAACTGCGCCTCGATTCCTACCGCAGATTGCGCCTTTACCGCCGCGATCTGTTGGACGAAACCACGAGCGCCTGCAGCGGCCTAAGAGACCCGGAACGTTTCTACGATCCCAAGCAATACCGCCACATGGACCGCGTCGTTAAGACGACGCACAAGTTCTTGAATGCCCTGACGCCTCGCCTCGATCCGCGCCACAAAGACTACATGGCGGATCTATTTCCTTGGCTAGAAAGCGAAGCCGTCGACCCCTACTACGATTACTACGCCAAGAACTTCATTCCGGCGATGCACAAGCTCGAGCCGGACGTCATCGCGATGTCTTGCCCCTTCTCCATTCAAGTGGCGCCGGCAATGTTCATGGCTAGGATGCTGCGCCGTGAAATGCCAACTCTGAAGTTCGTCATCGGCGGCACGGGCATTTCGGATTGCGCCGAGAAAGTTCTCACCGACCCGCGATTTTACGACTACATCGACTACGCCATCGTTGGCGACGGTGAAGAGGCGGTCGTTGACATCGTCACCGCCGTCGAAGGCAAAAAGAGTTTTGATGAGGTCGATGCGCTTTGGCGTCGCGACGAATCCGGTGAGGTGCTTCGCCCGGTAAAGTTCAAGAACGTCAACCTCGACGAGAGCCCGACTCCGGACTACGCCGAGGTGGATTTTTCGCACTACCTGCTTCCCGAAAAAGCCGGCATCTACACGACTTCGCGGGGCTGCTACTACGGCAAGTGTACTTTCTGCCCCGAGAGTTTCCGGGTTGGTTTTCGCAAGCGGTCACCCCAGCGCGTGTACGACGACGTCGAGCAGCTCGTGGAAGAGCAGGGCGTCAAATTCTTGCATTTCTTCGACCCGCTGACGCCGCCGGTAACGCTTGAGTACGTCGCGAAACAGGTGGCCCGCGACAATCTTGACTTTCATTGGTACGCCGAGGTCAAGTTCGAAAAGATCTACACCAACCGCATCTACGTCGAAAAACTCTCAAAAGGTGGATGCGCTCAGTTGCAGTTCGGGTTCGAGTCCGGCGTACAGCGGGTACTCGACAGCATGAAGAAGGGGAATGATCTCCAAAAGATCGAGATCATCCTCGAACATCTGCGCGACTTCGGCATCACGATGTGCGGAACTTGGTTTATCGGGTTTCCGACTGAGCGCGAAGACGATGCCCGCGAGTCCTGGCGTTTTTGGCGCCGCCATCCAGAGTCGATGCACTTGTCGCTCTACACCGGGACCTTTTGCCTCGATCACGACGTCCCCGTGTTTCACCGGCCAGAGGACTTCGGTGTCGAAGTCGTGACCGGCGAGCATGGTTTTTCCACGGTGAAACAACTAGATGGTTCTGATTGGGACACCGACCGCCAGCATACGGCCTATCACGTTCGGTCCGACATCGAACTAACCACTTGCGGGGCGAGCCTGCTCTACGGCGCTCGCTATCCCGAGCGGCTCTACCAACTGCGAGCTGTGGCCCAGGTCGGTCCGACCTCAACGGACGAACCGCCCGTGCCAGATCGCGTCGTGCGTCTTGGACGCGAAAACAACATCTTGGTCTACGAAGATAGCCAAGGTCAAATGCAGCGTTTCGGATACGTCGCTGAAAGCCAACGCGACTACTTGTTAGACGAAATTGACGTTGCAGTCTTAGAGCGCGTCGGAAGCGAGGGCAAGTTGGTCGCGGGCCTCATGGCAGAGCCCGACGCTCCCACCGACATCCGGGAGCGCATCGACCTGATGATCGACCGCGGGCTTTTGGAGTCGCCGGACCCCCTCAGCGAAAAAGCTCGCTTCCGCAACCCAGAGCTAGTCAAGCAGTAGTTGGGCACGCAAGGATGGACTCTCTTCTATCGAGACTCAACTCGCCCTACGGCGACTTCGTCCTCGACGAGGCATCCGGAAGCTACGTTTATCATGTAACGAACTCGCACCTACTAATGCAGGCAGCCGGGTATCTCAAACATACCCTCGCCAAGACCGCTCAGTGCGTAGTTGCATTCCGCGGTCAGGTAGAGCTGTTCGATTCTCTAACGCCAACGCTATACCGTGAACTCACCACTCAGAGCTCGAAAGAAACCGCCGACAAGGCCATCGGCGATTACCTCGCGAGAATCGCCGATGACAAAGCCGTCCTCAGGGCGGTCGGGCCGGACGTTCGCGAGCCACTGCTTCAGCACTACGGTGTGCGCACACGATGGCTCGACCTAGTCGACAACATCTGGGTGGCATTGTGGTTCGGTTGCTACAAGGCTCGCTGCTCAGGCCCAACAGCTCAGTTTCTCCACTTTGAGCAGCGCGCTGTGCGGTCAAACAAGGAGTTCGTCTATGTCGTCATGCTCAACGTTCCAGCTTCGACGCAAAAACGCGAACGGCCCGGTTTCTGGAGTGGTGGCGATACCGAACTCGTCGATCTTCGGGTAGCGGCGCCATCACATTTCGTGCGGCCACATGCGCAACACGGCCTCTTGGTGCGACGCGCGAGGCACAACGACCACACACGCATGGACTACTCAGACTTGATCGTCGGTGTTATCCGAGTGTCGCTGTTCGACGCGCTTCTTTGGCTCGGCTCCGGCGGGCTGACAAGCGTCCATTCACTCTTCCCTCCGGCTACCTACGACTATGGCTATGGCGAACTACTTCTTAGGGCACCCGCGGGGGCAGCTGCAGTTGGTGCGATTCAGCAGGTTGGTGCCTAACACGGCAATGCAGCGGATCGCGCTGCGCACGACCGCTGATCGCCAAACCCGCTATCTCGGCTGGGATCGGATTGTCAGAGATCTTTAGCTCAGCCAAGAGTTTTGAGTTGGTTTTAACGTACCTAAGCAGCAAGCCGCTCGTCTTTCACTACGGTGAGAGAGTTCCGGTCTTGGCTGTTTAGACCATTTCGGTGACTTCTTGTTCAGGTGCAAGCACAAAGACGTCCGTCCGGGGCCGATCGCTCGTGTCTAAAGCTTTGTTTTGAAAAGGTTTAGAAATGTCGACAATTCTCTCAAGGTTGACTCCTGCGGCAACCGTACATATTCTTAGGTCTATGTTGACCAAAGGAGTCAAATCATGAATGAACCCGAGAGTTTTTTTCTGACGGCGCACTCGGGGTTTTGGGACGGATTCAGCAGCGTTATCGACATAACAGGTTCTGCGGAAGAGTACGTCACCTCACCGAGTGGAAGTCAAGCTGACTTTGTTGCTTTAAGAATGGATTGCGAGATGGTCGGTCGCGACTTTTTGGATGGCTTGAAACAAGCCGCAATGGAGATGCGACCTGAGTCGGCGAAAACACGCGAAGCGACGACAGAATAATCCATCCCCGAACATCACTTGGATGCCCGACAAGAACCCCACAAATCGCAAATCTGACCAACAGAAGGTTTCGCATACTGTTCATCACGAAAGCCGCGTTGACTTAGAGTTCACATCGCCGTTTCCACCATCGTTTGAATTTGAGAAGCTCGGTGAAGTCGTTCCAAATGGAGCAGACCGTGCTTTTCGAATGGTGGAGAAACAATCCGATCACCGACAAGAAATTGAAAAGCAGGCTGTTGCAAACGAGACTTTCAAGACCCGCGTTGGCTTGGTCTCAGGCTTGGTTTTTGTGCTCGCACTTCTCGGCTGCTCGACTTACCTCCTCTCTGAGGGTAAGAATCTTGAGGGCGGACTTTTGAGCAGCGGGGGGTTCATCGCCATTACCCTTGCATTTCTAGGTGTGAACAAAACGAAGAGCACTGAGAGAATTGAAAAAACTCGGATCATGGCGAGTGTCACTCAGTCGGGCGCGCGACGTTCTTCAAACAAGAACAAGCGCCGCAGCTAGTCTTCGAGATCGGGTGAGACCGGTTCCACCCTTTCGATGTTGCTACACGCCAAATTGCTCAATGAAGCGGCGGCTCGCTGCACTGAACTCTCGTTATCTAGGGTTAGCTCCGCTCAGTTTTTGCCTTCAAAAGAGGCGATGGCGGCTTCGAGTTCGCTGGAGCTGAGCAGATGGTCGGACTTTTTGGCGCAGTCGAAGACGGCTTCAACTAGGGCCTCGTTGTTCGGATCGTAGCCGCGCTGCTCCAAGAAAAAGAGCACGTTTGATTTGCCCGACATGGGGCCGACTCCGATTTCTTGCTTTCGACCGAAGTCGGCGGCAGGAACCCCTGAGTAGACTCGATCCGCAAGCCAGTTGTCGTTTTTTCGCATGGCTTTGATGACGGCGGCGGCGTGAACGCCGGTGCCGGTCAAAAAGGCATCGTGGCCAAAGACGGGGTAGTTGTTTGGGATTTCGATGTTGAGCGCCTTCGCGGCAAAATCGCAGTACTCGGCCAAAGCGGTGAGATCGTTGTCGATCCATCCCAGCAACTTGAAGTTCACCAAGATCAGGTCCATCGCGGCATTGCCCGCGCGTTCGCCGACGCCGAGAGCGGCGCCGTGAATTTGGTCGGCCCCGCCCCTAACGGCGGCGATGCAGTTGGCTTCGCCCAATCCCCGGTCGCGGTGACCGTGCCAGTCAACCTTGACATCGCGGCCGCTGCTGTCTGCGATCTCGCGGACAAACTTGATCAAAGAGTAGGTGCCCTCGGGGGTCGCGTGCCCGCAGGTATCGCAGACGACAAGCCGCTCGGCGCCGAGTTCGATGGCGTGTCGATAGAGCCGCTCGACGTCTTCGGGTTTGGAGCGCGTCGTGTCTTCGGTAACGAGCGCAAAGGGGACCTCGTGGTCCGCGCACCAACGAAGAGTGGTGTCGATGTAACTGAGAATCTTGTCGAGAGTCCAACCCTCGGTGTACTGACGGATAGGCGACGAGCCGATGAAGCAGTTGGCCAAAACCGGAGCTCCAGTCTCGTCCATCATCCGCCGCACCGGCTCGACGTCGTTGAGCAAAGTGCGGCAGGCCACGTTCGGCACAATGCTCAACTTCTCGTCAACGATTTGTTGGGCCAGGGCCAAGCAATCGACGTAGTGGCGATCGCCGGCGCCGGGAAGGCCGACGTTTACCGTGTGGATGCCGAGGCGATCCATCAGTCGGACGAGCGCACGTTTCTCGTCGAGGTCCGGGTTGCGAACCGAGGGGTTTTGGAGGCCGTCGCGAAGGGTTTCGTCGTCGAAAGTCACTTTGCGCGGTATTGACTCTGCGGGTTCGCGGAGATTCCAGTCGTAAATCAAGTCATCATGTTGATTGGCAGCCATGCCTCACTTTAACTCGATTTCGGCGGCTCTTCACGGGGCGGATTCAGAGAGTCTGGGGCCAGTTCTTCAAAGAAACGGTCATAGACCGGGCGCCACTGGCTCCAGGCGAATTCCCGAGCGCGTTCAACAAGGGCCTCGTCGACCGCCGGGCGGCGGCTCAAGATCTCATTGAGCATGCGCTCCAGCCCTGGCCGGTTATCGTAGCGCGCAAGGCTTGGAAACAGCTCCGGGTAGCTCAGGCGGTCGGGCAAGACCAAGTGGCAACCTTGGGCGGCGGCCTCAAGAACACTCAATCCTTGAAACTCGTGGAGCGCAGTTGAAACGCAAACGGTGCTGCGGCGCAGTAATTCGAGGTAGTCAACTCGAGTCTTGACCGCACCCCATTGGCAAATCCGCGGGCCCAGCCTTGCTTTGGCCTCATCAAATATCTTGGGGCGATGCTCGAAGTTTTGGCCCGCTACGGCAACCCGAAAATCCAGTCCCTGATCTGCGAGGGCGAAGAGAGCTTGGAAAAACGCCTCGGGGGCTTTGTCGTGCTCCCAGCGGTGATTCCAAACGACGATGGGGGACGCATCTTGAGAACGGGCCGCGACAAGGGATGGTTCCAAATCCAAATCGAGCGGCACCGGAAACACATTTGATTTTTGACATAGTTCCTCAAGAACAAAGCCCAAGTCCATATCCGGCGCTTTGCGTATCAGGTCGGGGATGGCGCCGAGGAAACTGTCGAGGTTGTAGCGTGTGTTGAATACCAGCCGCGTCGCGGCAAGTGCCGCAATGATGTTGGTGATCCCAAAATGGACATCGCGTTTATCGGCGACCTGATTGGGATAGGCCAGTTGGTTCTCATGAAAATAGAGGATCGAGGGCAAGGCTCCGATAGCCGCGGGGGCAAGGGCTCGAAACTCGGCAAGGTTGATGAAGGTGGAAGCGATGATGAAATCAAAGGCGGCGCCGCCATCATCGAGTTCGCGGCAGCGTTTCGCGAACTCAATTGCTGCGAACCGCATGCGCCATTTCCAGCTCCGGGCGGGTAGAGACATTCGCTCGAAGTGATCGTTCGGAAACTGTCGCGCTAGGTCATTCAAAAAGCGTGCGTGAGATCCGCCATCGTAGGGTTCGAGAACGAGGATTCGACGCATTGAGAGAGTTGCCTTGGGCTTTGCCTAGGTCGAAAACGCGGGCGTCACTTCGACCGCGTTCAACTCTAAGGCGACTCCTTTTTGCGCGAGCTCCATGTAGGGTTCGATCTCGTCGTTCAAGGCTTGCGCCGCCTCGACTTCGTCTTCGTCCATCTCGTCTTCGATACAGGAGTCACCGGGGCCGGGCGCGACCATGGCCCGGCGGTAGCATTCCGCAGCATCCAAGAACTGACCGCATTCATGGAGGGCAAAACCCTGGTGCCACAAGAAGTTCTTCAGCACGACCGGGTCGCTCCAAATGTCGATGAGGTTTTGCGCTCCCCTAAAGGCGTCAGCGGCCTCTTGATAGCGGCCGAGATTAAAGAAGACGTAGGCGATGTAGTAGAGGTTGTTGTTTTGCCAACGGCGACCCGCGACTTCGACGGAATCGAGTTCGCTACAGACTTCCAGCTGTTTGCCGCCCTCAAGGTAGTCACCACTTTTGATGAGGTACTTGGCCAACTCGAAGTGAGCGATCGCCGATTGTGGATCCAGTTCGATCACGAGTCGCGCCGCCGCTAGAGTACGCTTAAGGTCGCCATCTCGGTCGAGTTGCTTTGCGACTTCGCAGTAGATTTTACGGTCGAACTCCGCAGCAAGGCTCTTTTGAACCTGCGCGTAGACCTTGCTGATTTTCTGGTCTCGCTTCATGCGATGAGTCTACACGAAGCCTCGCCGACGGAAACCTCTGGACCCGCCCTACTCGGACCGTCTTTGTGGCGGCTTTGGGCACCCTGAGCCCTAGGCCTTAATCCAAGCGGCGGTAGAAATCCGCGCTGTTGTGGAGATCGCCAAGGTACTTGTGGAACTGGATTCTCTCATCGACCTCGATTTCCTGTTTTTGCGCTAGGGGGTCATCCAAAAGCCGCTGGGTTACCCATCCATTTAAGGACGCTTGCCCGGTCAGGCCCCTGTCGGCATAGCCTTCATCGAGCACGACGATTCCCATCTGAATCAACTTGGAATCCTCCGCCAGCAGGGCGCGCTTGCGCAGCAAGTCTCTTTCTGATCGGCTAACGAGGCGGAGCAAGTCGATGGCGTCGATGGAGCCCTGGCCGCCGAGTGCCTCTTGCAGCAGTAGTTGCACGACCATCAAAAGCTCGACGCCGCTCAATCCGAAGTCGCTCTTCAAACTGGTGAGGCTGAAAAGCTCAGGATTCGAGGCCTTGGCGTGGCGACGGTTGATGTCCGCCTTCATGCGATCGATTTCCGCGTCGAGACTCTCTATGGTCTCCTCTGGTTCTCCGTAATCACTTCGCCAGAGACCCTCTATGAAGACCTTTGCGGCGCGGCGCTGGTGAGTCTGTGCGTACTCGTAAAGGCCTAGGGCGTGATCGATACTGTCGCTAAAGGGCAGGCCCTCATCCGCAGCAGAACCCGAATCGCTGCCGATGACGCGGTCATAGGCTTCGGGCGCTAGCGCATAAACCTGATCGAGGAGATCATGGCTTTCGAGATCGGGATCTGGCCAGGAAACGACGAGCTTGGCGCGGGCCAAGGCCCCCTTGGGACCAAGGCGCGGGACTGCCGCCAGGACGTCGTAACTGTTGTCGTAAAGGAGCCAGAGCAATTCACGACCGCACAGTCCGGCATCGCCCTCGCGGATGCGGCGGTTGAGGAGCAACAGCGCCAAGGCCATGTCGTCGCGTTCTGCCGTGGCACCTTCGAGTCCGGCGAACATGCGTTCAAACACCAAAGGCCGGGCCTTTTTGAAGCTATCGCGGAGGTGACGGCGCGCCTGGGCCTTGTTCTCGAGCAGGCTCGTCGCCGCTTCGGGCTCGGGATCCGACTCGAGTTGGCGCGAAACGCGCTCGAGTTCGTCAGCCTGAATGAAGAGATTGCGAAGCTGCGACGCTTCGGTACGGGTCTTTTGCATCTTATACCTGCCTTTCCGCTTGCGGCTAGTCGCAGCGGTTCGATCGGTCCGTTTCGTCGGGTCCCGTAAGCCCGAGGTCTGAACTCATACTACCTGAAGGCTCGGGATTTCGAGTTTTCGGCTCAAGACCTGCCGGCGGCTCCCCGAGCCCGATCTTGGGTCGTAAACTCTTGTACGGCTTGAGTCTCGGGCCATCGAAGCTCAAATTGCCTCGGCGGAGCCCTGGAACCCAAGCTCCTTAGTCAAAGGGACTTCCGCCCGCAGAAAAAGACGCAAAAAATCGCTGGCCGGACCCCAAATTGACCAGCTTGTTATGACGAATCCGGGAAATTGGCGCTCCCCTCCGCCGAGGATGCAGAGCAGATGAATGACCGTGAACGCCTCGCTGAGGCCCTGAAAATCGAGATTGATCGCGTTCGTTCGGCCCCTGAAGCGCCCAATGACCGGGGACGACTGCGCGAATTAGTCTCTGAGAGCCTGATCGACGTCGCTGATTTAGCCGTCCATCTCGATGATGAAGACCGCCTTCTCATCTTTGAATCCCTGGGACCTGAGGAGCAGGCGGACCTCCTTGAGGAAGTCGAAGGCGAAGTTCGGGACTATTTTCTGCGCGCCCTCGATGGCGATGAGCGCCTTCCCCATCTTCTTGAACGCATCGCTCCCGATGACGCCGTCGACCTCGTTGAGGACCTAAGTCAGTCAGATCGCGACCGGATTCTCGACAACGTCGAGACCCAGCATGCCGACAAGATCCGCGAGTTGTCGCAATACGCTCCCGACACGGCGGGGGGGCTGATGACACCGGATTTCGTGGCAACGTCCCAAGAAGCGACCGTTGCGGACGTCAAAACCCTAATTCGAAGTCGCGATGATTTTGAGAGCATCGACAATGTCTTTGTCCTCTCCAAAGAGCGTTTACTCGGCGTCTTTTCGTCAAGGGATTTGATCCTCGCCGACAACAGCGATCTCGTGAAAGACCTGATGACCACGGATGTCGTCAGTGCCAAGCTCGGGACCGACCGCGAAGAGTGCTACCGGCTCATGGAGACCTATCACCTGAGCACGCTTCCGGTCGTCGACCAGTTTCACGACCTCGCGGGCATCGTGACGGTTGACGACGTGTTGACGGTCGGCCAAGAAGAAGCGAGTGAAGATGTCTTTCGCATGGCCGGTTCGGCGGACATCCGCCCCACTCGTGACAGTGTCTTGGGTCGCGTGCGGAAACGACTTCCCTACCTTTTGGTATCTGTTTTCGGTGGCTTCGGCAGTGCCTTGGTGCTGAAGCTGTTTTCTGTCGGCGACGCCAACGTCATTTCGGAGGTCACCTATTTTCTGCCGATGATTGCCATGCTCGGCGGCAACATTGCGACGCAGTCTTCGGCGGTAATGGTGCGCGGCTTTGCGACCGGCGAGATCGATCCCCACCATATCCCCCGGGTCATCGGTGATGAACTGCAAGTCGGGGTCCTCGTTGGCGTTGTTTGCTCCGTTTTCGGAGCGATCGCAGCCTACGTTCTGGGTGAAAACGACCCCCTGTGGATGGCACTGGCCGTCATGGCTTCAATCGCGAGCCTGTCGGGCATCTCTTCGGTTCTGGGCACGACCATTCCGAGCGTTTGCCACAAACTCAACGTCGATCCAGCGATTTCCGCAGGCCCCTTCATTACGATGTTGATCGACATGATTGGCTGCGCCATCTACATGGCGTTCGTCATCGGTTTTGGAGCTCACCTCGTTGACTGAAGGTTTCATCATTGCGGCAAAGTGGCTCGTGCCAATTGTCGATCGTCCTTTGAAGTCGGGTTGGATGATCGTGGAGGACGGGAAGATCTCCGCTTTGGGCCAAGGGGACGTGCCGGAGTTTTCAGGCGCTCGTCTTGAGTTTCCGGACGCGGTCGTCCTCCCCGCCTTCGTCAACGCGCACACCCATCTCGCCTGCCATTTCTTGAAGAACGGCGATCGCGACCTCGACTTTTCGTCTTGGCTTCAAAGCGGCGTAGCTCCCCGAGTTATAGACGCCGCAAAAAACCACCCGGAGCTTCTGCGTAAAGGTGCCGAGCGCGCGGTTGAGGAACTTCTAGGGGGTGGTGTAGGCACGGTCGCCGACAGTTTCTTCCACCCTGCGGGTCGCGATGCCTTGTGTTCAACGGGCCTCCGCGGCGTGTTTTTCCGGGAACAATTCGGGTCGATGAGCACGAATCTCGACGACTACAGCCGCGGCGCTTGCGAGCAAATCGACAAAGACGCCGCCGCTAAGCAAGCTCATCTTCGGGTTCTCCCCGGAGTTGCGCCGCACGCGCCTTACACCTGCCCGCCTCAGGTGCTGCAAGCGGTTGTGGAACGGGCGCGGTTTGCGGGCTTACGCAGCTCGATTCATCTCGCCGAGAGCCCGGCGGAATCCGACTTTTTTGAGCGGTCGCGCGGACCTCTTTTTGAAGCCTTTGCGGCGGGTCGGTGTAAGGCGCGTTACCAATTTGGCGCGAGTCCCGTGGCCACCTTGGAAGCGTTGGGTGTCCTCGGCCCAGACGTTTTGGCGGTTCACGCGGTGCACCTGTCGGCGGCCGACATTCAGATTCTCGCCAAGACCGACACGCCGGTTGTTCATTGCCCAAGCTCCAACCTCGCGCTCTCCGTCGGTGTTTCACCGCTCTTGGAGTTGCGAGAAGCTGGGGTTCTTTGCGCCCTTGGTACCGATAGTGGCGCGAGTGTCGGCAAGCTCGACATGTTCGAGGAAATGAGGTTGGCAATCTTGGCGCAACGCGGCCGACCCGAACGTCCGAAGTTGAAGTTCGGGGCCCGCGACGTGTTGGAAATGGCGACACTCAACGGGGCTAAGGCACTCGGCCTGGACGCGACAGGAGCCCTGAAAGTTGGCATGCACGCAGATTTCAGCATCGTCGATCTTGCGCGCGCGAAGTCCCAAGATTTCGACGATCCCGAGGAGGCCATCGTCTGGGCTGGAACACCCGATGATGTGAAGGCTCTCGTCATCGCTGGCGAGTTTCTATTCGGAGAACCCCAATCGTGAAGCGAGGACTGACATCGCAGCGACCCCCGCCGCCCCGGCTTCGTTCCTGGTTCACGCGTGGCCGCATCTTGATGGCGATAGTTCTTTTGCTGATCGTCGTGCTGCTGTCGCTTTTCCAACTGCACGTTCTCGAGGGCGTGAGCATGGCGCCGGCATTTGCCGACGGCCAATGGCTCTTGGTTCGGCGCGACTCAAGCCCTCCACAGCGTTATGAAGCGATCGTGATGCGGAGTTCCGGGAGTGAGGTCAAAACGGTCATTAAACGGGCCATTGCCTTTGGCGGTGAATCCATCCTGATTCGCGATGGTGATGCCCTCATTGATGGTAAGCCAATGCTGCGAAGTGACCGCCAGATCCGATCGACCTTGGTTCCCTACCTGCGCCTAGCGGACTTGGACCTGCGTGGTCGTGGCCGCCGGCGGTCTTTGGTGGGGCGCAATGACCTAGAGATGGTATTGCCCTTGAAGGGGCGTTGTGAATTGTCGGCAGGCGGGGACTTTTTGAAGTTCGAGGCCGGCGATGACGGCGCGGTTGCGCGCATTCCGGCCATGAGTTTCAAGGATGACCATTTGAGCCCCAAAGGTCGCTGGCGGCCCGGAACTGAGATCGTCCAGGACATCGTCTTGACGCTCAAGATTTACGAGGTCGACTATGGGGGCAGTCTGGAGCTGGCCCAGATTCTGGACGGCAAAGCGGCCTGGAGTCTCGCATTGGAGCGGCGGCACTCCGGCTGGCACCTTTCGCTCCGCGACGAAAACGGTGCTCTCTTTTACGAGGTCCTCCGAGACCATTCGCTGGAAAACCTCATTCGAGTCCATGCGATCGATCAAACTCTGCGTCTTGAGGCCGCGCTGGATGCCAAAGGCCGAGAATGGTCCGAGCTTTTTCGCCAAGAGTTGTCCAGGCCATCGAGCCGCCGGGAAAGTTGGTTGAGACTAAGCGTTGTCGGGGCCCCGCGCCTGATCCTGGCGCGGCTTGAAATCGACCGTGACATCCACTACACCTCGCAGCAAACTGATGCAGCATATGGTGTTAGAGCATCATTTGAGGTCCCGCGGGGGCAGGTGTTTGTCCTGGGAGACAACAGTCCCGAAAGTCGTGACAGCCGCCATTGGGGGGCGCTCGAGATCGCGGAAAACGTGGTCGGGCGACCCGTTTTTTCCATTTGGCCACGAGAACGCTGGGGGCGCGTCACTTCCAACCCGGAGAATTCGCGCTGAGGGTGTGAGAGCGGGCCTTCCAGGATAGGCTGAGCCCACACTTGGGGTGGAGGCCCGGCCAACGCGGGCTCCCTGGGGTGATAATCGAGTAGGGACGGGGAGCAGCAAAGCGGCTATGGGCAAATGGACTGACAAGTTGAAGGCGGATCCAACGCCCTGGCTTTTAGAAAAAGCCTGCCCTTCGATCCGTTTTCGGCTTTTCGCTGAAATCCAGAGACGACCCAGCGACGACCCCGACCTGATGGGGGCCCGTCAGGAAGTCTATTCCTATAAGCCTCCGCACACGATCGCCGCGGCCCGCAGTGATGACGGCACCTGGTTCAATTCGCTCATGGGCTTTGAGGCCATGAACCTGCAAAGAAAACGCGGTCCCGGTCTCGTCTGGCAGTATTTGGCCCTCGTGGAGTACGGCTGGGGGCAGGACCATCCCATTATCTGGAGCACCTCCGAGTTGCTTCAGGGGTTGCTGTGGGAAGACCCCAGCATTGATCTTTGCGAACTGAACGGCTATTTGGGCGGCGATCCGGCCGTCCAGGCCTTTTTGCGCAAGCGTTTGTCGCGGATCGCCATGGCGCTTCTGTGCCGCTCTGGTTTCGAAAACGACGCCGGAGTGAAGCGAAAGTCGGATGAGCTTTTTGCCGAGTTGGATTCTTTTTACCGCGGTGACATCGAGAGCAAGATCTACGTCGGTGAGCACATCCGCGAAAAAGAAACTGACGAGGGCACGATCGAAGAAGTTTGCTCGGTTTTCCCCAGCGATCAGCCGGTTCCCGAGTACATGCTTTTGCTGCAACTCGCGCACAACACGAATCTTCGCCAGCGTGAGGGCGGCCAGGAGCTCATCGACCGCCTCGTGGACTTTCTGTTCTCGCAAAAGCCGGCTGAACATGAAGTTACGCAAGTTGGCGGGAAGACCTTTGAAAAGTACACCCGGTTCTCAATCCGGACCATGGAGCAAAAAGACTACGAGGAGCAAAAGCTCGTCGGGCAGCTCCTGCAAGACCTCGAAATCCTGGCCCGGTGTGGGGCGTTGACTCGCGTCCCCAAGGCGGTCGCCTTTTTGGACTGGCTCATTGGCTTACAGGATGAAGAAGGTGTCGTGAGAGCCGACGATTTCATCGAAAAGACGGTCAACCGCTTGGATTACGTCTATTTTCCCCTCGAGGACAACTGGCGTGGCAAGCACAAAAAGTTCACCGACGTCACCTTCCGGCTCTTCCTCATCTTGAGCTTGCTGGACCAGTCAGAAGCTTCCTAATCGCGGCGGCGCCGCCGCGCGGCAATAATTTCGAAACTTTGTTCCCGCCCCCGGGTTACAGGAATTGGCCATGGCCGACGAGTACCTGGAAGACCCCGACGTCAAACGCATGCTCCGCGTGCGTGAGGGCGATGAAAGCGCCTTCGAGGAACTCGTAGCAGGCTACGGTTCGTTGTTGATGGGCTTCATGCAGCGCTTTGTCGGTCCCTCAGGGCCGGTCGAGGATCTCGCCCAAGATGTGTTCTTGAAGGTTCATCGCGCCGCGAAGACCTATGAGCCAAGAGCTCGCTTCAAGACTTGGTTGCTGGCCATCGCCACGAACGTTTGCCTCAACGAAAAACGGCGCGCGGCCCGCCATTTTCAGGTTTCCTTGGACCAGGAAAGGGACTCAGACGCCGAGGGAAAGGGATCAAGGCTCTCCGAACGTATCGAAGACGACGGATCCCGGCCGGAAGCGGACATGGACATGGTCGAGTTGAAAAGCAAAGTGCGGTCGGCCATCGACGCCTTGCCGGACAACCAGCGGATGGCCATTTTACTGGCGCGGTTTGAGCAGATGTCCTACGCCGATATCGGCGCGACGATGGAGCTATCGGTCATGGCGGTGAAGTCGCTGCTGAACCGAGCGAAGAACAACTTGAAGGACTCATTGAGTCGCGAGATCCAGGATTTCCTGGTCTTGCGTGCTGACGAGTCAACTTGATGTGGACGAATAAGTTCAAAGGGAAGGGATGTTCGCAATGGCGAAGCCCGAAAACGAAAACTCTGATCTGAAGCCGGGTGATGCTCACCCCGAGTTGCGTCGGCACTTCGATTCCGAAGACGAGGCCCTATGGGGAGTGCTCGGGGTCTTAGACGACGGTGCCGACAAGGCCGGGGCGGATTTTGTCGCTCGCACTCTCAAGCGGGTGCAGCGCTCGAGCGAAACTCCGGCCGGCCGGCTGTTGTTTTTCAAACGACGGTCAATTTGGGTGGCTGCGTCCGTGGCGGTCGCGATCATTGCGATCGTCGTGTTCATGCCGCCGGGTAGCACTGATCCCGAGGACCCGCGTCAAAACGGCAACAACCACGTGGCCGAAGACTTCAGTGATGTCGTGGACAAGCTCAGCGGCATGCAAGAAGAAGCGCTCTTGAGTTTGGATGTCGCCGCCGCCGAGGACGACGACCTCGCTTGGTTTGGAAGTTAGTCGCTATACCTGATCTGACGCAGGCATTGGCCCTATGTTCGATGGTTCGCAAAAAGGTTCGCTTGACGATGTTGCCGAAAACGCTCTACCTGATGACGATTTTGACCTTGGTTCTAACAGCCACGATCTTGACCTTGGCCTTCCCGGCCACGGCGTCGGCGCAAGGTTGGGGTTCGGGGCGCTACGCTCGCGGGCCCCAGAGACGTACGCCCGCCAACCCCAAAGAGCGGCAAGAGCGCGACGGCACTCGGAAGTCGCTGATCTCCAGTTTCAAGGCTTTGCGCCCCGAAGGTGAAAAAGGCGACAAGGCCGAGCGCAACTTCCGCCGCATGGCCTGGCAAGTTGCGCGATTCGCTTCCATTGACGAGCTGCGGCAATTGGCAAAAGGCAGCGGGGCGGAGCGCGTTCGCAAAGTCGTCAGCCACTGGGAATCGGCGCACGCGCGGATGCGTGAGCACTACATCCGCAAGCTCGACCCGAAAACCCAAGCCCAGCTGAAAGGCCTGAAGGGCCAGGCGCTCGAGAAACGCCTCGCCCAGGCCCGCGCCGATCACCTTCTCGACAAGGCAATTCAAAACGCGAAACGTCACGAGATTATCTCACTTGAAGAAGCTGCCAATGCCGAGGCCGGAAGCTCCAAAGAAAAAGTACGCTTTGCCCGTGAACTCAATCGCCGGGTTTTTCTGCAGGCCTACGGTGACGTCATCGGTGAAAAAGAAAGCGAGCGCCTAAGAGCCCTCGGCACCGACGAGTTTTGGCACGACAAGGCAGTGCGCAAGTTTCGCCTGAGTTCGGTTCTCTCCAAGTCTGAAATCGACAGTCTGCGTCGACTAGATCGCAATCGCCGCCGCGAATTCCTCGTCGCTCTTCGAATCGGCGCGAAGACCAACACTTTGCAAGGCTTCGCAGTTTTGAACGAAAAGTCGCTCAGCATCGTGAGCAAACTCGGCCGCCGCGACCGCCACCGCTTGGCGCGCGACCTCGAACGCATTCACTTTCGCGATCGCGGACGCTACGGCTTGCGCAAAGACATGCGCGAGCGCTTGAACCCGCAAGAAATGGAAGCCCTACGCCAGATGAACCGAAAGGACCGCCGCGCCTTTCTAGAAAAGAAGTTTCCCGATGAAGACTGGGGCGCCCAAGAAAAGCGCCACGCCTCCGCAAGGGCGCTCCGCAAAAAGCTGGGCGCCGACTGGCGCAAGTTCATCCACCTCACGTGGAAGGGCAAGCCCGAAGACATCCGCGCCGAGCTGATCAAACGCCTCGGTCCCAAAGAGGGCGCCAAAGCGCTCGAGACCTTCCGCGAAATGGCCGCCCACGGCATGCGCCACCGCGGCGGCCGCAAAGGCGGCGGTCGCGGCCCCGGTCCGGGCTTCCGCCAAAAAATGCAAGAGTTCGAAGCCAAGCTCTCCGCCAGCGACCGCGCCACCTACGACAAACTCTCCCGCCCGGAACGCATGAAGTACCTCCGCAATAAGTTCTCCCAGCAATTCCAAAGGCGCCCCAAGCCCCAGTAGCAGTCCGATAGAAAAGCAATTACTTGAAAGGGACGCCTGCGCGTCTTGCAATCTCTTGAGCCAAGGTGCGAAAGTCGCGGTAACAAGATTGCACGGCTTCCGCATGGCCACCGATGGCTCCGTCAGCTGACTTGAGATCGAACATCGGCTTGCGCGCTTCCTGGGCCAAGGGCATCAAGCTTCGATAGTGCTTGAGGCTGGCCAAGCAGTGGGGATCTGTTTCGAGAGTAAGGCTCGCTTGCGGTACATCGAGAACGGCCTCACGATAAGTACTGGGCATACGCTGCATCCACTTCTGGTAGGCCTTGACTGGCCGGTCAAGACGAACGGCATGTTGCATCACGATGTATCCGAGGGGATTCATGTCACCTTTGGGAAGGTCCATGCCTTGAGGTCGTTTGGCAATTCGCTCGCGCCAGCCCTCGTTCCATTGACGTAGTCGTGGCCCGAGGTTCTGGAGGCCCTTGAGCGAAAAAAGGTCTGGCGCCAGCGGTATGACCACATGATCCGCGGCGATGAGGGCTGAGCGATTGATCGCGCCAAGGTTGGGGCCAACATCAATGAGTACCAAGTCTGCCGCTCGAGATTTTGCCGCTCGTGAAATGAGTTCGTGGAACGCGCCCATCACGTGGAACGCGCGCTTTTTACCATCCAGACCGCGGGACCATTGTTGACTTAACTCATCCTCAAAACTCGAAAGACCAAGGTCGCCAGCCAAGAGCGCTACGTTTCTGACGTCTTCGATGTAGGGCTCCTCGATGCCACCCTCGCCCTTCTAGTAAGGGCAGAATCGACCCGAGGATGGTGTGAGCCGTTTCGGCAGGGGGCCAAAGACCATCGAATCGGTCTTCGTCCATGAACATGGTCGTTAGGTTTGCTTGGGGATCTAGATCCGCGGCGATCACCGTCAAGCCAAGGTCGGAATACATGCAAGCTAGGTGGTACACCAGACTGGTCTTGCCTACGTCGCCCTTGATGTTGAAAAAGGCGATCGTCTTCATGAGCGTGCTCTCAGGGTGACGCCGACGTGGGTGGCCTGTACATCGAACTCAAGCGCTGGGTTTCCGTTTTCATGGAGGAGGTGTTGTGCCGTGGCAAGCCCCACTCCAAAACGTTGGACGAATCCCAACGTCCTCATCGCTTCAGATAAATTGGGGTTGCGATAGTCCGTGACACCGGGTTGACCGAAGGTCTCCGAACGCACAGAACCGAAAGGGCCGCCGGGACTCCAAACTTCGATGCGGTCGTCGTACCAGGTAATTCGTACGGGCGCGTTGGTCGCTTCGTAGCTTCGATGCATAACCGCGTTTCGGATGACTTGTTGCAAGGCTCCCCTAGGATAGGTGCTGCGTCGGATTTCACGAGTTTCGGATACGAAGTCAACCGATGTGGCGTTGTGCGCCTCCAACTTCTCATCGATGCGACGAATGATGTCGCATAGAGGGCCATCAATGGCCTGTTCGTCGGCTACTGGATCACTGAGTTTGCTTCCCCGAATACGCAGAAACTGTAGGTAGGCATCCGGCAAGAAATCACGCGTGCGAGGTGAAAGAACGATGACGCCCAAGACCGTGGGCCTGGGGTCTTCCGCTCCGACGATCATCTTGGTTGCGGCCAAACGCTGCTCGAAAGTCCTCTCATTAGCGTCGAGAACATCGGGAGCGATCGCGGAAGGTAGATACTCTCCTTCAAACATTTTTCGACTTAGGTCATCCAGTTGGGCGCTCTTGACCGGCTTTACGTCGAACGGAAGATCGCCGTGGCGCCGCCGCTCATTGAGAATGCGCTCGTCCTGGGCGGTTGCGATGTCGCGGCGAGGGCTGGTGCTTATCCAGATTCGGCCGCGATACCTCACGGGCGGGGCATCTGAGGGAGCAATCGTGACGATCGCCATGTCTGCAGAGGACAGATGTCTTTTCTCGACCGTCATCGTGAGTGGCGGGACAATATTGCCGTCGCTCTTCATGTCGGCCAATTGCAAGAGCAGTTTGTCGGTGATCCTCAGCTCAGAAGGTGTCCCATCATCACGAGCGCCGACAAAAATCACTCCCGGGCGTCCATGACCTGGAAGATCGTTGGCGAAGGCACAGATCGCCTGCCGGATTTTTTTGGCGGAATCTCCGGATAGGCTCTCTTTTCGCTCGGCACGATCTGACTCGATGTCGCCAAGAAGCTCCAAGAGCTCCATATCACTCAGCACGACTGGGGTCATCGCGGGTCCTCCGCCCATACAGAAGCTCGCCGTATTGTAGTTGACGGCAGTCCTGAATCCAGCGGTCTGATCTGACCAGCTACACCACCCGGGCTGTTTGCATGCTCAGCTCGCAGACCCAGGTGAAAATCGGGGGTTTTTTGCCAACGTGGCGGCTGGGTGACGTAGAATGACTTGACGTTGATGACTTGTGGCTGCCAAGGAAATTCCGATATGGCCCGATTGCTGTCCCTTGCCGTCTTTTTTGGCGTCGCTTTTTCCCTTTCTTCGGCCGCTTTATTGCCCGGCCAGGTTGCGTCCACGACTTTGGATAATGAGGTTCGGGCGGCTTATGCCGCGGTTGAGAATGCGCGCGCGCGCATGAATGGCGAGATGAGTGATGAGCAGCGTCGCACTCGCATGGATGGCTACCGACAATCCGCTTTGGACTTCGTCAAGAAGTTTGAGGGGAACCGAGGGCGGATAACGATTGGTCATTTCGATCTCGGGCGCGCCTATATTGATCTTCAGGACACCCAGAATGCCGCGAAGCATTTTCGGCTGTTCTTGGACCGTGCCCCGCTGCATGCAGAAGCCGAGTCCGCGGAGCTTTTTCTTGGCGATTGCTACCGTTCGCTCAGTCGTCTGGGGGAAGCGGCGGCACTTTATCGCAAGTTCCTCAGCAAGTATCCGAAGAGTGACCGCTTGCCCTACGCCAGGTTGGGGCTGGCGACGGCGTTCTTTTTGGATCTGAGGTTTTCCGAAGCGGTCAAAGCCTACGACGAGACGCTTCGCGCTCACCCCGAGCACGAGGTTGCCGCTGACGCCGCGCTTCAAGTCATCGATGCCCTGACTTACTTGGGCGACTACAAAGAGGCGCGCAAGCGTCTGGCGGCTTTGCGCAGCGAGGCGGAGGAAGCTCCTGAATTGCAACGCAAGGCAAAGGTTTTGGAGCTGATCGGCTCCCAGGCTCCGGCCTTGGTGGGGATGGCGCAGTGGATCGGCTCGAACGGAAGCAGCCTCGCCCGCAATCGCGGTCGCGTGGTCGTGATGTGCTTCTTCATGAACAACAACATCCCGAGCACCTTGATGCTCCAAAACCTCAGTGGCATGGAACAGTCACTGCGGGGGCGCCCGGTAACTTTTTGGGGGCTGACGAAAGCCTACAAGGCGGGTCAGAACAAATGGACCATCGCCGCCGAAGCCAAATGGTTGAGTCAGTATCGCGCCAACCCGCGTCGCGTCTTGCAAAAAGAGCTTAGGGCGAAAGTCGTGGCCGGTTCTGAAGAGGAGGGGCTTTGGAAGTCGCTCGAGAAGCCGATTCGGATACCTATCGGGCTCGCCAAGGATTTTGACAACCACAAGGCTTACGAAGTTCGAGGTGTGCCCTGTGTGGTCGTGATCGACAAGACCGGGAAGATTCGCCTCATTGAACAAGGTGGGCAACCCGTCGGCGGCTTTCAGTCCCGGCTCCTCAGTCAACAGATCCGCAAATTCGCGGCCGAGTAATGGTGGCCGTTAACTCGCCCCTAAGTCAATCGAGATAGCGGGCGCCGAAGCGGAATCGACCGACGCGTCCGCCCTTAGGGTCGAGGACGAGGAAATCCTGGAAGCAGACGTAGTTCGCGGTTTCGAGGACCGGCATTGGGCGCACGAGGCGATAGGCGACGGCCTGGGAGCTAAAGCCTGCCGCGGCTTCGAGGATCTCCACCGCGTCCTTTACCTTTACCGTCGGCAAGCTCGGTTCCTCGATGAGATCGCCAAGGTGCACCCTCATTTGGATCATCATGCGGGGCGCGAATTCCACGGCTTCGATGGTCTCGGTTCCACCATCGAAGGGGCCAGAGGGTCGGTCCGGTTGGGTTTGCGTGTTCTCCGCCGCCAAGACGTTTTCGAGGCATTCAGCTTGGCACCAAAGTGCTGCGACCCCGGGGTCGAGCCGGTAGCGGCTGAAATGAAAAAAGCGACCCCCACGGTCATCCGTCCGGCAATAGATCTGTTGGTCTTTCAGGCCCGGCGCGGGCACTAAGTGGTCGCGAGCGAAACTTCGAACATCTGCGTGAGCATCCCTCAGTCCATCGGAGATGAGTTGACGTGGTGCCTCATTCCATGCAATCAGACGTTTGATGGCTTCGCGGCGAACGGAGCCGGAGCTTGTTGCATTGGCCGCCCACTGCAAGGCGGGAGCAAACTCAGGGAATGGCGAATCTCGCGTGACGTCGACCAAGGCCGTGGCGAGCTGATTGCCGTCGCTCAAGTCGAAGAGCTGCGGTAGGTCTTTGGCGAGAACCGAAGGCGCGTCCACATCCAGGCCGCGTTCGGCGAGAACGCGCGCCCCACAAATGACGGATGCGCCCTCGGCGCGATCGGTAAGCGCTCGCGCTTCCGCGCGCGAGGCTCGCAGTTCAAGAGGAACCATCGGCATGGTGCTCTCATCGGAGATCAGGCCGAGCTCGATCAGACGTTCACGATAGAGGTCAACTTCGGCACTTCGTTGAGCGCGGCGCGCGAGGCGTTTTTCGAGCTGCCCACGATCCAGTCGCGCCGCGGCGTGCTTGAACAAGGCCCCCGTCGATTCGTATTCCATCTCGCGCACAAGTCGCTGACCGATGACCTCAGTGGCAAACAGAAAACCGTCGAAGCGATCGAGGTCGATGATTTGATTGCCACCGATGGAGGCGTCGTCGAACTGCTGGCGAACGAAAGTCCGGTAGAGTGCATCGCGTGCGGGCTCTGAACCCCGGCGGGCGAAATGGAAAATGAGATTCAGACTTCGGTCAATGACCTCTCGATCTTCGCTCTGGTCGATCTCAGCGAGGGCTTGGTCGCAAAGGAGAGTCTGGCCGCCAACGTGGTCCGCGAGAGCGACCCACCAAGCGGCGGGGGGAGTCTCTTGTGGCCGCGCAGAAACCTCTTTGCGGCGAGAAGTCCTAAGGATCATCTCGACCACCTGGTCGCTGTCGATTTCGGAAGCAAATCGAAAAGCGGACCCCAAGCCACGCTCCAAAGCAACTTGAAGCTTCTGGCGGGTCTGGGCCTTGTCTTCGTTTCCGATCGCATCCATGACGGAGTGACTCCCAACTGCTCATCGGCCAAATCCGCCCCAAAACTCAGCCCGCTTTGGGTTTGGGCCGGTGGCTTATGTCTCTCAGGGCTTCACTTGCTGAGATTCGAAACCTGAAAAAGCCCGTTGAAGGGGGCTGGGTGCGGGGTGCCTATCATGCGGTAGGATGCGCCCACCATGCAGTATCACGACACTTCCGCGCTCCTGAAAAGGGGCTTGCAACTTCCCGATCCCGCATCGGTTTGGGTTGATCGAGCGATTGACCTCGGCCGTATCGAGCCTGGATCTCGCCTTGAACCCGGCGTTCGACTAGAAGGCGAACTCACGACCCTCGGGCCGGATTGCCATCTCGGCGTCGAGGGGCCGGTGGTGCTGAAGAACGTCGCAACGGGGCGCGGCGTCAAAGTTGCGAGCGGCAGCGTTGAGAACGCGGTTCTTTTGGACGCGGCTTCGCTCGGGCCTGCGGCCCATGTAAGGGGCGCTAGTCTACTGGAGGAAGGAGCTTCCACCGGGCACGCGGTAGGCCTGAAGCAGAGCCTGCTGCTGTCTTTTGCGACCCTCGGCTCGAATGTCAATTTTTGTGATTGTTTAATAACGGGGGGCCGGTCGCGCGCGGACCACAGTGAAGTCGGGAGCGGTTTCATTCACTTCAATTTCACGCCCTTTGGGGCCCGTGGCGACAAGGCGACGGCCTCTTTGTTTGGCGATGTGCCTCGCGGCGTCTTGATGCGCGAAGACCGCGTTTTCCTCGGGGGGGCCGGTGGTGTCGTGGGTCCGGTAACGATCGGCTTTGGAACCGTCTTGGCGGCAGGGTCGGTGTACCGTCGTTCCTATGCCGACCATCTGCTGGTTTACGGTGAAAGTCTGCCGTCTAAGAAAGTGGCTTTCGATCCAATGGTGGTCAAAGGGGCGGATCGCAGACTTCGCGCCTGCCGGCAGTATATCGCGCAACTTCGCGCTCTGCGCTCTTGGTATCGCGAAGTGCGCCTTGGTCGGTCGACCCTAAACTCGTCTCCGGACTGGGAGCAGCGGCTCCTATTGGCCGCCATTGGCGGTATCGAGGCCGCCGAACGAGAACGATTCAAACAGGCCGACCGCCTCGTGGCAAATCTCGAATGGGCGCTCATAAATCGCGCGGATGCCTACCAAGGTGAACTCGCCGCAATGTCGAAGGCGGCCCGCGATTTGTGGAAACGACTCAAAGAGTCGAAGTCGCCCCTCGGAGAGATTCCTGCGTCCTTGGCCGCTGACTTGAGCCGCGCCCCTTCGGCTAGCCACCTCGATTGGTTGGGCGAAATGAAACAAGCCGTCGCCACGGAGGCGACGGCTTGGATGCAGTCTATCGTTGAATGCCAATCGGCGATTTTTGACTAGGGATTCTCAATCCACTCGACGCTTCGAATCCAGATTCGCTCGTAAGGGTTGTCGTTGTCGTCCGCGACTTGCTTCGTGATGTTCTTGATCACGTCCATGCCCGAAATGACCTGAGCGAACACCGCTTGCGTGCGGTTGAGTTGTGGCTGCGCGTTGATGCAAACCACGAACTGGCTGCCGTTCGCGCGGCCGGTGCCCGCCGAAGCCAACATCGATACCGAGTTTGCGGTGTGCAGTGCCGTTGAGAATTCCAGCGGCAATTCGTAGCCAGGCCCGCCGCTGCCGTCGTCGTTGCGGTCGATACCTTCCTTCTCCTTGGTGCGGGGGCAGCCCGCCGTGAAATGCCGGAGGCTGCGAACTTGGTGGATGTAGGTGTCACCGTAATAGCCCGATTTGATGAGCTTTTTCATGTTCGCAACCGTTTTCGGCGCGACCTCGCTGAAAAACATCATCTCGAAATCGCCCAATGAAGTGTGGAACACCGCTTTGGCTTTGGGGTCGAGCTTCGCCACCGGGAGCGTCTTGACCTCATAGTTTTTGCGAATCTCGATTTCTCGCAGGCAGTCGGAGATACCTTTGTTCACCAAGCTAAGGCTTTTCTCGTCGGCCAAATCGCGCAGGACACATAGTCCATGCTTGGGGAATTTCTCTTTGGTCGCCGAAAATTGCGCGAGCGCGTCGGCAAAACGATCGAGTTGGTAGAGCGTCGACGCCAGATGGAATATCAGGTGAGGCTCGGCGCTCGTGCCCGCGACTTTGGGCAACAAGGCCGCGAGAGCTTGTTGCTGCTCGCTGTAGTCAGGCAAGGGTTGGCGATTCATCGGGCCACGCTCGGGATAAGCATGTGACTGCATGATCGCATTCAACGCAGTCCAGGCCGATTGCTCGTCCAAACGCGCTGGCGAGGTCGACACTGCCGTCGCCGGCAGAGCTTCATGAATTTGGGGAGTCGTAGCGCACGCGAGCGTGCAAAAGATGATGGCAGCAAGCATGTCTAATTATCTCCCGTATCCGCGAACTTTGAGAGCCAAGCGGCGTTCCGTGTCCGGGTAGCGCCAGCGGCGTCCGAATCGACTTCCTTCGAGTTGGGCCAGGCGCGCGCGCGCCTCCATCAAATCGATTGGAGCCATGGTCGAAAGTTCGGGGTCTTTTTTGTCAATGAGTTGTCCAATGAAGAAGGACTGAGTCCTGGGATCTTCGAGCAAGATCGCCGTGACGTCTCCCGTCGACAGCGAACGGACGTAGTAGCTGCTTCTCAAAAAAAGCAAGCGACTCTCTTCGACATCGGCCATGCCGGTCCGGTCACGGCGTTGTGCTTCGAATTTGAAGTACGGGGTCTTGTGGAGTTTTAGATTCGCCTCTTTGACCCAGGCGCGAAAGTGCTTGGGCAAGACCTTGCGCTTTTCCTCTTCGAGTTTGCGGCGGGCTTTGGTTTGCGCGTGCACGGTTTCGCGACGGCGATCCTGAGGCTTGGTGAGTCCCAGCTCATTGGCGCGGTTCTCCGCGTCGATCGCTGCTTGCGCCTCAAGCTCTTTTTTCAAGGAAGCAAGTTCTTCCTTAACTGCGAGGTTTAGGTCGCTCATGGCCTTGCGGGCGCGGTCGCGAGCGATGCTGGTCGTTTGCATCGATTGGTACTTGCCACGAAGCTCGGTCTTGATTTCGTCGAACTTGGGAAGTGAGCTTTGTGCCTTGGCGTGGAGGAAGAAGAAGTAGGTGATCGGCCCTTCGGCTAAAACCTTGGCCGAATAGGCCTTTTCTTCGGCGGCGTTGAGCGTGTTGAAAATGTTGAATCCAAATCGTCGGAGTTCCGCGACAGACTTTGAACGCGGCATCTTGGCGACTTTTTTGTAACCGAGTTTGTACTTGGCGGCGATCGTAGCGAGGTCGTGGGGTCCGCCAGCCGCTTTGGCTTCGGCGTAGGCCCGATCTAAGAGTTCCGCCACCAAGAGCTTCTTTTTGATCGTCTCTTCAAGAATCGAAAAGGGGCTCACGATCTTGTCGAGCGGCGTGTTTTCGTCAAGTTTCAAAAGATGACGCTTATCCGGCGGAAAAGAGCGCATCAAGACGGCGCGGTTCTGCCAGAAGTACTTGAGGGCTTCGCCGCGCGTGACTTCTTTGTTGGGTGCCATTTTCTTGGCGTCGGCAACGGTGATGGCGGACGGATCGAGATAGACGAACTCTGCAGACACCGAAGCCGGTCGGCGGTATTGCGCCTGGATCATGCGGTTGTCGGTCCAATAGGTTCGAAGGGCAAGGTCATCGACTTTGTCCATATCCACCAGATCGTTGTAGTCCTCGGCGGCGAAGCGTAGGTACTCGAACTGGTAGAGCAGTCGTTCGGTCTTGAATTGGTCGAAGGCGTCTTGCGTCGTCACTCGGGTCGAATTGAGGACCATGTCCTTCAGCTTGCGAATCTTGAGCTTGGCTTTGGTGTAAGCGCTGCCTTCGGCCTCGCTGATTTTTTGGTTCTTCCAGCGAAGAAGGAGACCCTCGTGGATGTCGGGATCATCCTTGGCCAATTTCGCGTCGACCTCAGCGTCGGTCACCACGATTCCATAGCCGTCGGCTTCGCTTTGCAGCAAGATGTGCTCCCACACCTGGCGTTTGGAAACCGCTCTTTGGACCGAGCCCTTCATTTTCGCGAGCCTGACATGCTCGTCGTAGTATTCTTTGGCCGTCAAAGTGTGCTGGACCGCCCCCACCTGCCAACTCCCCACTACTTCGTTGGGATCGAGTGGTTGTCGAATGCGGCGATAGGCGGGTTCACCCTGTTTGCCGGGGTTTCCCCGGGCCTGGGCGACGCCAGTCGTGCCAAGGACTGCAAGTAGCATCAGGGCGAAAAAGGCCCTGAAGAGCCGCCGGTTTCGGTTGCACATATTCCCTAAGGTCCCCTGGGACATAGATCCATCGCTCCATCGCATGGTTTAACCTGAGATCTCGTCTATCGGCATTCGCAAAGCCTGCGACCTCTCAGGTGGACCAGCTTATCGCGCCTCGTCGCCGAAATCGACCGAAGGGCAGTTCCGTCCTCCAGCCACCGGGGCGTCTCGCTCCAATCGGCAGTTCTGAGCCGAATTGGGTCGCCAAACGCAAATTTGAAGAGTTGGGGCTTTCCCGAATTCCCTGGCAAGGCTCCAAGCGTTTCGGTTACGATGTGGTTCGTCGGGAAATTCGCGCCGATTACGGCCCAGGACTTGGCCCCCCTCCCCCCAGGTGAACGTGCGCACGCGCGCCGCCGATGACGGCCCTAGACACGCGCATTTCGTCCAAAGACAATCGCTTGTGCCGCAAAACCCGGTGAAAGTGTGGGCTGCCAGCAATTCCGCACGATGAGCCCGAGTCCTAACATGGCAGCAAACGCGACGTATGGAGTTCACAGCAGCATTTTTTTCAGGGATACCGAATTCTCCATCTCCTCAGGGAGGATGTCTACCTAAGCCATAACTTCCACTTTCTCAGTTTGATTAGGCAGACATGCGATGCCGCGCTCCTTCTCGCGGCATCGCTCTTTTTTTGCCCTCGCCGACCACCCGCCAGCCCCAAAGAAACCCCGATGTGCTCCCTCATTCGCCAGATCGTGCCGGCGGCGGCCCGCAGCGTGAGCTGGGTTTGGATTTAGATTCACCCGGTTCGTTTTCAGGTAGCCAGACAGGAGTCCGATAAGGGAAGTCGATGACGTCCTCTCGGGTGAGGGCGATCGAAGGGAGTTGGTGTCGATGTTGAGCCTCTTCAAGTCGTTTCGGAATCAGGCGGAGGTCAGTCGACTTCGGAAGCGGGGCCAATTGGATTCGCGGCCAGGGACTTATCTTGAGCTTTGCCGGACTCTACTGAGCCAAGGCGAGGTCGAAAAAGCCGCCGAATCTGCCCAAGAAGGGCTGGACCGCTTCCCTCACAGTCAAGAGCTGAGGCGAATCCTCCGCCACGCGTTCCGCCAACTCAAATCCGCCGAATGTGAAGAATTGCGCAAGCGTTGCCGGACCAACGGCGACCGTGAGGATTTCCTCAAGCTCGCCAAGATTCACATCGAATGTGATGTGGCCGACGAGGCGCTCGTCGTCTTGGAAGAGCTTCATCGCCAAGAAGGCGAGGCTCCCGACGCGCTGCTGCTACAGGCGCAAATCCTCTTCGAACGGTTTTATCGGGATCAAGTGGCGAGTGACGCCAAGCGCGGCATCGCTCTGGCGTCGCGATCTCTTGAGGCCAACGATAAGAGCTTCGTCGCTCATCTCGCGATGGCCCAGCTGCACCACAACATTGGTGCGACCTCGAAGGCGCTTTTTCATGTGTACCGCGCCCTCGACATTGAGCCCGACCAAGAAGAAGCGCTTGAACTCTACAACCACTTGGCCGGCCAAGCCCTTGAGAGCGAAGACGTCGCGACCTTGTTGCGCAAAGTCGAAGAGGGCGTTGACGATGGCTTGGGGGCTCAGCAAGTCGAACTTAGCGATGAGAAACGGGCAGAGGCCAGTCAGGGGCTGATGCGGCTCAGCGACATGCATGGCGTGAACCGCGCGGTGCTGGTTGACCGTGGGCTGACCTTGGTCGCGGAGAATGGCAAGTGCAAAGAACTCGCGAACGACCAAGACGATTCACTCTGCCGGATCGCACGCGAGTACCCCCGGATGGCCTCTTTGAGCTCGAAGAGAATGGGTATCGGCGCCTTCGAATCAAGTCGGATTACCGCCGGCGATCGCATTCTCCAATTCTACAGCGTTGGCTCGATGGTCTTGGTCATCGAATCAGACGAACCCAAGCGCGCCGATCTCATTTCTGCTGAATGTGTCAGCTTCGTCGCCTCTTGCTTGCGCCTTGATGAGGAGGAGCCAGTCGATGCGTGAAGTCCTGCAACATCTCAACTCAATTGCTGGAATCAAAGGCAGCCTGGTCGTCACCCCTGACGGCATTGTCGTTATCAGCGAGCTCTCCAACGAACTCGACGAAGACACGACGGCAGCTTACCTCGGCAACATGGTGACTCAGACTTTGGCCCTGCTTAAGGCCGGTGAGTTTGAGAGCTTGGATCGCATGATCTTGAAGGCGAGCCGCGGCAAGATCGTGATTGAAAACCTCGACAATTGTCTTCTCGTCGTCGTCACGAACCAGTTCATCAGGATTGACTTGACCGTCTTGGAGATCGCGAGTGCTGCGAAACGCATTCGTGCCTTGGGGCAAATGTCGGCCTGACGTGTTTATCCGGCGAGACCCGCCGGAATCGGGGCCAATGGCCTCACAAAGGAGAACCCTAATGGTTCAGCTGAACTTGGCCCTCCGCGAGATCAACTGCAAGATCGTCTACTTTGGATGCGGTCTTGGCGGGAAGACAACGAATCTCGAGGTGGTGCACCAAAAAGCGGATCAGGACAGCCGAGGCGAGTTGACGTCAATCGCAACGGAGTCCGACCGCACCCTGTTCTTCGACTTCATGCCTCTCGATCTCGGTGAAGTGAGCGGGATGAAAGTCAAGTTCCAGCTCTACACTGTGCCGGGGCAGGTCTACTACAACTCAACTCGCAAGCTTGTGTTGCGAGGTGCTGATGCGGTCATCTTCATCGCCGATTCTCAGCGCTCGAAGATGGAAGAAAACATCGAGTCCCTAGAGAACTTGGCGGAATGCCTTGTTGAGCAGGGTCGTTCACTCGAAGAGATGCCTCACGTCATCCAATACAACAAACGTGACCTCGAAGACATCTACACCGTCGATGAAATGAACGCTCAACTCAACAAGTTCGGAGCGCCGTTTTTCGAAGGGGTTGCTTCGAGTGGGGAAGGCGTGACCGAGACTCTGAAGAAAGCCGCCGCAATGCTGCTGGAGCGGGTCAAGGCCATGTCGACAGAGAGTGCCACGAAGCCCGATGTGAAGGCGCATCGAAACGCCGCCGCGGTGCGGACGCCGATGGAACACCGGCGCGCCAAAACGGATCAAGAACGCCTCCAGGGTGGGCTTAGCTCCCACCGTACTACCGGTGCGCAAGAGGTGGTTCCGAACTCCAGCAAGACGCCGCTTGGTGCTGTGTCTTTTGACACCGACCTGAGGTCTCAGTCGCCGACCGCGCCGAGTCCGATTGCCCCCACCAGCACGAAGGTGTCACAGGCGGTCAAGCCTTCGTTGCGGCAACCGCGGTCGTCGGCTCCGATGAGCTCTGGGGCTCCGCAGCCCATGATGGTCGTTTCCGGCGGCCGGCGCGCCAAGCAGCGCGCACCGTTTCCGACGGTCGCAGTCCTTTCAACCTTTGCCGTGTGCGCAGCAGGCGCCGCAGCATGGGTGTTTCTCCTCAGTTGATCGAAGGCATGAGTAAAATGAACGATACAGATCGACTACGTCAGAACCGACTCGTCTTCTACCGGGAAGACATCGAACAGATTCTCGTCTTGCTTCGCGAACTCATGACTCTCTCGGGAGCCAAGTGTGCGCTCTTGATCGACAAAGAAGGCCACCTCGTGACGCGAGAAGGAGCCGCCAATGGCTTCGACTCCGATTCCCTCTCTGCGCTCGTCGCCGGGTCTTTTGCCGCGACCAAGGAGATGGCAAGGCTTTTGGGCGAGGCTGAGTTCTCGGTGATGTTTCACCAGGGGCAGCGCGACAACATTCAGTTGACGCTCGTCGGTGACCGTACGATCTTGACGGTGATTTTTGACGATCAGACTCAGCTTGGCATGATTCGGCTCTACACGCAGGAGTGCGTGAAGAAACTGCAGGATGTCTTTGACCGGAGCGCGGGACGCGAAGCGCCCGATTTGGAACTCGGGGGCGACTTCGAAGACACTGGACGTGCCAGTTTGGATGACCTCTTCAAATAGGTTCCCCATCTTAGAGCGCCCAAGGAAGCTCGACTCGCGGCTTGCCGCCGTTGGGGAGAGCCCCCATTGACCGTCACTTTGCTGAAGTATAATTTGTCATAGCAACCGTCCGGTGCTGCTGACTTGGTCAGATGGTCTTATTGCGGGCGGTCCACTCGCTATTAAGTGGTGGTCGAGGTCCGGCCGCTTGGGAACAACGACCCATTTGCGGAGGAACCGGGTGCCGGACGCACATGAGCAGCAACTGCAATCCTTGATTGCCGACGTTGCGGCTCAGACTTTGAGTTTTCCCGTTCTGAAGACCTTGTGCCGCGCCCGAAGCGCCGGTCTTTCGTTGGACGCTCACCACTTTGAAATGATCGCGCTCTCTTTTGGTCGCAAGGCCGAAGCGGTGGCGAAGCTCGACCTTTTTGTCGCCGGTCTGCTGACTCCCAGTGAATCGGGCGATCTCCAGCTCTGTGAGGGTCTGAGCTGCCGTGGTCGTGGTGCCTCGGAGCTACATGAGTTCATCTTGCCGCGCCTTCACTCCGGCCATGGCATCGAGCGCATCGATTGCCTGGACAACTGTCAGGGCGGCCCCTCGATGGCGTTCAACGGACTGCTTTACTCGGGTGCAGCCGAGGACTTATCGCGAGACGAACGCTCTTGGCGCTACGGGCAAGGGGCCTAGGCGCCTCGGCGGAAGCCATCGCCTCCCCGCTCGCGCGCGATTTCTCTCGACGTCTGCTATCCTCCCCTCATGTCCCCGCACACCAGACGCTCGATCTTGCCCTTGGCTCTTTTCGGTCTCGCCCTCGGCGGTGGGATTTGGATTTGGCTGATAACGGAGAACGGCAAGGGCGAAGACGTTAGTGGCATCCTCTCCCAAGCCCACGAGTCCCTGGGAGACAGCGTTTACGAATTGCGTTTGGATCTTGAGGCCACCGAGTCCCTGTTGACCAACTCTCTGCGGAGTGCCGCCGCCAAAGTGATGCCTCGACAAGAGCTGATTGTGGGCTCAGGGGGGTGTTTTCACTACCAATTCGCGATGGATGGACTCCTCGGTGAGCGTCCCCACAGTTTTCATCTTGGTTGCACGGGCGATGAAACTTGGAGTTTTTTTTCAGGCGAGGACGCGGTGCATCACCACGATTCGCTCGACTCTCAAATGACAACGGACCCTCTCTCACCATTGGCCTTGCGTGCCCTCAAGCGTGCCCTCAGCGCTTGGACGGAAACCCGCGCGGCTCTCTCTGATGGTGGAGGAGCACTCCCCGCGAGACTGGAGCTCGTCGACAAAGTTCGCCGTGCGCCGGGCTCGAAGGAGATGTATTGGCGCTTTGAAACCAAGCGCTCGAGAGGAGGAGAACGCCTGCGGCTGTGGGTAAGCCAAGCTCGTCGGATAGAACGCATCGACTACGGGGCCCTATCGTTCCAGGTCATTGCGCGTAAGGACCTCAAGACCGAGGACTTTCGGATCGCGCGCTGGGTTCCGACCACGGCGCTTCGGGCACAAAAACGATGAATCCCAAAAAGCTAGCGATCGAAGTATGGGAGGCCCTTTGCACCAAGTGCGGCAAATGCTGCACCGAAAAAGTCGAAATCGACGGCACCATCTACATCTCGAAGAAGTACTGCCGTTTTCTCGACCAGACCACGATGGAGTGCGAAGTTTACGAGAACCGCTTCGAGGCCGAGCCCGGCTGCGCCACCGTCGACAAGGGCCTAAAGATGGGGATTTTCCCCGCCGATTGCCCCTACGTCGAAGGCATAGAGGGCTACGTGCCCGCTCGGGAAGAGTGGGACGATCCTCTCATCACCGAGGCCATCCGCGACATCCTCGGCGAAGACTCCGTCTAGCGATCAGCACTTTTTGATGCGCCCGCTGCGCTCTTCGTGTAGCGAGTTTCTGGCTGCGGCCGTAAGATCCCCACTGAACTCGTCTCGACTCAACTCCACCGCAGACGGACCGAGCCCACTTTTGACTTCAAGTAACGAAGCGAACCCCAATTCCCCCCATGACCGTTCTCGCGACCCGTCGCGGCGCCGGTCTCATCGCGATTCATGGGACGGTCACCCGCGTCGCCGGCGTCGTCGCAGTCGTCCGGTGCCCGAAGACGTTGCGGCGACCGATGCCCTCGAGGACGGGCACGAGCGGAACGTCGATCCGGTCGAGGTCGGCGCCAAGATTTACCGAGACCACGGTCTCAATTTGGAAGACATCGACGATGACGCCATCAAGGTCGTGAGTCGATTGAATCGCTACGGTTTCCAGGCCTACATGGTGGGCGGCTGTGTGCGAGATTTGCTCTGCGGCTTGAAGCCGAAAGACTTCGATATCGCGACCTCAGCGACGCCGCGGCAGATCAAGCGTTTGTTCAGCAACAGTCGGATCATTGGCCGGCGCTTTCGCCTAGTTCACATTCACTTTGGCCACCACATCCTGGAGGTGTCGACTTTTCGTAGCATCGCTCCGAAAGTAGAAGGCGAAGATCTTCTGATTCGCCGCGACAATGTTTTCGGTCGCGCCGATGAAGATGCGCAAAGAAGAGACTTCACGATTAACGCCCTGTTCTACGACGCCGAGAACCACGAGGTCATTGATTTCGTGGGGGGGATGAAAGACCTGCGGCGAAGGCGGATCGAGATTATCGGCGATCCCGAGACGCGGCTACGCGAAGACCCCGTTCGCATGTTGCGCGCGGCGAAGTTCGCGGGACGGCTCGATTTTGAGCTCGCTGATGACTTGTTTGACGGCATCCGCGAGGTTCGCGAAGACTTGCGAAAGTGCGCGCCGCCGCGACTCTACGAGGAGGTCCAACGGCTGCTCGGTCGGGGCGGGGCCGAAGGTGCTTTCGAAGTGCTCTACGACACACGCTTGCTCGATGTCTTGCTGCCCGAGATCTATGACCTCGTCGAGTCCGAGGACTTTGAAATTGATGGCCAGGTCATTAGCCCCTCGCGAGCTTTTTGGTCGGGCCTAAAAGCCTTGGACCGACTTGAGCGAGAGGGACGAGACGTCAGCTCTATCACTAAACTCGGCGTTCTTTTTTGCCACATGTTTGACCGCAGCTTGCAGCACCAGGGGCCTTTGCCCCGCGGGCGTGGCGCGGCGGCACTGGACCTCTCAGTGGTCGCCGAGGATCAATTGCGCCCGCTCTCCATGCGCCTCCAAATTCCTCGACGTGAGCTCTATCGACTGAAACAGATCCTGTTGGCTTTACGGCGTTTGATTGCGCACCCGATTACAAAAACCAAGCAATCCGGCCGGAAAAAGCCCTCTCCCGCCCAATTCATGAAGAAAGAGTACTTTCCGGATTCTTTCCGTCTGTTTCAGATCTATTCGAAGTCTTGCGGGCGATGGCAGGGCGAGGTCGCCGAATGGGAGCGACGATTCGAAGACATCCACGGCCACAAATTCCTCTGAATTCAGGCCCCGCCTTTCGATGCTTGCAAGGCTAACTTGCCCCATCTTGGGTTTTCATTCACGAATTTGCTGATCTTCGGTCGATATGCCAGCGGGAGTCTCAGGAGGACCCGCCGTGCGTCGATGCCGCGTTTCACTTTGCATGATCGTCCGTGACGAAGAAGACAGCCTGGATGCTTGTCTCAAGTCTGCCGCGCCTTTCGTTGACGAGATCTGCGTTGTCGACACCGGTTCGAAAGACCGCAGCAAACAGATCGCCGCAGCCGCCGGCGCGCGCGTCAAGACGATTGTCTGGCCCCATCATTTCGCCGAAGCCCGCAACGTGTCTCTCGAAATGGCGACGGGCGACTGGGTCTTGATGTTGGACGCGGATGAGGTTCTCGAAGACTCAGGTCTTGCGGCTTTCAATCGCTACGTCAATAAACCCCGTAACCTCGCCGCCCATTTACTGATTCGAAATCACTACCGTGCCGATCGAAAACTCGAATGCTATGTAATGCGCTTGTGGCGTCGCAATGATCACCACCGGTTCTGCAACGCCATTCACGAGCAGGTCGGGCCTCGGATCTACGAAACGCAAGGGCGGACAGCTGGGGAGATTCATGAACTCGACGTGGTGATCGATCACTACGGCTACCACGAAGACACTCGTGCGGCGCGGGGCAAAAATGAGCGCGACCGCCCGCTCTTCGAACGTGCCCTTCGAGAGCATCCGGGCGATGGATACCTGTGGTACAAGTACGGTGATTTTCTCCGGCGGTTTGACGATGTTGACGCCGTGTGTCGAACCTTGACCCGGGCGGCTGAGCTCGGAATGGCGTTGCCGCGTTCACAGCGGCAAAGCGCACCCTGGGCGACCGAAGCTCACTCATTGCTGGCTTTGGAGTACGTTCGGCAAGGTCAGCTTGAAAGCGCTGAGCCCCTGCTGCGGCGGGCGCTCTCGTCACTGCAAGCGACGGCGATGCTCCATTGGGTTCACGGCCACTATTGTTTGCTCTCGGAACAATGGTCGGAGGCCTTGCTCGCTTTCGAAACTTGCATGAGTTTCGATGGCCAAGCGCAGCACATGCCCGCCCAACCCGAGATCACGAGTTCGCGTGCCTTTTTTGGCGCTGCGCGTGCGCGGCTTGGGCTCGGAGAGACCGAGAAAGCCTGCCAGCTGTTTCTGGAAGGAGCCGACCGCTGGCAAAACTGCGGCGATCTGGTGAAGGCGGCGACCAAAGTAGAACTTGCCCAAAGACAATTGCCAGGGGCATTGCGGCGCATCACGAACTGGCTCGAAAACAATGCCGGGGATTCAGAGGCTTGGGTCGTCGCGGCCGAAGTCTTGATGGAAACGGGACTCTTCGATCGTGCCGTTTCATTCTGCGAACGGGCCTACGCCACGGCCCTGGGCGATGCCGAAAAGGCCGTCGCAGCCGGACTATGCGGCGAGTGCTACTTGGCCCTCGGTCGCTTTGAGGCCGCCCTGGAATCGTGGACAGAGGCCCCGCAGGAGCTTCGCTCGGCCGTGGGGACGACATTGTTGTGCCAGGCCCTCGGCGAAGAAACCCCGGTTTGGGTCGATTCGAGCCGCTTGGAATTCGCGGGGATGGCAACCGCCATGAGGCGGAGACTTGCGCTTAGCACGGCTGCCGCACCTCTCCTATCCAAGGCCTTGAGTCAGGACCGCGAAGGCTCTTTGCTGGCGGCTCCGAGCCTCAGGGGTTAAAATCCCACCGCGCAGCGCATCTGGAGCGCATGAGATCTATTCGCTGCGTCCAGAGTCCATGTTTCCTTCAAGTAGAACCGGGGCGCCCTCAAACCGACGAAGAGTCCATTTGGTGATAGAGGCGCCGTGGGCGGCTCCGTTGATTTCGAGGTGCCAAGAAAGTCGGCATGCAATTCGCGGTCATTTCCGATCTACATAGCAACTTGGATGCCTTAGAGGCGGTATTTCGGGATATCGACGCGCGCGGATTGAAGACCGTCTATTGCCTCGGTGATATCGTCGGCTACGGGCCCGATCCGGTGGAATGCGTCGATTTGGTTCGCGAACGCTGCGCCATCACCATTCGCGGCAACCACGACGACGCGCTCTTCAACGGTGCAGACCGCTTCAATCCATTTGCTCGCGACGCGATTTTATGGACGCGAGACAAGTTGAAGCCCAAGCTGCTGCGCGGTCGTGAGGCTCAAGACCGCTGGCGATTCTTAAAAGAGCTTCCTCTGGACGCTCGCGTTGATGATTGCCTCTTCGTCCATGGCTCGCCTCGTGACCATGTGAACGAGTACATCTACCGTGAGGACGTCTACTTCAACGCCGACACGAAATTGAAGACCATTTTCAAGTCAGTCGATCGATTCCTGTTTGTCGGGCACACCCACCTGCCAGTCGTTATTGGTGACGACTTAAAGACCTTTGTTCCCGAGGAAAACGAGCTTGAGTTTCAGCCTAAGCCGAACACCAAGTACATCGTCAATGTTGGCTCTGTCGGTCAGCCTCGTGATCGCGATCCGCGGGCCTGCTGGCTGCAGTTCGACCACGGTCGCCTGTCTTTTCGGCGCGTAAGCTACGATATTGACGCCGTTGCCCGCCGAATCGACCGGAACCGCTCTTTGGACCCGGTCCTCGGGGCGCGTCTTTTCGACGGAACCTGAGTCTTTCTTCCGCTGGCCGTTTGCGCGGCTATGATGCTGAAGTCATTCCACTCTTGATCGCTTTGATATGCCCAGTCTTCAAATAATTAGTGGCGACCGCCGATGGGTCCGAATCGAGCTCGATGCCAAGGCCTGCCTTCTCGGCCGTGGCGGGGAGAGTCACTTGGTTTTTGAAGATGTGTGGACTTCGCGTGAACATGCCCGCATTGAGCAAGAGGGCGAGGTCTTCATGGTGACAGATCTCGGGTCTGAAAACGGCACCTTTGTCAACGACGAACGCGTCGAGACGAAGTCCCTCCGCAACGGCGATTTGCTTCGCGTGGGCAAAACGGAAATGCGGTTCATTGTTCCACCCACCGAATTGAGAAGCGCCGGCGACGATCCCAAAGTGCGCGTGGGGGAACTTGAAGTTCAAGTGCGGCGGCAACGCGAACTCCTCACGCGAGTGCGGGCCGAGAATGAACGCTTGAAGCACCTGCTTGCGGGCGGTGAGGCAACGTCCAGGCCCGCTTCGGGGCCCGGAATCAACGACACCCGCCCCGCTCGGCCGGTCGTCAATGTCTCCTCCGCCCTTCGCTATTGGTCCTTGGGGCGGCAGGGGTTGAGGCTGGGCCAAGCTCTCTTGGATTTTGGCGCCGCCGACGTTGAGGTCGCCGATCAACAAGTACGACGCAAGTCAAAAGACGCCCGGCCGGAACTTGACGAGCTGTTACAGCGTTGCCTTGAGAAGCCACAGTTCGACAACTTTTTGCTCATGACCGGTTTGAAGGCGATCAAGCTGTGGGTCCCCGACCCGAGCGTGTTGCCCACACGGAGTTTGGAAACTCGTGGAGCGACGGTGCTGTTCATGAGCCCCAACACGGACCTCGTCGCTGAAAAACCGTGGCTGGAATGGCTCCAAGCCTTGGGCTTGGGTCCGCTGATCCTCGTGGAGGTGCCCAAGACCTCTGACGCTGGATTTTGGTTGGAGCTCGCTTTGGTGGTGGATGCTCTGCACCGCGCAGAGAAGAACGGATTGGGCTTTTTGGCGGCCGGCCGCGCACGGGGACATTTGGTGACCATGGGCACCTCGACTGCGCCCGAGATCCGGCCCGACTTCGTCGACGGGATTTTGGCTCGGGCGGCGGACTCCGGGTTGCTGTTTCCGGGTTTTGAGGGGCGTTCGCCAAGCCACGCCACTCTTCTCATTGGCGGGCGATTTGCGGGCCACGAGCACGCGGCCTTTCGCCGAGTATTTGCTGCGGCCTTCGAAACTTTGGAAATCGAGACCACCGAAGACTTCGTTTTGGCCGATGATGGTTCAGGACTGCGAGCTTTGGTGACCGTCGAAGGCCCGACGCTGGAATCACTCTCATGAGCGATTTGAGCCAGCTGGGCGGCATTGAAGCGGACAGAAAGTCACCCGGCAAGGCAGTTTAGGCCGTTTTGCCCTTGACAGTTGTGGCCTCAATCGACAGCGTGTGGCTGATTGAAGGGGGTGCCGGGTATCCTGGTCCGCTCTGATGATCTTTGTTGATTGGCAGTTGAGGGCCGAGGCCCTGCTATCGTTCTCCCGTTGAGATTGGGGAATGCAGAAAAAGGTCGAGATCGTCTGCAAGACCGATGTCGGAATGGTCCGGACTGAGAATCAGGACCACTTCGGGATGTCGGTTCCGAAAAGCGATGAGGCGCTGCGCGAGCGGGGTTCTCTTATCGTAGTGGCCGATGGTATGGGTGGCCATACCGGCGGCACCATCGCGAGTCACACCGCGGTCGACAGCTTCCTTGAGGCCTTTGGGAAATCGACCGAGCGCTCTCTTCGCGCCGTCCTCGACGAATCCATAAGAGCTTCCAATGCTGCGGTACGCGACAAGGCTGACCACGATCCAAAGCTGAAAGACATGGGTACGACCTGCGTCGCGGCCTTGGTCCGCGGCTCGTCGATTATGGTCGGCCATCTCGGTGATTCGCGCTGCTACTTGATTCGCGGCGACCAGATGGAACAGGTCACGCGCGACCACACCTATCTCAACGAACTGATTGACATGGGGCTTTTGACGCCCGAGCAGGCCGAAGGTCACCCCGACAAAAACATCATCACGCGATGCGTTGGAATGGCGCAATCTCTCGAGATCGAATTCAATCAGCGCAAGGCCGAAAAGAACGACCGCGTCGTCCTTTGCAGTGACGGCCTCACCAACATGGTGCGTGACGAAGAAATCAGAACTCTGGCTTCGCTCGCCGATCCCAGCGAGGCCTGCGATAAGTTGATCGCGCTCGCCAACGAACGTGGCGGAGACGACAACATCACGATCGCTATCGTGGTCGTCAACGAGGTGCCCGAGGGCGATCCCGAACTTGAGGCCCTTGACCTCGAAGATGCGGAGCTGATGGAGCAGGCGCCGGCGGACACCGTAAGGACGAAGGCGAAAGCGGATTCGTCTCCGGCGACCGTCATTAGTCCCGATGCCAAGACCCCCACGAGCTTTGAGCCGCCGAACGAAGCCAAACTTGATGCGACGGAAGAGAACCTCAAGGCGGAACCAGACGTCGATCTAGATGAGACCGTTCGAATTGACGAGTCAATTCCCAAGCCCGGAAAACCCGACGAGGACCCCCCGACTCACCCGGCGTGGTTTTGGCTTATCGGGGTGGAGATTGTGATTTTGGTCTTACTCCAAATGTGGATCAGTCGGCTCTGAACCATGATTGGAACGAAAGTCGGACAATATTCGATCACTCAGGAAATCGGCGACGGGGGCCATGCCTTCGTCTTCCGAGGTGAAGGCGAAGGTCGCAGTGTCGCGATCAAGATGCTGAAGCCCAGCGTGGCGGACGAGGACAACCTCGAAAAGCGCTTCGTCATCGAAGCGGAAGCTCTCAAGGAACTCGTACATCCTTCCATCGTTGGCTTCCACGAATACATTTTCCTGAACGGGTATCACTACCTCGTTTTGGAGTACATGGATCAAGGTTCGATCGAGGACCTTTTGGATACGATGGGGCCGCTTGCCCATCGCTATGCCATCCCGATCTTTTACAAGATTCTCCAGGCGATGCAGTTCAGCCACGAGCACAACTACATTCATCGCGACATGAAACCGAACAACATCCTCATCAATTCCGAGGGTGAAGCGAAGCTCACTGACTTTGGAATCGCGAAGGTTGTCGGCGGACAAAACCTCACCCAAAAGGGCTTTGTTCTCGGAACGACGCTGTACATGGCGCCCGAATTTATCTCTCAGGGCAAAGTGACGGTTCAAACCGACATCTATGCGATGGGCGTCACTTTCTACGAGATGCTCACCAACCGTAAGCCTTTTGAGTTCGAGCGCGATGATGAGCCTCTCGTCAACTTCGCGCGGCGCGTGTGCAAGGGTGAGTCAACCCCTCCCTCAGAATTCGTCGACATCCCGCGCGATCTAGAGCGCATCGTGCTCAAGTCCTTGGCCCAAAACACCAAGGAACGCTACAAAACTGCTGCCGAGTTCGCTAAAGATCTTGCCAAGTCCTTCCCGGAACTGGTGAATCGCGCCATCGTGATTCCCAAGGGTACCGGAAGGGTCATGACCCGCTACCACAACATTGATGAGGAAGGTCTGAGTGACCTTCTGCCGGACTCAGGTGGACCGGGAATGAGCACGGCCATGCGTGGCATCCTCGCCGGTGCCGCTGGCTTAGTGCTCGCTGTTGCGATCGCGATGCTGCCCAAATTTTGGGCGGGAGCGAGCGAATTCCTTTCGGAGTCTTTGCGAATCGGAGCTGGGGTCGGCGCTGGTGCCTGTTTGGGGCTAGTGCTCTTCAAGCTCTTGCCAAAGAAATCAGTCAGCAAACAGGATTGGATTCGCGCCGCCAACCCGAAATCGAAAGACGAGACACCCGGCGGCGCTGGGCTTTCGTCGTCTGAACTTGAAGGTTTCAACGCCGCCGCCGATTCCGTCATCCCGGATGTCGACATGGAAGACACGATTCCCTTCCAGGATCCAGGCGCTACAAGTATGGGCAACAAGCCCTTCAAGATGACGGACGTCTCGGAGCTAGAAGCCTACCTCGTGGTGACATCAGGCCCCGATGAGGGGCGCCGCTTTGGTCTTCGCCCCGTCTCGCGAATTGGTCGCGACTTGCGCTTGGACCTACGTCCTCACGATCCCGAGATCTCGCGTCACCACGCCGTGCTGACCTTTGACGGCACGGGTTTCACCGCCGAAGATCTTGGCTCCACCAATGGCACCTACGTCAACGAAGACCGCCTCACCGCCAAGGTTCGCCTCAAAAACGGCGACACCGTGCGCGTCGGCTCTACGATGATGCGCTTCGAATACCGCCCGAACTCCTAGCTTAGACCAGTCCGCAGCGCTCACCAAAGTGCTGGAGGGCGTCTGACAAATCCCCTCACCTCCTAATACCGATGCCCCGCCCCAAGAGTCTCCAAAGGGTGGTGAAAATGGTCTGACGCAACTCGACAGGGTTTGGGGATGCTGCGCTGTTTTGGATCGTTTAGACGATGAAGAAAAAGCAGGCTAGGGCTAAGACTAGAGCCGTGATGCCGATGGCGAGATAAAAGCGCCAGTCGCGGCTGGCAACCTGTTCTTCGAAGGTGGGAACAGGAAATTCCATTTGAGTCTTGAGGCTCCCGCCGGGGGTCTTGATGTCCGGCAAACGCATGGGGATCACCGAGGGCCGGTTCGGCATCTGGCCCGCGTTGAGGTCGAACAGCAGCCGTGGGCCTTTGCGCCCGAGTCCGATCTCGTCACCTTTCGATAGGCAAGCGCGGCGTACGGGAAGTCCGTTTAGGAAGGTCCCGTTCAGACTCCCCATGTCGTAGAGAACGAAGCCATCGCTTTCGAAGCGGATTTCGGCGTGTTGCGTGGAAACCACGGCATCTTCGAAAGGATCGAAGGCGAGGTCGTTTTCCTCGCCGCGGCCAATAATGACGGAACTGCTGGCGAAGCTCTCAACCTCGCCACTGCGACTACCGCTCAGATGTGAAATTAGCAAACTCATGTTGTCGGCCACCACCACCACTGTCGACCTGCCTTGCCTTCACTGGCTCCCATAATGTAGGGCTTGCTCGTGGCCGATACCAGTAGTAATTTGCCCAGATCATACTTGATCGACCATTCTCGACTCATTCTCAAGTGTTCGACCCTGTTCCTTGGCCCAGGCTATTCGTCTACTCGGACCTCGACGTCGGCCAGGACGTGGTCGCCGTCGATGGCTTGGAGGACGACGTAGAGGCGCCAAGTTCCTTCGGCGACGACGTCGAGGTTGTCGACGATGGCGTTGAGTTCCTGCAGCTCGACTTTGACGTCTTCGCGGCGTGCATCGCTGCGTCGCATGTAGGCCCGAAGGCAGTTGTTTGGCGGCGCTTGTTTCATCCCGACGTGAAATCGGGCGGGGATGGTCGCCAAGGAGAGGGTTTGCCCTTGGTCGAGGATGGCTGGACCGCTCAGGTCGGCGGCAGAGTCGATCCGCGTGATTTGGAATGTCTTGCGTCCGATGTTGCCGTAGCGATCGGGAATCTCGATGACGACGGGTCCCGAGCGGTGCGAGAGAGTCACGACACCCTTGCGAAGATAGCCAGTCGGCAAGGCCTCACTGGTGGTAGCACCTGTCAGTTTGATCTTGCTCAGCTGCATGCCACTGGGATCGGAGACTCGTAGCGTTAACTCCCCATTGGATTTCCAGAGGACGTTCTCCCCCCGAGTCGCCAAGTCGATGCCGTCGACACTTATGGTTAGCGCCGGACCCTCGCTGTCGTCCGGAGGGACAACTTTGGGAACCTTGAACTCGAGGCGGCGGCTCGACTCCTGGTCGTGATGGTCGCGAGCCTGCACAATGAGCACGGCGGGTGACTCGCTGTTGATGCGAAATCTGCGTTGGTAATTCCCTGCCGACGAAAAGGCACCCTCGTTGAGGGCTTCGAGGTCGCCATTCCAGTGGACATCCAAAGTGTCTCGGTCTATTGGGCTTTGGTCCCGAATGGTCAGCTCAAATTCGTCCCCGACTTCGCAGACGATCACCGGAATGTCGAGAAGGTCGACGCTGTTTCGCGTGATCAGGATTCGCGGCGCTTCGCGGTCTTCCTGCAAAAGAATGCTCTTGAGCGAGTACTCGACCTCTTCGTTGTCGATGATCAGCTGACAAGCGAATTCTCGTGGGCGCTCGCCCTTTGGGATCTGACCGCGCCAAACGCGGCGCGCTTCATCGACATGAAGGGCGATGCGCTCGTCGCCCTTAAGGACCACGAACACTTGGATGGCCTCATCCCAGCCGCTTAACTCGGCTTCGATCTCGACGACCATCGCGCTTTTCGCAAAGGTGACGAGGCTTGAGCCGAGTGCCTCGGCGTTCTTGGCGATCTTCAAGCGGCTGAGCTCAAGTTCCGCCTTGGGGACGCGCCTTAGTTCATAAACTCGATGTTGGCAGTTTCCGGCAAGGTCTTCGACCTTCAGTTCCAGCTTGGCCGTATCATCAATCTTGAGGCCGATAGAGAGACTCTTGGAAAACTCCATAAGGCCGCGGACCGCAAGCGTCTGCCACTTGCCCCCATCCCATCGGTAGGAAGCGCCGGCCAGGAGGCGCTCATCGGAAAACTGCACTCCCAGGGACTTCACTCCGGCAAGATCGAGTTGAGCCGCGTCTCCCTGCAGACGACCGGCCTCGGCATAGAGTTCAAGGCGGGGCAGCTCCTGATCTACGGTCACCACGAGTTGGAGTCCCAGATCACCTCCGAGAAATCCGCCGTGCTTGGCTTCGATAACGAGGGGGAAGATCTTTGCGATGTCAGCTTTTCCGACTTCAAACTTCGGAGTGGCTAAGTCCTTCAGGCCGTCGAGTTGATGATTATCGAGGTGAATGTGGTCAAGGAAGTGTTTGAGCGGTGAGCCATCGACGAGGCGAACGCTCATTTGAAACTGCCGGTCGAAAATGAACACGCCCGGCGACAAAGCGCTCCCCAGGGGCATCGAGAATTCGTGTTCGCCGCAATGCCCCTCAATGATGAGGTCAGTATAGAGCCGTGGGCGCGCGGCGCGATCGACAAGTGTGCGCCAGCGTTGGACCTGCGCCGGGCTGGCGTTGTGTGTCCTGGGATCAAGGGCCCTCAGCTTCTCAAGTTGCTTGGCATGGTCCGGCGATTCTGCGAGCTCTGTCTCGAAACTTGAAAGTTGACCTTCGTAGCGAAGGCGTTGCCATAAGATCCAAGACGTAGAGGCCACAGCGGCTCCCAGCGCCGCAGCGAGCAACAACGTGAGCGTCTTTTTTACTCTAGTGTCCAACTTCATTCATGCATCACATTCAGGAGTCAAAAGTCGCGGACTCTGTTTGGTTCTCCGCGTGTCGCTGACGGCTTCTGCGGCAGGCCTGGCCCAAGACTAAAAGCTTAGACCGGGACTTGTCAAATCACGTATTTCAGGAATTGCCAAGGGATTCGGCGTTCCAGCTGCGGTCGGCAAGCGCTTGTCCCAGAAGGCGGAGCAGCACAGCGCCTGTAGCGGGCCGACTCTGCGGTTTCCTTGAAAGACAAAGGGCGGCGAGGGCGCCCAGCCCCCGCATCTGGAAGTCGGGTCGGTCCGCGAGGGCATCCTGTGGCAATTCGTTCCATTGCCGCCAAGCGACGGCGAGGGGCGGACCCTCAAAGGGGGCGGTTCCCGACAGCATCAAATGCAGAAGCGCACCAAAACTCCAAATGTCGCCGGCCACGGTCGGAGGCCCCCCCAGCTGGCGTTCGGGCGCAAAGAAAGACCGATCACCGGCTGATTCTTGGAAGGGTGAGGGCGTTTGGAAATCAAAGGGGCGGCCTCCATTGAGGAGTTTTACGCCGTCAAATTCGTCGACGAGGACCTGTCCCGCACTCAGGTAACCGTGAAGCAGACCTTTTTTCGCGTTGTGTATCTCGCTCAGCGCCTCGGCTAGTTCGGCGGCGAGTTGCATGACGCGGTTTTCATCTAAAGGCAACCGTGGTGCCATGATGTCGCGAAGAGTCCGACCTTCGATGAATTCCTGATCCCAAACGACGTAACCGTCGATAGAGGAAATGGCACGCAAAGATTGGCTGTGCTTAAGCTGAGGCCGTTCTTTCATCTGGCGGCCGGCTCGCTCGCGGCTCGGGTCGAGGGCTGGTTCGCGATCAAAAATGACGAGCGCAGCGCTGAGCTGCCGTTCTTCATTGTAGGCGGACCAGGTCGTTGCATCCGGCTGGCGAAAGAGCTTTTCAAGCAGCCGCCAGGGTCCAAATCTCTGATCCGGCTCAAGCGTCGCCGCGACGGAGTCACTGGCCGAGTTCTTTGGCAGTAAGGCTCTCGTTAGCAGCTCCGCACCGCTGCGGCGCCACTCCGGCCGTTCCAAGTGGCTCTCCATCACGGAGTTGATCCTAAACAGCGAGGGGCGGTCACCGGGATTTTTGTGGAGGCAGGAATCGATGATTTTGGACAGGGAGTCGGACATCCAGTGTGCGGTTGGCAAGGTGGCCAGGGGCGGCGGTATTTCGTTGCGAATGCGGGCGATCTCAGCGATGCTGCGCACCGGAATCGGTACGCGACCCGTTACCAGTTCAAAGAGTATGCAGCCGAGGGCGTAGACGTCGGCCCGCTCGGTGATGTCCAGGCTTTGAGTCTGCTCCGGTGCCAAGTATTGCGGTGTGCCAGCGATCGTGGTGGTTTTGGTCACCGGGTCAAGTTCGGCTTCAATTGGTCGGCCGAATCCAAAATCAAGGAATCGTGTGGCGATCTCACCGTCCGAGTTCAGAGTCGCAATAATGTTCTCGGGCGCAAGATCGCGGTGGAGAATTCGTGCGGTGTGAATCCGTTCCAGCCCAGAGGCGACTTTGTGAGCCAAGGCCAAGAACAACGCCGGCGACATGCCTTTGGGGTGATCGATGATGAGCTTTCGTAGGGAAGCGCCTTCGATCAACTCCATTGCGATAAACCAAGGGTCGTGCGTCAGCGCCGCAAAGACGAAGGCAGGCGTGACATCAGAGTGTTCGAGTCTGAGAATAAGCCGAGCCTCGCGATCAAAGCGGCGCTGCGCGTTGATGGCCTCCGGAGTTTCACTGTGGAGGATGGTGTGGCGTAAGACCTTCAGCGCTAGGGACTTTTCCTCGAGTTCGTCGAAAGCGCGATAGACGATCGCCGTCGCCCCCGAGCCGATTTCCTCGACGACTCGAAAGCGCTCGTGAATCAATTCTCCCACCAAAGACGCCATAGACTTTATCGCCAGTTCACTTCGACCTGATTCTCAGATACCGTTAGAGGTTTTCGATGACGGCTTTGCCGAAGGCCGAACAACTCAGGAGCGTGGCGCCGTCCATTTGCCGTTCGAGATCGTAAGTGACTTTCTTTTGACCGATGGTCGTAGCGATCGACGCAACGATGGCATCACTGGCGTCCTTCCAACCGAGATGCTCAAGCATCATGGCGCCGGAGAGAATGACGGAGCTCGGATTGACTTTATCCAAGCCCGCGTACTTAGGAGCCGTGCCGTGGGTGGCTTCAAAGAGCGCGGCGTGATCGCCGATGTTGGCGCCGGGGGCCAATCCCAGTCCGCCGACTTGAGCGGCGCAGGCATCGGACAAATAGTCGCCATTCAAGTTTGACGTCGCGATGACGTCGTACTCGGCGGGACGAAGAAGTAGTTGTTGGAACATCGCATCGGCAATGCGGTCTTTGATCAAGATCTTGCCCGCGGGGGTCTTGCCGTCGTGCTTTTTCCAGACCTCATCTTCAGTGATGACTTGGTCGCCAAACTCATCTGCTGCGACCTCGTAGCCCCAATCTCTGAAGGCGCCTTCGGTGAACTTCATGATGTTGCCCTTGTGAACCAAGGTCACCGACTCTCGGCTGTTCGCAATCGCGTGCTCGATGGCCATCTTGACGAGGCGCTTGGAACCGAAGGCGCTCATGGGCTTGATGCCCAAGCCGGATTTCTCTCGGGGCGACACGCCCATTTCTTCGCGCAGAAACTTTATTAGCTTCTCGGCGCCTTCACTCTCTGCCGCCCACTCCATGCCGGCGTAGACGTCTTCGGTGTTCTCGCGAAAGATCATGACGTCGAGGTCCTGAGGTGCGCGGACCGGGGCCGGAACCCCGTCGAACCAACGCACGGGGCGAACGCAGGAGTAGAGATCGAGGTCTTTGCGAAGCTGGACGTTGAGACTGCGAATGCCGCCGCCCACGGGCGTCGTCAACGGTCCCTTAATGGCGACCATGTAGTGGCGAATAGCCTTCAAGGTATCTTCGGGAAGCCAAACTCCTTCGCCGTACTTCTCGATTGCGGCTTCACCGGCAAAGATTTCAAACCATGCGATCTTCTTCGTGCCGGCGTAGCCTTTGGCGACCGCCGCATCGAAGACCGGCTGGGCCGCCGCCCAGATATCAGGTCCGATGCCATCGCCGCGGATGAAGGGGATGATGGGCTGATTGGGAACTTCAATTTGAGTCCCGTTACCGCGGATGAGCTCGCCTTCTGTCGGCGCTTGGAGCTTGTCGAACATGGTCATTTCCTCTTGGTCCAGGGCCTACGGTAACGAGCGGCCGCGCCCAATTCACTGGATTCGGCGATTGCGTTGCCAAGGGCGCAGAGATTGGCGTGCTAATTGCGAAAGCGTCGTGTCGCGCGGGTCAGGAGCCGAAGCCTGCGCGCTCAGTGTTACCTCAAGGTGACAACAGAACCCCGGAGATTGCCATGTATCGCCGCCCTGCTGTTCTTTTCACAATCCTGATAATCCTGGCGGCGATCCCCTTGGTCGGACAAGACGCTGGGGGCCGCGGGCGCTTTTTGGATGAGGCCGTCCTCGGTTTTCCGAGGAGCCAAGACCCCATTCAAGTCTTCAATCCCTATTGGAGCCCTCTCTACCGCCTTTGCTACGAAACACCTCTGGCCTGCGAGATGGATGATCAAAAGCGGATGAAGATTGTGCCGAAGCTGCTCGCGAAGTTGCCAGAGATCGATGAGTCCGGTCGCTTGGTGACCTTGACGCTTCGCAAAGGTGTGCGCTTTGCCGATGATGCTTGCTTCAAGGATGGCCGAGGTCGGGAAGTTGAGGCTTCCGATCTCGTGCACACCATCTTGCGGCACGCAGATCCCGCGACCGGTTCACTTTACTACCGCGCCTACTTCGCCGGCCGCATTATTGGCCTTGATGCCCACCAGGCGGAAGCGGCGACGGCGGGTGCGCTCGACTATGAAAGCAAGATCCGCGGTCTTCGCATCAAATCCAAACGGGTGTTGGAGATCTGGTTGACACGGGCTTACCCTCAGCTTTCGGCGCTTATGACGATGCCGTTTTTCTCCTTGATTCCCAGTGAGGCCCGCCGTGCCTATGGCAGCGGGCTGGCCGACAACCCGGTAGGTACTGGGCCCTATCTTTTTGATGCGAATGCGAGTGACGTGAAGGCGCTGGTCTATCGCGCCAACCCCAAGTATTGGAATCGCGGCGGCCCCGAACGAAGTCAAGACCGTGTCTACCCACGTAACGCTGGCGTTCGTTTTCAAATCGTCCCAACATCTAAGAACATCGAGTCGCGCTTCAAACTTGGCGACATTGACTTCTTAGATCTCGATACCAACAACCGCAGCCGATACTTGAACGTCTTCAATCGTCTCAAGAAGTCTGTGCGCCCCCTAAAATCGAAGGTTGTCCACAGCGATGGGGCTCGACTCCACTACCTCGCTTTCAATCTGAAGAACAAAGTGCTGGCCAAAAAGAAAGTACGACAGGCATTGGCGTTGGCGCTCGACCGCAGTACCTACCGTCGCCAGTTCTACCGTGGTGCCGCGCGGCTTGCCGATCACATCGTCCCGCCTTCGGTTCCGATGGCGACACCCGAGGCTTCTTACCCCTGGGCCTACGGCAAACGCGACCTAAAACGCGCCCGAAAGCTGCTCGCTGAGGCGGGCTATCCCGAGGGGAAGGGCATGCCCGAGTTTGTGCTGGATGTCCCCTACGAAGGCAAACTCGCCAAGCTCGAGGTCGCCATCATTGAGCGCTCGTTCAAGGAACTCGGCGTTCGCATTCAGGCTCGAATCCAACCCTTCGCGAAGTACATCGATCGCGCTCGCAAGGGCATCACGGAGATCTCTGTCAATTACTGGTTCGCGGACTATCCCGATCCGGAGAACTTCTTTCTCATGTTGATCGCCGCGAACTCTCCAAAGCCGGGTACGACCTTCGATGCGCCCAACATCGGATTCTACAAGCGCCCCGAGTATGAAGCGCTCTACAAGCGCGCTTCCAAACTTCCCCCGGGCGAGATCCGAGGCGAGCTTTTCGCAGAGATGCTGAAGATCCTCCAGGAGGATTGCCCCTGGATCTTCATTGCCTGGCCCGAGGACAGCGTGGTGACGGGACCCCGCATCAAGAGCTTGGACACTCGGAACCGCTACGTCATGGACTACGCGAAAATCACGCTGCGGTGACGCCGCAAGTGACGATTTGGCCGGGTTTTAGGTTTTCTCACTGAATTTTTATTCGCTATTTGGCCGATAAGAGGATCACAGGTCGGTGCCGGTGGAAGCTGCGAGAAGCCGTTTTGACCCCGACCGCTCGATGATCACAATCCTCTTGCGAGAGTGTCGGACTTGTTGACTCGACCAATATCCAGGGCGCCCGCGTCCGAGCGTTCTAAGATCCTGGGCTCCATGGCGAGACAGCTAAGGGAAACCAGCTTGCCTCGTAGCACTTGGCGTGTGCGCAAAGAATCGGGGCGAACAACCGCGGAGCTGTTGCAGCAACTCGCTCCGCTCGTGGGGCGGCAGGCTTCCGTCGTTTTCGATCTAGGAACATTTGAGGCGCTCGACGATCCGGTTGCACTCCTCACTTTTTGTGGCCGGCACTTGCCGCGCGTTCTTTGCGCATTCGATGCGGGCGAAGCGACGGCCCATCCGCTTTCACGCGAAGATTTTGAGCTGAGGTTGCTCATGGAGGGGGCGAGTTTTCGCGCCTTGGAGCACGGCGATGGCGAGTTTCGAGCCTACGAACTCGCTTTCACGCGAGTCGCCTTGACGGGGACGCTCGCATGACCTGTACCCTCGCGGAAATGGTGCCACATCTCGATCGGCGCCCCTGGATTCCGACGATTGACATTGGCCGCGGCGTCGCCGCCGCCGCACCCCGCGACAAACGCGCCGCCCTCAATGACATCACTCGGGCTATGGTCCAAGGACTTTTCACGCTCGGCGACCGTTCTTTATGGCGGATGACTGTCTTCTGTGGTCTTGAGATCCTCGAGGCGCCTGAAATCACCAAGCTCCTTCGGGCCGCTCCGAATCTCGAAGTCGGAGTTCGACTCTTTACCGAAGATGCTGATGCCGCATCTATCACGAGAACGGACCGCATCGCGATACGAGTCGCTGCATTCCGCCGGGCCTTCCAAGTCAACCCGCTCGTTTTTCGAGGGGAAGTAGAGGATTTTGACTCGGCTCTCGGGCCCGAACTCCTTGCCCAGGGCTTTGAGATCGATAGCTCGGCGCGCCCGGATCGCTTGGAGCAACCGGTGCTCCCGGCCAGCCCTTGGCGTGCCGCACAGGGCAGCTGCGATTTGTTGAGCCCCGGTGGTGGCGAGATCATTGAGATACCGGTGCTACAGCTGCCGGGCATCGACCTTGACTTGCACTACGAGATGAAGACTAAGGCCTGGGACTTGGCCGACGACCACGCGGATCGCGATCTTCCGCGTTTTATCGAAACCCTCGAAGAGATTACGCGGAGAATCAAACAGAGGGTTCCGGTTGTCACGACCTTTGAGCTCGAAGCCCTTCATGGTCCGTCGCGCTGGCGAGTTCAGAGTTTTCTCGAAACCTTCGGCGCGACTTTGGCATCGCGCGGGTGCCTGAGCGCCAAAGTTACCGAAGTAGACCTATCTGCCATTGTGGGGAGAACCGCGGTCTTCCCCGAAGCTTCGCTATCGCTTGGTCCCTACTCGGGAGTCAATCCTGGAGAAGGCAAGTTGAGCTTTTGTGTCATCACGAATGGTGAACGCCCGGAGAAATTGCGCCGGCTGATCTCCAGCATCGAAGCGCAGCGCATTCCGAGCTACGAAATTATCGTTGCCGGCCGTCCACCGAGTGATCCCAGGATTCGTCAAGTGAAAGCCGAGGCCGCGGCCGACTGCGGACGGCTGGGCCCTCTGCGCAATGTGTGCATTCAAGCCGCGACCGGCGATTGGGTCGTGGTCCTCGACGATGACTTTCTCCTGGTTAAGGACTGGTACGAGAACCTCCAAGCCCTTCGTCCCACTAAGGACCTATTGAGCTCTGAAGTTCGTTTGCCCGACGGGAGTCGATTTTGGGACCATACCACCATTGACGGCCCTCGCGGGCACGCCATTCTTGACGCAGAAGAACAAGACGAATTTCGCTACGTCACTGGCGGTGGTGGCTGGCTTATTTCGCGTCGAGCCCTTGCGGCGTCTGAATGGTCCGAGGAGCTGGCCTTCAACGAGGCGGAAGACGTTGACTTTTCGCGGCGACTCCAAGGCATGGGGTTTCAGGTCGCGTCGGCAAGAGGCTTGGTGTGTATCCATGCCGACGAACGCTACACTTCGATTGGGCGTCGCACCTTGCTGCGGACGCTACGGCCGTCGGCGCGTTGGGTGCTGACCGAGCTTTCGCAGCAGACCGCCAGCCAATTGGCGGTCATATCAGTTCAACTTGTGCGTAGCTCAAACTACGCCGAGGCCGCGGACGTCATGCGCTATGGCATGAAACGCTTCCCCGAAGATGCGCACCTAAGGCGGGTCGAGCGTTTCATGATCTGTGTTAGCGGTGGCGATCTGCCGGGGTCCCGGTTTGCACCCGAGGGCGATGTTCTGTGGACCGAAACGATTGAGTTCTTTGCTCGGCGAGACCTGTCGAATCTGGTCGCGGCTAGTGGAGAAGCCGCGCAATGACGACGACGTCCCAAGGGCTGTTGGCCCAAGACATCTCGGCCAAGACAAAAGGCAAGCCGGCTATCCCGATTTCCTGGTACGGACCGATCTTCAACTACAGTGGCTACGCGAAAGTCTCGCGCGAAGTGCTCATGCCCATGCACCGGCGAGGAGTCGTCATCGAGGCGACGAACGTCGGGCCCAACGATCGTTTCATCGCCGAGCTCAATCAGAATCAACAGCTTGCAGCGGCTTGGAACCAGATGCTTTCGACGCGAGTCGAACGTGGAGTCGGCCTGTGTTTTCACGTGCCTCTGCTTCACAACGGCGCCGACATCATGGAGCATTTTCGGGCGCGTAGCCCCTCGCTTAGCGCTCACATCGGCTACACAATGTTCGAAACGGACCGCCTGCCAAGTGGCTGGGCCAAGGCCGTTTCCGCGCTGGATCGCGTGTTGGTGCCGAGCCAGTACTGCCGCGACGTTTTCATTCGAGAGGGTGTGCCGGAAGAACAGATCGGGCTATTGCCCCATGGTCTCGATTGGTCGGCCTACGATGTTCCATTTGATCCATTGGCTTTCCCCCGGCGCTCGGAGTTTGTGTTCTTGTCGGTCTTCGAGTGGACGCCGAGGAAGGGCTGGGATGTTCTCCTTGATGCTTGGTGTGAAGCCTTCGAGTCGCGAGACGATGTTCGGCTTCTAATCCGAGCGAGCGGCGTGCGTAAGGGCGACCCGAGTCCCAAAGAACAAATAGATGCCTATTTGGCGAAACGGGGTCGAAGCCGAGACAGCATCGCCCCGATCGAAATGATCGAGCGTTTTATACCTGAAAGCGAAATGCCAACGCTTTTCCGGTCGGCGGACGCCTTTGTCCTGCCAACCCGTGGCGAAGGCTGGGGCTTACCCTACCTCGAAGCGATGGCCTGCGGATTGCCGGTCATCGGCACGCGATGGGGTGGGCAGCTCGACTTTCTGCACGACAACAACAGCTATCTCATTGACGTACCTTCACTCGAGTTGGTCCCGGCGGCGTTCACCAAAGCCAACGCCTACTACGAATCCGATCACCTTTGGGCGTCACCCTGTAGGCGGCACACCGCGGAGTTGATGCGGCGGGTCTTTGAGAACAGAGATGAGGCCAAGGGGCGAGCGGCGCTGGCGGAAAAAGAAGCGCGAACGATCTGGCACAGCGAGATGGTGGCGGACCGCCTACAAGAAGAGTGCGATCAAGTGTTCCGAGCCACATGGTCGCGCAATCGACAGGTCGCTAAGAGCGCCCAATGTACTTGGATCAATCCACTGCGTGGCCGCAGTGGCTTCGCCGAGGAGGGCCGGCACTATCTGTTTGGACTCGACGAGATCGGATACCCGGTTCGGGCTGGGATCACGGCATCGGTACACGGCCTCGCGGACCTAACTGAGGCTGAAGAGAGTCGCCTTAGTGAGCTCGCCGGTCTTCCTTTGGAGCGCAGTTTCACCGCGGTGCATCACACCCTGCCCGCGGTCAGTCAGGCCATCCCCGCCGCCGATCGCAATGTCTTGCGCGCGATGTTTGAGACCGATGGCTTGCCGCAGCGCTGGGTCGAACGCTTCAACACTTTTGATGAACTTTGGGTGCCCTCGGAATTCAACCGGCAGACTTTTGAACGCGCCGGCATTCCTGCGAGCAAGATCTCAGTGCTTCCCGAGGCTTTGGATCGCCGAGTTTACGAGCAGCCCCATCAACCCCTATCGCTGCCCGGATCGGGAACCTTCCGGTTCCTATCGGTCTTTGACTGGACGCTTAGAAAAGGCTGGGACCTTCTCATTCGAGCTTGGCTCGAGAGTTTCAAGGCCGGCGACAAGGTAACGCTCTTGCTCAAGGTGCACAGTTCTTTGAACTACGACCTCGCCGAGATCTCGCGCCAGATCGAATTGGCTGCGGCCCAATGCGGCCGTTCACTCGACGAGGTCGCCGACATCGAAATCCTGGATTGGAACCTCTCCGGCGCCGACATGTCGCGCCTTTTCGCCTCTGCAGACGCTTATGTCATGCCCACGCGCGGCGAGGGCTGGGGGCGACCGTTCTTCGAATCAATGGCCGCCGGAACGCCCGTGATCGGCACCGCTTGGAGCGGTCAAACCGCTTTCATGGACGCCCAGAACTCCTGGCTTTTGGACTACGATCTCGTTCCCGTGAGCGCTCCGGCGATCAGCGAAGCCTCGGTCTTCGAAGGTCAAAACTGGGCCGAAGTCCGCATCGAACACCTCATCGAAACCATGCAGCGCGTCGCCAGTTCCCCCCAAGAGAGCCAGCAAAAAGCCACCCGCGCTCGCCGGGAGATCCTCGACCGCTTCGACCGCCGCACCGTCGCCCAACAACTCCGCACCCTCCTCAATTAACCGGCTATACGGCGTCAGTGCGCTGGGAAAGCTCAGTCAAGGAGTACGAAATGACTTAGTCAGATCTGAAACTTTGTTCGAAACCCTATGGGTACCCAATCCCATCCGGCCAAGGTCGACCACCAGCTG
>JAZGFI010000098.1:0-2598 GCA_036479435.1 Planctomycetota bacterium | reverse complement strand
CATCGCCTTTTGATCTGGTCGAGGGCCGCGGAAAAGAGAACCTCCTCGATCCACGCGCTGAATACGGTGCCTTGAAGTTCGCCTTTTTCATCGTGGCCGACCGCATCAGGCTCTTTACCTTTGCCGTCTTTTTTGCGGCTGGTTACTTGGGCGGGCACGCCTGGCCCTGGAGCCACCTTCACGAATACGATGGTTCCGCGGCACGGAGTTTCCTAGACGCGATGGCGCAAGGCATTCTGTTGTTTGCGAAAACTGTGCTCGTACTGTGGGCGGCCAATCGCTTGCGTTGGGCATGGCCGCGTCTAAGGCCGGTCGACCTGACGAGTTTTGCGTGGCGCTGGTTGTTGCCCGCGGCCATCCTCAACTTCTTGTGGGTTGCCGCCCTCATCGCGGGAGGCGTCTTAAGATGAGTACCGAGGTTTCTCGATTGGGTCGGCGGTGGCAGCGCTTGATGCGCAGCGGGAAGGACGCGTTGGCCGCCATGGGCAGCATCGCCGCCTTGCGCCTATTGGACCGAGTATCGGCCTCGTCAGGGCTTCGCCTTCGCGAGGACGCCGATTCGACACGCGTCAACCCAAAGCACTCTGAGACTCGACCATTGCGGGGCCTTCGTAACCAGCATCGTCTGGTGCCACAGGATGATGGCTCACCGCGTTGCACGGCTTGCCAACTTTGCACCGTCGTGTGCCCCTCGGATTGTCTTGAGGTGCAAGCAGAGTCCCTTGCTCCGGGCCTTGATCGCTGTCGCCCGCAACGATTCACCATCGACGCCTTGAGTTGCGTCATGTGCGGTCTCTGCGTGGAAGCCTGTCCAATCGATGCCTTGCGCATGGACGGAGACCGCCCTCTGGAGGCCCAGCAGAGTCGCGCGGATGGTCTCCTCGACCTCACACGGGGATTACGCTATCCAGGTTCGCGGGAACTCGATTCATGATGGCCCTTTTGACATGGACCCTCGCGATCACCGCATTGCTTGGCGCATTCTTGGCGATTGTTCGCAAGAACCCGATACGGGGCGCCGTCGGCCAATTCGCTTCAATTCTCGCGGTGGCGGGTTTGCTCGCGCTACAGGGCTCTGAGCTCGCGGCGGTCACCTTGGCGATCGGATTCGGTTCGGCCCTATGCGTGTTCGCCTTGACCGTGGTCATGCTTTTAGATGTTCCGGAAACTGAGCGCGAGCAAGAACGCGTTTCGCGTCCGGGAGTCGTTTTGTCGTTGTTTTTGCTCGCACCTTTGACGGCACTTTGTTGTGGCGCCTTCATGAGTGCCGAAGAGGACATGAATCGAATCAGTACCGAACTCGCGGAATCTAACCTTGAACGAAGTGCCCCCGGAGACGTTCTCGCAGGTTCGTGGATCTACGCCTTCGAGGCGGCGTCCTTTTTGTTTCTGGCCGGGATTGTCGCCACCTTGTTTCTGGCTAGGAGGCGCAGCTAACCCATGTCGCTACTGGCCACCGAAGTCTTGGCGCTGTTGATGCTCGCCACGGGAGCAAGCGGATTTCTGATGCGCCGCAACGCCATCGTGTTGTTCATGAGTTTGCAGTCGATGATGTGCGGCGCTTGTCTGTTGTTCGCGGCTTACGCGCGCTTGCATCGCGATGCCAGCGGTGAAGTGGCCATTCTGTTTGTGATCGCGATGGCTCTGGTTCAATCATCGGTGGGGCTCGGATTGGCGATCGCCAATTTTCGGTCGAAACGCCGGCTTGACGTCGATGGGACCGAGGAGGTGTCGCCATGATCGGCACCGCGGTGGCGTCTTTGCTGTTGGCTTTTTTGGGCACGGCATTTTCCTGCATCGGCTTGGCTTTTCTCGGCTACCGACGTTCGACTCCCCAGCGCTTGGTGAGTTGGATCGGCGTTGTCGGCCCGAGCTGCGTGACCGTCGCCGGCTTGACGCTGCTCTACGGTTTAGATGGCACCGCATCCCTTAGTGCTGGTACTTGGATCGAGCTCGGCGACCTTGCTGTGGGTTGGAAGCTGAGAGTTGGCCGCCTGACGGCACTCTTGTTTGTGGCGATGGGATTGGTGGCGGCGACCTTGAAGGTCTCGATGACGGCACTCGAAAAAGACCGCCCCGGTTACGCACGCCGATCCGCTCTTCTCGATGCGCAGTTGCTCGCGGCGGCGGCGCTGTTTGTGGCCGACGATCTCGTACTCGCGGCGGGGGCGATCACCGCATTGGGATTGCTGAGCCATTTGCTCTCAACTCGTGTCGACGATCAGGGTGCGCAGACACCAGTGCCTCTGAAGAGCTTCATGGTGCAGCGCGTCGGCGATGCGTTTTTTCTCGTGGGTGCCGCTTTGCTTATTCGCTGCGCCAAGGTGAGTGACCTCGCCGGTCTTGAGATTTTTGCGACTCAGCGTGTTGAGGAACTCAGAGTCGGTATCGGGTTTTTGGGCATTTCGAAAGCCACTGCCATCGCCCTTTGTTTCTCGATCGCTCTGGGAATCAAGGGAGCTTTGTTTCCTCTGCCGAACTGGGTCGACGAGGAGGGCGAAGAGTCGCTCCTCAGCCTGGGGCTTACGCAGACTCTCGCGACCATCGGGAGTGCGGTCTTTTTGTTGTGTCGGTTGGATTTCGTTTTTGAAGCCTCGC
>JAZGFI010000097.1:0-31202 GCA_036479435.1 Planctomycetota bacterium | reverse complement strand
TCTACATGCGTCAAATCTTTTTGGCTCTCGCGGCCGCCGTGGCCCTGGGTGGGCTCGCGGGCACCGCCGCCGCCCAAAAACACGACAAGCCGAAACCAACGGTGACTTTCGCGACCAGCTGGGATGCGGCCGTCGCCGAAGCGAAACTTCTCAACGTCCCGATCGTGCTGCACTCGCACGGCTACAAATGACCGCCCTGCTGGGGTATGCATTCTGCCGTGATGCAGAATAAAGGTTACATCAAGTTCGCGAACAAGAACACTGTCGAAGTCCTGTCCATCGGTGGCGTGCGCGCCGCAATGGACAAAAAGGCCGCCAAGGCTGGCACCTACAAGAAAAAAGGTGACGACAAAGAGTACATGGTCGAGTGGCCTAACCTCACGATCGACGACATCGAGGCGCTTCAGTCGAGTCCGGCCGGAAGGTACAACACCACCGGCTCGATTCCCTACACCTCGATCATCAACCCGCACACGCTGAAAGAGTTCGGCAAGGGCTACCGCAGCAAGGGCGCGATCGAAGACGCCGTTACTGGTTTCCGGAAGACCCTCGTTAAAGAGCACGGCAAGGGTGTTGCTCGCAAGACCGTCAAAAAGATTGACGGTGCGAGGACCAGCGCAGAAGCGCTCGTGGCCAAGGGCGACTTCGCCAAAGCCCTGTCCACGCTCAAAAAGGTGAATTCGCAAAAGCTCCACAAAGACTTGATCGCCCAAATCGAAGCGGCCTCCAAGTCTGTGGTCGAAGCCGCCTCGCAGGCCCTGGACGACGTCCTTAGCTCCGACAGCCCCCAGAAAAAGCGCAACCTTGCGCGGCTCATGGGCAAGCTGAAGGGCACCGGCCTCGAAGACAAAGCAAGAAGCGCTCTAAAAGAACTGTAAGCGCCTCTTTCTTCGCAAAACCTAAAGGCGTCCGCCTCCCAGCGGGCGCCTTTTTCATGCTCGGTGCCAGGCACCACGCCGTCACTTTCCAGTACCACCCTCGTCGCGACCCGACTGCGGGCCGATTGCGGACGATCGTCTCCCCCCTCGAGCTCAGAATTTAGCGGGTTACCACCAGCGGTGCTTGGCGGCGGCGGGGAAAAGGCCCGTGAGGTAGTCGGCGAAGTCGTCCGGATCGGGGAAGAGGAAGTTGGCGAACATCACGTTGTCCAAAGCTTGGCGCATGACCTTGGCGCTGCGGAATCGCTTTTCGGGCTCAAGTTTGATGGCTTTGAGGATGAGGTCGGACAAGTCCTGGGGGATGTCCGGAATGAGCTCGTGCGGTGGGACAATGTTTTTGTGCTCGAAATCTTCGAGCAGCATGGCGGTGTTTTCGACTTCGTGAACGAGCTTGCCGGTGAAGCACTCGTACATGACGAGGCCTAAGGAGTAGAGGTCTGAGCGGGCGTCGGTGCCGCGGCGTTGGACCTGCTCGGGCGCCATGTAGGGATACTTGCCGAAGTTGACGACTTTCTCGTCGACGGGGGAGTCGGTGAAGTTCGCGACACCAAAGTCGAAGAGTTTCGGCACTCCGCGAAAAGAAATCATGATGTTGCTGGGGCAAATGTCGCGGTGGACGATGCCGAGATGTTCGCCGTCGCGACTGTGCTTGTTGTGGGCGTAGTGAAGACCGCTCAGCACGCGATTCATGATCCACGCCCCGTAGCCGATGGGTATTGAGCGACCGAGTTCAGCGTGGCGCTCGATGAACTCAAGAAGCGTTACGCCAAAGACGTGCTCCATCACGATGAAGTAGAAGTGGCGCTTCTCACCCATCTGGTAGGTCTGGATAATGTTGGGGTGGACGAGGTTGCCGGTTAGTCGAGCTTCTTCAAAAAACAGGGCAGCATCGTAGTGGTGACGAATGCGGTCCTTGCGCAGGACCTTGATCGCCATGAGCTTTGAGAAGCCATGGGCCCCAAGCTTTTCGGCCAAGTAGACGCGGCCCATGCCGCCTTCACCGATAACCCTTTTGATCTTGTAGACGCCGCGACCCGTGATGCGGTCGCCAGCTTCCAAGACATGCCCACGCCGAAAGAGGCGGCTCAAAAAACCGCGTTCCTTGGAGTCGAAGGGGCTATTCGACTTGGGTCTTCCATCCGCCATGGCGAGGACTCTAACAGTTTTGGGGGTCTGGCATTCGCCAGCTTTTGAAACTCATCTGCGACTCGGACCGGTCTTTTCAGCCCGTCATGTTATTTGGCAGATTTCATCCAATCGCGGAGGATTTTCTCAGCGGGCTTGCCGTGAACGCTGTACTCGCGGGCGTCGCTGTCGTCGTTGTTGCGCCACCAAGTGTAGAAAAAGGCCCCGCGAAACAGCCCGCCCTTGCGACCCCAGGCGCTAATCCAGGCGCGGTAGCAGTCTGCCTGTTCCTTTTCGTCGAGATCGGGCGGGCTTACGTAGTCCCAGGGATTCATGTTGATGCCATCGAGGCTGGCGTAGCCGAGTTCCGTGAAGAAATAGGGCTTGCCGATGCCCTCGCCAATCTTCACCAAGTTGTCGCGAATTCTGGACCAAGCGGTGGCGATTTCGGCAACGCTGGGGTCCTTTTTTTTGGTCAGCGAGTGGTAGCCGGTCATCCCGACGTAGTCCATTAGATCCCACCACTTGATGGTCTTGAGATGGTCCCAGTTGGCGCTGTAGCTGAGTTGACCGCGGTAACGGCTCTTGACGTTGCCGATGACCTCGCGCCACTTCGCCTCGTGGTGCTCCATCGACGAAAGCTCTGAACCAACACAAAAGACATCGACGCCGGATAGCTCCGCCAAGTCCGCGAATTGACAGATGAACTCGTTGTAGCCGCCAAACCAAGCGTCGTGGTCAACCGGCTTGATGTTGCCGCGCCATTTGTCGTCGGGAGCTTTCGTCAACAAGACGATGGGCATCAGGGTGACCGAGAACCCCGCCTCGCGAGCTTGGCGCACGACGCGCGCAACTTCTGGGAGCGGCGTCGAACGACCCTTCCGCGGCTTGATGGAATAGACGTCGGGCGTGGCCATGAACCAAGGCGTGATCAGCATCAAGTCGCGGGCACCCATGGCCTTCATTTCGCGAATGAAGGGACGGTAGTCGAAATTGCGTTCCGACGAGTAGAGCCCGAGGGAAAACCCCCGGAACGGCAGCTTTGTGTCGCGGCGAGGAATTGGGGTGTGCCCAGTCTTTGACCAAACTCCCCGGCGGGCGGCCCTTGCGAGGGATTGCGCGTTCTCAAGCCGCGTCAGCAAGCGGGTTGTACCGGGCTTTCGAATGGCGCGCGCGAGGCCGCTATTCAGCATCTCTTCGTTCAGCAGCTTCGATTTGGCATAGACATAGGCGTAAGTCTCGTAGGTCTCGGATTTCATCCGCCGATCAAATCGAAGCGTCAAGGCCTGATTTTGGATGAGTTGCCGCAAATATTCGCGCGCGGCAGCTATCGCCTTGGGACCATCGACGGAACGGTCGTTCGGAGCATCGACTCCGATTAAACGGATTGCGTGGCCGCCGGAGACTTCTATCGTATCGCCGCTGAGGACCCGAGCTCGCGGGACCTCACACCTCATGTGAGACCATACCGAGCGCGGAACGTCCTGAAATCGAGTTGAGCTTTTGGCAACTCCGGAATCGTCAAACCAGTGATAGCTCTGACTCAATAGGGCTGAGCTCATCAATAAACAGCAAACCAAGGCCCTCGTGATCATGCCGCAGCACCTTTCTTGACTGTCCATTGAGGCATCCTATGGTAGCAAGCTTGGTTCGTCCCGCTGCGACACCGAGATCTTTCGGTGCCGATGTGCCGCGGTAGCGGGCCGCGGCTGACGTTTTTCTTCCGAAGAGTTCTTCATGTCAAAGATCAAGGCATTGGCGCGCCGGCACGGCACTTCGCTGATGGCGGTGGCCATCGGCGCTCTTGTCATTCCCTGGGGGCTACGCGCCCTGTTCATGCTGCCTGAGGTTGAGGCCAACTCGAACGGTTTTGGTGCTCTCGTGTTGTTGCGACTGCTGACTTTCTTGTCGTCGGCGATGCCCTCGGCCGGCGGTCTCAGCGGAGACGAGGTGGTCGGTCTTTTCATCACCGCCATTGGCGGCTGGGGTTTATTCCTCGGCGCCTGGCGCTTGACACGGAATCGGGCCGTGGCCACGGCGGCGGGCATTTTGTACTCGGTACACCCCGTCTTCCTGACGGCTTTTCAAAGTCAGGGTTTCGACGATCGGCTCGGGGCCGCCTTGGCGGCCTGGGCCCTCGCCTTTCAATTTGGCGCGGCCCCCACTTCGGGCCGCTTTCCGAACCGTGGGCCATCTCGATTTCGACCGAGGGCCTTCGCAGTTTTTCTCCTGGCGCTGTTTCTGACGAGCCAGGCCTATCTTTTCGGGCCTCTCCTTATCGTCGCCGACCTGGTCCTTTTGGATCGCGATCAGAAGTTCCGCTGGCGACAACATCACTGGCGAAGCTACCTCCCCTATGTCGGCTTGTCGGCACTGAGCATCTTGTTTGGGCTCATTGGACCCCAATCCCGAGCTTGGACTGAAGTTGGGCCGGGGCAAATCGTCGTCGCTGCACTCTTTGCGCGGAACGGAGTTGCTTCGTCGACCTTGACTTGGCTGTTGGCGATCGCCCTCGTCTTGTTGGGCCTACTGGCGGTGGCCTTGGACTTGGCCATCGGTGCGGGCCAACGTCGAGTGGTTCTTCGCTACGGAGTTTTTGCCGCGGGTTGGCAGGCTATTTCCGTGCTGGTGATTCCCCTGGCCGGGTCGTCAGCCGCCTTGCAGGCGGCGCCTCTTGCGGCCTTGGGACTTGCCTTGTTGGTCCCGTTGTTGCTGTGGCGAGTGGCGGTGTCGGCTTGGCCCGAAGGACCACCGGCTTCGACTTTGGGAGACATCGCTCCGTCGATCGATGTCTGGAATGCTCGCTTGGGACTGGCTCCGGTGCCGACCTTGAATTTCGTTGAGTTGCCGGACCTGTCGTTCGCAGAGGATTCAGTTGCAAATGGCGACCGTTCGGGCCGTCCCCGGCGCGTCCCTGAGGACCTCATTGAGGCTCTCATTCGAAGCCGTTACGCGGGCTCTGGTTTGGCCGTCGAGATCGCGGCCGCGAACGGGAGTTTTCGCGAGTCGACGCGCATTGCCGTGGCACGAGAACAAACCCGGGTGCTGCTCCCGGGGGCCGTCGTTTCGTCCGAAGCGCGCGAGCGCCTGCGAGGCCTTACTGGCGTTCGCATCGAAGCCTTGGCGCAGCATGCCGCACTACCTTTCGGTGTCAGCGAGGTGCACGCCGTCTTTTTGAGCGACGGATTCTCTATCCTCGCTCGCCCTGCTTTGGAAACGATGAAAGAAATAGCGCGAGTGCTCGTGCCGGGCGGCCTGGTGGCGGGAGTTGTCGACGAAGCTGAAGTTGAAGCGGGTCGGGCACCGAGTCCTGAGCTTCTTCGATCGATCTTGGTCGGCGTGGGGCTGGAGGTCGAGGCGGTCGAAACCGCGCCCGGTATGGGATTTGTCTTCACCGCGAAGAGGGCGACATCGTGACTCCGAAGCCATCGCAAGCCCCCGAAGAGAACCCCGACTTGGAGCTCCTTGAGCGCCGGCTCGTCGAGCGCAAGCGCGACATGGAAGAGCTTGAGCGCCAACTCGAAACGGCGGAAAGTGAATTGAGATCAACGACATCGCGCGAGCCCAGACTCGACTCCGAAACCCTGGCATCGCCAAGCCCAGAACTTGAGCCGCAGTTCCGCGCTTACCTCGGAGGAGTCGACCGCAGCGCCCTCGAAACCCTCTTGTCGCGCCATCACAACCTCGACCAAGCCCTGACACATCTGCGAATCCAAGTCGACAATCTCCACCGCAAAGTTGACGGCATGACCGCAGCGTCCTTGGGCGCTCTCCAGCGTTTAGAAGTGAGGGCGGAAAGACGCGACTACGAGCGGGTGCTGCAAGGCCGAAAGACTTGGCGCTTGGTGGCCATGGCCCTGGGCTTGGGGTTCTTCATTCTGGCCTGGTACGCCTTGGCGCTGAACTAACCCTTTTGAGTTGAGGCAATGGTAGCGGCGCCAAAGGGTGGTGACTTTGGTCTGACCCGAGTGTTCAGGGTTTGGCGGAGGTTTTGGGTTAGAGTTTGGTTTTGACTCGGAAGAGGAGCAGGAAGCCGATCGCAAAGGAGAGGGTGAAGTAGGCGATCCCAGTGCGAAGGCTGCCGGTAAAAAAGATGGCGACGGCGTTGCCGGCGGGAGCTAGACAGGCGGCGAGGCGGCCGAATAAGCCCCAGTAGCCGAAAGTCTCGGCGCTTTGGCCTGCGGGGGTGAGGCGGCCCACGATGGCCCTTGCAATCGAAAGCGTTGCTCCCATCGCGAAGCCTGCGGTCATGGCGATGACCCAATAGGCGCCGGGTGACGACGCGAGGAGCGCGATCAGCCCGGTGATAATCCAAAGGATCAAGGTGGCGCCCAAGACCTTCTGGCTTCCAAAACGATCGCCGAGTTTTCCACTGGCCAAAGCGCCAACTGCGGCTGCGATCTGGCTGGCCATGAAGATCAGGATGATCGACTCGCGCGCGAGCCCAAACAAGGACTCCGCATACAGCGCCGCTTGGCCGATGACGCCGTACACCCCAATACTGAAAAACAACAGCGCGAATAAAAAGCGAAACAAGTCGGGGTGCCGGCGGCGCGCGTGCCAAGTCTCTTTAACTTGGTCCATGGCGAGGTCGAAGCTGCTGCGCGGCAAGGGACCGCGATCGACCGCCCGCTCGCGGACGAACAAAAAGGTGGGTAGGCCTGCGATCAAAAAGAAGCCGGCGACGACGAGGCAGATGCTTCGAAGTTGAAAGTCGCTGCCACCCTGAGCCAGTGGTAGCACCATGGCCAGCGCTGCGAGTCCGCCGAGATAACCAATACCCCAGCCCAAGGCCGAGACCCGACTCATGTTTTCGGGCGTCGCGAGTTCCGGCAAAAAGCCAGCTACGAGGTTTTCGCCGGAGGCGAAGGCAATGTTGGCAACCATGAACATCAACAAGGCCAACGTGACATCGCCAGAGCCGGCAAAGAACAGCCCGGCGGTGGCGAGGCTACAGCAGAGGTAGCTGATGAAAAGATAGCGCTTCTTGCGACCGCGGCGGTCAGCCGCCGCGCCGATCAAAGGCGCGGTGAAAATGATGAAAACATTGGAGAGGGCGAGAGCGACGCTCCACAAAAACGCGCCGCCTTCACCAAGTTGCGCGGCGTACCCGCTAATGAGTGAATCCAAAGATCCATCCATGATCTCGCCGAGTGTCTCCGGCGGCGCGGCTACGACACCCTTGAAATACAGGGCGTAGACCACGGTGATGATGACCGTGGTGAACGACGAGTTGGCGAAGTCAAAAAATGCCCACGAGACGATCTCGCGCTTGGAAGCCGCGGAATGTTCAGTGCTGGCCGTCATCAAGGCTGGTCATCGAAACTCGCGGGCCGGGTCGGGTCAATCGAATCGAGTCGCGGTCGCGAGCTGGGTTCGTCATGTTCGACGACCTCCCCTTCGACGTCAATGACGTCGGCCGAGCCATCGCTTCGATACTCACGGTTCCCATCCTCGCTAACAGGTGCCGACCCGAAAGAGCCACCCATGACGATCGCCTGGGCCTCCACGACTAGGCGTTCTTTGAAGCCGGAGTAGATGATGAAAAAGCCAATAAAAGGCAGCAACCACCAGTGGCTGCCGTCGAGGAAAAACGGCGCAAAACAGAAGATCACCGCAATCCAAAAACCAACTCGGGCGGCGAAGCGCGTGGCGACGCGCCGGCCCCAAAAAATCGAGCAAGAACCCCGTAGCACGCGCCCGCCGTCCAAAGGGAAGGCCGGGATCAGATTCAAGCAGCCGAGCAGAAGGTTGAATCCTAAAAATGCGACAAGCGGGTGGCGGGCGTAAAAGCCATCTTCCGTTTCCTCGAGCAGGAATATCTCGCGCATGTTGAGTTCGTCGCGGAGCCCCGCGGCCTCAATGCCGGCGAAGGCGGCCGCGGCCAAACACAGATTGACGAGGGGCCCAGCGGCGGCGATGACCGCTTCTTTTTTGCCGTCGTCCAAGCGGCCCGCGAGGCGCGCAGCACCGCCAAAGGGCGTCAGAACCACATCGAGGACTGGGATGTTCATCCGCGTCGCCATCAAGCTGTGTCCAGCTTCGTGGGCGATCACCGTCAAGAAAAGCATGAGCGGAGCCAAGAGCCGCAAGGCGATCTCTGCGGGCGTGCCGCCAGCGGCAACCGCGAGCACCAACAAGAGCCCCGCGAGAGCCAACAGACTTGCGTGGACTCGAACCGGAACCCCCCGCAGTCGAAATATTTGAAACCCGCCGAGCATGCAGGATTTATAACCCGCCGGGCCTCACAGGGGAAACCGAAGAGGATCTGCAGGGCTCAAAATTCACTCAGAGTGGCCCAAATCCAAAACCTCTAGGGCCTCTGCGGTGATGGCGGCGGCTTCGCGCGTGGCATCGCACACCAAGACTGGGCCCGGCCAAGATTCCATGGCGCGAAGATATCCGGCGCGGACTCGCTCGAGTTTTTGTCGGTTCTCGAAGATGTCGAGGCGGTCGCGGGTGCTTTGCAACCTGGCCAAAGAGACTTCCACTGGGCAGTCGAGATAGAGCACGAGGTCGGGCAGCAAAAAGGAGTCGTTGAGTTTCTTCACGAACTCCAATTCGGCGGCATCGTCTCCTTCGTAGGCGTAAGAGGACATCACGTAGCGGGCGCAGACGACGTGCCGACCCGCGGCGATGGCCGCTTTGATGCCCGACTCTTGGTTTTCGAGGTGATCCTGACGGTCGGCCGCAAACAGGTAGGCCAAGAAGTTTCGGTCGGCTTTTTCTTCGTCGGCGCTCTTTAGGTCGCCAACCAAGTACTTTCGAATCAGCCGTCCGACCGCACCTTCGCTGGGCTCAAAAGTGGCGTCAGCCGCTTCCCCGCGCTCATTGAGCGCTTGGGCTAGAGCTTGGGCTTGAGTGGATGTCCCAGATCCGTCCAAGCCTTCGATCGCGATGAAATGAGGCATGCTCAGGCTCCACGTCCAGGGTCAGCCGTTTCTTGGCTGCGGTACTGTAGCTCGTAGAGGCGGCGATAAAGGCCATCCGCCTTCAGCAATTCAGCGTGAGTGCCCACTTCTCGAAGTTCGCCGTGGTGCATCACGATGATACGGTCGGCCTTTTTGATCGTGGATAAGCGGTGTGCGATCACGATGACGGTGCGGTCGGCCATGAGCTCTTCGAGTGCGTTTTGAATCAGGATTTCGGTTTGGGTGTCAATGTTCGCGGTCGCCTCGTCGAGGACGAGAATAGGCGGGTCGTGAGCCAGCGTGCGCGCGAAAGCCAACAGTTGTTTTTCGCCCATCGAGAAGCTGGCGCCGCGCTCTTTGACTTGGTGATCCAAACCTCCGCTGAGACCGGAGATCAAACGATCCGCTCGCACCCGGCGACAGGCTTCCATGAGCGAAGCGTCGCTGATGCTCTTGTCGCCGAGCCGGAGGTTTTCTCGCAGCGTGTCGGCAAAAAGGAAGACCTCCTGCAAAACGATGCCAATGGCGCGGCGCAACTCGGTTTTGGAGTACTCGCGCACATTGCGACCAGCCACTCGCACCTCACCCTGCTGTACGTCATAAAAGCGCGCCAAGATGTTGATGATCGAAGTCTTGCCAGCGCCGGTGTGGCCGACGATCGCAATTTTTTCGCCGGGTTGCACCACGAAACTCAAGTCTCGCAGGACCTCGGTGCGACCGTCGTATGAAAAACGAACGTGGTCAAACTCAATAATCGGTCCGTCTTTTCTGACATCGAGTGCGGCAGGGTTGGCCGCTTCTGGAATCTCAGATGCGTCGTCGAGGATGCGGGTGATGCGCTCGGCCGAGGCCATGGCGGATTGTAGAACGTTGTATTTTTCAGAGATCTGCCGTAGCGGCTCGAAGAACTTGTGTAGCAAAAACCAAAACGCGAGCATCGTGCCAATCGTGATGTCGCCGCCAATAAACAGCTTGTGGCCGAAGAGGAGAATCACCGCGGCGGCGCCGGCGGAGAAGAGCTCAACGCCGGGATAAAACATCGAGAAGTTCTTGACCGTTTTTAGGTGCGCTTCGCGGAGTTCGCGGTTCCAACTCTCGAACTGCGCGTTCGTGCGGGCCTCGGTGCCGAAGACCTGGATGACACGGATGCCGGTGATGCACTCGTTGATGTAGCTATTGAGGCGGCTGACCCGAGCGCGAACCGTACGGAACAACTCTTGGGCTTGGCGTTTGAAAATGAACGACCAGGCGGCGACAAAGGGGATGCCGGCCAAGGTCATGAGCGCGAGGCTGGGGCTCAGCCAAAACAGGATTCCGAGCGTGACCCCGATCATCATGAGGTCGTAGAAGATGATGTCGATACCCGCAGTGAAAATCTCAGCGACGGCTTCGATGTCTGAAGTCACGCGCGTCACTAAGCGCCCGACGGGGTTTTGATCAAAAAACCGTAGGTTGCGCCGCTGGATGTGTTGGAACACCCGATCGCGAACGTCGTAGATGATGCGCTGGCCGGTGAGGTTGGCGATCCAAATCTGACTCAGTCGACAGACAAAAGTGATGGTTCCCGCGGCGACGAGGATTCCTGCCACCACCATGAGCTGATGCGATGGGTCTTGGGAGACGGTGCTGATTCGCTCGTAGAGCCAGTCGAAAAAGGGCTTCGCCGCTGAAGGGTCATGGGCGCTGAGATCGGGCTTGATGATGCGGTCGAGGGTGAACTTGAGCGCTAAGGGAACGAGGATCGCGGCCGCCGCTAAGAACAGGAGCAGCACTACTGAGGCCGCGAATCGCCAAAAGTAGGGCCGAGCGAAGGGCAGCAAGCGAGCGTAGATTCCGGCGTCGAAGATCCGTCCGGTCACTTCTTCTTCGTGCACACTCCTTGCGGGCTTAGCCATCAGGCTGCGTCCAGTTCGGACTTGAGCTGCTGTTGACGGAAGGTATCCGCGTACCACTGGTTGAGGCTCATCAACTCTTCGTGGGTTCCCTCTTCGGCGATGGCGCCGTCGATCAAAACGAGGATGCGATCGCAGTGGCGCACGCTAGACAAGCGGTGCGCGATGATCACCGAACTACGTTGGGTCATGGCTTGGCGAAGATGATCTAAAATGCGCTCTTCGGTACCGGTGTCGACGGCGGAAAGACAGTCGTCGAGGATCAGGGTAGGTGCCTTGGACATGAGGGCGCGCGCAATGGCGACGCGCTGCTTTTGGCCGCCGGACAAAGTGACGCCGCGCTCGCCGATGACTTCGTCGAAGCCGCGCGGAAAACCCTCGATGGCCTCTTTGACCTGAGCCGCTTCGGCGGCGGCGTGGACGGCCGCCTCAACGTCGGACGTTTCATGGTTGTCGACGCCGTAGGCAATGTTTGCTTGAATGGTGTCAGAGAACAAAAACGTCTCCTGCGGAACCATCGCCACGCGGCTTCGAAGCTCGCCTAAGGCGAGGTCGCGCAGGTCATGCCCGTCGTAGTAAAAAGTCCCCGGGGGCGGCTCGAACAACCTCGCGAAAAGCTGGGCCAAAGTCGATTTTCCGCAACCCGTGGGACCGACGACGGCGAGTGACTTGCCGGCGGGAAGATCGAAGCTGATGTCACAGAGCGCATCTTGATCGCTCTCGTCGTGCCTAAAGCTGAGGTTTCGCACCTTCCAGTCGCCGTTGGCGGCAAAATCGCGAAGGTGGCCGCTTTGGATTTCGGGTTCGGTGTCCAAAACGGACTCCAGCCGTATCAAGGCAGCTTTGGCGCGCTCGAACAAAGCCATGGTCCAGCCGATCGCGATCATGGGCCAGATCAGCATCATGAAGTAGCCAAAGAACGACACGAAAGACCCGAGTTCTAGGGCACCGCTCATCACGCGCTGGCCGCCGAAGTAGATCAGGGCCACGGTGACCAAGCCGGCCATCCACTCGGTGACGGCGTGCATGCGGCCTCGCACCATCGTCATGTTCATCGAGGCGTCGATGTAGTGGCTGGCCTCGCGTTGGAATCGCTCGATCTCATGACCTTCGCGCGCAAAAGCCTTCACGACGCGGGCGCCAGAAAAACTTTCCTGTGCGGTCGCCGAGACGGCGGCGAGCTGATCTTGCACCCGGGTCGAAGCGCGGTGCATGGCCGGCATGATGGCCCGGATATTGAGAAAGATCAGCGACAGCGGGAGGACGGCGAATAACGTGAGCTGCCAAGAGACGATGAGCATGATGCTAAAGGCTGCGATCGCCATGGTGCTGGTTTGATACAGGTGCATGACACCGGGGCCGACACCCATCCGAACGGCTTCGACATCTGCCGTTAGTCGCGACATGAGGTCGCCGGTGCGCGCGCGATTAAACCAGGAATAAGACAGGCGAGTCAGATGCTCAAAGACCTCGTTGCGTAGACGTTCTTCGAATCGGCGACTTGAACTGATATAGAGCCAGCGCATCCAAAACTGCGCAAAGGCGGTGGTGGCGGAAACCGCAACGAGGCAACCGGCACTCGTCCAGACCTCTTCCGACGGCGCGCGATCAGCGATGAGGCCGATGGTGCGGCCGAAGAAAAAAGGTACGCCAAGGCCGAACAAGCCGCGTAAGGTCATAGCGACCAAAGCGATGACGATGCGCTGGCGCTCGGGTGCGAGCAGTCTTCGAACTCGAGGGTGAAACAAGAAGCTGCGCACTGGGTTCCTCGTCGGCAAGCATGGCCTAATGCTGAATGAGCGTCGCCGATCCGCGGGCGCCCGACCGTAAAGGCTCGTTGGAGCCTCTTTGTAGCTGGCGGCCACATGAGTTTTGCCAACCTTAGTCGGAGTGAGGGTAGGTCTCGTAAGCACTTGATTCAAGCGAGGCGGCACAGGGTCTTGTTAGCTTTCGTTCATGCTCAAGCGATTTTGGGAATCCGCCTGGCTGCGTTTGCTTTTGAAACCCCTCGGATGGGGCTACGGAAGTGCCATGGCGCTGCGGCGAAGGCTCTACGACCAGGGCTACCTCGATTCTCATCGTTTTTCGCAGCCGGTTATCAGCGTTGGCAACCTCACGGTAGGGGGCACGGGTAAGACCCCCGTCGTCAGCGCCATTTTGGATCTGTTGCCACCCGAGTTTCGACCGGCATTGGTGCTGGCGCGCGGTTACGGCGCGAGCTTCGTCCACGAGAGGGTTGAGCTGAATGACGAGGGGCACCTGCTGCGGTCTCGGCATCCCAATCACCTGCACGTTCAAGGCGCCGATCGCGTGGCCGCAGCTCTGAGGGTTGTGGGGGACCCCCCCCCGGCGGTGATCGTTTTGGACGATGGCGCCCAGCACTTACAGATCCAGCGCGACGTCGAGATCCTGCTTTTTGATGCGCGCTCCTTGTTGAAGCCCAGGGGCATTTTGCCCGCGGGCCCTTGGCGCGAAAGTTTGGCGGCGGCGCGGGGAGCTGATGCCTTGGTCTTGACGCGGACCGACCGAGTGGATGCGAGCGCCCTGTCCAAGATCGAGGCTGAGCTGAGTGAGTTGGCACCCGAAGTACCCGTTTTTAGGTGCCGGCATGTCGCTCGAGACCTCGTGCCACTGGCGCTTGGCCCCAAGGACCGTCCTCGCCATCTAAGCGAATTGGCGAAACGTCGTGTCGGCTTGGTGTCGGGCATCGCCGATCCGAACTCTTTTGCCGACCTCGTGCAGCAACTAGGTGCCAGTGTCTCCTGGCACGAGTCCTTTCCGGACCATTATCTGTACCATCGAGATGACTTGGATCGTATTCTGGCGCACGCCGAGGTCGATCCCGTGGACGAGATCTTGGTCACCGAGAAAGACCGCGCCAAGCTCGCAGCTCTCGGCGGTGCCGCCACTGGTTTCAGTGTGCTGCGCATCGACATCGATTTTGGCGATGATGGCGCACGGTTCGCCAGTCTGTTGGAACAAAGTCTAAAGGAGGCAAAACGTGAGCGAACTTAAGGTCGCAGACTTGCTGCCTGACTTGGGGCCTTCGGCGTTGACGGTCGCGGGTGACCTCATGCTCGACGTTTTCGTCGAGGGGGTCGTGGAGCGGATGTCGCCGGAAGCCCCCGTCCCGATTCTCGCCGAACAGACTTCCGTGTGCACTCCGGGTGGGGCCGCCAATGCGGCCTTGCGCGCCCGCGATTTGGGTTCCGACGTCAGTCTTTTCGGACGCCTCGGCAAAGATGATGCCGCCAAGGAGGTCCTCGATAGCTTGGCTGCGGCGGCAGTGAAAACTCAAGGGGTCTACCGGGACCCGCAGATCACCACGACCCGTAAGACGCGCTTTTTGTCCGCGGGCCGGCAGTTGCTCCGCGTCGACAAAGAAGAGCGCCGCCCGGCGAGTGCGCCGGAGATCACGTTTTATCGCGAGGGCATCGCGTCCGCGCCGGTGGCGATCTTGGTGTCGGATTACGGCAAAGGTGTGGTGAGCGATGAGCTTTTGGAGCTGGTGCGCGCGCGCGCCGGCGAAGTCTCGGGCTTTTTCGTGGTCGATCCCGCGGCCGGCATTGACCCAGGGCGTTACCGAGGCGCTGCGCTTATCACGCCGAATCGCCGCGAATGCGAACTCATTGCGGGCACCCAGATCGTCGACGCCGCCTCCGCAAAACTCGCGGCATTGGCCTATTCCGGCGCGGCCGGGGATGCCCCGGTGTTGGTGACCTTGGGCGCGGAAGGCGCCCTGCTCATCGCACCTGGCCGGAGCGGCTCGCAAGGCCACGTGTTTTTTGCCGCGTACCGCCAAGATGTCTTCGACGTGACCGGCGCGGGCGATGCCACCGCGGCGGCTATCGCGCGAGGACTCAGCGGTGGACTCGACCTGAGCTCCTCTTGTCGTTTGGGAATGGCGGCGGGGGCGGTGGCGGTGAGTCGACCTCATACGACCGCGATAAGCCTGGCGGAACTGGCCGACCTTTGATCCCGGTCACCAAGATCCGCCAGATCGTGAACCCCGCGCCGTATACGCTGGCCGCAGGGATTGGAGAACAACGACGATGGCGCTGAGCGCGCGACGAACCAGTGAGCTGATGGAGGGCTTTGCCAAGGCCCGAATTGCCGTCGTGGGAGACTTCATGGCCGATGTCTATCTCAACGCACGGCCCGCACGTCTAAGTCGTGAAGCTCCGGTCATGGTCGTTCGCTATCAAGGCGAGCGCATGATTCCCGGTGGCGCCGCCAACGCGGTGAACAACCTCGTAGCGTTGGGCGCCCAAGTGCAGCCGATTGGCGTCCTTGGTGCAGATCCGGCGGGTCAGATGCTTAAGTCGTTCTTTGAAGAACACACGCTCGGGCTTGAGGGGGTCGTGCCCCAAGCCGACTACGACACGGTGGCCAAGACGCGCGTCATGGTTGGAGCCGAGAACCGCAGCCGTCAGCAAGTCCTGCGGATCGATCGAGAGCCCGAGCGGTTGATGTCAAAAACGTCGCGAGATGCCCTTTTGGAGCGCGTTGAGGCCCTGTTGCCGTCTGTCGATGCCCTGGTGCTTTCAGATTATGGCTACGGGACGCTCGACAAATCGACGTCTCGAACCGTCATTGACCTCGCTGGCGACAAGTTGACGACGGGCGATTCTCGCTACGAACTCTCAAAGATGCGCGGCGTGACCGTTGCCAAGCCGAATCATGACGAGGCCGAAGCTCTTGTGGGTTTTCCCGTACGGAGCGATGCGGATGCGATCCGCGCTGGCGAAGAGCTTCTAAAGTCCTTGGAATCACAGGCTTTGCTGTTGACCCGTGGCAACAAGGGTATGATGCTTTCACAACAAGGATGCGATTCCATCCTGATCGCCGCGGCCGATTCGCCGGGTGAGGTCACGGATGTGAGCGGCGCTGGCGACACTGTCGTAGGCATCTTTACCCTGGCACTGATCGCGGGAGCCAATTTTGCGGAGGCCGCAGAATTGGCGAACTACGGGGCCGGAGTCGTGGTGGGAAAACTTGGTGCTGCTACCGTCAGTCCGGCGGAGCTGCTCAAAGCTGCGACTATAAACTATAGTTAGAGATAATCACCGGGCAAAAGCCCGGTCAAGGAACGAGGGAGAATTAGCGTCATGGCTCGAGGCACGAAAAAGAGGATCGTTTCCACAGATCCCGCCGTCATCATTCACGACGCCAATGAACTGCGTGAACTCGTCGAGTGTTTTCAGGCTGAAGGCAAAACCGTCGTGATGGCGAATGGTGCCTTTGACTTGTTGCATGTCGGGCATGTGCGTTGCCTTCGCGACGCCAAGAGCCGCGGCGATTATTTGATCGTGGCCGTCAATTCAGACGCGTCGGTCAAAAAGTACAAAAACCCCAAGTTGCCGATCCAAGGCATCGACGATCGCATGGAAATCCTGGCTTCTTTGCGCTGGGTCGACTACATCGTGAGTTTCGATGAAGTCACTTGCGATGCCATTCTTGAAACAGTGAAGCCCGATATCGTCGCCAAGGGAACCGACTACACCGAAGAGACGGTGCCAGAGCGTGAGACGATCGAAGGCTTCGGCGGCAAGATTGTGATCGTCGGCGATGCGAAAGATCACGCGACGAGTAAGCTCATTCAGAGAATTCGCCGCCTTAAGATGTAGTCGGCCGTGGACGCCGTACCGCGCAAGATCCTGGTTCGCGCGCCGAATTGGGTAGGGGACGTTGTCATGGCAACGCCCTTCCTTTCGGCGCTGCGTGCGCTTTACCCCCAATCGCATCTATGCCTCGCCATTCGCCCCTACGCCGTTGATCTGATGCGCGGCTCGTCTTTGGTGGATGAAATCATCACGCACACTCCCGGAGATCCGAAGGGCTGGCGCGGGGCTTGGCGTTTTGGAAGGCGTTTGCGTGGCGAGCGTTTTGACCTCGCCTTTTCCCTCAGCAATTCGATGACAACCGCGCTTGAGATGTACTTCGCGCGTATCCCAAACCGTCTTGGTTACGCTGGCGACGGGCGGCGGCCTTTGCTCACAAGATCTCTGCCTAAGTCTTTGCGCTGGGATGCGAAGGGCGCCCTGCGGCCCATGGTGGACTACTATCTGGGCCTGCTGAAACTCGTCGGCGCGGATCCAACAAGCTTCGACCGCCGCTACCGATTAGACATCGCCTCAGATCAAGACCAGGCCGTCGACGCTTGGCTAGAGCGACAGGGCTTGGCGGAAACCACGCCACTGTTTGCCCTCAATCCGGGAGCTAAGGCCGGCGCCTCCAAGTTGTGGTTGCCAGAAAGATTCGCCGCGGTCGCCGATGGCCTCACCGAGGCTTTCGGTGGCGCGGCGATCTTGTTGGGTGGCCCCGGAGAGGAAGCACTGCTTGCCAAAATCGCCGCGCTCACTTCCGGGCGCGTGATCGATAGTGGCCGCGACATCTTAGGGCTCGGTGACCTAAAGGCTCTAGTGGCGCGATTGGACTTGATGGTGACGAATGACACGGGACCTCGCGCCGTGGCCCAGGCCTTGGGCGTCCCTACGGTAGTGATCTTGGGGCCTTATGACCCGGGGCTCACGGCCGCCAACAACGAAGGGTCGCGGTTGCTCCTAGAAGATCTTCCCTGCCGACCTTGCAACCGTCCCGTTTGCCCCCTGAAACACCATGCTTGCATGAAGAGCATCGGGTCGAATCAGGTTCTTCAGGCGGCCTTCGAACTGCTGGCACAGAGTTGACCGGACATAAGCCATTTAGAATAAATGACTTATGTTTGTGCGAAAGCGATCAGTTTTTGTTCGACATCGCACGCGTCGGTTTTTAGAATGTGGGTTCGAGGTGGGCGCAGACCGCGGCGTGAGAGACCGCAAGGAGCGCCATGACGACGCAGACTAGTGACGGAATTAAGCTCAAAGTCCAATGCGGCGAACGCCGGGAGGATTACGAACTGCGCGGTGAACCGATCACGGTGGGCCGCGGCAAAGACAACAACTTGGTGCTCCAGGACGGACGAGCTTCGCGCTGCCACTGCCGATTCGAATTGGCGGAGGCGGGGTGGCAGGTCGTCGACTTGGGGAGCCAAAACGGCACCTACCTAAACGGTCGGCGCATTCGAAAGTCCTTGCTCCAAATCGGTGACATCGTTCAAATCGGTGCCGCTCGGCTTGAGCTTGATCGCTGTGTCCTAAGTGAAAAGCCGACGGACCTCAGTGTCACGCTCACGGACCTCAATTCGGCCCTCGAAGAAGAGGGTGCCGATCCGCTCCACACCGAGACCTTGCTTCATTTGCAGCGCACTGCCGCGGCCATGAACTCGGAACTCAATCTCGAAAAACTCCTCAACCTGATTATCGATAGCGCGATCAAACTCACCGGGGCTGAGCGCGGCTACTTGATCTTGGTCGGCAAAGATTCGATGGAGTTTCGGGTCGCGAGAAACTTCGAGCAACAGTCGGTCAGTGCGCCGGAGTTTGCGATTTCTTGGTCGATTGCGACGCAGGTCTCGACGACGGGCGATGCCGTTCTCTGCGTCAATGCGGCCGAGGATGAGCGATTCGGGACCGAAGAGAGTGTGTTGAGCCTAGGGCTACGCTCGGTGATGTGCGTTCCCTTTAAGGTGAAGACCCGGGTTCTCGGGGTTTTGTATCTCGACAACCGTTTGCACAAAGGCGCATTTTCGACTACCGATTTTCGCATCCTTCAGATGCTCGCCGACCAGGCCGCCGTGTCTTTGGAAAACGCACGCCTTTACCGTGAAGTCGTGGAACAAAAAGGCGTACTCGAGGCGATGAACCACAGTTTGCATCGTCAAGTTGAAGAGCAAGATTCCAGGCTTCGCGCCGCAGGACAAGATGGCCCCAAACGGCCGGAAGATCTTTTCGTCGGCGAGTCGGCGCCCGTGCGTGAACTCAAAGCACTCATTAGAAAAGTAGCGGACTCAGATCTGCCGGTGTTGATCACCGGGCCAAGCGGGGCCGGGAAAGAAGTCGTCGCCCGTTGTGTTCACCTGATGTCATCGCGTCGCCAACGCGGTCTCGTAGCAGAAAACTGCTGCGCCATCCCTGAGAACTTGTTGGAGTCGGAACTCTTCGGCTACGAAAAGGGAGCCTTTACCGGCGCTTCCAGCGCGCGGCGGGGACTGCTTGAAGCCGCTTCAGGCGGCACTTTATTTTTGGACGAAATCGGCGACATGAGCGGCAGTCTTCAAACGAAACTTCTGCGAGTGCTACAAGAAAACGAAGTACGCCGCCTCGGCAGCGACAAACCCAAAAAGATCGACATTCGGCTCATTTCCGCGACGAACCAGGATTTGGCCCAGCTCATCAAACAAGGCGACTTTCGCGAAGATCTTTACTACCGTATCAAGGTCGTGGCGATCCGGGTTCCAACCCTAAAGGAGCGTCGAGACGACGTTCCGCTGCTGATTGACCACTTCCTCGCCAAGTTCGCCACCGAGCAACACACGGCGGTGAAGACGATCAGCAAAGAAACCGTAGAGAATCTCAAATCTTATGGCTGGCCGGGCAACGTTCGGGAGCTAGAAAACGTACTTAAGACCATGTCGGCCTTCGGAGGTGATGTTCTCGGAGTAGAGGATATCCCGAACCACATCCACGAGCAGGTAGAATTACTCGTGGGCGAAGAATCGAGTTTCCACGACCTCAATGAACTCGTCGAGTCGATTGAGACCCGTGAGATCTCCAAAGCGCTGCGGCGCGTCAAGGGAAACAAGACCAAAGCCGCGAAGCTCCTCGGCATTAGCCGGTTCGCTTTGCAAAGGAAATTGGATAAGTACGGCGTCGATCCCCAGGATCTCGCCTGAGAAAGGGAAACCCCCATGTCGTTTCTGACCACGGCGGCGCGCTGCGCTGTCTTGTTGCTCGTTGCCGGAACTTGGGCCATCTTGCCGGCGCAAGAGGCCGCCGCCTCGAAGTTCAAAGACCTCAAGGCCCAAAAAGAATCTGGGCTGATCAGCAAGGCCGTCGGCAAAAAACTCAACTACTTTGAATCGAAGTACTTCACCTGGTGCACTTCTAAGTCAGAAGGTGTATTGAAAAAGGTGATCAAACACGCCGACAAGGCCTACCAGGTTTTTGCCAAGGACGCCAAGATCACCGGGACGCGCCGGCTTTGGGGCGATCAAAAGGCGATGATCTGTATTTTCGCCAACAAGTCGGACTTTAAGCGATACGTCCGCTGGTACTCCGAGACCTACGCCGTTTGGTCCAAACAAGAATTCGTCAAGTCGCACTCAAACAACGATTGGTTTACAGAGATCCAGTGTCGCCGGGTCATCGCGTGCCACTTGAAGCCGCACGATGTGGATTTCATCGGTCAAGTTGTTCCTAATCAGATCGGTTTTTTGGCTGCGAATCGGCTTCATTTTCACCAGAATTTTTGCCCGCCTTGGTTTGAAGAGAGCACTGCGGCTTGGATTGAAGCGAAGGCAACCGGAAGACTGCTCTGCTTCACGACGCGATCCAATTATGGCGATTCACCATTCAAAGTGACCGACAAGCCGACCGAAGTATTCAAGAAGTTCATGTCGGGTACCAAGCGGGGACTGAAGAACGGCCGCTTCAAGAATTTGAAAGGGCTCATGAAGCCAAGGTTGGGAGACTTGAGCTATCGCGACGTCCAAAAGGGCTATGCCATCATCGATTGGATGCGCTCGCAACCCGGCAAGTATTCGAAGTTCGTGCGGTCGATGAAGAGGTATTGGCCTTCCGAAATCAACACGGCTTTCCACAAGAGCCAAGTGACCGCACAGGCCAAGGCCTTCAAGGCGGTTTTCAACATGTCGCTAGTCGAAGTCGACCGGGCCGTTAAGGCGCATGCCTCCAAACTCAAGTAGCCGCGACAACCCGGAGTCGTTTCCCACGATTCCGGGTTTCCGATTCGAGAGCATCCTCGGGCGCGGCTCGATGGCGGTTGTCTATCGCGCCGTCCAGCTGGGTATGAACCGTCCCGTCGCGGTCAAGGTGTTGCGACGGGGCTTGTGCTCCGACGAGAAATCCGTCGAACGCCTCCTTCGCGAGGCCCGCCTCGCCGCGAGATTCAACCACCCCAACGTCATCCGAATCATTGATGCCGCCCGACACGAGGGGATTTGCTACCTCGTCATGGACTGCCATGAGGGGCGCACGCTCAAACAAATTCTCGAAATCGACGGTCCTCTGAGCGAAGACGAAGCGCGCCGCATTGCGATCACGATCGCCGAAGTCTTGGGCGCTATCGATCGCGAGGGCGTCGTTCATCGCGACGTGAAGCCGGGCAACATCATCATCGATGCCGACGGTCGCATCCTCTTGGGCGATTTCGGATTGGCGACCATTCCCGTCGACACCCGCTATCACACCAAGACCAGAACCGTTGGTACTCCCGCCTACATGTCACCCGAGCAGGCGAGTGATCCCGAAAAGATCGACATCCGTTCTGATCTGTTCTCCTTAGGGGCCACGCTTTATCACGCGGTTACCGGTGAGTCCGCATTTGAAGCCAGGACCGTAGCGGAAGTCATCACCAAGATCCTTTACGTCAATCCCAAGCCCCTGCGTCTCATGAACCCCGAGATCTCGGCGGATTTCGCCGGCATCATCGAAGAGCTGGTGCAAAAGCGACCTCAAGATCGAATTCAGTCTTCCGCTGAGCTTTTGCGGGCCCTCGGCTCTGAGCCCGTTGAGGAAGTACGCAGTTTTTCGCGCATGGCTTGGGCTGGGGCGGCGCTCGTCACTTTGATCGGAACGATCGGCCTGGTGCTTTGGCAGCAAGCGAGCGATCCTGAAGAGTCTCTTAATGACAGCACCACCGTTCTAGCTAAGGCCGCCGTCCTGGATCTCGACCGCGCGTCAGCCTCGGATCTTTTGGCGTGGTTAGGGGAGAACAAGAACGATTTTGAGCTGCGCCGCTCCGTCGAGCTGGAATTGGCAAGACGGGTGGACGCCGCGATCGCCGCAGAACTCGAAAAATCCGATGAGCGCGCGAACGCTCGAGACTTCAAAGGAGCGCAGCGTCAGTTGGGCGATCGAAGGCGTCACGATTTCGCCTTGGCGCTTGGATTCCGCTGGGTCGAGTTGCCAAAGGAGATCCAACTAGAGTTCGAGGAGCGCCGGCTCGATGCGGGCCGCAGACTCCACGCGCGTTACCGAAGTTTCGTTTTGGATCATCGCGAGTCGGCGGAGTTCAAGATAGGAGCTTCCCTGGCAACTTTGAGTCTAGCTCAGTCTTTGGCATCGCTCGACGAGCTTGAAGTGCGGCTCGGCGGCATCGGCGAGGGTGAGCAATCATCCTTGGACGCCGACGATCGCGCCGCTTTCGCCGCGATGCGTCGTGGTGTGGTGAAGGCTCACCGGCAGCAGGCATCAGTGCGTGTCAGGGCGAACTTGGAGGCATGCGAAAGCCAAGTGAAGGCAAGGTCTTTTCGCTCGGCGGCAAAGGGTCTGCAGAGACTCAGAGCCGTTGGCCTCGAAGCCCGGGACTCAGAGCTGGCGCAAGGACTCAGGGCCCTGGAGCAGTTTCTTACGACGTCAAAAAACGAAGTGCGCGTCCGGCTGCAGCGGAGTCTCAGGAGTTTCGACAAAAGGAGCCTTGCGGCCCTCACTCCAACTCCAGCCTCAACTCAATCGACCGAGGACCTCATTGCAGAACTCTCTCAACAACCCGAAGAGTTGGAAGAACTACAAACCGACCTGGCGCGCTTGGTCCAAGTTCAAAAAGCGCAAGGACGGGTTTCGCACTGGCAAAGCGATCTAAAGCAGAAGTTATCCGCCATGCCGGAGGGCCGAGTTTTTCACCTGCGGCTTCAATCCGGCCGCGAACTGTCGGGCCTCGTGTTTGTCGGTTTCCTCAGTTCGGGAAGTGATGAGATTCGATTGCGCGATCCGAAAGAGGGGAGAGTCGAGAGTTTTCCCATCGCAGATATTGTCCTCGAAAGCCGGATCGCCCTCCTCGCCGTTGACCTTTCTTTGCCTGAAAATCAACCGGCCTTGGCTCTGGCGGCCTATGGCGATCGGGACTTCCTCAGCGCGAGCGGGTACTTAGAGAAGCTCGACGCCGCGGATTCGTTTAGGCGGTGGCTTGAGCCTTTGAACAAGGTTGCCATGCGAGACCTCGCGGGCGTGCACAGTGACGCCGACCGCGAACAACTTGCACAATGGCGCCTGGCATCGAGCTTGATTGCGCGCGGAAAGTGGGCTAAGGGACGCGCCCATCTGGTGGAGTTGAGCAAGGCTAGCGGCATTGAGGGCAGTTGGGCGGAGCGACAAAAAAGTGACGTGCTCGCCATGTTGGTGCGCGCGAATCAAGTCGCGGCCATCCTCGCTTTCTTTGCGCCGCGCGCGGCCGAAGTCGAGATCAGCGACCAGCTTCGTGCGCGCGTCCTATGGCGCGTCGACCCTAAAAACGGCGTGGAGGGTTTGCAGCTATCGCCATTTGTGGTTGCGGAACCAAATGGCAAAGCCTTTCGAGTCGGCGCACAAAAAGGTCACATCATTCCTAGCGAGATTGAGCCCTTTCGCTTGACGTTTCCCATTGCTCCCAACCACGGCCCCTTCGAACTGCGGTTTCGCTACGTCGCCTCCGCCGAACGAGGTGAAGAACCGCGTTGGTTGGGCGTTTCCGTTTTTGGGCAGCACCTGTTGCTTCTCAGCCGCTTGCAGCGTCGTGATCACCGCCTGGATCTCGCCTGGCACGGTCTCGAGCGCGATCTCGAGTTACTCATCTCTGTGGGCAAACTCGCGAGCTGGCGCGGTGAGCTGAGCAACTGGCGCCTCGCATTTCGGGGACTCAGCGCCGACGCTGCAACCGCTCCTCTGACGGCCGGCCAGGCCTTCGATTTTCGAGTGGTCCTTGATTTCAAAGCGCGCCGCCTGCGCGTTTTCTGCGACCGAAAACTACTCCTGGAAGAAGGCCTTGGGCCTTGGAAACCCCAATCAGATCTTGTTGAGATCCGAGCGCCCAGGGCCCACCGCCTGATGAATATTGAAGCCGAGGGCGCGATTCGTCCCCAAGACTGAGGCGGTTGACTCCGGGTGGCGATCGCGGATAAACTCAGTCTAGCCATGTGCTTGCGGTGGGTTGTTCGCAAAAAAAACGGCGATGCTCGAGTTCCCTACTTGCGACGAGACGGGTGAATTCCCGATAATCTGGCAGACAAGACGAGGGGATGCCCATGGATATCGAAGATCAACCTTACGACACGCGCACCGGGGCCGAGGCTTTGGGGCAAGCGGGCCTGTTTCGTGGCGAGAATGCGCAAATTTGCGTCGGGCAGAGCCTCGTTATCGGGCGCTCTCGAACCTGTGGCCTTTCGGTGGCCCGCAGCGCTGCCTGTCTTCGTCTCGGGAAAGACGCCTTGGAGCAGCACAGCAGCTATCGCAAGATTAGTCGGCAGCACATCAAGGTTAGCTTGCTGAGTCCCAACCATCTTGAGATTGAAGACCTCTCCACCAACGGAACCGTCGTCGATGGCTTTCGAATCGACCGCCGCATGATCACGGATTTTCGTTCGCGCATCGAAGGCGTCGTCGTTGAATTCGGGGACGGTGAGGTCGTTGAGTTTCGCCCGACCGACGGTCGCGCCGCTGCCGGTAGCGTCTCGAGTGTCTCTCACTCGATTTCGTCGGTCTGACTTCCTCGCCGGAAAAAACACCGTGATCCTGCGCTTCGGGCAGTTGCTGATTCTCTTGCTGTTCGGAGCGGGGCTCCTGTTCGGGCAAAGGTCTCATCAAGACTACACGCGGGCGACCACGGCTTTTCGCGATGGTCAATTCTTCGACGCGGAGCTGCACTTTGCGCGCGTCGCTAAGGCAAATCCCCAGTCGGCCAGAGGACACTTTGGCCTCGCTCTCTGCCAAGTGCGCACGGCACGGCTACCCTCGGCTCTCAAAAATTTTGAGCGCGCCCTGAAGGCCTCGGATGTCAACGCTCAAGTCTACTTGCACTACGGCATTACATTGGAAGCTCATTCACAGCCTGAGGCAGCTAACCTTGCCTTGCAACGCGCGGTCGAGCTGGCTCCGAACAATGCCGAGGCCTGGCTTCACCGGGGCCGCACTCGATTAGGTCTTGGGAAGACCCTTGATGCGCGTAGCGATTTTGAACGCAGTCTGAAGCTAAGCCCGGCGCTTACCGGGGCGAGGGAAGAGATCGCTGCGCTAGATTCTCGAGCGGGAAAATGGCCACAAGCCGAAAAGAGCCTGTTGTCCATTCTCAAAGCAGAGCCGCGGCGCGTGCGATCCCTTTTCCTTTTGTCCAGGAACTACGCTCGCGCGAAAAATCGAGTTCAGGCAAAAGCCTGCTTGGCGAAATGGCGGGAGGCGGAAGCCGCGCAGAGCGCAAGGCTGCGAGCCGAGAAACGCCTGTTCTCTCTGCTCGCCTTGGCCTTCAAGTCGCTTAGGGCACATCGTTTTGACGAGGCTTGGGCCTACATCGAGGCGGGGCTCAAGACCGCTCCGCGTCATCCGAGTGCAAGAAAGAGCGTCCACAGCATCTTGCAGAAATTGGGCAAAGACAAAAAGCACGCAGCCATGCGAGCCAAGATTCGGCGGCGGCTGGCGGAGATGAAGAGAAACTCCGCGAGCCCCAGGCCCGGGTTGCCACGGTGAGTTCGAAGTCCAAGGGCTTTTACGAATGGCCCCGAAAACTCCTGCACCTCGCCGCCTTGTCGCCGGCTTTTCTGCTCCCGATGCTGACGCGCTACGAAGCCGCGGCGATGGCCGGGGCTGCATTAGCTGGGAATCTCGTGTGGCGGCGCTGGGACCGAAGCGGGCGTTTTTTTCGAGCGGGCGAATCTCTGACCGGTGGCATCATCCTTTACCCCCTGTCGATTCTTCTCGTCATTTTATGGCTTCCGTACCCTAGCGCAGCGTTGGCGGTTTGGGCGGTTCTGGCGGTGGGGGATGTTGTTGCCAGCATCCTGGGGCGAGCGATCGGAGGACCCAAGTTGCCAGGGGCGAAGTCTAAGACTTACGCGGGAAGTTTGTCGTTTTTTCTTTTCGGGTTCCCGGCAGCTTATGGGCTGTTGTGTTACGGCGGGACCTTGAGCGATCAGGCCCTGTGGCTGGCGGGAGCCGCGACTGTTGGCGGCGCGTTAGCGGAAGGCATTAGCTGTGGTCTTGGGATCTCAAAACCCTACGACAACGACAACCTCCGCGTGGTGGTGGGAGCTAGCCTCGGCTTCATGATTGCGTGGAGCACGAAAACGGTGTGGATGTGAGTTGGCTCATCGGCCTCGCCCTAAACCTGGTGGCGGGCTTCGCAGCTTTTCGTGGTGGAGCCCTTAAGCCCAGCGGTTTTTTGTCTGGCGTTCTCATCGGCACGCTGATCTGGGGACTCTTGGGCGCGTCGGGCTGGATTCTGTTTTTGTTCTTTGTCGCCGGGGGCTCGCTGTTGAGTTCTTGCGGGTACCACAAAAAAAAGGCGATGGGGACCGCTCAGGCTGAAGGCGGGCGTCGCGGCTGGCCCGAGGCCCTAGCTAACACCGGCATCGCTCTCGCCGCGGCTTTCTTCACCTTGCGAATTCCCTCAGCTTGGCCGGTATTCGCGTTTGCCGGGGCTTTGGCGACGGCCCTTGCCGATACCACCGCCAGTGAACTTGGACCGCTCTTGGCGCCTCGCGCGCGGCATCCTTTGACTCTTCGGCCCCTCGCCGCGGGCTTTGAGGGCGCGATTTCTGCCGCCGGTACGGTGGCTGGCCTGGTCGCGGCAGGGCTCATGGCGGCTCTTGCAGTGTTGACCGGCCTTTTGCCCTGGTCTGCGTTTTGGATCTTGCCCCTCGCCGCCGGAATGGGATCTTGGTTAGAGAGCGTCCTAGGGGTCTTGGACTTACCCGGCTTTCTGAGGCGCAACGCTTGCCTCAATTTCATCAACACGCTCGTTGGCGCGACCCTCGCCGGCGCGGCGGCGTTTTGGATCTAAGCCTTGCTCCTCGCCCGCTTGAGAATTTACCGACGCCTCGCCCGACCCTTTACGCTCCTCGCCCCGATGCTCGGCATGGTGAGTGGGGCTTTGACGGCCCTTTTGGTCTTAGGACGTCACGACGGCGCAAGTCTTGGCGTAACTCTGGGCGAGGCCTTGGCGCGACTACAGCCAGGAGAGCTGTTGGGGAACGTGCTGATGGGGGCCTTTTTGGCGGCAGCACTCAACGTCGGCTCCAACATCCTCAATCAATGGACGGACCTCGCCAACGACAAGATCAACAAGCCGCATCGGCCTTTACCTCGCGGCGAAGTGACCTTGCGAGAGATCTTTGTTCTAGTTGCCTTGTTCTACGCTCTGGCTTTGGGGCTGGCCGCCGCCATCCGCCCCGAGGGTCGCTGGCACACTTTGATCGTAGTGCTTGCCGGTTTGCTACTGACCTTGGCCTACTCGGTCCCACCGGTGCGGACCAAGCGCTTTGGGACTTGGGCCAACCTGACCATCGCCATCGCACGCGGTTGTCTGCTGAAAGTCGCGGGTTGGTCTTGCGTAGCGGGAGTCTTGGACGACGCCGAACCCTGGTACTTAGGCGGGGTGATCGCTTTGTTTCTGTTTGGCGCGACGGCGACTAAAGACTTTGCCGACATGGACGGTGACCGCGCCGCCGGTTGCCGAACTTGGCCGCTGCGCTTTGGCACGAAAAAGGCCGCGCAGATCATGGCACCCTTTTTCGTTTTGCCTTGGCTGTTGCTGCCGCTGGGTGCGCTGGGCAACAATCCGCTGCTCTCGGCGTCCTTGCCCGGGCTCGTGGCTTTGGCTTTCGTCTTGGCAGCCTACGGCGCCTTTACGGCTAGTCTGATTCTTCGCGACCCCGATGCTTTGGCGCAAGAGAAAAACCACCCCTCTTGGACGCACATGTACGGGCTCATGATCGTGGCCCAAGTCGGCCTCGTGATTGTCTACCTGATCCCGACCGACTAGATCGACAGTCGGTTTAGTTCTCGCGCCAGTCGCTGTGCGGTTTGTGATTGTCAATCAGCCAACCTTTAAGCAGAGAAAGGTAGCCGCGGTTGCGTATGCCCTGCTGATCAAAGAAGGGGCGCAAGGCAGAATTGAGCGCCGCCAAATGGTACAGCGGCACGCCAGGATAATAGTGATGCTCGATGTGATGGTTGGAAGCCAAAAACAAAAACCTCACCAGCGGATTGCCATCGACCCGCGTACTCCAGGCTTCGACCTTGCTGGCGTCCACGTCGTAGTGTTGGCCGAGGCGGTTCAAGAAAAAGGCGGCCGGGAAAAAGACGAAGAGCGGTGCCAAATAAACGCGCAGTAAGACCTCGGGGCCGACCTTCCAAAGCGCGATCCCAACGCCTAAGTGAATGACGATCGCAAACAGGCGCTCGAATAAGATCCGCCGTCTTAGACCCGGGCTGTAGTCCTTCGCGGCTCGCGCCGCGGCTTTAGCATAGATGACAAACAAAGCCGGAGTGAAGTAGAGCAGCTTCAGCCAGCGCGCATTCCTTTTTGGCGAGAGCTGAGCCCGCTTGGGGTCTTCGCTGTCGCTGCCCAGACCGCGGTGATGATCCAAGTGCCAACGCTCGAACTGAGAAGGGGCAATGGCACTAGGCAGGGCATAAAGGGCCGCCAAGACTCGCTTGGCCGCTCCAGATAAAGGTCTTGCGCTGACCACCCCGTGGATGACCTCGTGGAGCAAGATGATGAAGCCGAGAATCTGAAAACCCTGTAAAGCGGCAAGCGGAATCCAAATCCAAGGGTTCCCGATCTGAAACAGCCCGTAGGCGACCAGCGCAAAAAGACCCCCATGGCGCAGCGCAATCAAGGCATGTCGCCATGCTTCTCGTTGGTGAACCGCCCGCAACGACGTGTCGCCTAGCGCGTCCCGGAGCCTTTTGTCCAGGTCTCCCAAGTGCTTGGCGTAGTATCCTCGGTCGTCAGTCATCGATAGAGTCTATCGCCTCGGTGGGGCTGGATTCCACCCTTTGCGCCGCCCAGAGCAAGATCGGCACCCAGTGACTACCCGGGCAATTCACGACCTGGAAAGAGAGAGAATTACCTTATGATGAAGCGTGCTTGCGGCAGCGCCGTTTGATGAGTTTAACCGCCATGGCGGGTCAGCAAATGCCGATTAGGAGGGGGAGGGCATGAGAGTGCAGTTGAAACGGCCGAAATGCCTTGGGATCTGGATAGGGGCTTTCGTTTGCCTATCGCTTTTAGCGGGAACGGGTCAGGCTCAGAGCACAGAGCTGGTAAAAGCCAAGGCTCTATACGCCGAAGGAAAACGCCGCGAAGCTAAGAACATTCTCGAGCGCATCACGAAATCGAAGGGTGCCTCCGCAGAGTCTTTCTCAATCCTCGGCATGATCTTGATGGACCCGCCCTTTGCCAACGCGCGGGCCGCCGGAACGCAGTTTCAGAACGCGATGGTTCGCAATCCCGCCGACTTGAACGGGAACCTCGGTGCTGGGATCTTGATGCTGAGATCCCGGAAGCCCACTAAAGCCCTTCGTTTCTTGAGAAAAGCCACCCAGATTGCGCCCCAGTATCCCGACGCCCATCTTCACCTTGGCAAAGCGCTCTACGCCTTGCAGAGGATTTCCGAAGCGCTTGCAGAATTCCAGCTCGCGAGAGCACTTCCCGAAGGCCTGGAGTACCTTGCGATTGTTGAATTTGGACGCCAACGGCACGCCGTCGCCGCCCAACACCTCGAGGTCCTGGTTGCAAGTCTGCCACCGAAAGATCCGAAGCGACCCCGTCTGCTCTATCAGTTGGCCGCTTCCTTAGTGATGGCTTCGTCACTAGAGCGGGGCGAGAAGATGCTTCAGGAGACAGTAGACGGCGGATTTGTGCGCGCCGAGGCGCTCAATGAGTTGGCGCGATTGGCCTACGAACGCGACGATTTTGTGCGGGCAAAGGCGCTCTACCAACAAGCGCTTGGGGCTCCGTCAATCAAGTCCAAAGCTGGGGACCGCGCGGCTCAATCCACGGCCCGCTATTCCTTGGGCCTCATCGCCTGCCGGGAAAAGCGCTACCAGCCGGCACGGGTTCACCTCGACAAGGCCATCGCAATCGACCCATTCCATCAGAACGCTTGGTACAAGTTGGGCCAAACTTTGCAGCGGCTGAAACTCAAGCCAGAAGCGAAAGCAGCATTTGCCTTTCACAAGAGAATCCAGCCGCTGCACCAAAAACTCCGCAGCGCCGAGCTTTCTGTGGCCAACAACCCCAAGATCCTCAAGAACTGGGTCGCCAACGGCCAGCTGTTGCTGCTGCTGGGCCGGCCCAAGGAAGCGCTTTCGAAACTGCTGTTGCTAGAACAGCTTGATCCCAATTTCCCGGGCTTGGCCGCTCTTCTTGCTGACACCGCGAAGGCACTGAATCTGCCCGGCCGAGAAAAACTGTATCGAAGTCGAGCGGCGATCGAGGCCGGCGAGAACAAGGAAAGCAACTAATGCTCACTCGGATTCTCCTCGCTGCGGCCATTGTGGTTAGCGTCACCTGTTCCCCATCGAATTCTTCTGGCGGCTCATCCGAATCGGTGGAGAACGGCCAAGGCAAGACTCCAGCTCCCCAAATGGCAAGTGGTTTAGCGATATCGCCAAGGACTGTGGCATGGCCCGTAAACACGTCAGCGGTTCCAGCGCTAAAAAGTACTTGCCAGAATCTCTGGGTTCGGGCGGCGCTTTGGCGGATTTCGATGGCGATGGTCGCTTGGATGTCTACATCGTAAATCAAGTGTCGCTGGCAAACCCTAGTGACACTGAAGGCGTTACGAATCGCTTGCACCTACAGAGAACCCGCGGTTCTTTCACGGACGTCACCGCGGAGAGGACTGGGCGTAGCTATTGGCGATTTCGACAACGACGTGTGGCCCGATGTGTACGTCGCGAACGATGAGGCAGCCAATTTCCTGTTTCGCAATCGAGGCGGAAGAGGATTTGAGGAAGTCGGTGCCGAATCCGGAACCGCTTACAATGAGTCTGGGGTTGCGGAGGCGGGCATGGGCACGGACTTCGCCGATCTCAACGGTGATGGCCACCTCGATATCATCGTGACGAACCTAAACAATGAACTCAATAATGTGTTCATGAATACGGGTGACGGGGTCTTTGAAGAGAAGGCCCGCAGTAGCGGAATGGGAGCGAACTCCAATTCCTACGTGGGGTTTGGCGCGCGGGCTTTTGACTACAACAATGACGGAAACCTCGATGTCTTTGTTGCAAACGGCCACATCACCGACAACATCGTCGACATCGATCCAGAGGCACACTACGCGCAAAGCGACTTCTTGTTCATCGGCGACGGCAAGGGCAAATTTCGGGAGGGATGACGCAACATTTCTTCTGTAATTTCCACGAGCGAGTCATTCCGATCCCATCGCCAAATAGATTGTCCCGGTCTCCCATTCCTCGCTTTTCTCAGCGAGCATCGCCGAGACTAGTCTGAGCAAG
>JAZGFI010000096.1:0-8989 GCA_036479435.1 Planctomycetota bacterium | reverse complement strand
GACAAGTTGGGAGAAGCGCATGGCAAAACGCAGCAAGATGACGTTCGAAAAACGTCGCCGCGAAATGGAAAAAAAGAAGAAACGTGCGGAAAAGCTCGAGCGAAAGCACGACGACAGTGAAGACACTGAACCGCAAGAGATCCCCGATCCTTTGGACATGTTTCGGGAGTACGAAGAAGAAGTTGGCATCATCCGCGATCGTCCGGATGAGAGCGAGCCAAGCTCGGGCTAAGCTCGAGTCCATAACTGCAAAGAGCCGCGCGTAACGCGGCTGTTTGAGTTTCCCTCGGGCCGACTGGTCCCTATCTCTGACGAACCTACTTCAGATACTCGGCGATCCACCGGTTTAGACCCTGAAGGGCGCTCGTACCGGCCGATTTTTTGGCCTCGGGTGTCTTGGACTTGCCCATTGACGAAAACAGATCCGCCTTATCACGGGCCCATACGATCTGCTGCAGCTCATCGACCACCAATATTGGGATGGCATCGCTGAGGTTTCCCGCCTGTGCTCTCATTTGATGCAGGATCCGCGAGTCGCGATCCAAAACCAGATGTCGCTTGAGGCCCTGCTTTTTGAGCTTGGCGTAGATCTTTTTCCCCTCGCCAGTCTTCTTTTTGGCGATGGGGTAGACCACGATCATCTCGACCTGCTTGTATTTTTTGCGCAGCGCCTCCAGGGAAACCAGGGTCTTTCGCTGGGCTTCGTCATCTTTGGTGAAAAATTGAACGATCGTGAGGGGTTTGTCCCACAAGGGCCGCTTGCGTTTGGTGACGCCGAGGCCGGTGGCGAGTGCGGGTGCCGCGGTTCCGAGCAGCAGTTGTCCATCTTTCTTTTTTTCGAGCGACTTCTCGATGGCCTCTACCACCGGCTTGGCGCTGCGGACGAAACCATTGAATTTCACCCGACCGCTGCCGTCGATCACGATGTTCCAGGGAGTGCCGCCGGTTTGGTAGCGATCTAAGATGTGAGACCGCTTCCCGTCCTTACCGGGGTCGTGGCCGAAGGGGATCTTGAGACCGAAGCGTTTGGCGAGCATTTCCAACTTGTCGAAGGAGTTGACCCGGTGGCCTTCGAAGACGGTTTGAATGGCGAGGATCACGACGTCGTCGTTGGCCGCGAACTTGTCGGCGACCTTTTTCAGCGTTGGGAACCCCAACGAGTTGCAACCCGGTCACCAAGCCTGAAAAGTGTAGAGGTAAATCGTCTTCCCCTTGAAGTCACCGATATCAAGAGCTTTCGTCTTCTCGGGAAGTTGAATCCACTTCTCTATCTCCCATTTAGGGGCGAGTTGACCGGTGGGCGATTTACGCTGTGCTAATGCCGGCGCGGTCAGCACCGTGACCGCCAACAGCACAAGTGAGATGGGGATGGCGATGGAATCTGGGCGCTTCATGATCTAATTTCACTTCCTCTACAGGCCTTGCCCGGGACCGAGCGATCCGATTCTACCCTGAAACGGGCGACGGTCGTTTTGCTTGCAGAATTTGTCTTTTCGCCAAGTCGCACAAACTGACCTGATTGTGCGAGCAGAAAATGTGCGGAAGACCGCCATAGGGGAAAGCTTTTCGGGTTTTGCGAGCGGTGTTGAGGGCGACTTGTCTATGGACTCGGCGAGGTGCCAGGGATTCTTGCCGCCGCCTTCTTCGCGATCAGTTTTTCGATTCGATGACAGGCGGCGACGGCCCTGGCGATCTCACCTAGCCCACGAGGAGCACGTTGACGGTCAACTCAACCTCGTGGGGATCTGAAAGGAGAGTTCAAGAAATGAAACGCATGATCATTGGCGTCTTTTGCGTCCTTGCGGTCTCAGGACTTGGGGCCGGAGGGATGCTCAAAGCCGCAGAATTAGGCGGCCTTGAGGGCGAACAGCATGTCATTGGCGTCACCGGAATGACCTGAGGCGTTCGATGTGTGACCAAGGTTCGTGAAACCTTGCAAGCTATCGAAGGCGTGAATTCCGTGGTGATTGACTTTGAGGCGAAAACCGCAACGGTGTCAACAAAAGGAAGTCTTTCCAAAAAAACCGTCTCAACGGCGCTCACCTTGGTGGGCTACGGTGTCAGCAGCTTCGAGGCCGTTGCTGCTGCTCCAAAAATCTACGACCTTGGGCTAAGTGGATTGAGGACCGCTTCAGACGCAAAAGTCATTCACAAGGCCCTGGCGAAACTCGACGATGTCGACAAGGTCGTGGTCAATCTGAAGGCGAAGTCGGCTCAAGTAACCATGAAAACGGGCAAGACGCTCAGCCAGGCACAGGTCGCCAAAGCGTTGACCAAGCCCTACGGCGTGACCTCCTTCAAAGAGCATGTCGAAGCGGCGAAAGTCTACTCCGTCATCCTCATGGGCACGAAAGATGATGAGGCGAGCGCGAAGATAATCGGCAACGCTTTGCGAAAGATTGACGGTGTGGATTCAGTGCTGGTCGACCTGGCCACAAAAAAGGCCACGATCACGATGAAAGCCTCGAAGAAGCTCGACCGGAAAACGGTTGAGAAGGCTCTGCCATCGCCCGTCACCGTCAAGAAGTTCGCCGAAGTCGAAAAGGCGAAACGCCGCTAGTGAACTGACTCTGTCGGGGTCCAAGGCCCGAGTTTTTGGCTGCGGAAACCAAGGCGCCCTCACCTTACGCGAGGGCGCCTCTTTTTGTTTCGGGCTGTGGACCCTGCGCGCTACGATGCCGTCGTGTCAGAATCCCATCATCTCATTTGGTCTGCGCTCAAGCCCTCGCCTCGCCCTCAATCTGTGTTGGTCTTACCGGGCTACGATGATTTCGAGCGCCGTTTTAGCGACGGATGTGCTTTGCGCCGCCACCGCTGTTTTCGCCTCGATGGGGAGCGCGTGACCGCGCGGGTTGAAGCTGATGACACGAACGCGACCACGATCGAGACGATACTCGTGCCCCCGGCGATTGGCGAGCTCAGCTTGCCTGGCGAATGTCAGCTACTCGCCGAACGGTCTTGGCAACGTGCGCTGGCCTTGATTGAGAAACTTGGTGCAAAGCGTTGTGTCTTGGTGTCCTCACTATCGGCGATTGGGCCTAGATATTCCGCCGTTCCCAATTTGTTCGAAGGCGACGACGAAGCCCCCACGACGGAGTTGGGCCGGGCCCATCTGTGGGTCGAAACCGCCGCGATGGAAGCTCGAAATCGGCTTGGCTTTGAGCTCGTGATCTTGCGCCCGGCGGCGATCTACTCCGAAGAAGATCCCTCCGTCTTCAACGAGCTGTTTTCGGCTCTACGCGATGATCCGCAAGGCCTCATGGCGCGTTGGGCAGACCTGTCGCTTCAGATCCTTCATGTCGACGACCTCGTGCGAGCCCTTTGTTTTGCCATCGATCGAGGCGACTGGATTTATCACCTCAGCGACCACACGCCGCGTACCTTGGGGGAGCAAGCGACTCCGCTGTACGATGCGGCCTTGAGGCTGGGGATTGCCCTTGCCCCGCCCTCGGGTGATCTTGCTTTGGTGGCTCGCGAGACCTTGTGCCACTTTCCTTTTCCCGATCACCGCGCTCGCCGCGAACTCGAATTTGAACCGCTGCGTTTGTTGTCGGAATGCGCCGAGGAGGTGGTGAGGTCTCTCGCCAAACCGCCGGAGCTCGACGCCGAGACTTGGGCGGAACGCCTCAAGGGCGAATGGGAAAGCCGGGCTCAGTCTCCCAACCGCGACTTCTACGTGGCCTCGCATCTCAATTGGAAGAAAGAGGAAAGTTGGCGTCGACAGGCCAAGATTGACGCGAGTTTTGTGCTCGACTCGCTGGATGTGGACGCGATGAAAAGCTCATCGGTCTTAGATCTGGGATGCGGAGTGGGGCGGCTGGTGCCCGAGATTGCGCCTTTGGCAAAAGACTACACCGGCATTGACATCGCGCCGAGCATGATCGAGGAAGCTCGCGCCCGCAGCGCTAATTTTGCCAACGCGCGCTTTTTCGTGAGCGAAGGTCATCGGGTGCCAGACGAAGCCAGGGATCGAAAGTACGACCTCATTTTTGCTCTTGCCGTTTTCATTCATTGTCCCAAAGAGGTCACCCGGGCCTTGATCCGCGATGGCTATCGCTTGTTGGCACCCGGCGGGGTTTACCGCCTCATGGCCCTCGCCGACCCGACGGACCTAAAGGGCATCGAAAACTTCGAGAACGCGCGCGCGCTAAGCGACCAGACCCTTGAAGTTGCCGAGTTGGGAACGCCTGCGGACAGCGACGAACACGTTACGCAGGCCTACTATCACGGCGGTGAATTTGGCTACGACGAATTCGCGGCCATCCTCGAAGAATTGGGTGCCGAGTTTGACATGGTGCGCAACGACCCTTATCAAATCGGCGCGAGCATCAAGCGATCGCATGGCACCTAGTTATTGCTGATGACATAGTCTAAGACCGCTGCGGTCTGTGAACGCGTCATGTTGGCTTCTTGCGCCATCTCGGGAATGAGCTCTTGCCATTCCTCATCGCTGTGCCGCGGCGGTGAATAGAGGGCATGACAGGCGATACACCGACTTTCGAAAAGCGCTTGTCCTCGGCTCAAGTGCGCTGTCGAGGATTGGGACTCGCTCGCGATTTTGGGGATTGGCGTTGGGCTCGCGGTCGTGGTGCAAGCGCTGGCAAAAACTACAAGCATCGCAACCATCGATGCCGAACTACAAAGCGATACCCAGAGCAGAGGAGTAGGCCAAAGCGACATTAGAAGAAGCTCGCAAAAGAGATGACAAAGCGATTGTTGTCAGCGTCATCGACGCCGCTCTTTTCGTCGAAGAACTGATACTCAAGCTTGATGACCGTTTTCTCGATGGGGCGAAAGTTGATGCCTATCGTGTAGCGAATCAGATCATCGCGATAGCCGTCAGCGCGCAGGTTGCGGTCGATGGCCGTCGCCGAGTCATCGGTGTCAATAGTTCCGTAGCGAAAAACGAGAGTGAAAGTCGATTCCGATGTAAAGAAGTCAGTGGCCCCGATCCAGGACTGCGGAAAAAAGTGGAAGTTGATCTGGGCGTAGAAGCCGTCGGCACCGCCCGGTACGCCAGAGCCAATTTCATCGACTCCTCGATCGAGGTTGAATTGTGCGTACTCGCCGATGAACTCGAACGCCCCTTTCTTTAGAGTCCAGTCAAGACCCCACAGCGTGATATTGCGCCTGTCGTCGGAATCGTATTTACCGAAACCAAATGAGATTCCGACGTTGGCGTAGTCCAAAAACCCAAGCTCAGGCGTGATGCCCAAGCGGCCGACAATCATTTTGTTGTCATTGTTGTCGCGCCTAAATGAGTTGCGGGAAGCGCGGAATCCTCCGCCGGTCGTACTCGAAAATCCGTCGTCTAAGCCATTGATGAGGGCGACGTCGTAGTCGAAAGTGACGGCGGTGGCCAGCTCAAAGGTGCCGTAGATGGCAATGCCCGCGTCGGTCCAAGTCGTCGGCGTGATGCGACGATTTACCAAAGGTCGATCGGTCAAGTCGCGCAGAGGGGAGTCGTGAAGTCGGTTGAAACGACCGAATGGCACCAAGAGGGCACCGACCTTCAGGTTGACTTCGTCCGCGATGTGGAAGTGCAGCTCGCCGAACTCAAGGACAATTTCGTTGTCCGACAAGAACGATGCGTCGGCGCCGCCACCTTCTATTTCAAGTTCCATGCGGAAAGTGATCGCCCTGCGGTAGATGTTGGCGTTCAATTGCAAGATGAGTCGGTGTTGATCGAAACTGCTGTTGCTACGCGCTTCGTCGTCGCGGAACTCAAAGTCGAAGTAGCCACCGATTTCAACCGCGTTGTCTTCGTTGATGGGACTGAATCGGTGTTCGATGGTCCCGCGAAGATCATTGATCTGAGATTCGAGCGGCGCGAGTCCGCCGAACTCATCGATGACCGCAACCTGCCTGGCGCTCTCGAGTTTCTGTCGTTGCAGATCGCCCTCTAATTGGTGGACACGGCCATGGAGCTCCGATTCGCGTCGCGTCCCTTCGTCAACGCGTTGGCTAAGGCGTTGCAGGTCTCTTCGCAGTCGGCCTATCTCGTTGTCCTCTTGGGCGCAAAGTTGGACGTAAGGCGCAGCGCAGCCCATCAACAACAGCATCAACAGAACCTTTGGCACAAAACAGCTCCCATTTCTCGACTTAGGTCGACCATTGTGCAGCAATGAGACTGAGTCGCAAGATCAAAAATAGGAAAACCGCGGGAAGGGCTCTGGGGCTTGCTAGGATCAAGGCCCCCAATCCGAGGACATCGACTATGGCTGCTTCTGCCTGTATCGCGCTCTATCGACCCCATGAGGGGCAAGACGAATCCCTGCGAACCTTGATCGCTGAACACCTGCCGGCCCTTCGGAAAGAGGGTCTCGTGACCGATCGAGCGGCCTTTTTGCTGCAAGCCAAAGATGGCACCTACCTTGAGATCTTCGAATGGATCGATGAGACGGCGGCCCAACGAGCTCACGAGTCCGCGTCGATCGGGCGCATTTGGGGCGCGATGGCCGAAGTCGCCGACATGACGACTTTGGCCGATATCGAGGAATCAAAGACTCGCTTCCCGCACTTCAAGCCGGTCGACCTTTGACCTTGAGCCTTGGTTCAGCGCGGGGCAGAAGATGGATGATGCAAGCCTCGCTCGTCTTCGTTCTCTTGGCGCCTTCGTGTTCGAGAACCGCCAGGGAAGATTCAACGCCACAACCTCAACTCGTGGCCGAATCCGCGCACGAGATCTTGTTGCCGAGGGCGGGCGGCGGTGAACTACAGCCACTAACCCGAAGCGGAAAACCGACGCGCGTTGTGTTGTTTTTGGCAACGGACTGTCCGATTGCGAACGGCTATGCGCCAGAGATCGCGAGAATCGCCGCCGCCTACCGCGATCGGATCGGACCCATGATTTTCGTTCATGTCGATCCTGACGTCGATCGCGCGCAGGTCTTGCAACACGCCAAAGATTACGGACTCGATGGTGAGCTGGTCTTGGACCGCGAGCAAATCTTTGCGCGAGCACTTGGAGCCACCGTGACTCCGGAGGTCGTGGTCTTGAGACGACAAGGCCAAGGCTGGATGATCAGCTACCGCGGCCGCATCGACGACATCTACGTTGATTTCGGCAAAAAGCGCGTGCGAGCGTCACGGCTTGATCTGCGGCTTCAGCTCGACCGCGCGCTCAGGGCCGAAGGCGAGCCTTTGCTTCTTCAGACTACGAAGGCGATTGGCTGTCCGATGCCAAAGCCGGGTTCGTGAGAGTTTTTGGACTGACCGCCGCGGCGGTTGCCAGCAGCCTGTTGGCATTTGCGTTGGCTTGTTCCCCGGATTCCCAAGGCAACTCTGGCGCGGGTCGCGACGCCGCTCCGACTCGCTCGGTTTCATTCAGTCGCGAGATCGCTCCGCTTCTTGGTGCTCATTGCAGTGGCTGCCACCAGCGGGGGGGGGCCGGTCCTTTTCCCTTCGAAAAGCATGCTGATCTCGCCAAACGAGCGAGTCAGATCGTCGATGTTATCGAGGCGGGGTTCATGCCTCCTTGGCTGCCGAGGGTTCGAGAGTCTCACTTTCGGGGCTCAAGAGATCTTAGCGCCGTCGCTCGCGCTAAACTTTTGGCTTGGGCCCGTGCTGGCGCGCCACGCGCTGAAGGCGACGACGACAAGATTCCCCTGCCAGCGCGTGTCGAATGGCCGTTGGGTCCTCCGGATTTGATCCTTGAGTCGCAGGGCACCTTTGAGGTTCCCGCGGAAGGGGATGCCATCCTGCACACCCTGGTTTTTCCCCTCGGGCTGGATGTTGAGTCCTTCGTATCGGCGATAGATTTTTCTCCTTCGAAGGCCGCGGCTCTGCACGGTGCCGCCTTTCTTTTCGATGACACCGGCCTTGCGGCTCGATTTGACGCGAGCTCTCCCCAGGCGGGCTACCGATCGCCCGGCGGTTTGGGCCTCATGGTGCCGGGGTCGGCGGGAGGTTGGACGCCGGGTATGGTCCCGTTCCGCCTGCCGAAAGGCAGCGGATGGCGGGTCGGTCCCCAAACCGCGCTTTCAGTTCAGCTTCATCTCAATCCTCAGGGCAAAAAGCAGTTTTTGAGCGCGCGAGTCGGGATCTACTTCACGAAGGGGGCGGCACCACAAGCTTTGACCACCGTGGTGATGGGGTCTTTGGCGATTGATATTCCACCCGATGATTCGGACTACCGCATTGACGCGAGCCTGACGCTTCCCGTTGACGTGGAACTCGTGGCCCTTTTTCCGCTCGCGCACTTTGTGTGTCAGCATATTCGGGTGTCCTGGACTCTGCCGGGAGGGGAGCCCGTCGAAGGCCTTCGGATCGAGGACTACGATTTGAATTGGGTGCAGCCCTATCAATTCGTGACACCGCCGATCTTGCCCGCCGGAACCCGAATTCGGTTTGAGATCGCTTACGACAATTCAGCCGCCAATCCTCAAAACCCACACCACCCGCCGCAACGAGTTCACCTCGGGCATGCGGCGGACGAGGAGACTGGGTTTTTGTTGTTGCAGATGCGACCACGCGCGGCGGAGGACATGGCATCGCTGAAAGCGCTCCATCGCAAGGGCTTTGAGGATCGCGGGCGCGAAGCGCGCAAGCGCTGACCCGTCGCCGTCGAGCCCGATTTCAAATCATCGCAGGATTGCGATTGACAAGAACGCGAAACTGAGCGACTCTCTGGGACGCGTCGAAACCGGGATTGGGAAAGACGGTTTTCGCAACACGCGAATTGCAATCTCAAAAATACACTCCTCGCGAAAGTTAGCGATGGCAGCATTGTGCTCACTCAGCACAAAGAGGCTAGCCTATAGCCCCGCAAAGCCCCTTTTGTCACGTCTTTCGTCACCGCCATCGACGACGATTCCCAATAAGTGGTAATCCGGTGCTTTTTTGTTGGAGCCGTCGCCGCTCGAATGCGTAGCAACTGAATCAAAGCACAGCCCCGCCCTTTTCGTCGTCGAGGGTTTTCAAGTGGGCCGCAGAGGATGTCGGCCTGAGTGGGTCGCAAAGTAAACTCGCGCCCCATCGGCGCACTAGC
>JAZGFI010000095.1:0-2645 GCA_036479435.1 Planctomycetota bacterium | reverse complement strand
TTGGTTAGTGAAAATGAGGCGGTTAGGCCGCCTCGGGGGTCAGACTGGCCCGGACTTGGTTCGGGGTTTTGTATTTGTGCTTGGCGACAAGCCAGGCGTTGTTGTAGCGCTGCTGAAACAGCTTGAGAGCCTCGTATAGGTCGTCGACACCGTCAAAGGTGCGGACGTGCAGGAGTTGCTCCTTGAGGGTTTTGAAGAAGCGCTCGGCTACTCCATTGCCTTGCGGCTGACGGACAAAGCTGGGGCTGGATTCGACTCCGAGGAATCGCAGCTCGCTCTGAAAGTGCTTGCTCATGTATTGCGTTCCATGGTCATGGCGGACGGATAGGCCGACTGCAGCACCGGTTTGGACGGATCCAAAACGAGCGAGGATTGCTTCTTGGATCGGGACGAGCGCCTCAAAGCGCGTGCCCCGTATTGCGCAGTGAATGCCTACGCATTCGCCGGTGCAGTGGTCCGTAGCCGCAAAGACCCAGATGTTTCCATCCTGGGCGGTCGCGATGGTGGTCGCATCCGTACCCCACATTTCGTCGGGGAGGTCCGTGATGATCGTGCCATCGTGCACGCGCGGGCCTCGGGCCCGCGCCGTTCGCGTTGGAGCCAAGAGGCCGTTTTCACGCATCACCCTCAAAGCGCGTTCTTTGCTGACATGAATGCCAATTTGACGCAATCGAAAGCGGACCTTGCGATGGCCTTCGCCCGTGATTCCTGCATCCTCTTCAATCCGTTCAAGGATTTCACGAATTGACGATTCAAGCTCTTCATCGCTAATTGCCGGAGTGGGACCAGGCCTGCTGCGTTTGGGACGTTCCTCGAAAGGGATGGACTCATGTTTCAGCCAGTCGTAGTAACTGGAGCGCGGGATTCCCCACACTCGACAAACTCGTGCGACGCCATAGGCAATTCCGCTAGAGGTCGATAGCGTCGTGCTCATCGTTTCGACCCCCTGCGTGCCGGGGGGAGTCCGGCCTCCAGTTTCGCGCAGCGCTGATAGAGCAGCTCGTTGTCCATGGTGATCTCGCCGATCTTCGCCTGCAGGCTACGACGTTCGGCTTCATGCGTGGACTGATCCGGGCCAGCTTGGGCTTTCATCGCTTGCTCACCGCCCGCGAGGAAGTCATCACGCCATTGGCTGATTCGCGATGCTGTCTGCTTTGTTTCGCGGGACAAGGCGTCGAGGGATTCGCCGCGTAGCAGGCGAAGTACGAGTTCCATCTTCAAGCGAGAGGACCAACGACGGGGAAGGGGGGCCGAGCCCGCCGGTTCTCCTCCGGTCGGCCTTCGGCCTCCCTCCGAAGAACCGGCGCTCGCCCTAGCGGGCGAACTCGGATTGGACGTGGAACGGGGTTTCGAGGGGGTTTTGGACATGGGGTATTTTATCCTGAACAGGGCTGCCGGCCCTTAGCGGGTGTCCAAAGAAATTGGGGGGCGCTACAAAAGCAACATTTGTTCTGTAATTCCGCGCATGCGTGCGCGCGCGGGGGGGGGGGAGGGAGCGGTAAGGATCAAACTTCGTCCATGTTGAGATAGGATTTCTTTGTAGCCCAGCCCTCATCGATCTCGACCAACATGGCCGAAGCGAGGCGGAGCAGGGATGCTTCATTGGGGAAAAGCGACACGACGCGGGTGCGACGTTTCAGTTCCTTGTTGACGCGCTCAGCCATGTTGGACGTGCGCATTCGTTTGCGTTGAATCTCAGGCAAGCCAAAGACGGCCAGGCCTTCGGGGAGGTTCTCCTCCATCCATGTGGCGAGTTTTGGGGCGTTCTTACTGTACTTGGTTACCTTTTCTTTCAGCAGGGCGTCGGCGGCATGGCGGTCCGGGGCATTGAAGATGTCACGAAGGGCCTTGGCCACTTCCTTGCGCATCTCCATGCGCGGCACGTAGGCGGCTGCGTTTTGTTGCAGGTGGAATTGGCAGCGCTGCCAGATCGCTCCGGGGAAGACGGCTCGCCTTGCCGCTTTCAATCCCTCGTGGGCATCGCTGACGATGAAGCGCACTCCGGTAAGGCCTCGTACAAGTAGGCTGCTCAGAAGATCACGCCAATGGACTTCGGCTTCTGAAAGCGAGACGCTAACGCCGAGCACGGATCTGGTGCCGAAGTTATCGACGCCAAACACGGCCAGGAGTGCCACTGAGCGCACTTGGCCGTCTACGCGGACCTTCTCATAGCGGGCGTCCATGATAAGCATCGGGTACTCACCCAGCATTCGGTTGCGCCACTTCTCAAGCCCTGAGTCGAGCTCGGCGGCGGCTCGCGAAACCTGCTGGGAGGTGACCTCAAAACCACAGAGCTCTTCCATGATGCTGGTGACTCGGCGCGTGGATACGCCATGCACGTACATTTCGGCGATCGCGACTTTGATACTGCGCTCAGAGCGCGATCCCTTCTCCAGAGAGTTTGGGTAGAAGCCCTCCGCGCCCTCGGGCAGCCCCCGGACTTGAGGTACCTGCAAGCCCCCAGTGTCAGGATAGTTGCGGCCTGAAATTTCCGGACCGTGCAGCCCAAGCAATTGGAGGAGCCGCGCGAAGCCAGCCCCAAGCTGGCTGAAGCGTAGCGCGGCGTTCCGGGGGTGAAACCCCCGATGAGGGGGTCCAGGGGGAGACTAATAACTTGTGGATAAGTTTCCACAGGGTCTCTCCAC
>JAZGFI010000094.1:0-5658 GCA_036479435.1 Planctomycetota bacterium | reverse complement strand
TCTTCTTCACTTGAACGCCCTCCCCAGTGCGTTTTGTGTTGACGTTGAACACCAACATCTACGCGCAGGGAGAGGGCTTTCTTCGTGCTTTTGCGATTACACTTCACCAATCCGCGCTTGTTCGAGGGCTAGATGAGGAATTCCGTCTGCCTTACCTGGAGGACCTCATGGCCCAAAAGCGCACTGGCCCCGAGAAGGGGAACTTGGCCGAAGCTGATCTTCAGCTACATCGCCGTGAGTACGAGCGCCTCTTTGGAATGTTGGAAGATGCCCGCGGTCAAAGCCAGCTACCAGAAAACCCGGCCGGTCGAGTCGACTTGCACGAATTTCTGATTGAAATCCGCACGAACTCCTAAGCGAAGTTGGCTTGTTGCCGTGATGGGAGCAGCCGAAGAGCTGGCAAATGCCCACCGCATGTGGGTGACGGCGTCTATCGAAGTTTGCTGGACATCGAGATGATGTCGGGCCATGATGCGGAAATCGAATTCGAATGGGATTTCTGGCCTTGGTTTCCCCCGCAGATCCCTGGTTGATTTGAGAATCAATGGCGGGCCTTCCTACTTGTTTGGAGTTGAAGGCAAAGCCCTTTGGGATTCCGATATTAGAGACAGCAGTAGAGAGGCATCTGGCATGATACGTTACGGAACATCCCATTCTAGATCTTGGCGCATGCTCGGTTTGCTTTGTGTGGCGTTGGCGTTTAGTACGTCGGCCGCGCAGGCTCAGAGTTCGATTATTTTCATAGACAGCTTTTTGGGCCTAGGCCCCGACGACCATCTTGGCGTCTCCGTAGCGGGGGCAGGCGATGCGAACGGTGATGGCTTCGATGACATGATCGTGGGTGCCGATCGATCCTTGCCATTTACGGGGCCCGGATATGCCGCTCTCATATCTGGATTCGACAACTCTTTGCTCGGGGTTTACCTCGGAGATGATGGCGATGACTTGTTCGGGTCGTCGGTTGCTGGGGCGGGCGACGTAAACGGTGATGGCTTCGCTGACGTCATTGTCGGTGCGCCCTTGGATGACAACAATGGCTTGGATTCGGGAAGTGTTCGGGTGATATCGGGTTTGGACAACACCACCCTCTACACTTTCGATGGCGACGGCGCGACGGCTCGGTTTGGAGAGTCAGTGTCGGGTGCCGGAGACGTCAAAACTGTACGGAGTCAGACTAAATTCTCCCACTTTTCTCCCAGCGCCACGACGGGCGACAAAGGAAACTCGAGGGACGCTTCTGAAGAATCCCTGGAAGCTCTCTTCAACTGAGGTCCAAACACGCGAAGAGATCGAGCAAGAAAGCAAGGGGTTCAACCGCGTCTTCGAATTAGAAGCGGAGCACCCCTCTGCCGACTCAGTCTGCTCTTGAGAGGGCTGCAAAGAGCGCCGCGATCACGCGATCCTGGTCGTTCGGACTGAGGTTGGGGTAGATCGGGAGGCGGAGTGTTGTCTCTTCAAGTCTCTTGGCCTCGGGGCAGGGAGAGTGAATCGTGCCGTCGGCGAGTCCCAGGCGCTGTCCCATGGGCGTGGAATCAAGAGCCATGAAGTGAGGAAGGGCCTCGATGCCTTCCTGCGCCAACGCCTGGCGCAGCAAATCGCGTTGAGTTCGACTGTCCAGGTTGATGTAGAACAGGTGTCCATTGCCGATTGCACCTTCCAACGGTCGAGGCAAGCTGAGAAGCCCACGCTGCGCTAAGGGCTCGAGCAATTCGAGGTAGCGATGGAAGATCGCTCGACGGCGCACAGAGATTTCGTCGGCCTTTTCGAGCTGGGCGCAGAGAATCGCGGCCGCGACTTCAGAGGGCAGATAGGATGAGCCCAAGTCTCGCCAGGTGTAGTGTTGGGCGCGCTTCGTCACGACCATGCGGCGATCCGTGCCCATTTCCCGAATTCGAATGAGAGCTTGAGCGAGTTCGTCGTCGTTGCTGAGAAGGACGCCGCCTTCGCCGCAAGTGATGTTCTTGGTTCCGTGAAACGAAATGCAACCGATGTCGCCCATGGTGCCCAGGTAGCTCTCGTTGAGCTTCGCGTCAAAAGCCTGGGCGGCATCTTCAATGACGAGTAGGCCCTGAGCCTTGGCGATGTCCATGATGGCGTTCATGTCGCAGGGCAGCCCGGCATAATGCAGGGCAATCACGGCGCGCGTCTTGCGGGTTACCTTGCGACGGAGGTCTTCGATATCGATACCGGGATCATTTGGTGTGCTGTCGACGAAGACCACGGTGGCTCCGCTGCGCAAGATGCAGGACGCCGTGGTCGGAAAAGCCCAGGCCGGAACAAGCACTTCGTCACCGGGCCCAAGGCCTGCGGCAAGAGCCGCGGCTTCCAAGGCGTGAGTGCCTGAGCTAGTGAGAAGGGCGTGTCGGACTTCAAAGCGCTCTCGAAGCATCTCCTCCGCGCGGTCCATCCATGAGCCCCCGCCAGACAATTGGCCCGAAGTCAAAACACGGTCAACGTACTCTCTCTCCCGCCCTGCATTGAAGTGCTGGTGAAGGGGGATCGCGAACGGTATAGACTCGGACGGCGGGATTGACGTCATGTGCTTCACAGGTGTGATTCGAGCTGTGTTGCAGTTCGATGCCTTCTCATCTGCTTCGCCGATCGGTTTCATACTGCAACTCCGAGGATCTTCATCGATAGGCTACACCCACCGCGCTCATAGTGTCGCCGATCTCGCCTTCTGTCGAGGGGCTTTCGCCTTCCTGTGCCTACATTGCAAACGTCGAAGGTTCGCCCTCAAGAGCCTGTTGTTGGGTGCCGAAAATCGAAGTCCAGAAAAGGAGATGCGCTCTGATGGTCTTCCTATGGAACTTCCGGGTCGTCGCCTTGTCATATGCCTTCGCAGAGCAAGTGCTGTACCGCGGCCAATTCTTCGCGGACGTTTGATGGAACTGAACTGGGGCGTCTGTCGACGAGAGCCGCTGATGGACGATGACGCGGTCTGTGACACAGCCACTGCGACCATGTCGCAAAGAGTGTTAAGAACCGAGTTTGGAGTTGATAGTGCCCCTGCGACTATGTCGCAAAGAATGTTAAGTATCGAGTTTGGAGTAGGTGTTTAGGAGTTGAGGGACCCCATTGTGGATTCCAATGTCCCAGTGTATATTCTATATGCTTTTGGAGGACGAGAGTCCAAGAGGCATCGGTCCGGTCCAAGAATCACGAGGGTGACTTTCTCCGCGCACGTTCAGTTTTCGCTGTTTAGCGTGATGGAAGATCGCCAATCATGAGTCCTGGGGCGTCACTGCCTAAAGCGCGGCGCGAGTACGTGAGTGCTGTGTGTCTTATTCTGTTGTGGCGTCCAGTGCTCCCAAGTAGATCACCGCCGGATCGACAGAGCCCCATTTTTGAGGAGTTCTACTCATGAAGCTGAATCCAAGTCATGCCTTGGGATTCGCTGTGTTCTTTTTTCTTGCCGCAAGTTTGCTCGGGCAGACGGTAACCCCCACCGACATCACGTCGAGTCCAAGTCCTGCTTGCGCGGCGGGTGGATCTGAAACCCACACGGTGTGTATTACGCTACCGCCAGATACCACGACAAGCTCGGTCGACGTCTTCTTGTTGTTTGATGACACGGGGAGTTTCGCGAGCTCCGTGCCCGCGACGATTGCCGTCTTTAACCAAGTGGTCACGGATCTTCAGGCGGCTCTCCCTTCAGTAGACTTCGCTTTTGGAGTGGGCCGATTCGAAGACTATGGAGGGCCGGGAGAAGGCTTTAGCGGCGAAGATATCGACGGTCGCCCCTTTACTTTGAATCAGGCTATTCTCCGCGCGAATTCGCCAGGGTTTCTCGCCGCGATTAACGCAGCCTTGGCGAACACGGCGCCCGGATTTGGCGGGGATTCTCCCGAGTCTGCGATTGGAGAAGGTCTGTACCAGATCGCGACCGGTCTTGGTTATGATGGCAATGGCGACGGACTCACTAGCAACTCGGGGGCGGCTGGCGACGTCAGCACGCAAACGAACCCTGGAGTAAGCGGTGACGTTCCCGCTTTCAGCACCTACACGGGAGTCACCGACGGCAGCCTTGGCGGGGTTGGCTTTCGCCCTGCCGCTCTGAAGCTCGTCATTCTCGCGACGGACGTCTGCACGGTGGCGGCGTTTGACGTGGCCGGCGGTATTCCGGTGACGGTCGTAGGTACGGGCAGTGCCGAGCCCGCGTCCGCGTTCGCTTGCGTCAGCACGACGCCGGGTGTCGAGCGATTTGGCTTTGTGTCGGACTCTCTCACCCTCGCTGGAAACACGGTTGCTGGAGCGGTGGTTCCGCTCGGCGCCGCGACCGTTCCCTCGACGGTTAGCGCTTTGAACGCCCTCGGAATTCGTGTCATCGGGCTCGCTCCGGGAGGTGCTCCCGTCACGTCGACGACGCCTTCTTTTGATCCAAGCACCTACCTGTCGGCGCTGGCGCGCCTCACCGGCGCCGTTGATGACATGGGAGACCCTTTGGTTTTCAATATTTCCGGTGGCGCCGCTCCTGTTGCCGCGGCGATTGTGTCGGCGGTCACCGTCTCGTCGACTTCAGACATTGACGTCATTCTTACCGCAGATCCCGCGCAACCCGGTCTCTCGGTGACCACGGTGCCCGCGGTCCATCTCGACGTCTCTCCCGGCGATATGGTCTGCTTTGATGTCACCCTCAGCGGTGACGGCAGTTTCGGTGGCGGCACCTTCGACCTGAATTTTCGCGACCAAGCCAGTAATGGCATCGTGGGCAACCTGCCCGTCAGCCTGACGTGCGATCCGCCCGTCTGCATCGCACCAACGCCAGCGGTTGAACTTGGTGGGGCTAACCTCGAAGCCTTGCTTGGCTTCAACGTCAACTTTCCAATTGTGGCCCAGTCGGCGACGGGAGGCAACGCAACGATCGTCTCAGTGAGTGCGGAGTTCGCCCCATTCGCTGGCGGCGGTTGCGGAACCTTCAGTTCAGTTCCGGTACCTGCGGGTGTTTCGCATTCGCCGGGCCTCGGAGTGAGCGGCGCGCCGGCCATGACGACCCTCAACTGGGTTCCGACATCGAACAGTCTCGTCGGCTGCTGGCGCTTTACTTACGCTTTGATCGATGATGCTGGCAATACAGGAACTTGCAGTGTCGTGGTCGAAGTCACTGAGTGCATGATGTTGGCGGGCTTTTCAGCGCTTAGCTACAACGTGACGCCGACAGATATCCTGCTCGTCGATCCACAGTTGATCAAGCCGATTACGCTGACGAGCATTCCGTCCCTTGCGGTCCCCAACAACCCGGCCCTTGTCGGGTTCAAGGTCTTCCTACAGGTATTCATGTTCAACAACGAAATCTTCCCGACGGATCCGCTGCGGATGTCGGCGGGGATCGAAGTTGAGATTGGCGTTGCCAATACTGTCTACGGCAGCGACTCCGGCATGAACTTGTGGCTGAACGAAGCCGTCATCTATCCGGGTGACAGCATTGACATTCAGTTCGGAATCCCCGGCCTCTAAGATCTGGGATAGCCTCAAATCGACAGAGCCCGAATCGCGAAAGCGGTTCGGGCTCTTCTCATGAGGTCATGCGGCGTCAGTGCGCTGGGAAAGCTCAGTCAAGGAGGACGAAATGACTTAGTCAGATCTGAAACTTTGTTCGAAACCCTATGGGTACCCAATCCCATCCGGCCAAGGTCGACCACCAGCTGGAACCGAGTG
>JAZGFI010000093.1:0-53598 GCA_036479435.1 Planctomycetota bacterium | reverse complement strand
GGCAAAGAGGCTCACGACGAGGGAACTCGGCGTGGGCCTCACTTACTTGAAGGCCAACAGCGGCCTCAAATAGCGCGATGCTGGGAGCCTCAAGATGCGTGGGTGCTTACAGTTGAGCTCGTCGTTCTTTCTGCCTGCGAAACCAACGTCGGTGATTCCCGCGCCGGGCAGGGCATCGCGAGTTTGCAGGAAGCCCTTTTCTCCGCCGGCGTTCGCTACTCGATCACCTCTTTATGGCGCGTCCCCGACGAGGCCAGCAAGAAACTCATGACGAGCTTCTACCAGGGCATTTGGCGTCGTGGCATGACCAAACACCAAGCGCTGTGGAATGCCAAGACCCAACTACGGAATGAGAAAGACCCGCGCACCGGCAAGGCGGCCTACGGTCCGAAAGACTGGGCGGGTTGGGTGCTGGTCGGGAATCCGGAGTAGGTGCTTAGCTGGCTGATTGTCAGCAAGGCCGCAACGCCATCTGACTTTAAGGCGCGATGCCGTCGTCTTCGATGCGTTCTTGGACTCGAATCATCAGGTCTCTGACCTCGTGAAAGACGGCAAAAATCAAGGGGCAGTCGTCCAGCCGCCGCAAAGAAAAAACGTAGTGGTGCTCGCAGCGAGACATTTGAAGCTCAGGCCAATCTTTCAAGACGGATATGAGGCGAACCCGAAGTTGGCCGATGCCTTTGAAGTGTTTCTCGAAAGCGTTTTGGTAGAGGATCATTTGGTCTAGTCCCCACTCGTTCAGCGTGTAGAGTGCGATTTCCAAGAGATCATTCTCAACTGCCGGCGTGATTTCGTATTCAGGCATCCGGCCGCTGTTCAGCTTGAGCGCGTGCTTGCTGGAAGATGTCTCCAACCGTTCGCGAACTCTTAGACCCGGTTTCTGCTTCCCCTAGCCTCGCTCTCAGTATCGCTTCAAGCTCAAGCAAAGCGTCGCCTTCCTTCACCCGCCCCAGAGTGCTCTCTAAGACGAAGTCCTTGATGCTCTTGCCTTGCAGCGCAGCCATGGCTTTCAGTCTTTGGTGTTCGTCGGCCGTGACGTCGATCGAAATTCGGCTCATCTGCGCTCTCCTCTTTTCGGGTTCGCCTCCCAGTCTACCACCAGATGGTCAAGACTGCTAAAAGTGAGGAAATGTGGGTTGTGCGTTGAACTCTGTGAATCAGGGCCAGGCCATCGTCTGGCCGGGTGCTCATCGTCAAGTAGCCCTGGCCTTCGTGTTGCCTCCTTGTCGTTTTGGGTAACAACCAAGATGAGGCAACGGGGTTCGCCTCGGTAGCAAAACCGATGAGTCAATGCGACCGCGCTTCAGGGTGTCGCCTTGAAGGCTGGAAATGTCCATTGCTTCACAATGGCCTCACAACTGTGGACGGCGGTTGCTTCCAAAAGCCCAGCAGGAGGCTCCGCGAACCATGCGCTTGCCTTAGAAGGCGATTTCTAACCCGTTGCTGCTGTGCAGGCTGCCGTCGGATTCGCCTTGGAGGATTTGGATGCCGAAGGTGATGCCGCTGAGGGCGGGGTCGTCGAAGAGGGCTTCGAAGGAGAGATGGCCTTGGGGGCTTACGAGTTGGGGCTCGATGCACTGGATGTCCCACCACTGGATGAAGACGTCTTCGCCGAGGACGCTGAGGGATTGCTGGCTTAGCGCAGGGCTGATGACGGCGATGGTGATGGGGGCCAGAGGGTTGAGGCCTTGGGCCAAGAGGCGGGCCGGGGTGAGTAAGAGGGGGAAATCGACGTTGGGCGAGGTGGCCGTGTTGATGACTGGGGCGATGGGGGCATCGGGCAAGCTCGGGAGGAAGGCGCCGAGGCCGGGTAAAGTTGAGAAGATTGAAGTGATGTCTTCGACCAGGTTGTTGCCAGTTAAGGGGTCGATAACCAGCTGAGTTGAGATCTTCTCTTGGAACACGAAGCCACCGATGATGGTGAAGCTTCCATCGGTCTCGGCGGAGGCGATGCGGATTCCGGTGACGAGCGGGACGAGGCCGTTTAGGTCGACCACGGTGTCGGAGATTCCGGCAAAGAAGTTCGGGTCTACCAGGGCATCTAAGTTGAACACGATGTTGCCGGAGACGGCATCGGTGACGGTGTAGCCGGTGGCGGGGCTGCTGGAGACTGAATCGATGATGCCGTCGCCGGTCCAATCAGCATTGGGCGCGAAGCTGAAAACGAATTGGGCCTGGAGCGGGGCGGTGCAGATGAACGCGAACGCAAGCAACAAGATGGGGGATAGGCGCGTAGTCATGGTCAGCTCCAGCGAGAAGAGAGACCTCCGAGCCTAAAGAACGCTTCTTTGTTCACCAAGCAATTTTGAGCTTACTCGGCCTCGAATTCGTGCAAATGACGCCAGACCTCGAACCCGCCGGCCATGCTGAAAACCTCGGCGTAGCCCTGTTCTGCCAAGAAACTCGACCCCATCTTGCTGTTGTTGCCGTGGTAGCAGTAGACGATCAGGGGCCGATCTTTGGCCGTATCGGCCAAAAAGGCGTTGATGTTGTCGTTCCCCAGCCAGGTCGCTCCAGGTATCCGGGACGCTTCGAAAGACCCGCGATCTCGGATGTCTACGAACAGGGCGGAATCATCATCGAGTCTTTTCTTTGCGTCGCCGATATTGATCTCGCGAAATTCCACGGCACCATCCTTTGGGTGATAGTCGAAAGCCAAGGTACCCGCAGGGGGCAGGGCGAGGATCTTAGCAGTGGAGGTTTGGGATGCCCAAAAGTTGCCGCATCGCGCTCATCGGCCAAAAGTTCATGGGGAAGGCGCATAGCAACGCCTGGTCTCAGGCCGCGAAATTCTTTGATCTGCCGAGGATTCCTGAGCTACACACCGTGGCGGCCAAGGACGGCGAAGAGCTGACGGTATTCGCTCAGCGTTTTGGCTGGGCTCATACGACGACGCGCTGGCGCGATATCGAACGCGATTCTGAGATTGACCTGGTTGACATCGCAACGCCGAACTTTCTGCACGCTGAACAGGCGATCGCGATGTTGGAGGCGGGCAAGCACGTCGCCTGTGAAAAGCCATTGGCGACGAACCTTGAGGATGCACGCGGGATGCGCGACGCGGCCAAGCGCTCGGGTTGTAAGACCTTCGTCTGGTTTAACTACCGCCGCTGTCCCGCGGTGGGCACGGCCTATCGGCTGATCCGAGAAGGGCGGCTCGGCAAGATCTATCATGTGCGCGCGACTTATTTGCAAAGCTGGGGAGGGCCGGCGACGCCTTTGTCTTGGCGTTTTCAGAAAAAGCTCGCGGGTTCTGGCGCCCATGGCGACCTCAATGCGCACCTGGTTGACCTCGCGCGCTTTCTCACTGGCGACTCGATTGATCGCGTTCATGGTGCGATCGCTTCGACTTTCGTGAAGGACCGCCCGCTGCTCAGCAATCCCAAGAGAAAGGGCCGTAGCAACGTCGACGATGCCCTCCAATTCCTGGCGACTTTTCGCAGCGGCGCCACTGCGAGTTTTGAGGCTTCGCGCTTAGCCCCTGGGCATCTCAATCGCAACACGATTGAGATCAACGGTGAAAAAGGCTCGATCGCTTTCGACTTTGAAGACATGAACGTCCTGCGCTTCTTCGATGCCGCCGATGGCGCCCGCGAAGGCGGCTGGCGACGCATCATGTGTACCTCAGCGGGGAATCACCCCTACATGGAGGCTTGGTGGCCGGATGCTCATGTCCTGGGCTACGAGCACGGCTTCACCAACATGGCCGCGGACATCATGCGTGTGATCGCGAAACGCAAGCCCGAGTTGCCCCTGCCGGATTTTGCGGACGCCTACGAGACCCAGCGGGTCCTCGAAGCGGCCCTGGTGTCGGCGAAGGAAGGCTGTGCGGTCTCGATGCGAGAAATCAAATGAGTGCGCAAATCAGAAGTCGCTGATTCGCAGCAGGTCTTCAACCACTTGCATGCCCGCTTCGCCGCCGACCTCGGGGGCCCGGCCATCGCGGGCGGCAGCCACAAAATCGGCGATTTCGCCTGCGAAGGGCGAGTGCACTTCAAAGGTCAAAGGGTCGCCGTTCAATTCGATGTCGCCAGCCCCGTGACGGCCCAAGGTGTCGCGGCAGATTCCTTCGCCCTCAGAACCGTAGATTTCGAAGGCGGGTCGCGAAGCAAAGAGAACGCTGGTCAGGATTTCGATCGTCGCTCCCGAAGCAAAACATCCCCCGACCACGGCGGTCTCGTCGTGAGGGCTTCCCAAAACGCGACCGCGGCTAAAAGTGCCCCGCAATTCTTCTAAAGGTCCGAGCCTATCCGCCGCAAACCAGCGCACTAAGTCCAGCGCGTGTGGGCCGTTTGCCGCCAAGCTCCACCATTTGCCCAGCTTCGGCGTGGCGCGCCAATTTGATGCGTCCGCGGCGGCGAAAGTCCACTGCACGCGCAGGTGTCGTACCTCGCCGATGTCGCCAGCGAGGATTCGCTCGCGCAACAGGCGATGCCCGCGATGATGGCGGAGATGAAAAGCCACGGCCAAAGTCTTGCCCGAAGCATCACGAGCTGCGAGTAGCTCTTCGCCCTCGGCGCGGCTCGTCACCATCGGCTTTTCCACCAAGACGTGTTTGCCAGCTTTGAGCGCTGCGATCGCCATCGCTGCGTGAAGTCGATCTGGCGTGGTGACGATGACGGCATCCAAGGCGTCGTCGCGTAGGAGACCGGCCAAATCGTCAAACGCGGCTTGGGGTGCTTTTGCTTGATGGCGTCGGGCGAAGCCCTGAGCGCGGTCCTGGCAGCGGCTGAGCACCGACCACAGGCAACATTCGGGCAGAGAACTCAAAGCCGGCGCATGAGCGGTATCGGCGATGCTGCCGGTGCCAAGGATGGCGATTCGAAAAGGCTGGGGATCGGGCATGGACTCTCCAAGGGCGGTTGAGCTGAGATTCTATCCGAGAAGGTCCAAAGGTAGCCAGGGGCAGGGGGCCCCGCTAAGATTCCGATTCGACCCTTTGCCCCTGAAGGAATGGAAGCAGCCATGCCAAGACCTTTGACGCTGTTTACGGGCCAATGGGCCGACCTTTCTTTTCGCACGCTCTGCGAAAAAGCCGAGGAGATGGGCTACGACGGCCTCGAACTCGCCTGTTGGGGCGATCACTTCGAAGTCGGGCGGGCCCTCAATGACGACGCCTATCTCGCCGAGCATTGGCAAACCCTGCGCGAGTTTGATCTCAATTGTTTTGCCCTGAGCAACCACCTCGTCGGGCAAGCCGTTTGCGATCGCATCGACGAACGTCACCGCGCGATTTTGCCGGCAGAAGTCTGGGGCGATGGTGACCCCGAGGGCGTTCGCCAGCGTGCCGCCGAAGAAATGAAAGCCACCGCGCGCGCCGCGCGCCGCTTTTTCGATGCCGCTCCCGATGAAGTCAAAGAACAGCACGAAGAACACGGTCTCCGCGTCAACGGTTTTACGGGCAGCAGTATTTGGCATCTGTGCTACTCATTCCCGCCGGTGCTGCCGGGTCAGATCGACGCCGGATACGCGGATTTTGCGCAGCGTTGGTTGCCAATCTTGGATGTATTCGAAGAAGCCGATCTTTACTTCGCCTTGGAAGTCCACCCCACGGAAATTGCTTTCGACCTGGTGACCTTCAAGCGCGCCCTGGAAGCCGTTGATTACCACCCGAGGTTTGGCGCGAACTTTGATCCCTCGCACTTTGGCTATCAGGGCGTCGACTACTTACAGTTTCTGCGGGAGTTTGCTGAACGCATCTTTCATGTCCACATCAAAGACGTCTGGTGGCAAGAGGGCTTCGCTCGTGCGGGAGTCTTTGGTGGCCATACCGACTTTGGTGACGATGGTCGTTACTGGGATTTCCGCTCGCCGGGTCGCGGGGCCATCGATTTTGAGGGCATCATCCGGATCTTGAATCACATTGGCTATGGCGGACCCCTGTCGGTCGAATGGGAAGATCCCATGATGGATCGCGAACACGGGGCCACCGATGCAGCTGACTTCGTGCGCGACTTAGACTTCCCTCGCTCTGACCGCGCCTTCGACAGCGCCTTCGACAGCGCCTTCGGTGATTCCTGAACTGAGTTTCGCCACGGATTGGCTAAGTCCCAGAATTCTCCCTTGCTAAGGATGACGCCTTGACGATCTCCAAAAAACCCAAGCTTTCGACAATGATGTTTTTCCAGTACGCGATCTGGGGGGCTTGGCTGCCGATCCTTTTTCCCTTTTTGCAGGACTATCGCAAGTTCAGCGGCGAACAGATTGGGACGATGTTCGCGGTCGGGGCGGTGGGGGCCTTGTTGGCACCCTTTGTGGCGGGGCAGATTGCGGACCGTTTCTTCGCGACCCAAAAATTCCTCGGCATCAGCCATATCATTGGCGCGGCCTTGGTGTGGAACTTGGCAGACGTCGAGACCTACTCCGGGTTTTTGTGGTTCTCGCTCGCCTACTCTTTGGTTTATGCGCCGACTTTGCCCCTCAGCAATTCCCTCGCTTTGCATCACCTCAAAGACCGCGACACCGACTTCGCCAAAGTCCGCGTGTGGGGCACCGTGGGCTGGATTGTGGTGGGTATCGCGGTGGGGCAGTGGCTGCTGCTGAAGCACTCGCCTTCGGGCCTGAGCGCCGAGGCCCTAAAGCTCGCCCAGAATGCCGGCCGCGCCGATGCCTTTCGCCTTAGTGCCATCATTGGCTTGGTGATGGGCGTGTACTGCTTCTTTTTGCCGAACACGCCACCGCGCAAGGGCAAAGAGGCCTTCGCCACTTGGGAGGCACTTAAGGAAATCCTCGGCAACGCCACCTTGCGCCATTTGTTTGTCGTGTCCTTGGTGGTGTCCTGTATTCACCAGTTTTACTTCGTGCACACCGCGGGTTTTCTGAGCGAGTTTCAAGCGGGCATCGCCACCAGCCTCAACAAGGTCTTTGGCGTGGGGGGCGGCGGACTCATGACCATCGGGCAGATGACCGAGATCGCAGTCTTAGCTATCGTCCCGCTGTTCGCCAAAAAGTACTCGCGCAAGACTTTTTTGATCGTGGGGCTATTGGCCTACGCCCTCCGCATGCTGCTTTTCAGCTACGTCCACGTACTGCCGATGCCCGAAATCGCAACCTTGGTGTTGGGCGTAGCCCTGCACGGTCTGTGCTTCGGCTGCTTCATCTTCGTGGCCTTCATGATCGTCGACGAAGAAACAACTGCCGATGTCCGGGCGAGCGCGCAGAGCCTTTACAACCTCGTCGTGATCGGCATCGGGATTATCGTCGGTAGCTACGTCGCGACCACTTTGGTGCAGGGCTGGGCCGCCGATGGCGAAAAGTTCAGCTATGCCTCGGAGTCGATAACCCAGCGTTTGTTTTCTGTCCCGATGTGGGCGTCACTAGCCTGCCTCGCCTACGTCATTGCCTTTTATCCGCGGCATTCCTCAAAGGCTGATGTCGACTAAGTCTCCATTTTCACTACCCCGAGTGGCATCATGAACGTGACTCAACGAGTTCTTCTTTTTGCGCTAGCCATGGTCCTTTTGCCATCCGGCGCGGTGCTATCGGCGCAGCAAGCGGCGGAGCTTTCAAAGCTGCTGCCGGTGCTCGTGGTGACGGGCGAAAACAACCATGACTGTGAGTACACCACGGATCAGGTCGTTGAGTTGCTGGAAAAGACCGGGCGGTTCGAAGTCACGGTGACGGAAGATCCTTCCGCCGATCTTGCCAACGCGAGGTTCGCTCACAGCTTTCGTGCGATCTTCCTCGACTACAACGGTAAGCGTTGGGGCAAAGCGGCGGAGAACAACTTCGTCGCCGCGGTGAAATGGGGCGTTGGCGTGGTCGTGATGCACGCGGCCAACAACGCATTTGAGGGCTGGGAGGCCTACGAGAAGATCTGCGCTTTGTGCTGGCGCAAAGACACGGGGCACGGTGCCTTTCACAAGTTCGACGTCGATGTCGTTGACCGCAATCACCCCATTACCTGGGATCTGCCGGACATGAAGGCTCATCCCGACGAGCTTTACCACGGCCTAGAACCGATGCACCAAACCCCGTACCGAACCTTGATGTCGGCGCGTTCGAGCCAAAAAAGTGGCGGGAGCGGGAAGGTCGAACCGATGGTCCTTATTCACAAGTACGGCAAAGGCCGCGTGTTTCACACGCCGCTGGGGCATGTCTGGCGCAACACTCCCGCGACCCGCGCTTCGATGCAAGACAAGCAACTTCGCTTGTTGTTGGCGCGCGGCACGGAATGGGCGGCAACGGGGAAGGTGACGATCAAGCCCGAGAAGTTCGGTGTCGAAGCCATGCCCTTGCCTGCGTCGTCAGGGAGAGCGCACGATCCCTTCGTGTTTCGCTGTGTCTTGGACGGCCGACCGCGCGTGGCGGTGGTGGCCTTGCAGGAAAAACTGTGGGTCTCTTATGATCTGGCGAAGCCCGGTCTCCACAAGATTTGGGCGGGTGGCATTGAGCTGGTGGGTTCGGTCTACGACGGCGCCCACGGGCCCCAACCGAAGACGCGTGGCAAAGCTCTACTCGAATTCGAAAGCCCGACCTGGCAGTTGCAATCGGCGCCGCGCGGTCCCGACGGTGAGCCTGGGATCTTGGATGTTGTGCTGAGCTATGAGGGGTACCGCTTGCGGAAGTCATTGAATCGAAAAGTTGTGCATTTCGAGTACCGCTTGCGCCGGAGCGGACGTCAAGACGTCGTCGTCGTCGAGTTTCCGGAAGTGGTCATGAGTCACAAGCCACAGCTGCTGCGTTCGTTCAGCGTACGGGGCTTGGCCGAGGGTGAGAAGCTGGTTCTACGAGAAAAGGCCAAGTACATGATTGACCGTGTGCGTCCGATCTCGCCCCTCAGACCGAAGATAAAGGGTGAGGAAGCACGATTCGAGTTCTACAACGGCAGCTATCAGTACGTCTTTGAGTACAAGCTGCAGGGAGGGCTTTGATCGTGACTTTCCGTCCCGTCTGTGTCGCAGCAGCTTTGTTGTGGTGTCTTGCTTCCGGTGCAGATTTGCGAGCGCAGGCTACTGTTTTCGAATCGGGTGCCGATGTTCGCATCTATGACGTTGGCATTGCAATGGCGGCGGTTCCCGATCTCATCGAAGGGCAGACTCCGAACGTCAACTTTCTCGCCAAGAAACTCGATTTCGATGAGTCGCGCGAGGACTTCAAGCCCTTCCAATCGCGCTACCTCGTCGTCATCAACGCTCGGCTGACACCGCCGTCGGCGGGCGAGTACGAGTTCCAGATCACGAGCGACGATGGCAGCAAGCTTTGGCTGGACGGCAAAGAGATCATCGACAACGACGGCCTCCACGCCCCAGAATCTAAGACCATGGTCTTGGCGCTCGAGGCGCGGCCCTACTTATTGAAAGTCGTTCATTTCGAAGAGGGCGGGGGCGCGATGCTCCGGATTGCGTGGCGGCCGCTGGGTGCTGCGGAGTTTCAGGTTTTGGATGAGTCAGTCTTGTCGACGCCCAAGGGTGTTGTCCGCGTCACGGCACCCGGACGCAAACGTGTCCTGCGGCTCGGCGACTCCCGCGCTTCCGGCGACCGACGTCCCTTGAGCGGTGTTCATCCCTCCTACGATCTTGCGGACCTTCGCCCCGAGGGGTTTGAACCCAAAGTCGGGGGCATGGACCTCAGGCCGGATGGCAAACTCGTGATTTGCACTTGGTCGCCCGAAGGTGGTGTTTATCTCATTGACGGGGTTCACGCGGCAGATCCCAAAGCAGTCAACGTCAAGCGCATTGCCGCCGGTCTCGCCGAGCCCTTGGGCCTAAAGTGTGTCGGCAAGCGGCTCTTTGTCCTGCAGAAACAAGAGTTGACCGAACTGATCGATCACGACGGCGATGACGTTATCGACGAGTACAAAAAGCTCGCCGACGCTTGGAGCGTTTCGAACAACTTTCACGAGTTCGCCTTTGGTTTGGTCGAAAAAGACGGCTGGCTTTACTTCAACCTGGCGACGGCGATCAACCCTGGCGGCGCGTCGACACATCCGCAAGTCCCCGACCGCGGTCGCACGATTCGGGTGAACATCGCCACTGGCGAACAGCAGTTTTTAACACGGGGGCTTCGCACGCCGAACGGAATTGGCATCGGTGTCGACGGTGAGATTTTCATCGCCGACAATCAGGGCGACTGGTTGCCGTCGAGCAAGATCTTGCATTTGAAGGAGGGCGCGTTTTACAACTCGTTTTCGGCCCTTCCCAAGGACTGGAAGAAGAAGGAGGCAACGCCGCCGGTGGTGTGGCTGCCCCAGAACGAAATCGGGAATTCGCCCAGCCAACCGGGTGTGTTTAAAGCCGGGCCCTTCGTCGGTCAGATGCTGCACGGTGATGTGACCCACGGCGGGATGAAGCGCGTCTTTGTCGAGCGCATGGGCGGCGAATACCAAGGCGCGGTTTTTCGCTTCACCCAGGGGCTTGAGGCCGGCATCAATCGTTTTGTGTCCACCGACGCCGGTGTGTTGTTTGTGGGCGGCGTCGGAAACCCGGGGAACTGGGAACACGCCGGGCGCAAATGGTTCGGGCTGCAACGACTCAGCCCGAATGGCCGCCCAAGTTTTGAGATGAAAACTCTGTCGGCCCGTAGCGATGGTTTTGTGATCGAATTTACCGAGCCCATGGCTTCGGACGTCGACCTCAAGCCTGAAGACATCAAGCTTATTTCTTTCCACTACCGGCCAACCAAGACCTACGGCGGGCCGAAGATCGACAAGCGAATCGTGGCCCCAAGCGCGCTGAGGGTTTCCAAAGATCGTTTGCAGTTGTTCGTCGGCGTGGAGGCCATGACCGCGGGCAAGGTGTACCAGTTCACCTTGCCGGTGACTTGGCGCAGTGTTGCGCGACGGCCACTTTGGAGCACCGAAGCCTGGTACACCCTGAATAGAGTGCCGGCGACCGCGGGGCCGAAGTTGCGCGGCGGCCTCGCCTCGACTGCAAAGCTCAATGCCATCAGCGTCGAGGAGTCGGCCGCGGGTTGGCATTTACTATTTGACGGCAAGGACACCTCTGCTTGGCGTGGATTTAGAAAGAAAGCGTTTCCGACCCAGGGCTGGAGCGTCGAGAATGGGGAGCTCCGCCACCACAAGGGTCAAGGCGGCGGCGACATCATCACGCGCGAGATTTACCGAGACTTCGAGTTTAGCTGCGAGTGGAAGGCGGCGCCGGGTGCCAACAGCGGCATCTTTTACCGCGTGAGTGAAAAAGGTGGGAGCACTTGGTCGACCGGTCCGGAGATGCAAATCCTGGATGATTTACGGCACCAAGACGGCGGTTCGCCTCTCACCTCAGCGGGGGCCCTCTACGCCATGATCGCCGGGGCGCGATCGGTGGCGATGCCCGCGGATCATTGGAATCATGCGCGGATCAAAGTGCAAAAAAGCCAGGTCGAGCATTGGCTGAACGGCACCTTGGTGGTCAGCTACACGCTGCGCAGTCCGCAGTGGTATGCGCTGAAGAGTAAGAGCAAGTTCAAAGACATGGCCGAGTTCGGTGAGATGCTCGAAGGGCACATCGCGCTGCAAGACCATGGTGACCTCGTTTCCTTTCGTAACCTCAAGATCAGGCGACTTTGATGAAATCCATGACCCGAGTCACATTCTTGGTGTTGACTGCCTTGGCACTGAGCGCCTGTGGCGACAAGACCGTAGCCGACACAAAGACCTGGGGCGATGCCGCGACGGTGCAAGGCGCCGAAGACTCAATCACGCCTGAAGGCATCAAGGCGCACATCAAGGTGCTCGCGGATGACGACATGGAAGGTCGGGGGCCCGGCACGATCGGCGCCGCTCGCGCCCGTGACTATCTGATTTCGAAACTCAAAGCGGCCGGCGCCAAACCCGGAGGCGCGAAGGGCAAGTGGGGGCAGGACGTGCCCATGCGACGCATCGTGACTTCAAAGCAGACGATGCGAATCCGAGGGCTTGCCGCGAAGGACAAGGCTGGATTTGATTGGACACCGAAGTACGGCAAAGACTATGTGCTGGTTTCGAATCGCGGAGCGGGCGAGCATGCCGTCGATGCCGAACTTGTGTTTGTCGGGCACGGGGCCGAGGCGCCGGAGTATGAGTGGAACGACTTTGAGGGCCTAGACTGCAAAGGAAAGATCCTCGTGATGTTGGTCGGCGATCCTCCGACCGCAGATCAGGATCTCTTCGGTGGTGCCGCGATGACCTACTACGGGCGCTGGACCTATAAATTCGACAAGGCGCGTGAACTGGGGGCGGCGGGCTGTTTGGTCGTGCACAAGACTCCCTGGGCTGGTTATGGCTGGGCGGTGGTGTTCAATTCTTGGCGCACGCCGCGCTTTGACATTCGCGGTGACGATCCGAGCTCGATGCTAGGTGCTCGCGGTTGGGTGACCTGGGCAACGGCTGAGAAACTCGTGTCGAAAACGGGGCGCACGCTCGACGAGCTCGCCGCGGCTTCGGCAAAGCGTGGTTTTGTGCCGGTCCCCTTGGGATTGCGCGCCCAGACCTCGCTCGTCAACGAAGTCGCCGATCTTGAAGATGTCAACGTCGTCGCGCTGATGGAAGGCTCTGACGCTAAGCTGAAAGCCGAGTGGATTATCTACACCGCGCACTATGATCATCTTGGCGCGGCCGCGGTGCCCGAAGGCAAAGATGGCATTTACAACGGCGCGATCGACAACGCGAGCGGCTGTGGGGGAATCCTCGCGCTCGCGGAAGCCTGGGGAAAGCTCGATCCCAAGCCGAAGCGCTCGGCGATGTTCCTTTTTGTCGGGAGTGAGGAAAAAGGACTGTTAGGGAGCCGGTGGTTCGCCGAGCACCCCACGGTGCCGCTTGAGAACATCGTGGCCAATATCAACGTCGATGGCATCAACGTCCACGACGAAACTAAGGACGTCGAAGTCATCGGGTCGGGTCAAAACGATTTGGAACAGCGCCTCATTGCGGTGCTCAAAAAACGCGGGCGCCACGTTCTGCCCGATAGCGAGAGCGAAAAGGGATACTACTACCGTAGCGACCACTTCAATTTCGCACGCGTCGGCGTGCCCGCCCTGTACATCAAAGGCGGCCAAGACATGGCGGGGAAGCCGGCGGACTTTGTGAAGAAGGCCCGGGATGTCTGGCGTAAAAACCACTATCACCGGCCGAGTGACGAGTTTGACCCGGCTTGGTCTTTGAAGGGCGGTTGTGCGGATATCCGCGCTTTATTCCGTCTGGGCGTCAATTTGGGGATGACCGCCGAGCGTCCTCAATGGAGCGAAACGAGCGAATTTCGCCCCCAGGACTGATTCTTGGCGATATCTCACGGATGGTGCGAAAATGCGCCTCCCGGCCCTAACGGACATATTCTCGGGGGGCCATTATTGTTCTCGACTTGGTCTCCCGTCGTGGGCACAATCCACGCTAAGTGAGCGGCGTTTTTCCTGGTTTTTGATCGGCTCGCCATGGGCATATTCGCGGCTTCGATCTTGCGGTCTGTCCCAATGGGCGGTCGGCGTGGTAGTAAGGCCTCGAAGCGCCGAAAAAACCTGAGAATTATTGAACACAAGAGACACCTCAAGCGTCTCCATTGCGGCGTCGCATCGTTCCATTCTGGGAGCGCAGGCCAGACAATAAATGCTCTTCGTTTTGGGGCCGGAGGGCCGGGCCAAGGTGCCAAGAAGCTCCTGCACATCAGCAAGGTGAGGGGCGGGCGAAGAGAGTGCGGACAACAAAGACAAAAGCGTAGAGAGAAGGAAAGATCATGACAGCCAAAAACAAACGACGGGTACTCCTGTTTACGGCGACCTTATTGATAGCGGCCGCCTTTGGCGTGCAAGGCGTCAATCAGCAAGCCATCGAAGCGGGTTACGAAGCGAGTCCTATTGATTACGGCTGCCTAGCTGCGACTATGGGTGGTCCCTCCTTGGGCAAGTCCCAAAAGATCAAGGCCTACGGCTACAGTATTCGGCCCCTCAAGACTTGGAACTCTATTCCGGCCCAGCCCGGCCAAAAGACGATTGTCGGTAGTTGGTCACCCGACTTGGCCCGCGCTCAAAAACGTGGTGACTTCAGTTCCTATGGCTGCGGCCTCCAAATCCGACGCTTCGAAAAAGGTGGTGGTATTACCACAACCAATGAAAGCGAAGCGAAGGATAAAGAAGAGGAAGAAGCGGAAAAGAAGAGGAAGGCAGAAGAGAAGAAGAGGCTTCGCGGCCTTGAGAAAATCCGCATGAGAATGAACCCGAAGAACATCGAAGAATGGCTCGAGGGACAGTTCGAGAACGCGGCGAAACGATACGTGCCGAAGGCGATCAAGGCCGGCAAGCTCAAAGGCAAGCTGATCGAGTTCACGGGCGGTCGCACCGCCTATTGCATCGGCGTGTTCGAGCGCGATGGCTTTGAGTGGGGCGTGATCTACACGGCTCCCGAAGCGGCCTACAAAAAGAACTGGAAGAAGATCTACACCAGGAGCATCAAGTCTTTCAGGCTCATCGGCACCAAGGGACGCATCGAGCGCACCGTCGCTGTCAAGGACCTGAAGAAACTCTCGCCTGAGAAACGCCGTGCTGCCCTAAAGTCGCAGATCAAGGGTAACCCGGGCTGGTATGCCATCGACTCGAAGAACTACGTCTTCCTCAGCAACAGCAAGAACAAGAGCTTCGTGAAGTCGCTTTCGAAGCAGATCGAAGCGCTTCGCAAGGCCGTCTACGAAAAGATGTTCCCGCCGCAGGTTCAGATCACGACGGTCTGCACCGTGCGCGTGTTGAGCACCCAATCCGAGTATTACCAATACGGCGGACCTCGTGGTTCGGCGGGATACTGGAACTCAAGAAAAGAAGAGCTGGTGCTCTTTGACTCCTTCGATGGTCTGGGCAAAAAGAAAAGCCGTGCCGCGACTCGTTCGGTCATGTACCACGAGGCTTTCCATCAGTACATCCACTACGCGGTGGGTGAACTCGCTCCACACCCTTGGTTCAACGAAGGCCATGGCGATTACTTTGCAGGGGCGCGGATTTCCGGCAGCAAAGTCGGCATTGGCACCTTCGAATGGCGTACCGACTACCTGAAGCGTTTGTTGCGCGACGATGGCAATAGCCTCATCCCGACTCGTAGTCTCATTCGTCTGCCGCAAAGTGAGTACTACAACAACGCGGGCATGAAGTACTCGCAGGGTTGGGCCTTTGTGTACTACCTGCGTAAGGTCACTAAGAACAAGAAGTGGTCGGCGGCCCTCGATACCTATTTTGACTACCTCAGCGAAAACGTTGCGTCCTTCAAAAAGAAGAAGAAGGAAAAAGAAGACGAGGACGACGGCAAGAGTGGCCCCGGGGGTGACTTACCTGGACTCGCCGGGATCACCGTCGTGGACTGGGAAGACCAGGAAAAGATCAAAGAGATCCTCGAGACCGCGGTCGACAAGGCCTTCGACGGCATCGACCTTGAGAAGTTGGACAAGTCCTTTGAGCGCTGGGTGCGTTCACTCTAAGAACGCTGAATACCTGGTTTTCAACTGCCGCCAACTCGCTTGGTCAACTACAATGCCCCCGCGGGCTTCCGCGGGGGTTTTTTTGTAGGCAGAAAAACGAATGGAGCCAGGATCATGTCGACGGGGCCCTTTGACGACTTAGATGCGTGCCTGGCCCCTGATGTCTTAGGAGTCGTGCGTCGAGCCTCTCCGATTCCGACTATTTCCAAGCGAGCCGCAGCGGCCCAAGCCGCGAATCCAAAACTGGTGCGGGCCGACATCGGGCAGATCGTGGGGATGAACGAAGACGAGGAAGTCCTCTACGGGCCTCCCGCGGGCTTGGACTCTCTGCGGGCCGCCTTGGCTGAGACCTGGCTTTTGACCTACGGATTGAGTTCAGGCGCCGTAGAACAGCTTCCCGAGGGTTTGAGGGCCGAGCACATCTCCATCACAACTGGGGCCGCCGAGGGGCTCTCTTTGCTCTTTCGATGCTTTGCCCTCGGCAAGACCGTCGGGCTGCCACTAGGGCATTGGGAGAACTACGATAACGGCGTCGAACTTGCGGGTGGACGCACGACCATGCTTCAGTTTTTTGACGAGAAAGGGCATTTAGACTTCGCAGGGCTTGATCGCGCGGTGAAGGATCAAGGCATTGAGCTGTTGGTCTGCAATTTTCCGAGCAATCCCACCGGAGCGGTTCTCGAAGATACTGAGTATCGCGAACTCGCCGCTTTTCTCCGCGAGCACGATCTCATCGTGATCGCGGATGAGGTCTACAATCGTTTGCGTTACGACGCCAAGCCTCCTCGCACCCTGTTGGCTTACGCGCCCGAACGCACGGTCGTCGTCAGCTCGGCTTCGAAGGAGTACTTGATCCCGGGCGCGCGCGTCGGTTTTGCGATTAGCGCCTATCCCGAACTCAGCAACGTGGTTCTGCCGAAACTCGTTCGAGGCAGTACGGGTTCTCCGAACGTCTTGGGTCAGCAGCGCCTCCTGGCATACCTCGAAGCGGGCCTCCTAGATCTAAGAGCGGGGCGTGAGCCCCAAATGATGTTGGATATTCGCGCCGAGATGGCGCGCCGCCGAGCCGCCTTATTGTCTGTGCTATCGGCCCAGGGCTTCGGCCTCTGCGGTCGTCCCGACCACGAGCCCCAGGGCACCATCTTCTTAGTGGCCAAGCTGCCCGCATGGTGGCGAGGCGACGACGTCGCCTTCGCCGACCAAGCCCTCGAATCCGGCCTCTTCAGCTGCATCCCCGGCTCCGCTTTCGGCATCCCCGGCGCCGTCCGCTTCTCCTTCGGAGCCATGACTTCTCAAGCCATCACCACCCTCGCCAAGGCTCTCTCCAGAATGCACTAGCCAGCAAGGCCTCCCCGCAGCCTCTCGCAAGCCTTCAACCCAAAAAAGAAAGCCGGTGACCTTTGGGGGCACCGGCTTTCTTCGGTTTGGCTTGGTGGAGCTTGGTTTTTAGCGCCAGCGGATCAGCATCGACTTGGGGTCGAACTCGAGGTGCGTGTCGGCGGGCGGGGTGGCGTCGTGTGACTTCAAGATGTTGAGGTTCACGTGCTTGGATTCGGGTTCGAGGGACACGAGGACCGAGAAGAACTCGTCGAAGCGAGAGATGTAGTCCGGGATCTGGCCGGGCGCGTTGTCGTCGTGGCTGGTTGCGGTCAACCAAATCTCGCACTTGTACTCTTGAGCAATGTTCTTGAGTCGGCTCATCTCGTCCATGGTGACCGATTGGAAATCCGGCCAGTTTTGGATTTCGATGAGGCGCGGTCGGAATTGGGCGTGCTCTTTGAGCAAGTCCAAGGTCGTGCGCATGCGGGTCGCGGTGAAGTTACCGTCGGTGTAAGTGTAAATCTGCTTGTTGCGTTCGACTTCGGTGGCAACTTTGGCGCGATCCTCGACGCCGAGGCGTTCGAGCATCTCGTGCAGCACTTCGTCGTCGTAGGCCCGAACATCGGAGATGCTCTCATTGAGGGCGACGTGCAAGGTCTGTTGGCCCCCGAGGGCGTGGTCGATGGCAATCGACGTCATCACTGCGAGTTTGCCCGTGCCGGTCCGGCTCATCAGGACCCCAATGTTGCCTTCGCCAAGTCCGCCGTTCAGGGCTTTCTCGAAGACGCGCAGGGGGCGGTTTGCATCGCTAACGTTCATGATTGGATTCCTTACTTGTTGCCCGCGGCACGTTCGGCCTGGTAAGCCTTGATCAGCTCTTCCTGAATATCTCTGGGAACCGCGGCGTAACGGTGGAACTCCATCGAGAATTCAGCTTTGCCCTGGGTCGCCGAGCGAAGATCTGTCGCGTAACCAAACATCTCGGAAAGAGGCACTTCGGCTTCGATGCGAACGAAGCCAGTGTCTTCGGTGGTGCCTACCAGGATACCTCTTCGCTGGAGGATCGTGCCGACGATTTCACCTTGGAACTCGGACGGGCCTTCGATCACGACGTTCATGACCGGCTCGAGCACATGAGGCTTGCCCTTGGGGTAATACTCTCTGAAACAGCCGCGAGCCGCGGATTGGAAAGCTTGATCCGAAGAGTCGACGGCGTGGAAGGCACCGTCCCTCAAGTAAACCTTGAGGCCATCGACCGGGGCGCCAATGAGCGTTCCGGTTTCGAGCATCGAGCGCATTCCCTTTTCTACCGCTGGGATGTATTCCCGAGGAATGTTGCCGCCGGTGATCTTGTTTTCCATTTCGAAGACGCCGCCTTCGTTCGGTCCCATCATGCCGATGATGCGTCCGTACTGGCCGGACCCACCGGTTTGCTTCTTGTGGGTGTAGTCGAACTTCACTTCCTGCGTCATGCACTCGCGGAAGGCGACCTTCGGAGCGCCGACTTCGACCTCGGCTTGAAACTCGCGTTTCATGCGCTCGACATAAACTTCGAGGTGAAGCTCGCCCATGCCCGAGATAATGGTCTCGGAACTCTTGGGGTCGACGTGGACGCGGAAGGTCGGGTCTTCCTTCGAGAAGCGCTGGAGCGCTTTCGACATGTTGGTCTCGGCCTTGCGGTCTTTGCAGGTCACCGCGAGGTGGATGACCGGCTCCGGGACATGCATGGCGGTGAGCGTCAGTTCGGTGTTATCCGATCGGAAGGTGTCACCCGAGGCGCAATCGACGCCAAAGATTGCAATGATATCGCCAGCCTGTGCGCTCTTGATGTCTTCCATGTTGGCGGAGTGCATGCGAACCAATCGGCCGATCTTTTGCTTTTTGCGCGTACGGGCGTTGATCAGGGTGTCGCCCTTGTTGATCTGGCCCTGGTAGACGCGCAAGTAAGTCAACTGGCCGTAGGCGCCGTCTTCCAGCTTGAACGCGTAGGAAAGAACCGGGGCGTCGGCTTCGTAAGTGATCGGGACGCCAGTGGTTTCATCTTCAGGGTCTAAGGCTTCGGTCTTGATGTCGTCAGGAGCCGGAAGGTAGGCCATGACGGCGTCGAGCAGCGGTTGGATGCCCTTGTTCTTGTAGGCTGAGCCCATGTATACCGGGCACAGGGCGAGGTCCAAGACGCCTTTTCGCACTGCGCGGTGGATCATCTCTTCTTTGATGTCACCGCCATCAAGAACGAGTTCCATCAACTCGTCGTCGAAGTTGGAGAGTTCTTCCAACATGACTTCACGGCGTGTTTCGGCTTCGTCCAAGAGGTGATCGGGGATCGCCTCGATGCGGATGTCTTCGCCGTTGTCGCCGTCGAAGTACATGGCCTTCATCGTCACTAGGTCGACGGCACCCTCATGGTCATTCTCGAGCCCGATGGGAATCTGCATCGCGACGGCGTTCAAACGCAGTTTTTCGCGGAGCTGATCGGCGATGCGCATCGGGTTTGCACCCACCCGGTCACACTTGTTGACGAAAGCCAGGCGCGGCACGTTGTAACGGCGCATCTGACGGTCGACGGTGATCGACTGACTTTGGACTCCGGCCACGCCACACAGCACCAAGATGGCACCGTCCAGCACCCGCAAGGAGCGTTCGACTTCGATCGTGAAGTCGACGTGCCCAGGCGTGTCGATGATGTTGACCTCGTAGCCATCCCATTCGACGTGGGTTGCCGCGGACGCGATCGTGATGCCACGCTCGCGCTCCAGGTCCATCGAGTCCATGGTGGCACCGACGCCGTCTTTGCCACGAACTTCGTGGATAGTGTGGATGAGGCCGGTGTAGAAAAGGATGCGCTCCGTCAGGGTCGTTTTGCCCGAGTCAATGTGGGCACTGATCCCGATATTGCGAAGCTTTGTTACGTCAATCATCGCCATCGTACTGGCTCTGCTCACTGCGAATTCATGGGGCTTGGACTTCGAAGCGGCTCTCGCTGAGGGCGCTTCGAGTTGCCGGGTTAACGTCCCGGATCGAAAAAACCTGCTCGTCGGGTTTAGAGACAAGCAGGTCTGCTCTCTGCAAATTGTCAAGGTCTGCCCTTAAACAAAAGGGCATGTCATCTAAGTCACTTTTTCATAAAGAGTTAGATCTTCGAATTAGATGGCAGTTTTGACCTCTTTTTCGAAGTTCAAGCGCCCTTCTTCAGGGGCTGCTCAGACTTGGCCTTGGCGCGAAGGTCCTTGATGACCTGAGGCAACTCGAAAACGCTCGATTCAAAGACCGGGTTGACCTCGAATGCCTTGAGCTCGATCACCTGGGCCTCGGGGCCGCCAGAGACCTTCACGCGGTGAGGAATCAGGATGCCATCGACACTGCGGTAGTCCTCGTTGTCGGCCGTCAAAGTGATGCGACCCATCGGAGAATCTGAGGTGGTTTGGGAGCGGAGCAATAAGTCAGTTGCCTGGTCGATCCACCAAATCTCAGGGTCCTCATCGATCGGCGTCACGGTTAGCTTCCAGCAGTCTTTTCCTGCAACCTGTTCCTCAGCCACCGTCTCGACCGAACGAAAATGCCGCCTCCAATCGGCAAGGGCCAGCGGGTTGGCGCTGCGAAGCTTGGTAGCGCGTTCGCTCCCTTCAACGATGCGGTTGCCCATGATGGCGCTTGACTCCCAGACCGTGACGCCGTCGGAGCCTTCGTTGATCTTTCCAAAGGACCCGAGATCTAAGACCGAGTGGTACCTCACTTTGCCATCATCGCCCGCCGTCGATATTTGAGAGACGATCGGTTTTTTGCCCAACATTTGACCGAGGTAGATCTCGGCGGTGATCGACAGTGATTGGATCTTGCGGTAGGCGACCGCACCGCCGGTGGCCTGAAGATACCGTTCCATCAAGGACTCCCCAGTCGGTAGAGCCGCTGCTGCCGCGCTGGCCGCCGGTTCTTTTGGTTTCAACGTGGCGCGGGAAGCATTAGCTCGAGCGTCCGAAGCGCTTTTTGCGACTCTTGCGGCTTCGCGGAGGGTGAGCTCGCGGCGCCGCCGATCTCCGTCTTGTCGCGCGGCATCAGAAGTCAACCAGTTGGCTGCGGCATTCAAGATAGCGTCGCGGCCCGCCACGAGCGAGGCCCGCGAATGCTCGACTTTCTCGTCGGGTTCGGCCCCGACTCCCTCCAAGCGCCGACCGTTCGGCGAGACGAAGTCGGCCGTCGCGAAGATGAAGCCGTCGCCGTTGGGCAAGGTGACGATCTGAGCCGGGAGCACCGCCCCCGCCGTCGTCGTTCCGAAGAGCCGGGCGCGGCCCAGATCTTTCAATCCGGCCGCGAAAATCTCCGCGGTTGAACCCGACGCACCGTCAATCAACAGCGCTAGCGGGCCGTCGTAGACTTTTGCGCGCGGGAAAACCGGGAACGTGATTTCGCCGGACCGATGTTGCATCTTTCCCATGTTGCGTCCGGTCTCATCGACGAAATATCCGGCGATTGTCGAGGCCAAAGAGCCAATGCCGCCCGGATTCCCACGAACGTCGAGGACGATGCCCGGAGCATCTTGGAACTCGGTCATGGACTCAGAAATGAAATTGACGAGCTTGTCGGGGGCCCCAAAGGCATTGAAGGCGATATAGCCCACTCCGTTGGAAAGCTGTCGCTTGCTCCACCAAATCCGCAAGACTGCGTCTTCGGTCAGCTCGAAGGGCTCGCCCCGTGGCGGCAAGTGCCGAATGCTGAGGTCTTTGCGGTGGCCGATGCGATCGCGAAATCGAAAGGGCGACAGGGCGCCGGGTTGGCCGCCGATTGCCGCGGCCAACACCGAGTTGATCAGCAAGTCGCTGGGATGATCGCTATGGCTGTCTAGCTTTTCGACGCGCTCCTTCAAGTCGACGCCGCGGGCTTCGATGAGTTCCCATCCCACTTGCACCCCGGCGGTACTCGCCGGTGAACCTGATCGCAGCGCGGCGACGAAGGCTTTTCCGTCCACCCAGGTGACATCAAAGCCCGGATCGCCATCGCCACCGATCGAAGTCGCGCTGTTGTCGGGAATGACCGGATTGACGGTAGTTTTCGGCTCGGCGCCTTCGGCGAAAACCTCATGGTCGTTTTTGCCCTTGAACACGTTGAAGTGCGACTGACCGAGGCGCCCCAAAAGCTCGTTCATGACCCGACGAGCTTCAGATTGCGAGTGCACCCTTAAAACCTCGGGGCGAAGTTCCTTTCGGGCCGCTTCCCAATCAACGCCGCCGAGCTCGGGGTCCCAGTGGCGATCGCGCACGGTCTGCCAGACTTGGTCGAAAGAGTTGACCTGGGCCTGGAGGGACTCTGCTGTCAGCCGGCTCTCGCTTACCGCACCTTCAGTGCCGGACCCGGGGACCTGAGCGCAAGATGCGGCGAAGAGGCCCAATGCGAGCAGGGTCAAGGCGAAAAACGGATTCGATCGTGTCAGCGGCATGTCAGCATTCCCCTTTGGGCCCATTATGCTCGAAAACTGTGCGCGAGGTGACGGCTTTAGTGGGCTTTGTCGTCGGCGTAGAGATCATCCCAGTAGGCTGGCTCGTGTTTTAGCTCGCGATCAAACCAAGCGATGATGCTCTTCATCCAAAGCGTGCGTCGGTCGTTTCGCAAGATCCAGTGATCTTCGTCTTCGAATTGCAGGTATTCGACGCGCTTGCCGAGGATTTTCAGCGCGGTGTACATCTGGTCGCTTTCGCCCTTCGGAACGTTGGTGTCGGCAGCGCCGTGAAGGAGCAAGAGCGAGCCGCTGAACTTGTCGGCCGAAAAAAGCGCGCTTTGTCCCGCGAAGAGATCGAGGTCGTTCCAAGGGTAGCTCTTGGCATTGGCGACCGCGCTGTAGAGGTAGCCCCAGTTTCCCTCACCCCAGTAGCTCGAAAGCGACGAAATCCCCGCGTGGGAGATGCCCGTCGCAAAAAGATCGGTTTGGGTCATGAGGAGCATCGTCATGAATCCGCCGTAGGACGCGCCAATGCAACCGACGCGTTTTGGGTTGACGTTGGTATGCGCGGACAAAAAGGCCTTGGTGCCCGCCACGATCTCATCGACCACGGTGCGCCCCCAGTTGTTGACATGGCGGGCGGAGAATTCCTGGCCAAAGCCGATCGCACCGCTGGGCTGTAGAACGTAGACGAGATAGTCCTTCGCGGCCCAAAGGTTTTTGGGGTAACGACCGCCAAAAGAACGATCGGTCGGCACGGTGCCGCCGTAGTAATAGACGATGGCGGGGTAGGACTTTCTTGCGTCGTACTCGGGTGGGTAGTGAACGCGGCCCCGGATTGTCGTTCCACTCTCAGTCTCAAAATCGAGGTCTTTCACTGCGCCGATCACACGACGCCTGAGTGCCTCAGCGTAGGGCGAAGGTAAGGGCTTGGGCCTACCCCCCGTTTCGAGCCAGATGGCATGTTGAGGTTTTCGGGCCGAGCTGCCCATCGCCGCCAATCGCCAGGGCCTTTGTGCGAGCGAGAAGGTCTCAAGGGCGTCGAAGGGTAGATCAACTCGTTCGTAGCGGCTCTCCGCGACGAAATAGCGAAAAAGTCGGTGGTAGGGGCCTTCCGTGACGCGGAGATAAAGAGCGCCATCGGCGGCGTTCCACTGCGCGTCATCGATGCTCGGGCTGAAGTCTTTGCTAACCGCAAGGGCTTGCAAGGTCTTGCGATCGAACATGAACAATTGAACGTCGTAGTCGTTAGCGAGCACCCCATCTTTGAGTTTGCGACCGCGGCCCCCGAAACTTGAAGCACCCGCGCGAATCTCGATGTGCTCACCGGTCGGGCGATAGGACGCGGCCCGGAACCAAACACAACGCGCGAGCTCGGTGATAGTGCCAGCGTCGAGATCGTACTCAGACAAAATCGTGCGTGAGAAGGGTCGTTTGCTGTAGTCCAGGTCCGGCCGGCTGAAGAGGAGATGGCGGCCGTCCCAACTGAGGTCTTGGATGGTCAGACTGCTCTTGGCGATCACCACCGGCAGGCGTCTACCGTCGCGGAGTCGATACGAGTGAACCTCGTTCACGCTGCGACTCGCAGGGCTTCGATCGTTGAGCCCGCGAAACTTCTTGACGCCGCGGGACTTGGGTTTCTTCGATCCACCCTTGGTCAACAAAAAGAGGGCGTCGTTGCGACGCTGCCAACGAAATCCTCTAAGTTTCTCGTCGTCGCGAAGGATCGGAGTGGGCTCCTCCAAAGGGCGGCCTTGCCACAAGGTGGTCTTTTTGTCTCGAGTGGTGGTGTAGGCGAATCTCGGGGACCGAGGGCGCTCGCCGCGTTGAGTCGGCCCGGGTTCAAGATTGGGCTGCCAGGCGAACTGGCTTGCGCCCGGGATTGTCTGGCAGCGATCGTGGTGCTCGATGTGGCGGATGACGAGAGTCTTGGTTTGTTTCGGTCCGGCGACGGCGGTACTGAGGCGCGTCGTCGCAAACCACTGGCCGTCGGGAGAAATCGATAGGCCCTTGAGCAACGGTGACTGCAACATGGCGTGGATGTCGAGTTTGCGCGCGGCGTCCTTGGTTTCGACGGCCCGAAGCCTCAAGTCGTCTCCATTCACAAAGTGCCCGCGAAAAGTCGCCTCGCCCTTGGAGCCGGGTGAGCGCACTATGAATACTTGGATTCGGTGATCTCCCTGTGGCAATTGAATGTCGAGTTCCAAGCGGCCGGCCTCGCTGGATGCGGGCTCCTCATTCATTTTTTCGCCGAGTTTGCTGCCGTTCACAAAGACCCGTAGGGCAGCGTGCGTCTTGAAGACCAGCTTCGTGTCCACAAACTTCGCGGCATAAATGGCCGCGCGCAACGCGACAAAGTGCGCGCCGCGCGAGTCTGAACTGGCTGCGATCTGAAGCACTTCTCCTTCGCGGCGGGGAAGCGCTTTGCTGCGATTCGCTGGGGCCGGCTGCGCAAGGTCGATAAGTCCCGCGTCGAACAAGGAGCTGGATTTCCATTTCTTTGGATTTTCACCCGCGAACGAGGGGGGGAGCACCGACTCGTCGAGCATCAAATCCCAACTCTCGAATGCCAGCGCTTGCAGCTTCGGGTCCTCTTCCTGAGCCCGCAGTCCCAAAGCTAGTGCAGTCCACATTCCGAAGATCGCCGTCAGTAAACAGATACGCATCAGCTTTGGCTCCAAGGTTGAGAATCTGCGCCGGCGCTTGCGCGCCGGCAGGCTTGATGATGGCCGATGACCGCACTTTCGTGCTTTCAGGCCTTTGCTATGTTGACGGCCCGACGAGATATCGAGATTGAGGATTGATCCCCATGCAGCATAAGGTCGTCTTGATTCCTGGCGACGGCATCGGCCCCGAAGTCGCCGAAGCCACCCAAGGCGTTATCGCCGCCAGTGGTGCTGACATCGATTGGGTCGAGTGCCACGCCGGCATCGCCGCCCTTGAAGCCGGCCACGAAGACGTTCTGCCCCAAGAAACTGTCGATACCATCACCGAAATCGGCGTCGCGCTCAAGAGCCCCTGCACGACTCCGATCGGCAAGAGTTTCGTTTCCGTCAACGTGCGCCTGCGGAAAACTCTCGATTTGTACGGGGCGGTTCGCCCCGTACGCTCGATGTCCGGGGTTAAGACGCGCTATGAAGACGTCGACTTGATCGTCGTCCGCGAGAACACCGAAGGCCTTTACTGCGGCATCGAAAACGTCATCACCCCTGGGGTCGTAACTTCGCTTAAAATCGTCACGGAAAAAGCGTCGACGCGCATCGCACGCTTTGCCTTTCAGCTCGCCAAAAACCGGGGGCGCAAGAAAGTCACCGCCTTTCACAAGGCGAACATCATGAAGAAAGGCGACGGCCTCTTCATCGAATGCGCTCGCAACGTTCATGACGCGGAATTCCCCGAAATCGAGTACGACGAGCACATCATTGACGCGGCTTGCATGCGTTTGGTGCAAGAGCCCAGTCAGTACGATATCTTGCTCTGCCCGAATTTCTACGGCGACATCGTTTCCGACCTTTGCGCCGGACTCATTGGTGGCCTTGGGGTTTCACCGGGCTCGAACTTTGGCGACAAGGGGGCTGTGTTCGAGGCCGTCCACGGTTCGGCCCCGGACATTGCGGGTCAAAACAAAGCGAATCCTTTAGCCCTGATCAAAAGTGCGGTCATGATGCTGCGGCACATGAGCGACACGACCAAGGATCTCTCGCTCGACGGCTGTGCGGACAAGATTCGAAGCGCCTACGACAAAGCGATCGCCGACGGCGAAAAAACCGGTGATCTCGGTGGCAAGCTGGGCACTCGCGAATTTGCGGACGCCCTCATTCGCCGGCTTTGAACGGAGATTGGAGCCACGTGTCCTGAAAATGAGGCCAGGCATCCAAAGAGCGCGCTAAGATCTCGAAGGCTTCATCAGAATTTGAGTTGGATGCCGTGGATGCAGCAGGCTTTTCCGTTTTCTCGCTCAGTTTTTTCCGACAGTGCTGAATTTGCAGGTCGGTAAACCACGCTGAATCACCGTCTTTCAACGACAGGGCTGCGGCAGCAAGCTCGGCCTTGGCGATCTCTATCTGTTCTTGCTCAAGGGCTACCGAGGCGAGACACAGCGATGCCCGTGCGGCATATGAATGTTCGCCGCAAGTTTCGGCGAAAGACCGCAAGCTCGTCGCTGCCTCGGCCGCTTCGGCGTCCCGTCCTAGTGCGAGGAGTGTTCGAGCGCGGATTTCTTCTTGGGGTAGTCGCAGGATTGTGTCTAACTGCGCACTTGGCTGCAGGAGTTCCTTGTCCAATTCGCAAATTTGATTCCAGGCTTTCTCTGGCGCGTTGAGTGCCAGACAGGCTTGTGCGCCAACAATGCTTGCGTGCCATCCCAATTGCCCTTTGGTTTGCGCTGCACTCCTAGACAGTGCACTTGCCGCCGCGCAAAGTTCGAGGGCTTCTTCCGACATCCCAATCTCCACCAACACCTGTGCGCGCAGCACACCAAATAGACAGACCCAATGGGCGTGGGCGTTGCGGTCCGCCATTTGGAGGCCATCGTTGATCTTTTCGAGGGCTTCTCCCCAATTGCCGCGGTGCAAGGTTGCCCATGACCACCAAAAAAGAGTGAGCATGTAGTCAAAAGTGTTGCCGAGTTTGCGGTTGAGAGCCGCAGCCTCGACTGCGGCGGTTGCAGCGTCTGAGTAATTTGAACGCAGGCAATCGAGCCAAATCTTACGGGTCAAATGAAAACCAAGCCGCACTTCATCTTGGGACTGGCGGCAAGCTTTGACGGCAAGGTCGCAGTCGCGGGCCAGAACTGGATCAAATTCGAGAAGATTGAGGCGAAGGTGCGACCAATAGCCAAGGCCATGGGCGAGCAAGAGCGAGGGTTGGTCCCTTGACGCCAACTTGACCGCATCAGAGGCGGTCTGCAATGCGAGATTCGTGTCGATCCAAAAGCGGACATTGCTCAAATACAATAGAGCCTCGACTTCACGGGAGCGATCGTTCACTTGGCGCGCAAGCTCCGCCATCTCGAGGAAGTCTTGCTCAGCCGATTTGGTCTTGCCAAGACTGCGCCGGGCGAGCCCCCGGGATTCAAAGAGACTCAAGCGAAATTCGAGAGTTGCTGTTTTTCCGCACTGTAGTGAGCGTGAAAAGAATCGTTCGGCATCGATGGCGCGAGACTCGGTTGCGGCGACGACTCCGGCATGTTGCCAGGCGCTGCAGGCGCGCTCGAGATCGCCGCCGTACTCGTAGTGCCTTGCGATTTCGTGAGCGATTTCATCTCGACGATCGGAAAACAGCTCCTTGCCGCTACTGATAATACGTAGGTGATATCGCAGGCGCCGACTTTTGGTCATCGTGGAGTAGAGAACTTGGCGGTACAAAGAGTGTGTAAAGGTGTAGCTCTGCGAGATGATTCCGTCCGCGAATAGAAGGGTTTCCCCCTGAAAGATGAAGCGTCCTGTACGCCAAATTTCTTCAAAAACGTCTTCCAAGTCGCCAGCGGTTTCGCCTAGTGCGGCGGCTACCGATAGAGTTGAAAATTTCGAATCGCCAACGGCAGCCACACTTGCCGCCTCAAGCAAGTGCCGGTGCTGAGGGCTAATGGTCTGAAGCCTTGCATGGATCATCTGCTCGACGTTGGCGGGGACGAACTCCGAGAGGGCATCGAGGCTCGAAGATGCGATCTTGATGTTCAAAGGTGAGATGTGCCCTCCTTGCTGGAGTTCATCCACCAAGTTGACAGCAAATAGGGGTTGTCCTTCGGTCTTGGCGTGCACGAATCGCGCTAGGTCTCCACTATCGGCCTTTGAACTTTTGAATCGTTGCGACAAGTAAGTGGCAATCTGGCCAACCGTCAGAAGAGGCAATGCCAATTCTCGGGCCTGGCCCGTTGCGACAAACTCTCGGAGCCGGCGCTGGACGTCGGGTGAAAGATCCTCCGGACGCCAGGTCGCTACGACAAATAGCGCCGCTGAGCGACGTTTGGCAAGAAGCGACAACAAGTCAATGGTCAAGGGATCAGCCCAGTGGATATCCTCGATCGTGAGGACTACGGGACGACGTCTTGAACAGGCCTCAATCCAATCGGCTGTTTCTCGTAATAGTCGTGTCGCGGAGTTTCCCATCGCATCCAGTCGCAGCTGCTCTCGGTCATGCTCTTCGGATAGGCTCGCAAGGCGAACCAAGCAACTAGGGGCGTAACGTGCAAGCAGATCTCGCCATGTTGAGTCTTCTGCCTGGTAGCAGGTGTTCCCAATAGCCTCTAGGATGGGAGTTAGTCCCTCAGCTTCCCCCGAATGTTCGACACAGTTGGCTCGCATGAGCAGGCAGTACTTCCAGTTCGCAGAAACGGAGCCCAGAAAGTAGTTGAGGGCGGCCGACTTGCCCATACCGGTGTTGCCAGTCAGAAAGACGAAGGCCGGACTTTTAGCGGGCAGACTTAGAAAGAAACTCTCTCGAAGATTCTGCAGAACCTCACTGCGGCCGACGAGTTGCTCTGGCCGAGCTTCGCTGGTCAACGTGGCCATTGGGTTCCTTGGAAACGGCGTGGGTGGCGGCCTGAGCCTCTCGCTTGTCTTAGGCGGCTTGGGCGCGTTCGAAGTCTCTTCCACGGCATGAATGAAGCGGTAGCCGCGGCGATGTACCGTCTGGATGAACCGGGGATCACGGCTGTTATCACCCAGTTTCTTGCGGATCTCCCTTACGATGACTTTTAGGACAGCGTCACCAACGATGGTGTCGGGCCATATGGCCTCAAGCAACATCTGCTTTGTCACGAGAATGCCGCCGTTTTCGATCAAAAACAGCAGGACATTGAAGGCCTTCGGAGTCAGAGGCCGCGGATCGTCATGCGCCGTCAACATCTCGTTGGCGAGATCGAGGCGAAATTCCGCGAAGCGCAGCTGCCTTGGTCGTGAAGTGGGCGTCATAAGTGTATGTCAAATTTCCAGTTGTGGCGTTTACTTCAACATGACCGCAATCTAACTTCTATCTCATGATATCGGGTTCGAGAAACTCTAACTTCCTTCTCGAAGCGCCAAGACGCGCGGCATAGCCCTTCGCTCTGTCACGACGGCAACGAGGCGCGACCAAGAAGCAATAAGGAGCTTAACTCATGATTAGCCTCAAGACTTTCTCGACATTGACCTCCATCGGTTTGGCGGCGATTGCGGTCGCTACAATCCCCTCGGGAAGTGGCCCTACTATCGCAACGTTCCCCGCGAAGTCCGCAGTGGCGGAAGCTAGTCCCATGACCAGCGGGAGTTCCCTCTCAGCGCTGATGGGGGCGGCATCGGTGTCGATGTCGACGGCAACGGTGGCATCTGGAAAAAAGGCGTCTGCGGGTACTCTCTTTCCAGCATTCATCGGGCGGGACACCAATAGTGCGCTCAACCCCTTCGTCCAACCGCAGCTTTCGGAGCTTTCGGGTGGAGGTCGTGACCAAACCATGCAGTTTCACGACTTACTGCTCGGTTTTTCGCACCAGACTTCGGTCCTGGTCGGCCGCTTGGGCGAAGATATCCTCGTCGGCGGGGGCAACATCGACTTTCTAATCGGCGGGCCCGAGCATTTCAATCCCAACAATCGTGACAAGGCCTTCGGTGGTTTTGGAGATGACGTCTTCATCTGGGCGCCGGGCGATGGCTCCGACCGCTTCGACGGCGGCCCCGGAGAAGATACCATCATTTTTGGGCTCATCGGAGAAGACGACGGCAGTGGCAATCCCAGTTTTGGCGTGAGCAACGATCAGTTGGCCGGAGACGTGTTCCTCGATTTCTTCGGGCTTCCGATGGTTGATGTGACGAACTCGCCAGGATTTTGCAATGTCATCGATGACTCAACGAGCGCCAGCGCTGCGGCGGACTTGAGCAACATCGGCGTGGACCACCTCGTCCAGTTCTTCATCCGCGGCATCAATAACGCCTTCGTAAACGGTGTCCAGAACACCGACAATGGTCTTCGCGTGACCCTTCACCTCAAGGATGTCGAGTACCTCGTTTGCACCGATCCCAATGGTGGCGCCATCGTGGCCTTTGACCTCCGCACGTCACCCCCGACGCCCATCGCGATATCATCGCTACCCTTCGCGGTTCAATTCATCATCCAATAGTGACCTTCAGATATTTGCCGACGTCGCGAGGCCCTCTCTTCGCGACACTTAAGCCCCAACTCCCAGCGGCGGAGTTGGGGCTTTCTTACATTCTGGGCCCAAAGCGAAGCCGGGGCTGCGGTTGAGGTTGACAGCGCCCCCATTTCAAGTGACCGTCAAGCTCTCGGCAGACCCTGATCACTTGGATCAGACCACGGTCACCACCCTTTCCCTTCCCTCGGCGCCCCCGCCAAAAGCCTCAAAGGAACCCGTCATGCGTCTTCATCTCTTAGTTGTCGCGACTCTTGGCCTCTTGTTGCAGCCTGAACTCTATTCCCAACAAGGCGGCGATCGCCTCGTCGGAAGGCCCTTCGCGACGCGCAGCCCGGTTTTGGCGACGGAGGGAATGGTGGCCACGAGCCAGCCTCTCGCAACACAGGTGGGGCTGGATATCTTGAAGAAGGGTGGCACAGCGGTGGATGCGGCCATCGCGGCCAACGCGGTGCTCGGGCTGGTTGAGCCCACGGGCTCGGGCATCGGCGGTGATCTTTTTGCCATCGTGTGGGATGCCAAGACCAAAAAACTCTACGGCTTGAATGCTAGTGGCCGATCGCCGCGCGGCATGTCACTCGAAGAACTCAAGAAACGGCTCGGCGGGCGCAAAGAAATTCCCGTGCATGGGCCCTTGCCCGTCAGTGTGCCGGGGGCGGTTGATGGTTGGTTCGAGCTTCACGGCAAGTTCGGCAAGCTGCCGATGAAGGAGATCTTGGCCCCGGCGGTGAGCTATGCGCAGCGGGGTTTTCCGCTCACTCAACTCATCGCTTACTACTGGTCGATTTCGGCACGGCGGTTTCCACGAAGTCGCGATTTGACCGAAGTTAAGAACTTCAAAAAGACCTATCTCATCGATGGTCGCGCGCCGAAGGCGGGGGAGATCTTTAAGAACCCGGATCTCGCGAGGACCTACACGATTCTCGGCGAAGAAGGCCGCGACGCCTTTTACCGAGGGAGTTTGGCGGAGGTCATCGACGCTTATTGCAAACGAGTTGGTTGCGCGATCCGAAAGTCAGACCTTGAGGCCCACACCAGCACCTGGGTCGAGCCCCAGTCGGTGAACTATCGCGGCTACGATATCTGGGAGCTGCCGCCGAACGGGCAAGGGATCGCCGCCTTGCAGATGCTGAACATTCTCGAAGGCTATGACCTTAAAAAGATCGGGCGCAACTCGGCGGCCTATCTGCATTTGATGACCGAGGCGAAGAAACTCGCGTTTGCAGATCGGGCGAAATTCTACGCCGACCCCGAATTCTCGAAGGTTCCTCTCGCGGGCCTGCTGTCAAAATCCTACGCCGCGACACGGCGCCGTTTGATCAATCGTCGGCAGGTGGCGCGTGTGGTGGATGCTGGTGAGCCGAGGCTAGATCGCGGCGATACGATCTACCTGACGACCGCCGATGCCGAGGGGAACATGGTGTCTCTGATTCAAAGTAACTACGTCGGCATGGGCAGTGGTTTGGTGCCAGATGGCCTGGGGTTCATTCTGCAGGATCGCGGGGCCTTGTTTGCCCTCAACTCGTCCCACGCCAACGTCTACGCGCCGGGGAAACGACCCTTCCACACCATCATCCCGGCCTTCATCACCAAGGATGGCCAACCTTGGATGTCCTTCGGCCTGATGGGAGGTGCCATGCAACCGCAGGGGCACGTTCAAGTGGTCTGCAACCTGATCGATTTTGGGCTCAATGTGCAAGAAGCCGGTGATGCCGCCCGCTATCGGCACGAGGGAAGTAGCCAGCCTACGGGCATCGTCATGAGCGACGGTGGGATCTTGTCGCTTGAGAGTGGGATATCGGACGCCGTGGCCGTCCAGTTGAGTAGCCTGGGGCACCGAGTTCGGCGCACCAAGGGCGGTTTTGGTGGTTATCAGGCTATTCGTTGGGATGCTGTCAACAAGGTGTACCGCGGAGCCTCAGAGATGCGAAAGGACGGCCAGGCGGCGGGTTTTTAGGCCCGATTTCGGTGTTCTTTCGCAGTTTTGCTCAAGTCAAAATCCGAAGAATTCGATCCATCCAGAGGCGGGATTGCATAATCATCCCTGGCGGAAACTCAGCCCAGTTTCCCCGGCTTGGGCGTCCCAGCTTCGATATCCATTCGCCAACTAGGGTATAGGGTAGGTCGATATGCGTAAGGACATTGCGATGGCACTGGCTTTGATGGCCCTCCTTTTGCTTGGAGGTGTCGCAGGCCTGATTGTCTGGGATAGTGGCGGTCTCGATGAATTCGAGGTCGAGTCGGGGTCGCAAGTTTTGGATGCGCTCGACGAGCCCGAGTCTTTGGGCGTTCGTCGCCACATCGCGGTTGAAACAGAGCACGAAGCGATGGCCGGCGGGACGCCCCTCGCCGCCGACGGCTTGTTCCAAATTGAACTCTCGGAGGAGCTGGACGAAGGCTCCCTTCGTGGTCTGGTTCGTGACCTTGAGGGGCGCGTGGTGCCCGGCGCTCGACTCTTGGTCAGCCAAGACATCTCACCAACCTCATTGCAGACGATCTACGGTGACACGGTCGATGAGTGTTTCAGCGACCCAAAAGGTCGCTACGTTTTTGGGCCGCTACCGGCGCTCGACGATCTTTGCCTCCGCGTTTACCACCCCAACTACTCCGACAAGGTGATCGGCGCTTTGGGGCTCGTGCCCGGGCAATCCAAAGCGGTCAATGTGACTTTGGTTGAGGGCGTGACTCTTTCCGGCCACGCCCAAGATCACAGCGGCAGAGCTCTGGCTGGCGTCGAAGTGACGCTCATGGACCAGACTCGCCACGGATTCGACTCCTTTGCCGCAGGTTCCTACGAACGCCGCGCCACGACAGATGCCGATGGCAACTTCGTCCTCGTGCATCTGACGCCGGGATCGAAACGGGCCTGGGGAAAAAAACTCGGCTATTCGACTCAGATCAATACGAAGATTTTTCTGCAGCGCGGGCAGCACGCCGCGAGCTTGGAGTTCGTCTTTGAGGCGGGGAGCTTCATTGAAGGCCGCATTGAAGATCAAGAGGGCCGCGGCGTCGAGAACGCGGTGATTACCGCGGTGCGCGTGCGCAATGCGAAGGAAAAACGAAAGACCTACCCGCCCCAGCCACCGACTTTAAGTGGCCCTGGCGGCCTTTTTCGCTGCGAAGGCCTGTTGGCAGGCAGCTACAACTTAGGCGTTCGAGCCAAGGGGTTTGCCCGCCGAGGCGCCTTTGCCGTTGCGCGCACCGGGACGGCGGACACCCTAGTGAAGTTGCGGCCGCACCCGATGGTCGTGGGGACCGTTGTCGACGACAGGGGGGCTCCAGTTAAGAACTTTAGCCTGATCGCGAGCGGCACGCCGGAGCTCGCTCACGACATCGCATCGATGCACCAGCGCTTTCACGACGTGACGGGGCGGTTCGACTTTCAGCCCTCCCAGCCTTCGGGCCGGATCTATTTGTTTGCCAAGGCGAGAGGCTTTGCGGGCGGCCGAAGCGAGGTCATTCACCTCGTCGACGGCCGCGATCCGGCGCCGGTCGAAATTCGCCTGACCCGTGGTGCCACTTTGAAGGGACGCATCATCGATAGCAAAGGCCAGGGGCTTCGCGGGGCGACCATCGAAGTCTTGACCAGCGCTCGCAATCAGCAAGCCGCCCTCAGGGCGAAGCTTTTCGGCCACATCAAGACGCCAACGCGGCGAGGGAGGTCCCAAGATAAGGGCTTGTGGTCGGTGCGCCGACTCATGCCCGGGACCTACACCCTGCGCATCCGGCACGGCCGCTATGCGGCCTATGAGTCCGACACTCCGATTGAGGTACGTGCGGGTGCCGTGGACGTCGATCTTGGAGACCTGACCCTTGAGCCGGGGGCGACACTGCGGGGACAGGTCGCGATTCGGGTTGATGACCGGAATCAAAAACTTGGGACTCCCGTGGTCATCGTGATGCGACCCCTAGGCGGAGCATCGGGGCCGGTGTTCCGCGTCAACGCTGATCGCCATGGCGCTTTCGTCATCCCGGGGATTCCGGCCGGTAGTTACCGCGTCGAACGGGTTGATCCGGGCCTCAATTTGAAGGCCCTAAGGGGCCCTCGCGGGGTCGAAGTGACCCTCGTGCCGGGAGAGGAGCGAGAGCTCCAAATTCGCTGATGGGGACTTAATAATAATTGTGAGCTGATGGCGGCTCCCCGGGAAACTCGATCGAGTTTTTCCTGGCGGTTTCACGTTGCGAATTTGTCTCGGATGGGAGTGGCCTTTGCGTTTGGGCCGCGTGCTCTAACCCTTTTAAATCAAACAATTTAGATTGCCCGTCACCCCAGTGTGATAGATGAGGGACCATAACGCGGCTAAGGCGCGTGCAAAGTGTCGCACCCCCCCTCGGCTTGTGACCACCAGGTATCCGCGACATTGTGGCGGCTCGTCTCCATCGAAACCGGATTTGGTGACAATAAATGGGCTTAGCAATTTTCCCGAAATGGGTGAACAAGGTGAGGTTCATCCTCGCTGGCGCCATGCTCGGCGGCCCGCTTTACGCGGTGGTTCTCTTTGGCTATGGCGCGTCACCAGAGACGCTCAACGTCGGCTACATGCCGACGCAGCCGGTTCCATACAGTCACAAGCTGCACGCGGGCGATTTGAACATCGACTGCCGCTACTGCCACACGACGGTCGAGACCGCGGCCTTCGCGGCAATCCCGCCGACGGCGACCTGCATGAACTGCCATACCGGGATCAAAGGTAAGAATCAGATCGCGCGCAAGATCCGACTCATCGAAGAAAGCTACGAGACCGGAAATTCGATCGAATGGATCAAAGTGCACGACCTTCCGGACTACGTGTACTTCAATCACTCGGCGCACGTTCTAAAGGGTGTCGGCTGCGAAACCTGCCACGGTCGTGTTGACACCATGGTTGAGGTCTATCAGGCGAAGCCGCTCAGCATGGGCTGGTGTGTCGATTGCCACCGCAACCCCGAGGCCCACATCCGCCCGCTCGATCAAGTGACGAAAATGGGCTGGGAAGTCAGTGACGCCCAGCTTGCCTTGAACCGACAAATGATTGCAGACAAACACATCAACCCGTCGACGGACTGCTCCACATGCCATCGATGAAAGAAGAGACCTTTTGGCGTAGCCTTGGCGAACTCAACGGCGACGATGAGTTCAAAAAGCACCTCGAACTCGAGTTGCCAGGTCACGACACGGTCAACCCCTCCAGTATCGAACGCCGGCGCTTCATGCAGCTTATGGGGGCCTCGGTGGCCCTTGCGGGTTTGCAGTCTTGCCGCTGGGACGTTGAAAAGATCATGCCGATGGCGCAGCGCCAGGCGGGCACGACTCCCGGCGTTCCGCGTCGCTTCGCAACTTCGATGGAAATGGGCGGTGTTGGGCATCCCTTGCTCGTCACCAGCTACGATGGCCGTCCCACCAAGATCGAAGGAAACCCTCTGCACGGCGCCAGCCTCGGCGCGGCAGATGTCTTTTCGCAGGCGAGCATCCTCGGCCTTTGCGACCCCGAACGGGTGCATTCGGTTTGGGGTCCCACGAAGGGTGATGAAGGCAAGCGCGCTAGCAACTGGGAAGAGTTTGCGCAGGCCATGGGGCCGGTTTTCGAGCGATTGAAAGGGCAGGGCCAAAAGCTCGCCTTTTTGAGCGAAGCCTCGAGTTCAGTCACGGTCGCGGCGCTGAGAAAGCGCGTGATGACGGCCTTCCCGGGCGCGTCCTGGACCAGCTATGAATCCGCGGGCTACGAGAACCTGAAAAAGGGTGCAGAGATGGCCTTCGGCCAGCCCTTCCGCGCCCATTACGATCTCGAAAAAGCCAAGGTGATTGTCGCGCTCGACGCAGACTTGTTCGGCGACCATCCCGATCACCAGAGCCTTTCGCGCGGCTGGGCCGCCGGCCGAGATCCGAAGGGCGGCTCGATGAACCGCTTCTACGCCGTTGAGAGTCAGTTCTCCTCGACCGGTGCGTCGGCCGACAATCGACTGGCCCTGAAGAGCAGTCTCATCGGCAGTTTCGCCGCCTCGCTTCTCGACCGTGTCGAAGGCAAGGGCTCAGCGGCCTCTGAATCCGCTGAGGTCAAAAAATTCCTCCAGGCGATCCACGAAGATCTCGTGTCGAACCGCGGCGCCGCCGTCGTCATCGCCGGGCCGAATCAGCCCGCTGCCGTGCAGGCCTTGGCCCACCAGATCAACGCCAAGCTCGGCGCGGTCGGCAAGACCGTGACCTACACGTTGCCCGCGTGGGACAACACCGGGCCCGAGGGCTTGGCCGCACTGACGAGACGCATGGATGGCGGTGAAGTCGACACCTTGGTTGTCTTGGGTGGCAACCCGGTCTACGACGCTCCCGCCGATATCGATTTCGGCGCGGCGTTGGCGAAAGTCGCCCACTCGGCGCATCTGAGCTTGCACGACAACGAAACGGCCCGCCGTTGCCATTGGGTCCTGCCGCAGACGCACTTCCTCGAAAGCTGGGGAGATGCGCGCGCTTGGGATGGCTCGATTACCTTGGCGCAGCCGCTCATCGCGCCGCTTTATCCGGCTTGCAAGACCGTCCCTGAAACCTTGGCTCTCGTCCTTGGCGATAAAGCCCCCAAGTCCTCTGACTTGGTGAAGAGCGCACTGAAAGAACAAATCGGCGCTGCCGGTTTCGACGGCATTTGGAGAAAGAGCCTCCACGACGGATTTGTGGGCTCGTCCAACGGCACCCTTTCGACACCGACGGCCCGCGCCTTGCCGGCGGGGGCCCTGGAGCGGAAGCCGCTGGCCGTCGAAGCGGCGGGCAAGGGTGAGTATGAGATTACTTTCACCGCCTGCACCAAGGTTCACGACGGGCGCTTTGCCAACAACGGTTGGCTGCAAGAACTGCCCGACTACATGACCAAGTTGACTTGGGACAACGCGCTCAACGTGTCGCCCAATACCGCCGTACATCTCGATCTTGAGACGGGCGATATGGTCGAACTCGAACTGAGTGGTCGCAAACTCAAAGTCGCGATTCACGTCATGCCGGGACAAGCGACCAACTCGTTGGGCTTATCGCTGGGCTATGGTCGCACGGAAGCGGGTAGCATCGGCGGATCGAAAGCCGAGGGTATTGATCCGGTCGGCTTTGATGCCTCGGCGATCCGCACCAGCGTCGCTTCAGCCTTTGCGACCGGAGTGAAGCTCACCAAGCTCGCCGAGACCCACAAGCTCGCGACGACCCAAGAGCACTTTGCCATCGACGACAAGCTGGCGAAGGAAGGCCTCGACGCGCGCCTCGGCGCCCTCGTTCGCTCGACGGATCTTGAGCACTACAAAAAGCACCCCGACTTCGCGAAGCACGTTGTACACCACCCGCCCCTGATCTCGCCCTTCGAAGAGCAGAGCTACGACGCGACCCACCAGTGGGGCATGGGCATCGACCTGAATAAATGCATGGGCTGCAACGCCTGCATTATCGGTTGCCAAAGCGAGAACAACATTCCTATCGTCGGCAAAGAAGACGTCCTCAAAGGACGCGAGATGCACTGGATTCGTCTCGATCGCTACTTTGCGGGCGCCGATCCGGAAACGCCGCGCGCCGTCGGTCAGCCCTTGGCTTGCCAGCACTGCGAAAATGCTCCCTGTGAACAGGTTTGCCCAGTGGCGGCGACGATTCACTCGAGCGAAGGCATCAATGACATGGTTTACAACCGCTGTGTCGGAACTCGCTATTGCGCGAACAACTGCCCCTACAAGGTCCGACGCTTCAACTTCTTCAACTACAACAAGGATCTCTACGATCCGAAGAACGATGTGAAGCGACTCTCCAAAAACCCGGATGTCACGATTCGTGCGCGCGGAGTCATGGAGAAATGCACCTTCTGTATTCAGCGCATCAAGTCCACTAAGCAGACGATTCGCCTCGAAAAACGCGAACTCCGCGACGGTGACGTCGTGGCCGCTTGCCAGCAGGCTTGCCCCACGAACGCGATCACCTTTGGTGACTTGAACGACAAGAACAGCGAAGTCTCAAAGGCCCACTTGGACCTTCGCAGCTACGCGCTCTTGGAAGAGCTGAACATTAAGCCTCGTAATCTGTACCTCGCCGAGGTACGCAATCCGAACCCCGTTCTTGGATAGATCGAGAATGAGTACGGCAGTCGATACATCTTTGGACAACTCCTACGACGATCCGAGGCAACGCACGCCTTTGATCGTCGGCGGCAACGACTTCACTTCGATCACCAACAAGATCGCGGGGATCGCCGAAGCGCCTCAGGCCACCAAGGCCTGGAAAATCTGCTTCGCATTCGCGGTCGGCATGCTCGGGATCTTGGGGGCTTCGGTCACCTATTTGATCGCGACCGGGGTCGGCGTCTGGGGCAACAACAACCCGGTGGGTTGGGGTTGGCCGATCGTCAACTTCGTGTTTTGGGTCGGAATCGGTCACGCCGGAACCTTGATCTCCGCCGTTTTGTTTCTGTTTAGACAGAAATGGCGTACGAGTATCAACCGTTTTGCCGAGGCGATGACGATCTTTGCTGTCGCCTGCGCCGGGCTGTTCCCGGCGATTCACGTCGGCCGCATCTGGTTTGCGTATTGGCTGTTTCCGATTCCTAACCAGATGAACATGTGGCCGAACTTTCGCAGCCCCTTGTTGTGGGACGTGTTTGCGGTCTCGACTTACGCCACCGTGTCGGTGTTGTTTTGGTACCTCGGCATGGTCCCAGACCTCGCGACCTTGCGCGATCGCGCCCAGACCAAGATTCGCCGCGTTGCCTACGGGATCTTTGCCCTGGGCTGGACCGGTTCCAACCGTGAGTGGCACCGCTACGAGCGCGCGTACTTGATCCTCGCTGGACTGGCGACGCCGCTGGTGCTCTCGGTTCACTCCGTCGTCTCGATGGACTTTGCCGTTGCTCAGCTCCCGGGTTGGCACACCACGATCTTTCCGCCCTACTTCGTCGCCGGAGCCATTTTCTCCGGCTTCGCGATGGTCGTCACCTTGATGGTTCCGGCGCGTCACTTCTTTGACTTGAAAGACATCATGACGATCCGGCACATGGACAACATGTGCAAGATCATTTTGCTGACCGGCACGATGGTGGGCTACGCCTACGGCATCGAGTTCTTCATGGCTTGGTACAGCGGCAACCCCTATGAAGGGTTTACTTTTCTGAACCGTGCCTTTGGCCCCTACGCTTGGGCTTACTGGATCATGGTGACTTGCAACGTCATCTCGCCGCAGCTCTTTTGGTTTAAGAAAGTCCGCACCACGCCAGTCTTGATGTTCATCGTCTGCATTTTCGTGAACATCGGAATGTGGTTCGAGCGCTTTGTGATCACGGTCACCTCGCTCAGCCGGGACTTTTTGCCTTCGAGTTGGGGCTACTTCAGTCCAACTTTGCTCGACATCCTGACCCTGCTGGGTAGCTTCGGACTCTTCTTTACCCTGTTCTTGCTCTTCTGCCGCTTCTTGCCGGTCGTCGCGATTGCAGAAGTGAAGGCGACCATGCCCCAAGCACACCCGAGCCACCAGCATCACGCGAAGGGGGGAGGCCAGGGATGAGCGACCAAGCCAAAGAAACTCGCCTTCACGGCGTCATCGCCGAGTACCACGATGTCGACGGCATTATGGCCGCCGCCGCGAAGGTTCGCGATGCTGGCTTTACCAAGTGGGATTGTCACACGCCTTTTCCCGTGCATGGCCTGGATGACGCCATGGGCGTACGACCCACCGTCTTGCCCTGGATTGCCTTGGGAGCCGGTTTAGTCGGCTTAGCGGGCGCGGTCTTGATGCAGTGGTGGATGAACGCCGTCGACTATCCCTTCTCGATTTCCGGTAAACCGCTGTTCAGTTTGCCCGCGAACGTCCCGGTCATCTTCGAGGGTACGGTCCTGTTCGCGGCGGTAACGACGTTTTTCTGCGTCATCGTCCTGAACAAATTGCCGCGGCTCTACAGCCCCCTGCACCACGTGGAGCGTTTCAAGCGTTCAACCGATGACTGTTTCTTCGTCGTGATTGAAGCCGCTGACCCGGCCTTCGACGAAAAGAAAGTCGCAAGCTTGCTTGAGGCCACCGGTGCTGATTCGGTTGACATGTGTCACGAAGAAACTGGCGGCGGCGACCTTCCCAAAGTTCTCGTCGCCTGCCTAATCGGCTTAACGGTGCTGAGTTTCGTCCCGTTCGCGCTTGCCTACCGGGCCCGCGCCAAGAAAACTGAAATCCCGCGCTTTCACCTCGTGAAGGACATGGATCATCAGGCCTACGGTCGCGCCCAAGCCGAAAGCAAGTTCTTTGCGGATGGCCGCATGATGCGCGCTCAAGTCGCGGGAACTCAGGCCTTTGGCGAGATGATCGAAGCGGACTCGACGCAAACCGGAAAAACCGGACCGGGGGAGAACGACTGGGCCCAGGTCATTCCGATTCCGGTAACCCGTGAGATGATCGATCGCGGCAAGAACCGCTTTGATATCTTCTGCGCGGTCTGTCACGGCTACGCCGGCGATGGCGATGGCGCCGTTGCGGTGCGAGCTCAAGAGAGGCTTTACGGCGCGTTCATAAAGCCGGCGAGTATTCATGAAGACCCCGTCAACAAACGCCCTCCGGGGCAGCTTTTCGACACGATTAGCAATGGCGTCCGCACGATGAAGGGCTATGGCTCTCAAATTGTGGCGGAAGATCGCTGGGCTATCGTGCTCTACTTAAAGGCCCTGCAACTCCAGCGCAACGCCAAGGTCAGCGACCTGCCGGCTGAGCTAAGGAACCAGCTCAAATGAGTCACCCTGCATCCACTGAACTCACCCTGGAGCGCGTCCCCATGATGGGGGAGGCCGGCCGCGGCAAGATCAAGCTCATTGCTTTAATAGGCATTGTTTTGGTCGTCGTCGCCGTTGTTCTGGGTCTTACGACCGAAGACGGTAAGCGTCATTTGAGTTTCGCTTGGCTCGTTGGCGCGACTTTTGTGCTGAGCATCGGCTTGGGCGGGATGTTCTTCGTGTTGCTCCAACACCTGACCCGCTCGGGTTGGAGTGTCGTGCTACGCCGCATCGCCGAAAACGCGATGTGGACGATCCCGATCGCCGGACTGATGTTTCTGCCCATCGTGATCCCGACCGTGTTTGGATACAGCGGACTTTTTCCCTGGATCGACGCCGCGTGGGCGGAAGCCGATCCGGTCGTGAGCAAAAAGACCGGCTACTTGAACATGCCATTTTTCGTGGCCCGCTATGTGTTCTACTTCACGGTGTGGATTTTCATGGCGCGCTATTTCCGCAAGGCTTCGCTGACGCAGGACCAAACGCGTGATCCGGCGATCACGACACGGCTCCAATCGCGAGCGGCCCCGGGAATGCTGGTCTTCGCTTTGACGGCGACCTTTGCGTCCTTTGATTTTATTATGTCGCTTGAGCCGCACTGGTTCTCAACGATCTTCGGCGTCTACTTCTTCGCTGGGTGTACGCTTTCCATATACTCCACGATGATCCTCGCCGCGTTTTTTCTCTCGAAGAACCCCGACTTTGGTCATCTTGTGACCAAAGAGCACTACCACGATCTCGGTAAGTGGCTTTTTGGCTTCGTGTTCTTTTGGAGCTACATCGCGTTCTCCCAGTTCATGTTGTACTGGTACGCGAACATCCCCGAAGAGACCGAGTGGCTCGTTCATCGCCAAAATCACGGTTGGGGCTACTGGTCCTTGGTGTTGATTTTTGGCCATTGCCTTATTCCCTTCGGCGGTCTTTTGTCGCGGCACGTTAAACGCAACAAGAAAGTCCTATCCTGTTGGGCGGTCTGGTTGCTCCTGATGCAGATGGTGGACCTGTTTTGGCTTATCCGCCCTCTAATGAACAGCCACGGCGTTCACTTTGGGCTGATTGATGTCGCCACGGTATTTGGGTTGGCGTTCATCGGTCTCGCGTACGGGATGCAGCTGACTTCGAAACAACCCCTGATCGCTCATGGTGATCCGCGTCTGCGCGAGTCACTTGAGTTGGTCGTTCAGTAGGAGGCTCATCATCCATGGCCGTTGAAATTGACGTCACCAACACACGGACTATCGTGCTGGCTTCTGCCATCACCGTGATTGTGACGGTCATTTCGGTTTGGCTCGTCGCGGGCTGGTTTGATCGCAACGAGCAGGATCAGGTGATCCGCACCTCGAACTACGAGCAGTCGGTGGCCCGTCAGCTCGAAAAAAAGCAGAAAGAAAGCCTTACGACCGAGAGTGGAGGTGTCGAGTGGATGGACAAGCAAGCTGGCATTGCTCGCTTGCCCCTGGACGCGGCCATGGATCTCGCGGTTAAGACCGAAAAAGAACGTCGCAAGAACTGAACTAAACGGCGCCGAGCTAAGTGGCTCGGCTGATCGGTACTTGCCTAAACCTGTTGTTGATCTTTTGCCATTGGCTTTCGGAAGGACTCGCACTCATACCATGCGCTTAATTGCCACCATCCTGGTCTTCATCTGTACTTTGGCTGCGGCGGTTTGTCCCGCAGTAGCCAGTGCACAGCAGTTGTTGCCGGATGTGCGCGCAGGAGTTGGCATTGACGAGCGGCTGAATGCCCAGGTTCCGCTCGACCTCGAGTTCAGCGACGAGCATGGCAACCACGTGGCGCTCTCGAAATTCTTCAAGGGCTCGCGACCGGTGATCTTGACGCTCAACTACGCGGGCTGTCCCATGCTTTGCGGCAAACAGCTGAACGGATTGGTTGACGTCCTGAAGGAAATGAAGATGACACCCGGGGTCGAGTTTGAACTCATCACGATCAGCATCGACCCGAAAGAGACGCCCGCGGACGCGCAACGTAAAAAGCGCGAGTTCGTCAAACGGATGGGCAAACCCGCCGCCGCTTCCGGATGGCATTTTCTTACGGGCTCGAAGTCGCGGATCAAGCGGCTTGCAGATTCCGTCGGGTTTGGCTTCAAGTTCGACAAAGAAAGCGACGAGTTTATTCACGTCGCCGCCTTTATGGTTTTGACGCCGGACGGCAAGATTTCGCGATACGTCTACGGCGTCTTGTTTCCCGAGCGCACGATGCGCTTTACTTTGATCGAAGCTTCCGGCGGCCGCGTCGGCGATGCCTTCGACAAGGTGCTCTTTTATTGTTTTTTGGGCTATGACCCCGATTCGAACAGCTACGCCCCAGTAGCCATGAAAATCATGCGCACCGGTGGCATGATCACGTTGCTGGGCCTGGGAACTTTTCTATCGATCCTCTGGTGGCGCGAACGAAAGCGCCGTGTCCAGAACTCTGGAGTGGCAGCATGAACCCGCTCTTTTTCGCTTCCGACGGAACCTATTGGTTTGCACCTCCCGGGACGGAGTTTGCGAAGGAAGTCATTTGGACTTTCAACTTCATCTTGTGGGTGTCGATCGTCTTCTTCGTCTTGATCGTCGGGCTTTGCGGCTATTTCGTCGTGAAGTACCGTCGGCGTGACGGTGTCGATCCCGAACCAAGCCCGCATCACAGCACCTTGCTCGAGATTTCCTGGAGCATCGTTCCGGTGATCTTGTGCATGATGATGTTTTGGTCTGGTTTTAAGACCTACATGAAGATGACGACGCCGCCGGCGAATACCTACGACATTCAAGTGGAAGCTCAGAAATGGTCATTCGGGTATACCTACCCGAATGGCACTTTCAGCAAAGAGCTGCACGTGCCGAAAGGTGAGAACATTCGTCTCATCTTGAACTCCAAGGATGTCCTTCACTCTTTTTTTATCCCGGATTTCGGGGTGAAGATGGACGTCGTCCCGGGGCGGTTCAACACCATGTGGTTCAATGCCCCGGAAGTGAATGAACACATCGTTTTCTGTGCCGAGTATTGCGGCAGCGATCACTCGGACATGATTTCGAAGGTCGTTGTGCAAGACCGTGCCGATTTTGAAGCTTGGCTCGAAGAAGAAGGCAACTACGTCGATCGCATGTCGCCCGTCGAAGCCGGTGCCTACACCTATGACATTTATGGCTGTTCCCAATGTCATTCGATCGACGGCAGTAAGGGCACCGGGCCGAGCTTCAAGGGAGTTTGGACTTGGGGGCAAAGCCGCGCGCTTGAAGGTGGTGATAGTGTGACTGTGGACGAAAATTACATCCGAGAATCTGTCCTCAAGCCCAAGGCAATGATCGCCAGCGGTTACGAAGGTGTGATGCCCTCGTTTAACGGGCAGCTCAACGACAAAAAGATCCTCGCGCTCATTGCGTTTTTGAAGGACGTGAACGGGGTACCTCAATAATGGCGACATCCCAACAAGGCAGCTCGGCTCAAACCGAACTGGTGGATTACCAGTCGGACGCTGGCGACCACTATCTTTCGGCCAGCTCTGGTACTGGCTTTAAGTCCTGGGCTTTCACCCTCGACCACAAGCGCATTTCCTTGATGTACCTCGCCGGACTTTCGTTTGCCCTGGCTTTAGGCGGTGCCTTTGCTCTCGCGCTACGTACCGAGTTGCTATCTGGAGATGGGTTTTTTGGTTGGTCGAATGACACCTACAACCAAATGTTCACGCTGCACGGCGCGATCATGACCTTCTTGTTTCTGATTCCGGGTATCCCGGCGGGACTGGGGAACTTCATCTTGCCGCTCATGCTGGGAGCCAAGGACGTGGCCTTTCCCCGCATCAACCTTTTGAGTTTCTATCTGTGGGCGACGGGCGCCGTGTTTTTCGTTGCGACTCTTCTTATCGGTGGGTTGGATACCGGGTGGACTTTTTACACCCCGTATAGCATCGAGACACAAACCGCTGTCATGACCGCGACGGCCGGCGCCTTTGTGTTGGGGTTCAGCTCGATCTTTACCGGCCTCAATTTTATCGTGACGGTCCACAAAATGCGCTCGAAGGGGCAGGGCTGGTTCCAGATGCCCTTGTTCGTCTGGAGTATCTACGCGACTGGCGTCATCCAGATTCTTGCCACTCCCGTCTTGGGAATCACCTTGTTGTTGTTGATGGCCGAGCGCCTCATGCAGATCGGAATTTTCGACCCTTCATTGGGCGGTGATCCCGTCTTGTTCCAGCACTTCTTTTGGTTTTACTCGCACCCGGCAGTGTACATCATGGTGCTGCCGGCGATGGGCGTGGCCAGCGAGTTGTTCACAACTTTCTCTCGTAAGCACATCTTTGGTTACGGCTTTATTGCGATGTCGAGTCTCGCGATCGCCTTTTTGGGTTTCATCGTCTGGGGCCACCACATGTTTACGAGTGGCCAGACTCCAATCGCCTCCACGGTTTTCAGCTTTATCACTTTTTCTGTGGCGATCCCGTCGGCCATCAAGGTATTCAACTGGTTGGCGACCCTCTACAAGGGCTCCATCAGTCTTGAGTCGCCCATGTGCTACGCCTTGTCTTTCATGGGCTTGTTTTTGATCGGGGGCTTGACCGGCCTTTTCTGTGCAACCACCTCCACCGACATTCACTTGCACGATACCTACTTCATCGTGGCTCACTTTCACTACGTGATGGTCGGGGGAACTCTAGTCGCTTTCTTGGGCGCTCTCCATTACTGGTGGCCCAAGATATCTGGCCGGATGTACAACGAGTTTTGGGGCAAGGTCTCCGCGATTTTGGTGTTCATCGGCTTCAACGTGACCTTCTTTCCCCAGTTCGTCATGGGTTCGCGCGGCATGCCGCGCCGCTACCACCACTACATCGAAGAGGCCTATCAGAGCTTCCACGTCGCCTCCACGATCGGCGCCTACATCTTGGGCGTGGCTCTGGTCATTGTGCTCGTCAACCTCGTTGGATCCATCAAGCGTGGTCGAAGAGCGCCGGCGAACCCCTGGGGAGCTACGACCCTTGAGTGGAAGACGCAGTCGCCTCCGATTCACCACAACTTTCACGAAGAGCCGGATGTACCGGCTATCTACGAATACGAGAACACGGTGTACAACCGTGAGATCGGCGGCTTCGTCGATCGCAAGGTTGTGAAGGGAGCTTGAACGATGAGTTCAGCTAACAGCGTGGCTGACAAGCCCGACCACGACGCCCACAGCGAATTTGGCGAAGAGTGGCACCTGGCCCACCACTTCCACACGCCCGAACAGCAGTTCGAGTCGGGGAAGATGGGAATCTGGTTGTTTCTTGGGACCGAAATCCTGTTTTTCAGTGGGCTCTTCGTTGCCTACGCCCTTTACCGGTTCAATCACCCTGACTTGTTCGAGTTTGCTTCGGGCTATCTCGACACGACCATGGGTGCTACCAACACGGTTGTCCTGATTTTTTCGAGTTTGACCGCGGCCTGGGCCGTGCGTTGCGCTCAGCTTAATCAGCGCAAGGGGCTCATCATTGCGCTTGCCATCACGCTCGCCTGTGCTGCGACCTTTATGGTCATCAAGTACATTGAGTATAAGCACAAGATCCACATCGGTTTGTTCCCAGGTGCCTGGTCGCCGACCGAAATGCCCGATGGCTCTGCGTTTGATCCGAAGGTTGCCCCTTACAACTTGAGCATCTTCTTCGGAATCTATTTCTGCATGACGGGCCTGCACGGGATTCACGTCTTAATCGGAATAGGGCTCATTACTTGGCTCTTGATTAGATCCTTCAAGGGTGAGTTCACCGACAAGTACTTCACGCCGGTCGACTTCGTTGCGCTTTACTGGCACATCGTCGACGTGATTTGGATTTTCCTCTTCCCGTTGCTTTACCTCATCCAAGGTTAAGAGAGGACTAAAAAACCATGAGCCACGACGACCACGGCCTCTCTCACATCTCGAGCCTGAAGACCCTTTTTGCGGTGTTTGCTTTGCTTCTCTTTTTCACGGCAGTGACGGTTGGGGTTAGCCGTTTTGAGTTGGGCCGTTGGGACCTCACCATCGCCATGACGATCGCAACCGTCAAGGCGGTGATCGTGTCGATGTACTTCATGCACCTTCGCTACGAAAAAGCCCTGAACATCGTCATCTTCGTTTCCTCGATTCTTTTCGCCATCCTTTTCCTTGGCATCTCGGCCCTCGATGCGACGACCTACCAAGACCGCATCAAAGAATACCGAGCCGTCCAACCCCTCGAAGACAACTAAGCAAACCCGCAAACCCTCAACATTTGCGGCAGACCATTTTCACTAGCCTTTGCCCCAAGGTCAGGGTGGTGAAAACGGTCTGACGCTGATTTATTAGCTGAGGATCTTGGCGACGAGGTCGCGCGTTTCGGATTCGAGGCGGTCGGCTTCGCTGCCCAAGTTGCCGAGCTGCGAGCGCATGTTGTCGATCCAGGCCTGGTCTTTGATTTCACCGAGGTTGATCTCGACATTCATCACCGCGCCGTGAACGCCTGCGCGCGCCATGAGGGCACCCACGGCGGCATCCGTGATCGATGCCTTCAGACCGTTGGCCGCGACGGCCTTGCAAATGCGCATGGCTTCCAAGCACAACTCGGCGGTGCGGTGGGGGACCGAAGTCGCGTGTTTGTAGCCCATTTCGATCGCCCCGAGTCGAGCCGCTTTTTCGGCCTTGCTGTCTTTCGACATGCGCATCGCAGTGAGGACGGAGTTGAAAGCTGCGGTGTCTTCGTCGACGAGGCCCAAGAGCTGTTCTTTTAGCTGTTGCGCGGCGATGGCCACGTCTTCCATCTCCGGGCGAAAGTCCTCGAGCCCCTTTTTTTGGAAACTAAGGTTGCCGACCATGCCCGCGAGCGCAGCACCCAAAGCACCCGCCAAGGCGGCAATCGAGCCGCCGCCGGGAGCCGGTGAAGGCCTGGAAACCTCGTCTGCGATTTCCCGCACGGACATCGAGATGAGCTCGCCGTCGAGTTTTGGGACGCCGAGGACGGACTTTTCAAGATCGAATTCGCCCACTTCGCGTAGCCCCAAGCTCTGAACGCCGCACTCAAGGACGTCGTGAATCGGCAGGCCACGGCTCGATCCTTGCTGGTTGAGGTAAAACTCACCGGTTTCGCGTAGGGCGCGATATGGAATGACGCCCACTACCTCTGACCCGGTAACCTTTAGGCCCCGCGCATTGGCAAGCTCGCTGCAGGCCTCGAAGACATCGTGAACCGGCGTGATCTTGAAATTAGTCAGGTTAATCGAGATCTGAGCGCGGTCGTATTCGGGGATCACCCAGCCGACAGCGCGGCATTCGCGAAACAAGCCGGGTTTCATGACGTTGACGCCTTCAAGTTCCGCGGGATTGCGGCCAAAGGAGGCGAGCTCTTCATGGAAATCCAATCCCAGGGAATCGCGGTAATAAGTCTCTAACTCCTCAAGACTCGTCGCGATGTGTTCATCGTGGGGGTTGGGGAACTCGTTTTTGGAAGGCCGGTACTTGACGAGTTTTCCGCTCGTGTAGAAAGGGGAGCCTTGGCCGCGGCGCAGGGCGCGGCCTTTTTCTCTTAATTCGAAGGCGAGATCATTGGCGTGGTCTTTGGTCTTCGAGTTGAGGTTGATGTTGTAGGCGATCAAGAATTCCCGGGCGCCAATCGTGACGACCCCGGCCTTAGCGCTAAATTTCGCCGGACCAAAGTCGGGTTTCCACTCGGGCTTGCCCATCTTTTCCGCCAGCGCTTCATACTCGCCGGCACGCACTTCGGCCAGGGAGCGCCGCGAGGGCATCTGTGCCGCCTGATCGTAGAGGAATACTGGAATCCCCAGCTCGCGGCCGACGCGTTCGCCAAGGCCCTTCGCGAGCTGAATGCAGTCATCCATCGTGGCGTTTGCGACGGGAACAAAAGGGCAAACGTCCGTAGCTCCGTGGCGAGGGTGGGCGCCTTGGTGCTGGCTCATGTCGATGACGTCGGCGGCTTTGGCGATCGCGCGAAAAGCGGCCTCGGACACCGCGTCGGGCGCACCAACGATGGTCACCACGGTGCGGTTGGTTTCGAAGCCCGGATCGACGTCGACGAGCTCCGCGCCCTCGACGCCACGGATGGCAGCCAGAATCTGCTCAATCTTTTTTTTGTCTCGGCCCTCGGAGAAGTTCGGAACGCATTCGACGATAGGGGATGACATGGGACTTGCTGCCTCTGCTGGGGTTGATGGACAGATTCAAATTAGCGCCGATTCACCCAAACCTCTATACAGTGCCCGTCCGATTTCTCCCGTACTCTCAGGTCGGACTGGTCAAGGCAAGCGGTGAAATCTTCCGCACATTCGAGCGTTCGAATGATCGGCACGGCCATTCTCCACGCTGCAACTATGCTAAAACGGCGAATTCAAGAACTAGCCTCGAATTTCTTGCTATTGGGAATCTTAGGCATCCGCGCCGTGAAGGATAGACAGATGATGCGATTGCGACTCTTCTCCTTATGTTTCATTCTCTCGATCGCTTTGGGTGGGGCGAAGACTGCCTTCTCGCAGGCTAAAGAGCCGGCGACGAAAAAACCCTGGACGGTCAACGACATCGTGATGCAAGAGTCCGCACGCTCTTGGACGCTCAGTGACGATGGAAAGCAGGCCCTGTGGGTGAAGAGCAAGCCCGACAAGAAAAAAGACAAACCCATCGCCACCTTGATGATCACCGACATCGCCAGCGGCAAGCACCGCGCCTTGACGGTGGGGCAAGAGGGAATCAACTCCGTAAAATTTGTGCCGGGCGGCAAGTCGGTTTCGTTTAGTACCGGCCGTAAGTTCCCCGACGGTATCAAGGGGCCCAAGAAAGGCAGTAAGGGGGCACAGATTTGGACCTTGGACCTCGCGGGCGGCGAGGCGCGCCCTATCACGGCGATTTCAACCGGAGTCTCGGGCTATCACTGGCTCGATGACCAGACTCTTTTCCTCTCAACTCGCGAACGACGTAGCCGACTTGAAGAGGCCGCGAAAGTGGCGAAGGACGACACCATCGTCGTCGAAGACGAGACCTTATTCACTCACCGTCGTCGCCGGCTATTTAAGTTCGATGTGAAGTCAAAGAAACTCACGCGGCTCACCGATAGCCAAGAGCCACTGGGGAGTTTCGCCACGTCGCCCGACGGCAAATGGGCGATCTGCCGTTACAACCGTAGTCCGCACTTCGGCGCCGAGAACGACATCCCACCGGGCATCATTCTACACGACCTTGCAAACGAGACTTCCGTTGAGTTGTTCGCCACTCTGAAGTCAAAACCCGGCGGTTTTGTTTGGACGAAGGACTCGAAGCGCATCTACGCACTGACGCCGCGCATGACGGTTGATGGCGAAGACAGCGCCGCGATCACCGTGCTAACGGAGTTGACCATAGATGGCCTCAGCCTGCGTGAGCTCGACCTCGGACACGACTGGGGTATTTCGGGTGGCTTCTTGGCCACTGACGACGGCTATGTGGCATCGCTGGCGAACGGTGTCGCGCCATTCCAAAAAGTCTATACCCGTTTGGCGGATGGCACTTTTCGCGCCGCGCGGCTAAAGGGCGCCAACATGGGGCGGGTTTTCGGGCTCGTGAAGGCAAAAAACAGCGATCGCGTGATCTACTCAACGGGCTCTGCCTCCGAGCCGGACAAAGTCATGACTGCGCGTCTTGTCGACGGCGAACTGATCGAAGCGAAATTGCTTTATCACCCCAACAAGGGTTTTGAGAAGAAGCACATCGCCAAGACCGAAATCCGCAAGTGGAAGGGTGCTCTCGGCGAAGAGATTGAAGGCATCGTTTACTACCCGCACGACTACGAAGAAGGTAAACGCTACCCCCTGGTATTGATCACGCACGGTGGCCCCCACGGCGCCGACCGTGATCGCTTTAGCGAACGTTGGGCTAACTCGCCAAACCTCTACTGCCAGCGTGGCGCTTTTGTTCTGAAAACCAACTATCACGGGAGTTCGGACTACGGTCTCGCCTTCGGCGAAGCGATTAAGAGAAAGTACTACGAGCTCGAAGTCATCGACATGTTTAGCGGCATCAAGATGCTCGAGGACGAGGGGAAGATCGATCGCAAGCGCATGGGTGTGATTGGCTGGTCAAACGGCGCAATTTTGTCCATCGCCTCGGTCGCCTTGGCGCATCGATTTGCCCCGGGCTTCGACTACACCTTCAAAGTTTGCGCTCCGGGCGCGGGGGATGTGAATTGGACTAGCGACTACGGCAACTGCCGTTTCGGCGCGAGTTTCGATGAGTTTTACTTGGGCGGGACGCCGTGGACGAACTTGGAAGGTTACATCGCGAAATCGGCCTTGTACGAAGTCGAGCGCGTCACCACCCCGACGATTATCTTCTTTGGCACCCAAGACACCGCCGTGCCGACCGAACAGGGCTGGGAGTGGTTTCGCGCCCTTAACCGTGTCGGCAAAGCGCCAGTTCGCTTTTTGTTGTTTCCGGGTCAACCGCATGGCCTTAGGAAAGTGACTCATCAGCGGCGCAAGTTGACGGAAGAATTGGCTTGGGTTGACCGTTACCTCTTTGACAAAAAGGAAGCGGAAGACTTGACGGTCAAGAAAGGATCGCCCCTGGACATCGCTTTGTCGGCGACCAAGTTCGCCTGCTATGGTGCGCACTACGGCAAGCGCGAATCGGGAATCTTGGTGCCCGAAACCGTCCCTTGGAAGAACGGCGTTGAGATCGGGCGCTTTGAAGTCACTCATGCCCAATGGCATTCGTTTAAGTCTGAAGCTCTGCCTTCGACCTTGCCAAACTACCCCATCAACGGGGTTTCGATCGAGGACGCGATGGGCTACGTCTCCTTTCTGAAAGAAAAGACCGGGCGCGCCTGGCGCTTCATCAGTGAGAAGGAGTTTGAAGCACTCTCGGCCCTGAAAGGCGCTTCTGAAAACACCCTCAACTATTGGGCTGGATACAAGCCGAGCGAAACGGATGCGGAGGTTCTGCGCACAAAGATGATGACCCAACATTCAGCAAACTGGCTGATGCGGGTCGGATCAAGGCCGCCGGGCAGCAAGGGGAAGGGGCAAGATCGCGTTCTTTTTTACGACCTTGGCGGCAACGTTGCCGAATGGGTGCTCAGTAAATCCGAGGGTTTCGTGATTCGCGGCGCCTGGGCTTTGGCTTCCCCAGACTCGCGAAGCAAAGTCCAAGTTGCCCCTTTGATGTGGGCCGGTCTGCGCCTCGCCGTTGGGCCCCTACCCGCAAACAAGTAAGGTCCGAGGCTCACGGAGACGTCGCCATTGGCGCCTCTTTTTTCGCCCCGGCGGTTTCGGCAGGATTATGGATTCGATTTACGTCAGCGAACTGAACCGCGACGTTCTCCCCGCTAAGCCGGGCGAGTTCAGCCCATTGAGCTTAGGCCCCCTGGTGATTTGGCCACCGGTGGTCTTGGCGCCGATGGCAGGCGTCACCAATGCCCCGTTTCGTTCGCTTTGCCGCGACTATGGGGCTGGGCTTTACATCTCCGAGATGATTACGGCACGAGCCCTCGTCGAGGGCAATAAGAAGACCCTTAAGCTGTCCGATTTTGCGGCTGACGAAAGCCCGCGCTCACTTCAACTCTACGGGGTTGACCCCATCTATCTCGGCGAGGCCACGAGGCGCTTAGTGGCGGAAGGAAAGGTCGATCACATCGATATGAACTTCGGCTGCCCGGTGAGAAAAGTGACTTCAAAGGGCGGTGGCTCGGCGATTCCAGTGAAGCCGCACTTGTTGCGAAGACTCGTGCGGGCCGTCGTGCAGAACGCCGGTGATGTGCCGGTCACCATTAAGTTTCGGATGGGCATCAACGACGACTACTTGAGCTATCGAAGCTCCGGTCAGATCGGCGAGGAAGAAGGCTGCGCGGCCGTCGGGCTTCACGCGCGAACCGCGAGCGAACTCTATGACGGCGAAGCTCGCTGGGAGGCTATCGCCGACCTAAAGTCGCGACTGTCCATTCCCGTTCTCGGCAACGGCGACATCTGGGAAGCTCAAGATGCCCTCAGGATGATGCGTCAAACGGGATGCGATGGCGTCATTGTGGGCCGCGGCTGTTTGGGAAGACCTTGGCTGTTCGCTGACCTCGCTGCCGTTTTTGACGGCCGCGAGCCCGACAATCCGCCGTCCTACGGCGAAGTCTTAGCCGTCATGAAGGAGCACGCGCAACGCCTCTGCGCCTGGTTTGGCCCGGAACGGGGTATGCGGATGATGCGGAAGTTCAGTACCTGGTACACCAAGGCTTTCCCCGGGTCTGCGGAACTTCGCAACCAGCTCATTCGTGTCAAGACTTTTGATGATCTGGAATCCGCGCTGACCGGCGTCGATCCGACGATCCCGTTTCCGCCCCGCGCGATGCGCGTCAAGCGCGGCAAAAGCTCCGGGAAACAAAAAGTCTCACTACCGCCGGGCTACCTCGACAACCTCGAAGACGACACGCCTCCGGGTGCTGCCGCTGAAGACCCCACTTCGGGTGGATAATAAAGCGGTTGTACGGAGTCAGACTAAATTCTCCCGCTTTTTTAGGTTGTACGGAGTCAGTGCGCTGGGAAAGCTCAGTCAAGGAGGACGAAATGACTTAGTCAGATCTGAAACTTTGTTCGAAACCCTATGGGTACCCAATCCCATCCGGCCAAGGTCGACCACCAGCTGGAACCGAGTGA
>JAZGFI010000092.1:0-5832 GCA_036479435.1 Planctomycetota bacterium | reverse complement strand
AAAGGAGCCACAAACGTGATAAATGGAACCCGACCGATTTCAACGTAATGCAGACGCGTTACGCCTCGACGGCAATCCTTGTCGTCACGCACCCAAAGTAAAAATGCTCGCTTGTTCGAGGTCTAGTTGCAGCTCCCATCCGGTCAAGACGTTGTCGCGGGAACGACTGGAAGGGTCATTGCTCGCCGGAAGGGGTGGCAGCTCACTATTGAGCCAGTCGAGAAGTTTCACGACTCGGTGGTCGATTTCTCGCTTCTTGTCTGAGACTTCGCGTTGGCGAAACGCCAACAACGAAGACGTGACGATCAGGAGTAAGATTCCGAAGGCGAGGGGAGCGTAGCGCATCTATACGCTATCGGCGAAATGGCGAGGGCGGCTTGAATAGACTATGCAGGGCTGGGCTTGCCAAGCAGTCCTGGCTCAGTCTAGCTATCGCCTTCGACTGGCCCTAAGTTCTCAAGCCGACCTTGGAGCATCTTGGCGGTGTCGAGGCAGCCTTCAGAATAGTCGCCGGGCTTGGCTCGTTTCTTTAGGGATTCGAGGAGGCCTGCCGCAATCTTAAGGCAGCGATCTCGCTCGAATTGGCGTTGATCGCGAAGCAGTTGCGCGAGGAGGTCGAGCTCGTAGCTTGAACCGCCATTGTCTTGCCAGAATCGAATCGCCACTTTGTGGCATTCGTCTTTCTTCGTTTGCATGAGTCGTCCAGTTGTTCTCTTACCTAGCCGGAGTCTCGCTAATATTGGGGACATTCTCAAACAAGTTTCGGTTTGGCTCCGACCTTCCTTCGTATCTTGCTGGTAGGATTTCGAGTCCCGGCCGAAAGGACCACCATGTTTTCTTACTTCAGATTCTGGGCCATCGTCTTTTCCTGTGCGCTTGGCTGGGCTTGCAGCTCGGATGGCGCCGATGGCGATGAAGCTCTCATAAGCCATGGCAATGGACATGCATCCGGCTTTCAGAAACCAAAATCTGTCCCGAAACAAGTTGACGATGGCGCGACGGCATACCTTGAGCTGCCGCGAAACCAACGAGGTTACCGAGTCTTTGAGCGCCGAATCGACCAGGTCCGGGTGATCCTCGTGCCGGCGGGGCACTTTTTGAAACGCGACTACATGTTTTTGCCGCCGGAAAGGGACGGTGGTACTTGGCGCGAGTTGCCGGCGTTTTTGTGCGATGAGTACGAGGTAACCAACACTCAGGTCTTGAAATTTTTGGAAAGCCAAGAGGGCCTCATAACGCGAGGTCAAACCATTTTTTCTCGCGACGGGAAAAGCCCGCTCATTTCATCTCATCGTTGGGGCCTTTCCATCGACGCGGCAGGTCCGCGATTGAGGGAAGGCTATGCGCAGCATCCGGCCGTGGGGGCATCTGGTCACTTGGCCCTCGCCTATGCCCGCTGGGTTGGCGGTGATCTTCCTCGCGGGGACGAGTACGAAAAGGCTGCTTCTGGGCCTTCCGGGTTGATGTTTCCCTGGGGAGGCGTCGAGCAAAAACCGGACAGCACTTTGTGCAACAGTTTTCTCCATGGCCCTAAACGAACTCTAAGGGTCGGCAGTTTTCCCAAGGGGCGCTCGCCCTACGGCATCCACGATCTGGCGGGCAATGTCTATGAGCGCGCTTATTGGAATGCCGACACCGCGAATGGCGAGCGCTCTAAACTCGCCACGATGATCAAAGGCGGTGGCTGGACAACGGCTCATTGGTGGAATCATCGTTGTGTCGATCGCTGCGGCCAACCCCTAGAATCCATGGAGGGCTCTGTCGGTTTTCGGGTCGTCGTTCGAGATCCCAAGGTGCTGCAATCTCTAGGAGCGATCGCGGAGACGCTAAGAATCTCAGTCGACACCGAAGAAGCGCTCGCCGAGGCAAGTCACCGCAACGTGCCGATCCTGCTCTATAAGGGCTACGAGACTTGTGGGCAGTGCGATCGTGTTCAGGGAGAGCTCTTTCGTGAGCCTGAGTTTGTGCGTTTTGCCAATCAAAACGTCATCGTCTTGGCCGGGCATGATGTGCGCGAGGGCAACGGTGTGCCGAAGCTCCCCTTAGATGAGAAGGGGAGGTTTTTTGCTCATAGCAAACGCGATATTGACGAGTTGCGTTTTGTTTTTGAAGATTTCAAGCGCGATAGTCCGGTGAAGTACTTCCCGGTACCCGAGGAAGTCGAGTTGTTCATCATCAGCCCTGGTTTGTTCTTGCTCAACCCGCATGTCGAGCTCATGAAAGGGCCCGCCGATCCCATCCTGATCGCAGAGCAAGCTTTCATGCGCCACAAGACCGGCGGCTCGATCGACGTCTTCAAAGGGCTCATCAAAGAGGCCCAGGGCTACCTGGGGCCTGGGATGTCGTGGGCGGATTATCGAGGCGGCAAGCCGGCCTTGGTGACGAGTTGGCGTCCCGGTCGTCGCCGGGCCAAAACTGGGGTTGCGCCGGTGTACTCAGAGTGAAGGCACGTTGAAGAAGAGGGCGATTTCGGCTATATCCGCGGATGAGCCAGGACGAAGCCCCCCGCGATTTCATTCGCGAAATCATTGCCAAAGATGTTGCAGCCGGCACTCACGAGGGAAGGGTCCATACCCGTTTTCCTCCGGAGCCCAATGGCTATCTCCACATCGGCCACGCCAAATCCATTTGCCTAAACTTCGGCATCGCCGCCGAGTTTGGTGGTCAATGTAACCTTCGTTTCGACGACACGAATCCGGAGACCGAGGACGTCGATTTCGTCAAGGCGATCCAAGAAGACATCCGCTGGCTTGGTTTTGATTGGGAAGACCGGCTTTATTTTGCTTCGGATTACTTCGACCGCTTCCACGCGGCGGCCGTCGAGCTCATAACCAAGGGCCTAGCCTACGTCGATGATCTCAGTGCCGAGGAGATCCGCGAGTACCGTGGGACCCTCACGGAGCCCGGTCGTAACAGCCCGCACCGCGATCGAAGCGTCGATGAAAACATCGACCTTTTCGCCCGCATGACGAAGGGTGAGTTCAAAGACGGGGCTTGTGTTCTGCGGGCCAAGATCGACATGGCGTCCCCCAACATGAACTTGCGAGACCCGGCGATCTACCGCATCCGCCACGCCTCGCACTATCGAAGCGCTGATAAGTGGTGCGTCTATCCGATGTACGACTTCGCTCACGAACTCGAAGACGCCTTCGAGGAGATCACCCACTCCATTTGCACCCTGGAGTTTGAGCATCACCGCCCGGTTTATGACTGGGTTTTGGACCATGTCGATGGGATCTTTCGATCTCATCAGTACGAGTTCGCAAGACTCAATCTCAGCCACACCTTGACGAGCAAGCGCAAATTGCGGCAGCTCGTCGATGAGGGCCATGTCAGCGGATGGGATGATCCTCGGATGCCCACTATTTGTGGCATGCGGCGTCGCGGCTACACGCCGCAGTCCATCCGCAACTTCTGCAAGACGATTGGCGTTACCAAGTTCAACTCGCTATCGGAGTTCGCGCTCTTAGAGCATTCCGTACGAGATGACCTCAACACGATTTCGCCGCGTCGCATGGCGGTGCTGCGCCCACTCAAGGTCGTCATTACGAACTACCCGGAAGGGCAAAGTGAAGACCTTGAGTGTGCCAACCACCCGGGTGATGAATCCATGGGCACGCGCGCCGTACCATTTTCGCGCGAGCTTTGGATTGAACGCGGCGACTTCATGGAAGATCCGCCGAAGAAATTTTTTCGGATGGGGCCCGGCCGAGAAGTTCGATTCCGTTATGCCTACTTCATTACCTGCCACGAATTCGTCAAGAATGACGCCGGCGAAGTGGTCGAATTGCGTTGTACCTACGACCCTGAGACGAAGGGTGGCGATGCACCCGACGGGCGCAAGGTCAAAGGAACGATTCACTGGGTCTCCGCCGCGCACGCGCTCGACGCTGAGATCCGCTTGTACGACCACCTCTTTAGCGTCGAAGAGCCGGGCAAAGAGAGCGGAGACTTTCTTACCGACATCAATCAGAGTTCGCTTGAGGTGCTCAAAGACGCGAAGCTTGAACCAGCACTTGCCGACTTGACCCCCGGCATCGCCGTCCAGTTCGAAAGGACGGGCTACTTTTGCGCGGATCTTGTCGATCATCGCGAAGGTGCCTTGGTCCTGAATCGCACTTCGACGCTGCGAGACACTTGGTCAAAGATCGCCAAGCGAAAGTAGCCTTCCGAGATTTAGCCAACTCAGAAAGTGACTGGGGTCTTGACCGGTCGCCCGAATGGTTGAGGGGATGAGCTTGGATTTGAAAGTGTGGTGGAAAACGTCTGACGCAAACTTGCGGGTTTGCTGAGTGAGGTGGGTCAGGGCTCTATTCGGCGGGAGGGGCGAATGCCCAAGCCGTTGAATTTTAGTTCGGGGTTGGTCTCGGTGCGATAGGCGAGCCGTTGTTGCTCGGGTGTGCCGCCAAAAGAGCCGCCACGGTATTGGCGGTTCGAAGCCGCCGAGGGACGCAAGCCGTCGCCGGGACGGGTCGGGTTCTGGTAGGTCCCAAAGCGATCTCTGCACCATTCCCATAGGTTGCCGTTCATGTCGTAGAGACCGAACTCATTGGGATCAAAAGACCCAACCGGGGCATGGGTGGGATAGTCGTCGGCGTAGCGAGAGTCTGCATTCCCAAAAAGACCCTTCGTTTCGATCCCAGGCATGTTGGCAAAGCGGCCGAGTTCCGCGGGATCTGAAGTCCCCGAGTAAAGGCTGTCTTGCCCCGCGCGCGCCGCGTACTCCCATTGTGCTTCCGTGGGGATGAGCATTCCCAGTTGTCGCAGCACCTTGCGGCAGCGGAACCAAGTGACGTTCTCAACCGGGTGAGCGGCTGTGATGGCGTGAATCATGGTCCGTGACTTGAATCCCGGCAAGTAAGAGCTGGGAACCTCACCCGTAAAGCGCTTCCACTGGCCTTGGGTCATCTCGAACTTGGAAATGAAAAACGCATCCAAGGTGACTTCATGCAGCAATTCGTTGTCTCGGAACAACTTGTCATAGCGCTTGTCTTCGGGCCTTTCATTCTGGGATCCCATGAGGAAAGTGCCCCTTGGAAGAAGGGCGAAGACGACTCCAGTTTTTTCGCTCAAGGACCATCGCCCCTTGGCGTTGCGTTGTGGCAACGGGCCATCATGAGTCTGCCAATGCAAGAACTCCTCGAATCCGCTCGTGGGATTGGCGCCAAGTGGCACGAGCCCCAGTTGAGGCGAGAGTTCCATTCCGCCGTATTTTTTGGATTCTTTGATGCGAGCGATGCATGCGTCCCATAGCTCTTGCTGATTGATGATGGTCTCGTCTTGAATCCTTCGGGATTGCTCAAGGCGCTTAGCGATGCTGGCGCGAACTCCGGTATCGGGGACCTCGAACTTGCGGTAGGCGCTTGTCAGTCGCCTCAAGGCGCCGTGCCGGAATTGCCGATCGACGTCTTCGCCGAAATCCCAAGACCTCCGTCCGTCCACGACTTTGGTGAGGCGCTTCATGCGCGCCTCGTACTCCCTTCGAAACTCCGGACGCAGCGGGGCTAGGGAATCTTTGATCTGTTGAATGAGGTCAAGCTCTTCGGCGAAGTCGCGAGTGCGGTCTTCGGCGGTGTACGGCAAGGCTTGGGATTCCAGCTCGACCAGTGCTTGCTCATGCGCAGGGAGGCGCGCGAACAGCGGGGCGTAGCGCGTTTGCCAAGCCATCAGGTCATCGACGATGTCGGGGCCGACAGGCCAGAGCTGCCTAGCTTCACGATCAGCGTTTTCCAGCCGTCGCGCGTCGGCCATCTTTTGGTACTCGGCAAGCGCTTGGGTTTTGGCGGTCGTTTCGTCGCGGGCGATCTTTGCCAAGCGCCTGGCTTCATTGGT
>JAZGFI010000091.1:0-2313 GCA_036479435.1 Planctomycetota bacterium | reverse complement strand
CACGCCCATTACAAATTCACTATCGTTACTCATGGCCGGTCTCCGTTTTTGTTTTGAGAAAAACACTGAGCCCCATTTTAGGTGAGCTCGACGACGGAGGCCGGCCCTCTCATCTCATCTGGCACCGTATGATGGCACCGTATGATCACCATGGTAGCTGATGGGAGATGGTGATGTCGGAAAGTTTGGCGCGCGAGTTGGTGCGGGAATCGGTGGTGCAGCTGCAGGATCTATCGCTGTCGCGACTTAGAGCCTGTTTTGAGGCCTTGAATGAGGAGCAGGTTTGGCAGCGGCCAGGTCCGAGCGTGGTGAGCATCGGTCATCTGGTGCTTCATTTGAATGGGAACGTGCGCCAGTGGATCTGTGCCGGTCTGGGGGGAGCCGCCGACCACCGGGTGCGCGACACTGAATTCGAGACTGACCAGCACCGGCCGGCGAGCGAACTGCTCGCCGTGACCGAAGAAACACTGAAGGATGCCGTAGCGGTTCTTGAACGGATGGATGAGGCCGACTTGTTGCGTTCGTACTCAATCCAGGGATTCGAAGGGACGGGCGTCGCGGCAGTCGTACACGTCGTCGAGCACTTTTCCTACCACGTGGGTCAGGTCAGCTACTGGACTAAGATTCTCTGCGACGTCGACCTCGGTTACTACGCGGACGAAGACCTTGATCAAAGAAACGACGCGAGTCGCCCGAAGAGCTGATCGGGGTCGTTTTCGCGCAGCCAGCTTTCACGCTCGTCGCCGACGAGGTCGCCCGCCGTCCAGTATCTCAACAGCTGCTTGATGCGACCGGCTACTCTCTTTCGACTCGGGCTACTGGACGCATCGGCGTGCCCGCGCTGAACGGCCATCGCTTCGCCGTAGTCGAGAAGAAAACGCGCCGCTTCGGATTTCGTGGCGCGTTTCCCTGAGAACACCCAGGGGTTTGCGATCGCACCCCGGCCGATCATGACGAACGCGCAACCCGTCTCGCGGCGCATGCCCTCCAAGTCACTAAAGCTGGAAGCACCTCCGTTGCCGCAGACCGGAATCGACGTGACCTTCACCGCTCGCGAAATCCGTGACCAATTGATGGCCGCTTCCTGATAACCCTCAGTCTTCGTGCGGCAATGAACGGTCAGAAGCTGCGCTCCGCCGGATTCCGCGGCGCGCGCGACGTCCTCCAGTCCTAAGTCATCTTCGATTCCTGATCTGATCTTTGCCGTCGTCGGCACCTCGGGAACGGCCTTGGCGACGGCTTTGACGATGCGTTCGATTTGCGCCGGATCACTCAGCAAAGACGAACCCGCGCAGTGACGAAAGGGTCCGCGGGCCGGGCAGCCAAAGTTAATGTCTACCAAAGGCGCCCCGAGTTCTACAGCCGTCCTCGCGGTCGTCGCCATGGCTTCAAGATTGTTGCCCATGAGCTGAAGGCCGACCGGCATCGCGAAACGCTCTGTCCCAAGATGCTGGGCGATGATGTGTTGGGGCACCGAGGTTTGAGTGACGCGCACAAATTCAGTGAAAGCGCCTCCGAGATCCTCAGGGGCGTGCAAGGCGAGCAGAAGTTTGCGAAAAGCCGGATCGGTGACGCCGTCCATCGGGGCGAGCAGCCAGGGGCTCGTGAATGGGAGCTTGCCCAAGGCCAATCTCATCGCTTAATCTGGCGTTCCTTTACGGCCTTCAGTTTGGCCTTGGTCTTTTCGTTGCTGGGGGCCATCTTGACGGCCTTTTCGTAGTGCTGAATCGCCTCGGCAACAAGCCCCTTCTCAGCGCAGGCCTCTGCGAGGCTGTCCCAAACGTTCGCGGACTTTGAGAACACCTCCGTGTTGAAGCGAAACACCTCGAGGGCATGATCGAGTTCGCCCGCGCGTTTCAACTGATAGGCGACGCGGTTCATGACCGGTTCACCGGGAACCCGACGGCGGTCGATCTTCTGTTCTTTGGCGAACCAAGCGAGCGCGCCCTCTCTACCCTCGGCCAAGATTCGTTCGGCCAGGGCAACGTCGAGGCGCGCCGTGGGCGTTGGGGCTGGGAAGCCGTAGAGGAGGCGAATCAACATGCGTCCGCAGCGGTTCGTGTCGACGTCCGAGGCGTTCGCCAGCAAGATCACGACGTGCTCCTCTTCAAGGCAACGCATGATCAAAGTCGAAAACCCAAATATGCTGCCGCCATGAATAGCCAAGGTGCGCGGGGTCTTGCCCTGCACCAGCGGAACTCTCTCGATGACCCATCCCATCGCGTAGTTGGAGATGCCCTTGTCGTAGAGTTTTTCACGACTGGCCTTAGACAAGACGCTGTCGTTGCGCAGAGCACGATCCCAACGGAAAAG
>JAZGFI010000090.1:0-102979 GCA_036479435.1 Planctomycetota bacterium | reverse complement strand
GGAGCCCCTCCCATTCCCAAACAGGTCGTCACTAGCTCCGGCGAGATCATCATCAGCGAGGGCCAGGTCGGAGCCGGGCAAAACGTCTGGCAAACGATGGGCGGTATGGAAGTCGGGTCGATTTGGGGACACGGCAGTTACGTCGCTCCCGACTGGACTGCCGACTATTTGCACCGAGAATCCATGTTCATCTTGAATCGCTGGGCCAAGGCCGAGTTTCAAGGCGACTACGATTCGCTCGATGAAGAACGACAGGCGCAGCTAAGCGGCCGGCTCACCACGCTTATCCGCACCAACACCTACGATCCCAAGACCGGCACCGTTACCGTCGCGGACATTCGCGGAGAAGCCTACCGCGCGCTCGAAGCCCACTACGCCGAGGTCTTCAGCAAGGGACGATCGGACTATGCGATCCCGGCCGGAGCCGTCACGGATCCCGAACGCCTAAGACAGCTCACGTCTTTCTTTTTCTGGACATCCTGGGCGGCCTCCACGAACCGCCCCGACGATCACATCTCCTACACCAACAACTGGCCCTACGAACCCTTGGTCGCCAACCGGGCGATCGGCGAAACGTTGGTGTGGACCGGCGTCAGCATCATCGTGCTCTTGGCGGGGATCGCCGCCATGGCCTGGTGGTACGCCTCAAAACGCGAAGAGCTCGAAAAGCCGGTCGCACCGAAAACAGACCCACTGGGAGCCTGGGAGGCAACTCCTTCCCAGCGCGCCACCCTTAAGTACTTTTGGGTCGTGTCGCTGCTCATCTTGTTGCAGATGGCGCTCGGGATTATTACGGCTCACTACGGAGTCGAGGGCGATGGCTTTTACGGCTTCCCCCTTTCCGAGTGGTTGCCCTACAGCGTTAGTCGAACTTGGCACATCCAATTGGGCTTGTTTTGGATCGCGACGGCCTGGCTCGCTGCGGGTCTCTTCATCGGCCCCTTGGTCAGCGGCAAAGAACCCAAAGGTCAGCGCCTCGGTGTCAACATCTTGTTCATAGCCCTACTCGTCGTCGTCGGCGGTTCTTTGACCGGCGAATGGTTGAGCGTTCAAAACAAGATGTCCGATTCGACGGCTTTCTACTTTGGCCACCAAGGCTATGAGTACGTCGACCTCGGGCGCGCCTGGCAAATCGGGCTCTTCATCGGCTTGTTGCTTTGGCTCTTTTTGATGCTGCGAGTGCTGCGCCCGGCCCTTTCTGGACAAGGTGACCAAAAACAACTCGTCGCTTTGCTCGCGGTCGCCAGCGGTGCCATCGCTCTTTTCTACGGGGCTGGATTAACCTGGGGACAACACACCCATCTTTCGATGGTCGAGTACTGGCGCTGGTGGGTGGTTCACCTGTGGGTAGAGGGTTTCTTCGAGGTCTTCGCTACCGTTGTCATTGCCTTCATCTTCATGCGCCTCAACCTCATCCGCGCGGGACTGGCGGCGGCCTCCGCCCTTTTGTCCGCAACGATCTTCCTCGCCGGCGGCATCATCGGAACCTGCCACCATCTTTACTTCTCGGGTTCGCCGCCTGTGGCCATGGCCTGGGGAGCGGTCTTTAGTGCCCTTGAGGTCGTGCCTTTGGTCCTCATTGGTTTCGACGCGATGGATGACCTTCGCAAATCCCGGTCGTCACCGTGGGTACAACGCTATCGCTGGCCGATTCTGTTTTTCATTGCTGTCGCGTTTTGGAATATGGTCGGCGCGGGCCTGTTCGGATTCATGATCAACCCGCCCATTGCGCTCTACTACATGCAGGGCTTGAACACGACACCTTTGCACGGACACGCCGCCCTCTTCGGGGTCTACGGAATGCTTGGCATCGGCCTCATGCTAATGTGCATGAGGGTGCTCATTCCCGGCCGTGACTGGAAAGAGGGGGTGCTCAAGTTTTCGTTTTGGAGCCTCAACGGCGGCCTGATGGCCATGTGCATCCTGAGCCTTTTGCCCGTCGGCCTCATGCAGACCTGGGCTTCGGTTGAGCACGGTTACTGGTACGCTCGCAGCAGCGAGTTCATGCAGACCCCCATTATGCAGAACCTCCGCTGGATGCGGGTCATTGGCGACACCGTCTTCTTCCTTGGTGCTGTTGCTTTGGTCTGGTTCGTGATCGGGCTCAAAACGGGCCATTCCTACCGCAAGAACACGAAAAGTTAAGCCAAAAACAAGCCCGGGCCGCTCGGTGATCAGCCGAGCGGCCCTTTTTTTAATTCGGACTTCCAACCGTCGCCGCTCATGACGAGCCGACCATCGGCCCGATCTGGGATTCATGAGAGTGCGCGAACCCGCCGCTGAGCCGCTGCGAGACTAATCTGGCTTTTTCGGTCACATCCGGTCGCCGAATCCGCTTCATTGGGGGGCAACCGCCCATACTTACCTCTTGAACAGCCAGTGAGAAATCCCGTGACCACGAAACGATCCCCCCTGACAACAGCCGTGACGAGCTTCGCCTTTTCCCCCTCCCTGCTCCTTTTCTGCGCGCTCTTGATGATCCAAACTGGATTCGGACAAGCACCGGTCAATCTGAACACCTGGACCGCCGAGTCCTATCCGGCCGTTTCGGGTTTCGGCGCCGGGCAATGGAATGTGATGATGGGTGGCGACACCGTCATTCAAGTCATCAACGGGCAGCCCACCCTTTTCTACAGCGATTTCACGGCCTTCAACACTGATATTACGGGACAGATCAACGTCTCCGGCGGCGACGACGACTACATCGGATTCGTGCTGGGCTACCAGCCGAATGATATCAACAACGCCAATGCCGATTACCTGCTCATAGACTGGAAACGCAGCAACCAAAACTTCGACTTCCAAGCTCCATCATGCACGCCGGGCAGCTTGGCGGCTCGCGGCCTCGCCGTATCGAGGGTCACCGGCATTCCGACCGCCGATGAGTTTTGGGGGCACGTCGACTTTGACAACGCGGCCTGCTCGCCGCTAGGCCAAGGGCTCGTCGAGCTCCAGCGCGGCGCCACTCTGAATGACACCGGCTGGGTCGCTGGCCAAACCTACAATTTCGAATTCGTCTTCAACGCGACCACCTTGCAAGTCTTCGTGGATGGCGTCATGGAGATCAACATCACGGGGAACTTCGCGAACGGACGCCTCGGCTTTTACAACTTCTCACAAGCCGGCGTGACCTACGACGCTTTTTCTCTCACCGTCGCCTGCCCCGGCGTGCCGGTCCGCCAAAACTACGGCGCAGGGTTCCCCGGAACGACGGGCATTCCCAACCTCGCTTTCGATGCTGACCCCATCGTGGGGGCCACACCGAACCTGGTCGCCGACAACTCCTCCGGCCTTGCGACCGTGGGTTGCCTCTTAGTGGGAACTGCTCCCGCAAGCCTCTTTTTCGCGCCGCTCATGGCTGAGTTTGCCGTTGATCCCTTCGACCCTTCAACCTTCATGTTGGAGTTCGGGATTCCCGGGGCAGGGCTCGTGTTTCCGGTGCCGATTGCTTTGGATCAAAGCCTTTGTGGAGTGAGCGTCTACCTTCAGCTCATCCAATACGACATGGGGGCAGCGTCTTGCTACGCCTTCACGCCCGGGCTTGAAATCGTCATCGGCGACTGAGGCCAAGTCATCTAATTTTCGTTCGCAGCTCGGTCATCACATTGGGCTGAGTTCGACACCAGTCATTTCCATTCTCGCAACCGCTCTAAACCACGACCCTGAGATCCGTCACCTGCGCCGCGGTGACCGTGATCTCGGGGATCGTTTTCCGGAGCGCTGAATTCTCAACTCAAGGCCTTTTTGACCGATCGAAAATGAAACGGGTGCCATGGGTTCAGAGTCGAGGGTCTGCGCCTGGAGCACTAGCCTCTTGCCAACCGCCGCCCTGCGGAACATTTCAAGATCCGCGTGCATCGAAAACCGGCCGTCCTTGCGGCTCCTGCCCTTCCAATCCCCCAAATTCAGCGGCAACCCTTGGGACACCGGCCCCAAATGACCAAGCCAGTTAGCCGTCCACCTACGATCAGCGCGATGGCCCGGCACCACATCGCACCGGCACTCGAACCCTCCCCACACTGACATCGACTCGCCATGGGGCCCTACACCATCCACGTTGATTCGATCGACAGATTTTTGTGCAAATCGAAGGACCATCATCGAACACAGGTGGGTTGAGGCGTCGATCGTCACCGGCGGGGAGCTGTAACTTCAAAAACGACATTCGGCCCCATCTCTTTGCGATTGACCGCGCTTCATCGACACGACAGCATGTCTGAATTGTACGCTTTCATGGTATCTTTATGTCGTTAGTACATCTATTAGACCTAACTTCCACTTGATTTTGAGCAAGGGCTAGTGCAGAACACAGCTCGAACTGTCGCCTTGACTGCGAACCCCCGAAGCTCAGCGTTCGGACCGCTCTCCAACCACGAAAGGAAAAGCCATCCCATGAACACCACCAAGAAAGCCAGCTCTAGCCGACCCACTTGCAACCAGCCCTCGGCCGCCTCCACCCCAAGCGAAAAGCACGCGACGACCAAAGGTAAACTCGAGGAACTGACCCGCGAATCGTCCACCTTGCAGCGGCCCAGCCGCGGCGGCGAGTAGCAGAAATCTCATGGCGGACCGCACGATCAGCCTGGGTCACGAAATCGAATTCGAGTCCTTTCCAGGGCTGGGGTCTTCAGGCGACCCTGAGGAATCGCGCCGTCCGCCATTTCTGCGAGCACTCCTAGCTGAGTTCATGAAGGGGGATTCCGTCTCGACTTCGGGGCAACGGCTCTTTTTCCCTTGGGGTTGCGCGTACCCAGAGCTCAGCAACTTACTGGAACTAAACACCGTCCCGGCAAATTCAATTGAGGGCATTCTCGATTCGTTGATGATCGCCGCGAGCCGCGCCAACGCTGCCGCGAAGCGCGCCTTTCCCGGTGGTAGCCAGTCAGACCTGTTCTCCTTGACCTGCGTGAACGACGATCTCGCCGGACCGCCACCGGCCCTTGCGAAGGGTACCCGGTCGAGCCGAGGCACCGGCCTCCACACTAACGTCAGCGTCGCGAACGAAGCCACCAACAACAAGACGGCCGACCTCCTGATCTTGGTCTGTGTCGCGCTTACTTCATTGACCGGCGCCGGGGGATTCGTTCGGTCGCCGCGGGGCGGCTACCACTTCGTTCGCGACCCGCGGGCGCTGCACACCTTCCATCGAACTACAGAGCGTGGACTTCGCCGCAGCAAACCAATGTCGAAATCCGGCGGAGGCTTCAACCGCTATCAACTGTTGGCGCTCGGCTACTCGCCGGCGGTCGCCGATGTGGAGATTCGCTCTGCCCTGCTCATCTTGGCGGCGCTGAGCGCCCAACGCCTGCCCCGATTCGAACTCATTAGCGCACCCTGGGTGGGCTTCCCGGCCACAAGCAGTGTCGAACTGAGTGAAGGAGGTCAGGTTCGGCGAGTCAGCGCCTTGGACCTCTGCCGGCTCATCGCCGAGCGGCTACTGCCGTTTCGAGACGAAGAAGAAGCACTCGTTTCGGGAGCCCGCGCGGGCTTCGACAAGTTTTGCCGGCTGATTGATGCGGTGGCCTCCAAGCCCGCTCGCGAGGTCGCGAGTGTCGTGCCAGTCGGATGGGCAATCCAGCAGGCGGCCTATGAAGAACTATGCGATGCGGAATCCCAGCCATTTCCGAGTGATGCCTCGCCACAAGATGGCGAGCTGATGAACCAGCTCGCCGTCCTCAGCGTTCGATCGGGCAGCGTTTTCAAGGTCGAGACGACACTTGAGTTCTTGCACGAGCAGGCTGATCTTTCGGGCTCGCCAGAGGAATACTGGTGGACCTATCGCGCCATGGAACGAGCGCCAAGCTCTCCGCGGGCCTGCGGCGATCCTGGCTGGGAGTTGCAGAACCTCGTTCGCCGTGGCGGAGAGGTCAGTTGGGAGAAAGCTAACAACTCCCTCGCGATGCAATTAAGGAGTCGTCAGCGGCAAACGGAACTCGGAGGTCTAGGGTGAGTAGCCCCCATGCCCTGCCCAAAGGCCTAAAGATCATCAAAAGCATCTACCTTCCTGAAGAATGCTCCACTGGTGGAGCGAAGTTCGCGCGCATGTGGCGAAACGGCCGCGACCTTTTCGTGGCGGGACGCACGTTTCTCATGCGGCTCAACCTCGACACCTTGACTCCGCAACAGTGGCTTCCCTTGAATGGCCTAGGCGGGGAAGCCATCGGCATGGGGGGCTCCGCCACGAGCAACGAGATCTTCGTCGGCCGCTACCCGAATCTCTACGAAGTCCGTAAACAAAGCGATCTTTCCCTCGTATCGCGCGTCGTGGATGGGCACGCGGCCGAAGTCAACTCAGTGCTGATGTCATCAGACGGCAGCAGGATTGTCAGCACTTCGCGAGACGCCATCGTGCTTCGCGACCGCACGGGCCAAATCCGTACCCGTATTGCGCAGGCGGGCTATTGCGCCGCATGGTCGCCAGATTCAAGCTACTTCCTCGTCGGCAGCGATGGCAGCATTTGCGTGTTCAACCGCGATGGCCGCCCTCTGGAGACCTTGGTCGGGCACAACGCTGAGGTCGCGGCCCTCGCCTTCATTCCGGGAACAAAGACCTTTGCGTCGGCCGCCAAAGACGGACGATGCTGTCTGTGGCGGCGCCCGTTCCGAAGCCCTTTGTTTAGCGTCGCGGCCCACAGCGCGGCGATTCTCGCCCTGGCTGCGACCCCTGAAGTCCTGATCACCAAGGGCCGCGACAATTCCCTACGTTTTCTAGACTTAGACGACGGCCAAGTCCTCGCGACCTACCGCGACCTCGCGACTTCAAACGGCTGGGCGATTGGAATGCAGTTGGACGGCAACCACTTGATTGTGCCCAGCCACCGCGAAAAACGCTTGCAAATCCTCCGGATCGACTTCGATCGTTTGAAGCACACCCGCAACGCAGCCCTCTCAATATTGGGCCCGAGCGGCGAAGAGCCCATCGCCACCGCCGCCCTCAAGCCCATTGAAAGATGCCCCGCGAACTCGCTGCCGCTCTTCTTCGTGGAGACACCCGACTCCTCCCCATCGGATGCAAACACGACCACCAGCGAGCTCTCGCCAGCTTTCCTCCGACGCATCTTCATTCGCTTCGGCCTGCATGGCCTTCGGTCAGCGGCGCTTGAGGAAGCTCTGTTCAAAGAACCATGCGCGAAAAGCAAACTGATCCTTCGATTCTCGAAGAGAACTCAGTGCCCTCGCGCCCGGGACTTGATCGCACCGCGTCTGCTCTTGGGCCCTGCGGTTGCCGAAGACAGATCCAACTGGGGACACGAGCTGCTGCTAAGCTTCCAAAACTACCGGCAAGCCATCGATGCCTATGCCCGCTGCGGAACTCCGATCTCGGGTGAAAAAGTGTTGTACGCCTTGATGACGGCAGTCGAACATGGACCCAACGTTCTCGCAGAAAAAGCAGCCCGGGCCCTAGATCTCGGCGCGCCCTCAGAGTTTTTCTCTGCGACGCGTTACCAGATATTGAAAACCTTAGAGGATCACTCCCAAGACGAAGTCGATGTTTGGAGGAACTTGCGCGTACTGCGGCGCATGCCGTTTCTGATCACCGCCCCGCACAACAAGGCCATCAGCGAACGCCTTCGAAGAGCGTCGTCCGCACTCAAGACCGAACTCTACGACACGCTCGCGGTGGCGGCGAGCCAAGGAATCTTATCGCTCGATTTGACCTGCGTCTTGTTCGAGCACGCCGAAGGTTATCGCGCCCGCCTCGCCCTAGGCCTACTCCACCACCCTGAGGCTAAATCCGAAAAGCTCCAGGACGCGATAGGGGCTTGGCAACGATCTAAGGACAAAGAAATTCAGCCGATCGCTTCGTGGCTGCATCAAAGGCTCCTCTCTCCAAGGCCCTTGCAAGTTCAAAGTGGCTACGAGCGCTTCGAAGACGAGCTTGTTCTCAACGCAGACTACCTCAAGCACCTTCTGAGGATGCCTTTCGAGAAGATCCCGGACAACATCATCCATGACACCCTCCGATTGCTGTGGTTACCCCTCATGGCAGAGTCTGCCGTCCCACGCTTGGCACGAATACTCCTGGCCCAATGGTTGGATCAAGGGCCTAGCCTTTGGCTGTCGTTTTGGAGTGAGCCGGTGCCGCCAAGACTGGCGAAAAGTCAACACGCGTCGCTGCGAACATCCTCAACAGAGCGCCAAGCCTTCCTCGCGATCGCTGGCCTTGAAGGAGATTCTTGGCAGCGGAAAGTCGGAGGATTTTTCAAGGCCGCCAACGACCACGATGACCTCAACGCTCTCCACTGGGCGCGCCTCATTTTGGACCACAAGCTGCTTGGCAGCCCTTTGGCGGCCATAGAGGACACTACAATGGCGGGCACCGCGCTTCGCTTTCGCCGGGGCCGCATAGCGAGCCGACACCTGGCTCGCGCTGAAGCCTTCAATTGCCGCGTCGAACCCAGATCAGTCCGCGAATACCACAACAATTTCCTCCACCGGCTCAGGGCAAAGTACGGACTCAACGAAGAGCCAGAGTCTTGATTCGCCCCCACCCGAAGACCTCAGGGCAGCACCGGGAGCCACCAGCAGCGAGATCGCGCTTCGCCCCATCGAGGCCAGCTCCCTCAGGACCACCTGTTAAGACAGCGTTTCGACTTTGGACCACATCTTGGTACTAACTGTGTTGGCAGGTTGAACCACACCGTGACGCGGCCATGACAAGAACGACCGCTAACGCAGCTATAAAAGCGACAAACCGTCCCGGCGAGACACGCCGAACTTAACCCGCATTTGTCTCTCAAAATGGAGCGGAAAAATGGCCGTCCAATTTCGATTGAAAGAACTCGCGCAGGAATTCGGCATCCAGCTCCACGGCAAGACGAGCGACATTCAAGAGGCCTTAGGCGTCGAGCGGCAAACCGTGTCGAGACTCATCAACTCAAGAACGTCTTCGGTTTCGTTCGAACACCTACAGCGACTTTCGGATTGGCTGCTCAAGAACGTCGACCCCAGCAAACGCCCCGCCCTTCAGGCCATGCTCCCCGGAGCCCTGTTCTCATTTACTGGGATCTGGGAGCGTCTCGTACACGCCGATGAACTCACAGCTTTTCTTGGCGAAAGGTGCTCGATGCCGAACGCAAAAATCTCGCTGGGCTCTCCACGGTGGATTGCCGGGGCTGACGCCGAAGCGGCAACCGGGCTCATCCATGGACTGACGCAAGCGGGCGGGCGCTTCCAGTTCAAATGGAAAAACATCCCCTTCCACTACGACATTGAGTTGAACAACAGCGGATCAACGACCAAGCCGAAGGCCTCCGTCAGCCAAAAGGAAACTGCAAAGTTGCTAGCGGCTCAACTAGACAAAGACACCAAAGAAGTCGCAAGGCTCCACGGGCGGATGATGAAAAATGAGAACCGCGCCAACATCATCATCGGGTCCCAGCGCATCAATCTCCTCGTTGAACAGTTCGTCGCCAGCCTTTTCTCGGCCACACCTTTCAAGGAACGCCACAAAAACTCCACAGTGCCGTTTTATCTTCAGTACCGCCCCGACGGCTACCTTTATCCAAAGAGCTGCTTCGGCGGCGACGGTGCGCGCGCTGGCGTCAGCAAGAACCGAATGCCCGGCATCCACTACAAATCCTCTAAGACCAAGTGGGCGTATATCCCCTGGGAACAATCCAAGACGACGAGCGGCATCACGATCATTCATCAAGACCTAAGCTTAAACTCAGTCGCCGTTGCTCTCATTGGCTACTCCCGCGAGGGCACGCTGAAACTGAGCCAACTCTTCCAAGACGACCCGAGACGCTTCGGCCCTTTGCATGAGATCAGTAAGGACCGGCGCCTGGGAGTCTTCGCCTGCCAGTTCGATCGTAATAAGAACAATGCCGAGCAAAAAACACCGGGGATAGCGGCCGAGGGCTGGTCGATCGTCGCCCTCTCTAAGGATGTCATTTGCAAGAAGTCAGCCAAGTAAACTGAGGCCGGACAAGCCCCATCACGCCTTGCGAATTAAATAGGGTTCCCTGGAGCCCTGAAGTTTTCAAAGCGCCATGACTTGCCATCGGCACGGTAATTCGCGACGACAATTCCGCGGTCCGTGCGGTACACCCAGCCGAACTTCTCGCCATCGTAAGGTTGGCGACTCAAGACGTACGTCGCACCGGCGAGCGGGCCATCATGCAAGTCAAATACTTGTGGTTCGCGCCCCCTCGACTTGATGACATGCCAACGCTTCTGCGCGTGCTCTACGCAGCTCCGATGATTCTCCGCGTACATCCACTCCGGAATGCACCGCGCGAGATCTTGGTCGATAGGTTGAAATTCAGCGCCCCTCATACCCTGAGAGTTGCATAAGGGACCGACGCTAGGCCGGAACTGGAGCGACTCAGAGTTTTTTGCAGCCTGCCCTTACAATCCCATTGCGATGGCCTCGACCTTGGGCTTGAGTTCTGCGAAACTGGCGCCTTGATCGAAGAAACTCGCGCGGCCCTGATCTTGGGCCGGCCCAGTGCTACGAGTCGTCAAGTTTTGAGTTGGATATTTGCGATGCTCACCATCAGAAAAGGCAACGCGCTCGCGATGCGGATCAATGGCCACCGATCAGGCTGGGATGGGTCAATCTGTAGCAATCCCACGGCTTGGGACTGCGGAGGCCCGCTTAGATTTCGCCGCGACAATTGTGACCAGGGGCGCAGCAACTGCTTTCACATCGATCTTTTCAACGATGTTGAGCCGTCGCTATTGATCGACTACGGAGGCGCCGATTGGATCCTCGCCGACGACGTCAATGCCATGAACGATCAGATCGCCTTGTTTTACAACCGCCCATTCGAGGAGCCGGGTGGCATTGCGAACCAAATGTCGCTGCACCAAATTTATGGGGCCTACCGAATCGAGTCCATCGAGAAGGTCACCCTCGGTTACCACGACTACTGGCGAGTGCGGCCCTACAAAGACGGCTGGGCACGACTACAGGAATTGAAAATTCAACTGCCAAGGTACGGCAACTTGCGGGGGCAATACATCAAAGAGATCGACCGCAACTTGGTGGCTCGCATGTTCACCGAAGCCCGTCAAAAACTGACAGAGCGACCAGAGCTAGTGCCATCAGAGAGCCACCGTCTAAGAATTGATCACTTTATCGAGCATATGAGCGAGTGGTTGGACCAAGCTGCGGAAAAAGTTGCCACTCCATCCGGCGGTCAAACTCGGCGTTTCGTCGCCGAGTCGGGAGGCGGCACGAGAAGCAGCGCGTTCGAGGATCTTAAGAACAGTTGGAGGGAGCCTAAGAGCGAATCGAATCCAACCGCCACGGCGTCTGCCTCCACCTACGCTGCTCAGAACTCCGACTCCATAGTCCCTTGCCTTGAAGTAAGTCCGACAACCGTCCCAGACCGCCGCCGACTTGTCGACCCGAGCATGCGTGCTGCCATCGCTCAAAATTTTGGAGCGACGACCCTGCAATCTCTCGAAGTCGCTTCGATCACCAAACCTTTTCTCATTCTCAGAGGTGGGCCAGGTGTTGGGAAAAGCACGCTGGCGACCAGCCTCCTTGATGATTCACCTGGCGAACGATCCATCATCATTCCGGTGGGCTCTACTTGGCGTGGCCGAGAAGACCTATTGGGTTACGTCAATCCATTGAACGGGAAGTTCGAGGCGACACCCTTCACGCGCTTCCTCATCAAGGCCGAGCAAGCCTGGGATGCTGGCGACAAGCAAACTCGCATCGCGATTCTTGAGGAGCTGAATCTTAGCCAGCCTGAGTACTGGTTGTCTGATATCTTGGTTCGAATTGAATACCGGGGTGATGATAGAGTACGCCGCACCATCGACCTCGGCGGCAGCGGCACTACCATCGACGGCGAGGAGACGCGCACCGGGGTCTTTATCACGCCAGCCGTTCGTTTCGTCGCAACGATCAATACCGACCACACAACCAAAAAACTGTCACCACGCGTGTTAGATCGCTCAGCGGTCATTGAGTTGACAGTCGACCCGGCTACCGTCATCGAACGGTTAGAAATAGATCTTAGCTCCGACCAGGTCGATGCTATCCAAGACTTGGACTTCCTCGTCCAAAGCAAGGGAGCTGCATTTAGCTATCGCTCGGCGCTGTCGCTCAAAGCCTGCTTAGCCCTAGGAGCTGAGCTGGAACTGGATGAATGGTCTGCGCTCGACTACGTTGTGGTGCACGAGGTGCTGAGCAAGATCCAACTCCTCGCTGGCGACACCAGCGACGCCATGTTCATGGAGTTGGCGATGGACTGGCGCCAAAAACATGACAGCGGATTGCCCATGAGTGCGGCCGTCATCGAAAAGTGGCGCGACGCACTCGAAGTGGGACGCGATGTGATTCAAGCATGACGGAGTTTTTCGACCGCATTGTTCAAGACCTACGCGAGCAATCGCCGGAAATGCTCGAAGCGGGGATCGCACCTACCGTTCGCCGTCATGTGACGGGAGCTAGCAATGGGATAGCGGGTCTGCTTATCGACACTATTGCCCTCATGGGCCGGATCATCCCAAAACTGGTCGAGGAGTTAGAAGAGGGAACGCGAGGCGAGCTCAGCGAATACCCAACTCGCCGTCCTGATCGAGCCGTCCCCTCCCGTCATTGCTCAGACTACGCAAAGTCTGGCGAAAGCCTCGTCCCCGCTTTGTGGATCAAGCACGAGGAGATATCCAATCCTCCCGAATCTCCGCTACGTTGGCTATTGCACCTCATTGACCGACTGCAGCAGGCGCTTGCTCCGGCTGCTCGCCGCCACGAAGACGTCGTGGCTCAGTTACTTGCAGTACGCAAGGGCGGCTACGGTTGGGCGCAGGAAGACGAGCCTCGCTTGTTACGCCGTAGCCGTGAATTCCGATCGTCGAGCATTACTTTGGAACGTTGCCGTTCGGCAATCGCCGTATCCGCAGGTTGTCGCCTTCGCCCCTTGACCCGCAGACCCAAGGAGTTCCCAAATGGCGAAGCCTGGTCTCGTCTGCGGCGCCTGCTTCCCCGGATCGAAGAACCCATGGGGACCCCCAGCGAGTTGGCGCAACACCTCCTCGGCGGAAAAGCCGATCTCCCCGACTTGCCATTTTTGTATCAGCGCTGGTGCGGACTTCAGATCCACCGCATCCTGGTCGATTCCGGGTTCGAATGCCGAGGGGACGTGACGGCTTCGTTGTTTGGTGCGGGGATCTTGCGCTACACTGCCCGAGACTCTTGGTTGGAATTGTGGATCGACCCTCGCCTCCTCGCGGGAAAAAAACACCGTTCAGGATGGACTTGTGTCGGAGCCAATGAAGCCACGCCCGACCTCATGATCCTTGTTCCAGGCCCCAGCGGGCCCGATGCCTTTATCCTCGACCCCACGCTGTCGACCAGCGAAGACACTCTTTCGGCCAAAGGCAAGTACCTTGATTGGTTGGGAAGCTATGATCTTGGCGTCGTTGCTGGCGTGCCCACTGCAGCTCGCCCCCCCTTGCGATCCTGGGCGATCGCACCCTTGCGATCGCCAACCTGCAAGGTCTTAGATCAAGCCGACCCCTCGGGCCGCATCGGCGTCCTGCCGCTTCATCCCGAGGCCCCTGGCCGAAGTGCCCTTAAGGCTTTCCTTCGCGATATCATCGAACATGCCCATGCTTGGGGCCGCCAAGCTAGCGTTGCCAACTTTACCCGTTAGTGAAGTAGCCGGGACCCAGTATCATGGCGGATCGTCTACGCCTTTTTCCTTAAGCTCGAACTATAAGTCGTCAGTCATGGCCACCGATCGCATCACCAAGTCCCTCGTCTCAGCCGCGCTGGAGTTTCGCCGTCGGCGACTGTGGTTTGATGTCGATTCCGAGGCGGCAATTTCGCTCAAGATCCCCGATGAATCCGAAGTTCAGATCGCGACGCTCATGGGACGATCTGGGATGGAGTTCGGGATCAATGTGCATGACGGCCCCCTTGGCCTCGACACCTTGCGGCGAGTCCTCCGCGGTGAGTCCCTGGAGGGAACTTCCCTGGAACAAAGTCTGTCCTTTATGGGATTTTCGTTCCAAAACCTATGCCTTTTGGCTCCAGATGATCGCCGCATCTTGGATGCGGCTGGCCTCAACGCGCGGCGCGAGGCGTCGGTTCCTGTTTTTATTCAAATGACTCCCGGGCATGCGGCTCGCGTGCCGAAACGGCGCGACCAAAAACGGCTACTGTGGATCATCAATGCGGTTCTTGAGGCCGATGAACAGGGTTGCCTGAAACCAATGAAGTGTACGGAAGACAAACTTCTCCACTTCGATCTTGGGGGTACCGCCTTCAAACCCACGGTGAGAGCCCGCATCATTAAAGCGCCCTCGGCCAGCGGCACTCCTGACCTTGCCCACCCGCTCCACATCAAAGATCCGGATAGTTGGGAGAAAGAAGAGTCGTCTTTCGAAAAGCTGATAAAGATCATTGATGCTGAGAATCAGGAAATCCCGACCACGCCGAAAGCTGCGCTTCCGAGCTTCCCCCTTGGGTTTTCTGACTGGCAAGAGGTCGGCATTTCAGTCTGTGAGTTGCTAGGCCTGGAAATCGCTCGGCTTGGACGCAACAACCAGCGCGCCCAGAAGCGCTTTTTTGGCTGCACCATCGACGAGATCACATTCCCCGGCGGCGACGCTGCCAAGGATGTCATCTGGTTCACCCTTTTTGAATGGGTTGGCCGATACTACCGGCCCACGAAGCGCTCCCGGACGGTCGAGGAAAAGTTACTACTGTCCAAAAAACCAGACCCGGCGCAGAGGCAACTTCTTGAGGCTCGTGCGCACAGTCATGCTTCGATGTTTCGAGTCCAAGAGATCGATGCTGGACGCTCTTTGACACTGACGAATCTCCTCGATGGCGAGTCCACCGTCCTCAACGACGTGGCCATGTCTTTGTCGGCCGCGGCGGGCGCGTGCTTTGTTGCTGGCTTGTACTCCATTGGTGGCTTCACTTTGGCGATCAACCTGGGCCCAGCCATCCCACCGATGGCGGCAGAAGACGCCATCGGCTTCTTGGAGGAGCAAGGTGTCGTCTTCGGTGACTCTTACATCGAATCGGGCTTTGATGAGCTTGGCCGGCTGTGGCCTTGGCTCAGCGAGTACCTCCAATCACCACCAGAGTACCGGACCAGCGAGGGTCACGAAGTCGTCCCCGTTGACGCTTGGTACAAGATCCTCGACTACCGCGCTCTCATCTCCGCGTTCGATGCAGATCCCTACATCGACCACAACACCAACGGTGACAACTACGCCCTCCTCACCCACCGAATCGACGCTGGGCCAGATTCCCTAGGACTGCTACGTGCCCTATTCGAAATCTTGGGTGACGAGCTTTCCATTCACTGTAAATCACTCGAGAACATGAACGAGACTTGTCGATGGTTAGACGGCCTGGGTTGCGTCAAGTACCTCTCCAAAAAAGTGTTGCACCAAGAACCCGCGTCCCCCGACGACGCACTCCCCTCTCTTGAACATGATGCCCCCATCGACCCCGAAGCCATCAAGGCCATCACCGAGTTCTTGCAAAAAACTCAGAAGGAGTGGCTCGACGAACCCTCGCCTTCCCTCGACGGACTAAGCCCCCGAGAAGCGGCTAAAACTAACGAGCACTACCGCAGAAAGGTCAGACGGCTGATTCTCACGCTGCCGGACTTTCCTGGCCCAAGCGCCCAGATCATTCACACCGATCACGCAGCTCTCCTCAAAGAAATCGGCCTGGAGTCCTAGCGCCATTTCAAACCCGTCACTAACCCGATGCTCTCTGAGGTATGGACGCCAAATCGATGAGAAATCGTTAGCTCAATAATGAACTTAGTCGCACCACAGACCTCTGGAAAATTCGCCTGCAAACGCTTTTCCTGCTGGCCCCGCACCTGCCAATGAAGTTAGGTTTCGGAGGTTCCAAAATCGGACGAGCAGCCAGCCTGGAGACTTCGAATCGCTCTCCTAACGCAAGGTTCAATTTCATCGGCATGCCGCTGACCCAATTAAGAGCTAAAGCGATGCGCTCCAGACCCAAAGATCTACTATGAAAAGAACCTTCAAACTTGCGCACCCCAAGACCAAGGTGGACCGGCTCGTTGATGCCGTACGCTCTGAGGTCCGAAAGTATCTAAGAAGGGAACGTCGCAAGGCGCTTCCCGAGGGTATCGACTTTTGGGATTTCGCCTGCAAATGCGGGCCGACCGAATCAGAAGCCCAAGTCACTCACGTCAACGATCTCGGCAAGTGCATCGGCGCCACCGCTGAGCAAGACCATGAGACCGTCTACGTGGAAATCCTCGCCAAACCGGGCCACCGGGCAAAAAAGACCGGGATGGCGCCAGTAGAAGACCAAGACCCGCAATAGCCGAACTTACTGGCCTCGCGAAGACATCGTCTCCCAACAAGACGTGGGACCCGTTAGAACAAGCGGAAAACGACTGGCACCGTAGGGCTGATTATTTCCGTGGCAAGCTCGGTTCTCGAAGACCACACGAAATTCTCTGAGAGATTCGGTCCCGTATCTTGACTCCTGGTGTCCTTGGGGTGGAGCGAGATTCAAGCCCTTGGAGGTTTCTCATGGCCCAGGTCGAATTGAAAATAGAAGCGCTGCTAGAACATCGAGAATTCGTTCGTGCGATGGCGCGGCGAGTCCTAAGAAACTCAGCGGATATCGATGAAGTCGAGCAGCAAACCTGGTTGTCGGCCTTGCGCGGTCATGGTTCCGCTCCATCGGATTTGAGGGGGTGGTTGGTTCGAGTGGTCCGCAATCACTCTTTGAATCTCGTGCGAAGTCGAAAACGCGTTGCCGAGCGCGAGCAGGCCAGCGCCGTCACGGAAGCGCAATGGGATTCGCGATTGCTGGAGCGGATGGAGATATCGAGATTGATCGTGAAATCCGTGATGGAGCTGCCCGAGGAGCGACGCACGGTCGTCTTGTTGCGTTTCCATGACGGGCATTCTCCTCGGGTCATCGCCAATCAGTTGGGGTTGAAAGTCGACACGGTTCGCAGTCGGATTCGAGCCGGAGTGACACAGATTCGATCAAACCTGGAGGCCTCGTCTCGTCATCACCCCGAGGGGCTTCGGGGCGCCTTGGCGGCCTTACTCGTTCCGGCGGCCGGCAAATCAGTTTCGGTCGCTGGGTCCGGGATTGCCCTGGTCGCGGCGGCGGCCGTGGCGCTGATGGTGATAGGTGGTTGGAGCTTGGGGGTTCTGGAGGCTCCTAATGACAGCAACGCCCTCGAGTTTAGGTCGTCGAAGGCACCTGAGTCCAAGGTACTAGAGGCGAATCGCGTCGCACACCGCGCCACCATCCCGCTCGCGTTTGCCGTTGCGCCAATCACAGCGCAACTCTCGACGGTGTCGAAAGGAGAAGTGACGCTTCGGATCGGGGACGCCTTCGTGTTCGGCGAAAAGGGGCCCATTCCTGATCGCGAGCGCTCGACGCTGGATCTGTATTGCCAAGACATCCGGCATGGGATTTCACTGTCTTGTCCGCAAGGAGCGATGCCCGCTCTATCACCCATGACCTCGATCGGACTTCCCCGCGATCCCAATGAGACCTTCAAGCTCTTGACCAGTGCGCCGCTCGTTCTTTCCAAGCGTGATCTTTGGCTCTATGAACATTGCGACCCTAAGCGCATTGGTTTGGGACTCGTCGCGGCCAGGAATGGAAAAGTCTACAAGCTCTGCCTGCTCGAATTGCATCCCCATCCCGAGGCGCTCAAGCGCTGGGTCAGGGTCGGCTACGAGGCGGTCGAACGCGTCAACGGTGGCGGAGAACTCGGCCTGCCGAGAACCCACGGGCAACCATCAAAGACAATGAGTGAGGCCATTCGCCGCGCCCTGGCGCGCGGAGCCACGGTTCCGGGTCAAACCTTTCATAGCTTCATGGATGGCGACTACGGCGTGGTCGAGAACTTACTTCCCGTGACCGCGCTCAGAGATCGCGAGCACATTGTTGTCCCACACCGGCTTCAAACGGAGATCGCGATCGATTCAAGAGCCGCCGTCTTTGCCCTCGACGGTATCGTCGAAGGCGGCAAGGTTGCGATCAACCGATACGGCGCCGTCGGCGTGCTGGGGGATATGAACGGCGAGATTACGGTCAACTCCTATGGCTACGCCTATCTCGACGGCGATTTGTACGGCACCTTGCGGATCAAGTCCTACGCGACCGTCTATCTCACCGGAAATGTGTACGGCACTTTGAAGGTGCGCAGCTACACCGACCTTTATCTCAAGGGAAGAGTGTTCGGGAAACTGGACGCTAAGGGCTCTTGCTGGAGTACGTTCTACTTCGACGGGCATCACTCCCAAGCGGAGCTCGCCGCGATGGGAGGGTCCTTCAAAAGTATCACCCTCCACGTCAAATCGTCCGACTTGAAACCCGGCACCTACGAGAATATCGGATCGTGGCGCAAGGTGATTGTCGGCGATGACGTCTGGGCGACGCTGGGAAAATGATCCCCGGCACGCCGATCGTGACTGCCAGAGCCAATGATGCAAGGGTGACCGCGCCGCGGAAGAGCCATAGGCTCAACTCTTGAATGCGAAGAACGATCGGGCTGCTAATCAGACCCTGCGCGGCGAACACTCCCGCCCCACCCACAAGAAAAGCCCCAAGTCCAAAAGACTCGAGGCTTTCTTAGTGGGCGATACTGGATTCGAACCAGTGACCTCTTCGGTGTGAAGCCGTTCCTGGCCTCCCCCACTTCTTGTGCAACCTCATGTCATCCATGACGTTACTGTTCGGTTGCAAATGTAGCAAGCGTTGCATTGGTTGAACCGAATCGCAACGGGTTACGCTCGGTTGCGGATACGGTAACCGCGAGCTTGATCCTCACGAGTCGCACATCTCAACAAGCGGTTACTCTTCGAACAACCGAAGACGTTCGTTCCCCTGCTCTGTTGGAGTCCTGATCAAACGAGAGGTCCGATAGGTCTACCCGAAGATTGAAGATCTGCCCTTCCTCACGTCTCGGAAATACGAACCTCCAAGAACGAGACTTGCCCAGCCAATCATGTCTGTTGTCAACTCGTTCGCCCAAGACCAATGGCTTCGCTGTGTGCCCCACTGCTGCAAGACAACTGCACCCACATTCATGAAAATGACCAATCGGTGAGAAACGAGCGTCTTGCCTGGCGTGGCAAGAACGATCATTGAAGATCTTTGATCACATCGCCTTGATCCATTGCCCCAAGGGAAGCTGCGCAAACGTTTAGTTGATTCAAGATTTGTCTTGTTGCTGCGTGTCTTCAATCAGTGGCAACGTCAACCCTTCGATGGTCGGCATTGAAGCGCCAATTATTCCCTCCACATCGCCATAGAGACCGGCAGTGTTGTTGAAGGCACGCTCTAATTGCTTCTCTCGCTTGGACCAGATACGAGTCATTGCGCGTTTCTCTGATTCGAGGTCACTTTTCATGGTCATGAATGCCTCAACTACACCGGCCACACGAAGTTGGAATTCCTTGCCAGCCAAATAGTTGTAGACCAGCTCCATTTTTTGGTTCTGTCCAAGTTGTGCAAGTTTGCTTTTGCCAACTTCGATCAGCCCTTGTCGTAAAGCAGTCGCCAACCCTGTGACGCATTTCCAGGAACAGACCCAGACTCCTTCAATCAGTGAGAAAGTCTGGATCCCATTCGGAAGAGCCTGGCTGACGATGACAGCGCAGCTTGCACGCGCATCTCGTTGATCGTCTCGAGCCTTCGCAAGCCACGCATTATTCCAGCTCGTGGTCCTTTTCGTTTCCCACATGATCTGACCACAATCCAGTCCGGCCCGATTCAAGACGGTTTGGTGCACATCGCCACCGCGAACTCCTTTTGCGACTGGAACAACTGAGTCTGTAGGGAAGGAAGCTTCGAGCAATTCCTCTAAAGCCAGTTCAAAGACTTCGCCTTGAAGTTGTTGGGATCCTTGCTCCGCCTTGCGCTTGAGTAGGTCAATAGTCTCTCTGAGACCGGAGATCTGTTTTTCTTTCTCGGCGTCCGTTAATTGTTGCTGCTCAGCTTGCTGCTTCTTCGCTTCGTCTATGATCTGAGTCCGCTCCGCATCCATCTGACGTGCAACTTGGAGTTTCATGGCTTCCTCCCGTGACTTCAGATCTCTTTCATTCTTCCTCAACTGAAGTTCGTTCGCTTGTGATTCCTTGAGCTTCGACTGCGTTTCTTTCAGCTCTTGAGCATGAGCCTCCGTTTCAACGGCGAGGTCGGCCATTGCTTGCTTCTTAGCTTGAGTGGCCAGTCTGTGAGTTTCTGTCTTGATTCCAGCTTTGACGAGTTGCGCAATTTCCTCTTCCGAGTCCTGTAACTTCGATTGGTCTTTTTTGAGTTGCAGCTGTGCTTTCTTGATCGCCGACTCTTTGGTCGCAGTTTCTACGGCAAGTTCGCTTCGGATCTTTGCGTCGAGTTGCATGCGCAACGCCGAGCTAATCTCGAAGTCAGTTTTGCATGCAGGACAAGTGATTGAGTTGTTCATGTGATTGCTCGCGATATTGGTTTTGATGTTTCTTGTTGGCTTCTTCTATCGCACCCGGCGTGCCAAACGGATTCTGTGCTTGGAGTGCTCGGACGCACTGGCTGGGAGAATGGATAGGGTCGAGCCTTATCGTTCGGGGATATGGCCCATGAGATCAATCAGCAACGATCTTTTGTGATGTGGAAGATCTTCAAATCGTTCCCTGTGGCCTGCTTGAGCAGAGTTTTGGAGAATACAGGTAAGGTATCTTGTCAAAATACAAGAAATCTTGTATTTATCAGACATGCGCAAAATCCTCATGTCTTGGGTCGGACTGACTGACCTTCGGGCTCCTAAAGAATCAGACAAAGTCGGGCTTGGACCAGTGGCACAGGCTCTGTCCCAGCAGTCCTATGACCACGTGGTCCTGATGACGAATTACCCTGAATCCGACACCGTGCCCTATGTCGATTGGCTCCGAGAGCGGTATAGCGGTGATCTTGAGCTTGCGGTTGAGTCACTCAGTGGACCTACTGCGTTCGGGGAGATCCATGAAGCCGTCGTTCAGCGCTGTGAGGCTGCTCAAGAAAGCACAAAGAGTGATGTCAAATTCACGTTTCATTTAAGCCCCGGCACACCAGCAATGGCAGCTGTGTGGATTCTGCTTGGCAAGACCCGCTTTCAAGCAGAGTTGATCGAGTCATCGAGAGATCACGGTGTTCGTGTCGTGGATGTTCCCTTCGACATATCCATGGATTTCATTCCGGAACTACTGCGTGAACGAGATGAACGGCTTAAAGAGCTCAGTCATGCTGATTCGCCAGAGTCACCTGAATTTGCTGACATCATCCATCGAAGCCGAGTGATGAGCCGCCTGGTTCAGCGTGCAGGGCGTGTTGCCATCAGGAATGTCCCAGTGTTGATTGAAGGCGAGTCTGGAACTGGCAAGGAAATGCTGGCCAGAGCGATTCACAAGGCGAGCCCGCGCTCAAAAGGTGAGTTCGTATCGGTGAATTGCGGCGCCATTCCCTCGGAATTGGTCGAGTCTGAGCTCTTTGGCTACGTGAAAGGAGCATTCAGCGGAGCAGCCAAGCAGAAGAAGGGTTACTTCGAAGCAGCAGAGGGTGGCACTCTATTCCTTGACGAAATAGGTGAATTGCCAGCGCTGTCTCAGGTCAAGCTGCTGCGTGTGCTCGATCAAAATGAAGTCGTCCGCTTGGGTGCAACCAAGCCCACCAAGATCGACGTTCGCATTGTGGCCGCCACAAACCGGACGTTGACCGAGGAGATCGCTTCCGGTCGATTTAGGGAAGACCTTTTTTATAGGCTGGCAGTCGCCATCATCAAGATACCGGCGTTACGTGACCGTTCTGGCGATTTGGGGCTTCTGCTTGACCATTTGATGAAGAAGGTAAACGATGAGGCGAAAGGCGAGCCAGGATTCGTTGATAAGAAACTCTCTGCTGGCGCAAGAAATCTTATGATGTCGCACTCGTGGCCAGGAAATGTGCGCGAGCTGCTCAATACCTTGCGAAGAATGGCAATTTGGTCAGACGGTGCGACCATGACGGTTGAAGACGCGAGAGAATCCTTGCTTCCTGCGATTGCTGCATCGGCATCTGACATCTTAGGGCGTTCTCTTGGTACAGATCTCGATCTAGATGTAGTCTTAGGCGTTGTAGAGCGACATTACATCGAGCGTGCCATAGAAGAAGCAGCAGGGAATAAGAGCAATGCAGCCAAGCTGCTTGGTCTTTCGAGCTATCAGACACTAAGCAATCGGATGAAAAAACATGGCATCGATTCGTAACGGCACGAAAAGTGCGATAGCTGAAATTCTGCTGCTCATTGTTGTGCGGCCAAAGGAAGTGACCAGATGACTCACCATGCGACAACTAAAAGCGACGACTCAAGCGAGTTGATCAAGAATGGTTGGTGCTTGATGAGTCAAACGGATGCAACGGAATTGACACTTCTCGCAAGGATAGGAGGATGCCATGAAGTCTAAGAACTTCGAGTTCCTCCGAGACAAAAGAGCTGAACTTGCCACCTTGGGTGCATTCGCTGAGCGCTACTCAACGACAGACCCATCCAGTGCATTGGTGAAGCTACGCACCTTTGTCGAGCAGGTCGTCGAGGATATCTACGACGCAAGGAATCTACCTAAGGCTCTCCGCGCCAACCTCAATGATCTCTTGATGGCGAGTGTCTTTGAAGACTCGGTTCCAGACATCGTCATCCAAAAAATGCACGCCCTCCGCATTCGAGGTAATCGGGCTGCGCATGGCGAGGCAGCTGCAAAAGACACCGTAAGATCACTTCTTAAGGAAGCTTTCGATGTAGGGCGTTGGTTTCATGTCGTCTTTGACGCTGGAAATCCGGACGAGATACCTGCCTTTAGCGCACTCGAGGACACGGTCCAAGAAGTGACAAAGGGTAGCCTCAAGCGTCAGAAGAAAGAGCTACTTCAAAAACTTGCCAGACAAGAAGCACAGCTCTCAGATGTATTAAAGTCTCTAGACGAAGAGCGAAAATCGAGAGAAGAACTCGAAAGAGCCACAGAAGCGGAATTAGCCAGTCTTCGTACAGCCGGTCAAACAGCGGCGACAGAACTTGAATTCAGCGAAGCAGAAACTCGAAAGTTCCTCATCGATGCTTTACTTGTCGAAGCGGGATGGGATGTCGGTGCCAATGGAGCTGATACCCAAGAAGTTGGCCAAGAGATCAAGGTTGATGGTCAGCCAACAAAATCCGGCGATGGCTATGCAGACTATGTTCTCTGGGGCGACAATGGCAAACCTTTGGCAGTCGTAGAGGCCAAGAAGACTTCGAAGTCTGCTGAGGCAGGGAGAACTCAAGCAAAACTCTATGCCGATTCACTTGAGAAAAGGCACGATCAACGCCCCATCATCTTTTACACGAATGGTGTGAATACTCACCTCTGGGATGATGCCCAGAACTTCCCTCCCAGAAAACTCTACGGTTTCTATTCCAAGGACAGCCTCGAATACTTGCATTTTCAGCGAAGCCAGAAAAAGACCCTCGAGTTAGTCGCACCCAAGCCGGAAATCGCTGGTCGCATGTACCAGATGGAAGCAATCAAGCGGGTCACAGAGAGGTTCTCAGAAGGGCATCGAAACTCTCTGATTGTGCAAGCCACCGGCACGGGTAAAACTCGCGTTTCGATATCTATTTGTGATGTCATGCTCCGAGCCAATTGGGCCAAACGCATCCTCTTCCTTTGTGACCGTCGAGAACTTCGCAAGCAAGCCGACAACACGTTCAAGGAATTTCTGCCCACCGAGCCACGTGTGTTTGTGACGTCGAAGACCGCTTCCGATCGCGAGAAGAGAATCTATCTCGCCACTTATCCAGCCATGATCAAATGTTTTGAGACTTTTGATGTCGGTTTCTTCGATTTGATCATCGCAGATGAGTCCCATCGCAGCATCTACAACAAGTACCGTGACATATTCAGGTATTTTGATGCCTGCCAAGTGGGCCTGACAGCTACACCGATTCATCTCGTTGATCGCAATACCTATGACCTATTTGGTTGCGAAGACCGTGATCCAACGGCCAGCTACACCTTTGAAGAAGCCATCAACCACTCACCTCGATATTTAACACCGTTTAGAGTCTCGAAAGTCACCACGAAGTTTCTTCGTGACGGGATCAAGTACAGCCAAATGACGGCTGATGAGCAGCGACAACTTGAAGCACAAAGAGAAGACGCTCAACTCATAGAGCACGAGTCAACCGATATTGACCGCAAGATTTTCAATAAGGATACCAGCCGTCACATCCTTCGAAATCTGATGGAAAATGGAATCAGCGATGAGTCTGGAAGCCTACCAGGGAAGACCATTGTGTTTGCCCGTGGTCACAAACATGCAGAGCATCTCTCTGAAGTCTTTTCAGAGCTCTATCCCATGTATGGTGGCAATTTCTGCCGCGTGATCGACAACTACGATCCCAGAGCAGAGCAGCTCATTGATGATTTCAAGAACCCAGACCACGAGCTTCGCATCGCAATCTCAGTCGACATGATGGATACCGGCCTCGACGTGCCCGAGATCGTGAACTTGGTCTTCGCCAAGCCGATAAAGTCCTATGTCAAGTTCTGGCAGATGATCGGACGTGGAACCAGACTTTGTCCTAACCTCTTTGGTCCTGGCATGCACAAGACTGAATTCCTCATCTTCGATCATTGGGGCAACTTTGAGTACTTTGACGAGCATTTCGAAGAGCAGAGTCCAGCGCCGACGAAGTCACTCATGGAACGCGTCTTCAGGACTCGAGTCGAGTTTGCGCGAGTTGCTTTGGAGAAGATGAACGAAGTGGCCTTCCAGGGTGCCATAAAGCTGATTCGAGCTGACATCAACTTCCTTAAGAACTCCAAGGCAATCGGAGTCCGAGATCATTGGAAGAACCTCCAGGAGCTTGGCTCGGAAGCCACTCTCAAGTCCTTTGCTGCCGCTACCCACGCAGCCTTGGTCGACATTGTGTCACCACTCATGCGTTGGTGTGACATCAGAGGGAACGAAGACGCTTATCGACACGACCTGCTGATGACGAGCATGCAGACCTCTCTCTTACAAGAATCTGGCGAATACGCAGACTTGGCTGGCCAGCTGAAAGATGAAGTCGAGGCTCTTCCCAAGAATCTGAACCAGGTGAAAGCAAAGACCGACAGCATTCTCCAAGTTCGAAGCGATGAGTTCTGGGAAAGTGCATCTCTTGCGGACCTTGAGCACTTGAGAACTGATCTGCGGTCGATCATGAAACATAAGATTGTGATTGCTGCGCCAAGGATTGATCCTGTCACAATCGATGTGAAAGACAGCTTTATGGTGGCCGAGTCACACACCCCGAAGGTCGATGGCCAAGAGCTCATTGCCTACAGACAGCGCGTCCAAGAAGTTTTGGAATCACACTTCGTGGCAGACCCTACCCTCGCTCGAATCAAAGCCGGCGAGGCCGTCTCGGAACAGGACTTGGACGATCTGGCATTGAAGATTCTAAGAGTCGACCCACAGGTCGATCTCAAGAACCTACCCATCAAGATCGACGTGGCTGGTGATTTGCACCGTGCGCTTCGAAGCATCATTGGCTTAGACACCGAGGCAGTGGATGTGGGTTTTACTGAGTTCATTCACAAGCACACAGAATTGACTTCACAGCAGCTGCAATTCATCTCAATTCTTCAAGCATACATTTGCGCGAATGGCGGTCTCGAAGTCGACCGTCTTTATGATCCACCATTTACATCAATCAGCTCAAACGGCGTCGATGGCGTCTTTGAAGGCAAACTCATTGACGAGCTGCTGACACTGATTGACCGATTCAACTTTCCTGATGTCCGAGGACACTCTGCATGATTACTGGTCCACTTAGAAGCAAGATTGACAAACTATGGGAAGCCTTTTGGACAGGCGGGATTACCAATCCCCTCACTGTCATTGAGCAGATCTCATTTCTGATGTTCATCCGCTTGCTCGACGTCAAAGAGTCTGCCAGCGAGATACGTGCCGCAAGATCAAAGAAGCAGTTTCAGCCAGTGTTCGCTAAAGATGAGCAGGAGTTTCGTTGGTCGAGCTTCAAGCACCTCAGCGGTGAGAAAATGATGCCGATGGTTCGTGACAACGTATTCAAACATCTACGGAATCTCAGCGAAGGAGACACTTTCAGTGAGTACATGGCTGATGCTCAGCTGATGATTCAGAAGTCGAGCCTCTTGGTTCAGGCAGTCAACATGGTCGATGAACTTCCTCTCACCTCCGGCGACACCAAAGGTGACCTCTACGAGTATTTGCTTGGCAAGTTGACTACAGCCGGCATCAATGGGCAGTTCAGAACTCCAAGACACATCATTCGGCTAATGGTTGAGCTACTTGAACCAAAACCAGACGAAACAATTGCTGACCCTGCCTGTGGCACCGCAGGTTTCTTAGTTGGGGCCATGCAATATCTTCTTGAAACTCATACATCCAAAGCCGGACAAATCAAAGCTGAGGACGGCAGCATCATTTTCACAGGCGACAAGCTCGAGCCCTATCGCGAGCACATACAAAAAGACATGTTTCATGGTTTCGACTTTGATGTGACGATGCTGCGCATTGCGGCTATGAACATGATGCTTCATGGAGTCGACAATCCAGGGATTCACTACCGAGATACCCTGAGTAATTCGTTTCCTGAGAAGTTTCCACAGTTTGCAGAGAACGCTTTTGACGTCATCTTTGCGAATCCACCGTTCAAGGGTAGCCTTGACTATGCCGATGTGCATCCTTCGCTGATTCGGAAAGTCAAAACTAAGAAGACGGAGTTACTATTCGTTGGGCTTATTTTACAGATGCTTAAGTTGGGCGGTCGGAGTGCTACCATCGTTCCCGACGGCGTTCTTTTCAATTCATCTGGTGCCCACAAATCGCTGCGCAAACTGCTCGTGGACGAAAACCAACTTGAAGCGGTTATCTCCTTGCCGTCCGGCGTTTTCAAGCCCTATGCCGGTGTGTCAACGGCCATCCTCGTGTTCACAAAAGGTGGAAAAACAGACAACGTTTTCTTCTATGACGTTAAGCGGGATGGTTATTCTCTAGATGACAAACGTGCGGAGGCATCCAAAGAAAAAACACCGCTTGGACCGGTTGAAGAAAATGATTTGCCCGATGTTGTTGAGCAATGGCGAAAAAGAGACGCCAAGAAACTAAATGATCGAAAGGCGCAGGCTTTCTTTGTGTCGGCTGACGAAATTAGAGATGAGAATTACGACCTTTCCATGAATCGATACAAGGAAGTCGTCTACGAAGAAGCCAAGACTGAAAAGCCGCGAATCATTATTGAGAAAATTAGGATGTTGGAAAGAGAAATCACTTCAGACCTCGATGAATTAGAGGGACTATTGTCTTGAAGGATCGATCCTTTTCGAGAGTCCTGTTGGGAAGCGTTTCGCGAGAAGTCAAGCGGCGTGCGAAGACGGGATCTAAGTTGCCCGTCTACGCGGTCACAAAACATAGTGGCTTCGTTCCGAGCCTCGAGTACTTTAAAAAACAGGTATTCAGTCGAGATACCAAAGGCTACAAAGAGATACACAAAAACGAGATAGCTTACGCAACGATTCACCTTGACGAAGGCTCAATTGGTATTGGCCCAGAAGACTGCATTATTAGTCCGATGTATACTGGGTTCGAAGTTGACACTAATGAGGTTTTGCCTGAGTACCTTGTTCGATTTCTGAAATCGCCGGAAGCACTTGCAACTTATGAACTCTTAGGGAATGGGTCCGTTCATCGACGGAAGGCGATTTCTTTCTCGAGACTCGCAACGCTTTCGGTCCCCCTCCCATCTCTCCCTGAACAAAGGCGCATCGCCGACATCCTCGACAAAGCCGACGCAATCAGACGAAAACGGCAAGAGTCCATTGCCCTAACCGAAGATTTCCTCCGCTCAGCCTTCCACAATATGTTCGGTGATCCTGTAAAAAATCCCAAGGGGTGGGATTCTTGCCGCCTGGACAGCTTAACGTCTGAGATGCGCTATGGCACTTCAAAGAAATGCGCATTGACCGAAATAGAAGGGTCTCGCCCCGTTCTTCGCATCCCCAACATAAAGAACGGTGGAATCAACTGGGTTGACCTAAAATACACAACGCTTGAACAAGCTGAGGCGAATCGAGTCCTTCTTCAGCAAGACGATCTTCTCTTTGTCAGAACGAATGGCAATCCTGATCACATCGGTCGGTGTGCGGTTTTCGATGACAAGCGAGAGGCGCTTTTTGCCTCATACTTGATACGAGCGCGCCTCACACCAGGCTCACCCACCTCAAGCCAGTTCATACAGAGCGTTGTGTCATTTCCAACTTTTAGGTCTCGTTTGATTCGCGAAGCAAAGACGACTGCAGGGAACTACAATATCAACACTCGAGGCCTTGGTGGATTAGAGATAATCACGCCTCCCAAGCCCTTACAAGAAGATTTCTTAGCCTTGCATGACAATGCGCGCTCTGCGAAACGGAACTTCGAGCTCCACAGAAAACGCGCTGCTGAGTTATTTGACTCGCTTTCTCAATGCGCATACAAAGGAGAACTCTGAACATGATTCGTCGAATCTCCATAGAGAACTTCAAGGGCATTAGTGACCGTCAGGAATTGAGTCTTAAGCCAATCACTCTGTTGTTCGGTCCAAATAGTGCTGGGAAGAGCACCGTAATGCATGCAGTTCATTATGCGCAAGCGATGCTTGAACTTGGTGATCCGGACGTTGGGCGCACACGCCTCGGTGGCGACTTAGACCTTGGCGGATATCAGAGCTACGTCAACAATCACGACCTCACTAATTCAATCACTGTAGGGTTTGAATTTGCGCCGTCAGAGGGAGTTGAATTGGAGTCGGCCGAGTTTAGTTTCGAGACAATTAGTGTTGAGATTCGGGTTTGTTGGAGCATTCCCCTTGCACGGCCAATTGTTGACAGGCTGGCCGTTGGGTTCAACGGAGACCCGTTTGCAGAGTTCGGTTGCAGCTCAGGTGGTTCCAATGTCTGGTTGACGAATCTGAATCTCGCGAATCCAATCTTGGGGTACGAAGGTGAAGGTGACTTGCCAATCGTGCTCACCGACAAAGTGGCTTGCTCAATTGGGAATCGGATGGCGCTTCCAGAGGTCGGATGCAGCGTGCAGTTCGAGGAGTCCGAGGATTCGGAAGACGTTGAAAACTATTATCGGTCTGCTGGGGATTTGTTGACCGGCGCATGTGATCTGTTGAGAGACGAGCTCTCAACCTTCAGATATGTTGGACCAATTCGCAAAGTACCTGATCGCAATTATCGATCACCAAGGCGTTTGGATGAAAGCAGATGGGCGTGCGGGCTCGGCGCATGGGACCTGCTTTCAATTGACGAAACTATTCGAAAAGATGCAAACAAGTGGCTGAGTCACGAGTCAAGACTGGACACCGGATATCAAATTGTCTGGAAAACCCTGCGTGAGTTCGATGGTGCGATGTTCGACCGGCTCCGCGCGGCTGCCATGAATGGTGAACTCGACGAGAATTTTGATGCGCTCACTGATCATCTTCCGGAAATCGGTCGGCTTGTGGTTTTTGATGAGACGAAACTTCTGGACCTGTCTCCTGCTGATCTTGGCGAGGGAATTGGTCAAGTAGTCCCGGTTGTTGTTGCCGCACTGTCACCGACTATGGATACACCCTTGGGCACGCGAGAAATTGTGACAATCGTCGCGATCGAACAGCCTGAGTTGCACATTCATCCTAGGATGCAAGTCGCATTGGGTGATCTGTTTCTCAGCCAATGTTCTGAAAGGCAGTTTCTCATTGAAACCCACAGTGAACATTTGATCCTGAGGTTGTTACGTCGAATTCGAGAGACATCGGAAGGTGAACTGCCGTTTGAAACGGATCCGGTTACCACTGAAGATGTTGCGGTTCTCTATGTCGATCAGATTGACGGGGACGTTTGCATCAAGGAGTTGAGAATCTCTGAAGATGGTGAATTCCTTGACAACTGGCCCGACGGGTTTTTCGATGAACGAATGCGGGAACTCATATAGTGATCCACTGCTTCGCTGTCGAACCTGAAGTTTGCATTGATTGGGCAAAACCATCCAACTTTCGATACATCGTCGACAAATTTGGAATCGGGACGCCTCGAGTGATTATAGAAATCCCGAAATACTCCAAGTGGGTGAGATCTGTGCATGCTCTCGCGTTGGAAATGGACTTGTCACAATTTGATAAGACTCGATTAACCGAACTCTGCAAGATGCTTGGTCGACCACGTGCCAGAAGGGTGGCCCAGACATATGACCCGGAAATCTCGTGGCTTGAGAACGCTCGATCAGAGTATGACCGAGCATCATACCGAGGGGTCATTGCCATGCGGTCGGCCGAGAATTTCTCAAAACTTCTACTTGCCAAGGACTTGGGTGTTCTCGCTAATCCACTTTGGGATTTGGAAAACGGAGACGTTGTTGAGCGCTCCGCTTCGAAAATAGTCAAAGCTCTGAGTTCCTTTCTAGTTGAAGCCAAAGAAATACACATAGTTGATCCACATTTCGCGTTTGAAAAGGCACGCTGCCGCATCTTGTTGGAGGAGTTATCGGTCGTCGCCACGCGGGTTGGATGTCGCGAAGTGAGTCTTATGCTCCACGTGCACGGTGAACGTACAGGCACCTTTGCTTTCTTTGAACAACAAGCGTCCGAATTCGCCAAGAAACTCCCTATTGGCTGCACGGTTAAATTTAGTCGCTGGCTCGATGACCCAGGCGGTGAACGATTTCATAACCGGTACGTGCTCACCGATCTTGGCGGAGTGAAATGCGGCGACGGGATTGAAGATGGACAACCCGGGCAAACTGACGACTTCAACATCCTTTCGATCGCCCAATATGAGCATCGATGGAAGATTTTTGTCCAGGGGAATGGGCTAAAATTCGTCGATGCGCCGTCAACGATCCACGGAACGAAACAGCTGTAGGTTTTGGGCAATGCCGACTGGACGTCTCGCCTAATCATCGCTTGCAAGGGAATTGGTCGGATGGGAATCCCTTGGTCTTTATCATCTACCCTGTCGATCTCATTCGCTGCGGAGCGCGCATTTGTGACAGCCCATTCGTCGACAAATCTGATCACAACGATCTCATGACTTGCTAGTCATTTAGCTGCACAGTCAAGAACACACTGCGCTTGTGTTGCCAACCGGCATGCCGATCGATCGCTACATTTCTCCGACAACGAAGAGCAGGAGCTGAATTCCCTGGACATCTTCGGACAAGCCCAGTCAGGCACATTGCCGCCACCAATTGTCAGCGCTAATCAGTGATTGAGGCATCGCTCCTGACGCCCAATTCTCTTGATAGGAGGCAAAAAAATGGCTGCATCAACCCACAACGAAATTAGCTGGGTAGGGGAACAGATCTCAGTAGGTCGATCGAATTCAAGGTACTCATACGAGGTCGGCATGGAAGTCGGCATCAAAGACGGCTCAAGGCGACGTAAGACCCCCATGGCAATCCGTTACCTAATCGGTGTGGAGAGTCTTCCGACTTGCTCTCATATGGGCGGCTATTTCTTCGCTGAGGTTCAACAGGTGATCGGTGATTGCGTCAGATACCTTGATTGGCGGATCGATGATACTCACGGACGACTGGACTCGCTCCGAACAGCAGCGGAGGCCAATCTCAATGCATGATCAGTTTAGGTCGAGGGCAGATCAACGACACGAAGCCGCTGGGCAGCCTGAACAGAAAAATGACGCTCAGGACGATACTCGGCCCTTAGCAAGTGTCGAAGTAGACAAGACTGGATCAGTTTCCAATCAGGATCCCCCGATTCTCTCCAGCGTGATTCGTTGCCTGCCGAAATGCTTGAAGATTGATCATCGGGACAAGAGCCTTTGGGTCTCGCTCGTTCACCGAGCACCTACAGCACGGGACTTAGTGGCTCAAGTCATAGCGCGGATTGGAATCTCCTACACCAAATTCAAGAATGCCGAATTGAAGCGGCGTACTCTCCACATCCTGCTGTCAAATCTCGCTCGCACGGTTGCCTTGGAACAGGTCAATACAGCGTTGGCAGATGACCGTAGGGTCTGGCTCGGCATTTCGTTTAATCGCAAGCACTACCGCCGGCTCAACCGATACCAAGAGTTCGGCTTGTCCCATGAGGCCATGGTTGAAGTAAGAGATCGTCTTGAGAAGCTTGGCGGCATCTCCGTATTCCGGGGCAAGAAGGGTCACATGATGACAAAAATACGCCCCATCGGTTGGCTCCGAGATCTGATGCTCGAGAGTTCCTTTGATGCAACTGCGTGCCTTGACGACCAGACCTCCGAAGTCATTGTGTTGCGTGACCAAGAAAAAACCCTCATCGACTACGAGGAAACTGCGGTGACGACGGGTATGAGATTAGATCTAATCTCTCTGAACTCTCTGAACGAGAGACATCCCGTTGACATACCCAAATCCGTTTTACGGGCCTATCTCCTGAGGAGAAAAAGACACAGCCGTAAGGACGAGGGGCACCATTCATCAAGCCACAATAGAAGGGTTGATGTCAGCAACTCCTTGATCCCGTCCTTCGTTCAATGCTCTGCCGACACTTATTTCGCGCCTGCATCCTCTTCGTTCTGTTGTCGGTTTGTTTATGACCCTATAGCTCATGACAATCATCTGGTCATGGAGGAAAACGATCGGATTGTGCTTGCCCCTGACCTCCTGAGACTCTGCCGGATCTTCAGCAACGCTTCGTTTCAGCAAGGCGGACGCTTCTATCGCTCCTATATCCAGAGCTTTCCCTCTTCCGATCGCAGGCTGATTCGCATTGATGGCAAGGCGACTGTTGAGCTGGATTATTCTTGCCTCCATCCAAGGATCCTCTTCAACCGCATTGGGGAAGATGTTGAAGGCCGTGATCTCTATGCTGAGGTCGAGGTCGATGATTGGGATGACAAGCCCACTCTTCGTGACGCTTGCAAGCCAGCATTTCAAGCCATCTTGAACAGCGGCTCAAAAGAGACGGCGATTAAGGCCATCAGCATGGGTGTCAATTTCGGAAAGATACCTTGGGAAACGGAACTCAGTGTCGCCGACTTCGTCGACCGGATCTGCGTTGCTCTCAGCCCCATCAAGGAGTCGTTCTTCACTGGCGTCGGTTTGAGGCTCCAAAACGAAGACTCAGAACTTGCGCGTGCGATCATGAACGATTTTGTGCAGGAGGGCCGCCCAATTCACCCCGTACACGACTCCTTCATTGTGCGGGCCGAAGATGAAGAACTGCTGCGGAACTCGATGCAGAGTCACTACAAATCAAGGTATGGATTTCAGCCTAAGATCAAGTAATCGATCCGTTGAAATGGCTCCGAGCAGCCGATGGACGACAGGGTCTCCCCACGAGCATTCTTTGGGCCTCACAGCAGCTTTTGCCCTGCCTGTGCGAAAGCCCGCCTACAACCGCAGGTCTTCTGGGACTATCTGTGAGCCTCCTCGAGGACTTCCAGGACAGGCCATTATGGAGCCCTAAACCGTCACACAAAAAACAAAATGTCGGCACCAAGCTCTTGCCCCGTACTATGAGATTTTTGAAGTTTTCTTGGGCGAACCCTTCAATCAGCTCACCTTGCCATGATCCTTAAGCACTTAATATAAAAAGCCTTACTGCTATTCGTCACTTACGCAGGTAGGCCCCCATACAAAAAGTGGACAGCTTTGATCAAAATTGCCTAAGAAAATACGCATATTACATTGAATATCATAATATTCTGATTAATATTCACCATGATAAGAGACGATTTAACACCGTTCGAAGTCCTCGGAAGCACGCTTGCTCGTCATCGTAGGCGTCTAGATCTGAATCAAGCTGAGATCGCACGCCAAGCATTTGTGGCGCAGAGTGTCGTGTCGGAATCCGAACACGGCAAAAGGCTGGCACCGTGGGGGCTGGTCGATGCCATCTGCGATGAACTGGATGAACATGGAGCCGGAGACCAGGCTTCGGCCCTCAGGCAACTTCGGTCAAGGATTGAAGCTCCACATTTGGGGGAACCAGGGACTGTTGCCCTTTGCCTAAACACCGTCGACAGACTCGCTGATTGGCATTGGGTTAGGAGAAAACCGGGCCAGTTGTTGTGCCCAGACCATGAAACAGATTTTGGCCTGATAGGAAAATGCCCTGAGTGCGAGTTTGAATTTTCTCGAATTGGCGATCGCACTCGAATTTGCGTCGGCTGCGGACTCCCAATTGGTGCTCTTCAGCAATACGTGCTCTATGACAAGTGCCCTATCCTCATTGAGGCAATTGAACGCCATTTGCAAGAAGCTCAAGCGGCGCTGAAGGAACAGGGAATAGAGCCAATCGTCGTCGACTCAACCGACCGCACACCTGACGACCGGATCCGCAACCACAATGAGACCATTGAGAAAGTCGAAGAAGGTCAGCTACGAGGCCGCGAGCTATCCCATTATAAGGCGGCCAAGTCTCTCGCCGAATCCGGCAAGACCACATTCACACGATCTGAATTCGTTCGCGAATACCTGAACTTGGTCAACGGTTCCAACGAAACTCATGCCTTGCCATCTGACTATCGACTCGGGGTCAAACGAAGTGGCAGAAAGAACTCATGGTTCCTCATGAGACAAGGCCGTAATTCATACGAGTTTGTTGGTCTTGATGGCGTAGGCGACGGACTTTCGGAGGAGTTGGCAGAATCCTGAGAATTTCGAAACCCTAACGATGGAGAGACAAGATGAAGCTGATCATTGGTCACATTCGAGACATTCAACCGAATAAAAAGACTCCTCACCTCGAACTGTATTTCGATAGGCGGGACTCCTCATCTCTTCCCCACGGAGATAAAGAACCAGTCGATCTTTTCTTTGGGCAAGAGAAATGGCGTGGCACGATCCGAACAACAACTTCGAATCCTCCCTACTTCCACACTTCATTCGAGGGTGTAAGCGGTCGCCTGAGAGGCTCTGATCTTTTTCCGCGCTTCGGCTTCAAGGCTGGTGATGATCTGACCTTCGAAGTGCTGGCCGTTGGCGAACTAAAACTACACCACAATGCAGAGTGACGCTCGCATGGCCCCTGAACCTGAAAGACCGACTCCAGCGGAAAGCACGTCGGCGACACATGGCGAGAGGTGGTCGACCATCTGCCAGATCCTTGATCAGCAAAGCGCTGGCTGGCGTAAGAGAATTGCGGATTGGGGACAGCTATCGGCTGTCGAAGATAGAAGCCAGGGGAGACTCACCCTCTCAAATGACGAAGTGTTCCGCGGAATCATCTTATCGGTGCTTTCAAGTAACACCGTCTGGGAGAGGATTGAACGAATCCAAGACGAGCTCGAAGACGTCTTTTTCGGCTACTCCATCGAACGATATGCGGCCTTGGGAATCGATGAAGTTAAGGACCGGATAGTGCCCTGGTTTGAAAGTCGAGGCTCTGGGTCCGCATTTTTAGGACAACAACTTGTGTATTCGATCACGACAGCGAAGCAGCTCCTCGGGCGAGCAAGGAACTTTGGGTCGATCGACCAGTACATTGCCAACCTTTTCGAAGAGAAAGGAAGAGACGCCAAACAGCTTGCCATCGCATTTGGATATCGAGGCCTACAAACCAAACTCCACGGATTGGGAGTTCCACTTGCAGCCGAGGCCCTGAAGAATCTCGGTTATGACGTTGCAAAACCCGATCGCCACATCAAACGAGCGGTTGGTTCGTTTGGCTGGGTTCAGTACCGAAATTGGAAGGATCAAGCACGACGCTCCGAACCAAAACCTCTGGACAAGAATGAATTTCTCCAGGTCATGACGGTCATGGAAGAGTTCGCTCAAGAAGTCGGCGAAACGACAACGCTCGTGGACAACGCCATCTGGATGCTGTGTTCACAAAATGGTCAATGGCTAACAAACGCTGAACTTCGAAAGCTTGGCAACTAGCACCTGATCTGCCCTGCCCAGGTCCAGCACATTGGACTGGGTTGGGGCATGGTCTTCAATTTGCCGACTATTCGGTTCACTGTTGAGCTCACTTGAGTAGACAAACGGCCCGCTGCTAAGCCGCGAAAACGTCCCTTCAACGACTTCATCGCCGGCGCCAATCCAAAGACGCGCATCTCCACCCGCACTCGTCGGACCGGCAATCGAAGAAGGACCGAGAGTACTCTCAGCAGCATCGGTGAGTTTTGCTGGCCTAAACACCATTAGGGTGGTTTTCCCGCACAAATTTCGCGAGCCATCTATTTGAAACGCGTGGGTTAATTGACTTCGCGTTTCATGCCCCGGGGGTCTTTTTCTAGGCCCCCTTTCAATACACCTCAAAATCAAAGAAGGAGCGTCCATGTCCAGATCACACTGGTTTGAAGGCCCAGGTTTCCACTCAGACTCGCTCGAACGGATACACCTACTCAACCTTGGCGAGATGGGTCACATCCAGGATGAGCTCGGTCGTAACATCGAAGATAGACTCGATGAACTAGCCGAAATGCACCCTGTACCAACATTAACGTCAGAACAACGGCTTCACCTTGCCATGAGTACCGACTGGCAAACAACGTGGCAACGTAAGCCTCTCCATGACGACCCATACGATGGTGGAGAAGTGGAACCCATGCCGGCACCCTACGACTTTGAGTTTGGCAAGGTCATCCGTTTCGTGACTGCTGGCACCTGCATCGTCCTCCATCCCCGTCCTTTTGCATTCCTGAGAAGAGCAAAGATGTCGCAATTCTTCAGACAACTGCGTGAAGATGTTGACCAACGACGCTGGCATCAAATCAAGATATCTCGGCGCAAAGAAACTGGATCCGTGATCAATCGATTTCTCGAGGTGACCTTGCCACTACCTTGCAATCACGCCTGGCCACATTGGGCCTCAGGGATCAGGGCCTACTTGTTCGGCGACATCGTCGATACCAGATGGTGGGCCATCTACCGACATCATCAGGCCAGAGCTTCTCGCGCACCAAGAGATCGGCGAATCACCAAGTCCTAAAGATTGTCCACGAAGGTCGGAGTGTCATAGCGGCAGAGCCTAGAACAACTTCTGAGACCGCCAAGATCACCAAACGTCGCTAAGGCCTGGTGTTTTGTTTTCTTGAAACAGCCAGTTCAAACTAAAGGAGTTTCAAGATGCAAGAATATATCCGAGAGCTGGTCTGCAGTTACAAAAGAGTACGAGTCGAAACGGACGAACCTATCGCGAAAAGAATCTCTAACTCAGCAGATGCGGCGCAAGTGATGGGATTTCTGCGAGACACAGACCGTGAGCGATTCGCCGTCATCCACCTAAACGCTAAGAATAAAGTCCTCTCCTACGAGATCATCTCAGTGGGGACGCTCACCGGTTCGTTGGTGCATCCCAGAGAGGTGTTCAAAGGGGCTATCCTCGCCAACGCAGCTGCTCTCGTGTTGGTGCACAATCACCCCAGTGGCGACCCAACGCCAAGCGCTGAGGACATCGCCGTCACGACGAGGCTGTTTCAAGCCGGGAATGTTCTTGGGATCGAGATTCTGGATCATGTCGTCATTGGCGATTCAGGCCATAGATCCCTCGCAGGCCTTGGGCTCATTCCTCGCACTTCGGACAACTAGCAATTCAGCCCAGTCAGTAGGTGGCGTCAATTCGGCAGGCTGTCGGAGGATGGTTTCCGTGCTTCAGATTGGCGTCACCGCCATCGTCCTCCGGAAAAATGTTGAGAACCTCCCAATTGTCACATATCTTCGAATGGACATCGCGACTGGGCTAAGATTTCAAATTGCTCAGCCGGACACTCTCTTGAGACCCACGACGTCTCACCGTTGAGCCAGCTCCCTGTCGCGTCCAATTCCGAACAATCTCATCTTCCGTGAATTCGACAGTATGTGGAATGCGCGGCGAAAATCACTGGGCCAGCGGCTCTAACAAAGCGGGAGCTGCTCCGTCCAATTCGACCGAACCGACAATCCAGCCACTCCTGAGGTTGCCAACTGGTCTGCGCTTGGATGAATGGCGGCGCCACTTGCCGCATCAAGGAAAGTCGTGAATCACGCTATTCGGTTCCAGAGTCAAACAGTCGAGTGGATATCGCTTGACCGATAGTGAGTCTGACCGAATCAAGCTGCCACGAATAAATTAATTATGATTATCGAAAGTACCCAAGATACCAAGTTTTTTGGCCGCATACGTGTGACGGTTCCAGAGGCTGCAAAGCGCCTTGAAGTGAGCCAAAAAACGATCAATCGTTGGTCGGACAAAGGCCACATGCCCAAGCGAATCAAAATCTGTGGAACAGTTTTCTTCTGGCTCGATGAAATCGAAGCATGGGAAAGAGCCGACTGCCCGAAAAACTGGCCGGGGCAAACTGAAAACCCTAATGAGGAATAGCTAACGACGCATGAGTGAAGCGAGGTTAATGCGACATGTTGCACTAATGCCATGGGTCGAGAAGACCTCGTTTCGCTCATGCACACTTGGTCCCGGCAATTCGGATTCGCTGAGCCGACGTCAAAATGAGAGTCACCCAAGATCAAGTGCTCGCGCCGCACGTCTTGCCCTGGCTACTCGCTCACCAAAGTCCTCGAGCCATTCTTGCGTCGTCAACAGCCGGCATCCCAAGATCATGTGCCTAAGACAAATGCGCCCCGTTGGAGTCTTGACGCCAACACTGCACCAACGCCAAATCGTCGATCTGTGCGGCCGACCTGGAAGTAGCTTCGTTGCCTGAGTCAAGGTCAGGTACTTCTTCTTGGCCTTGGGTGAGAAAACTGAATTCGAACCATGTCCAGACTCACTTTCACAATTGGCATCTGAGCATGGCTCGTGCTTCGCTCCATTATCTGGCTTGCTTTCGTCTCGCATCTTTTTGTTCTCCGAAGTCGAACCACTATTGGTCGACGTTCTGATCAAACGTAAGACGCCGAATCGGGGAACAAAGCAAGGTGTCGGTCAGTGTCTAGATTTGTCCGGACCTTTCTCTATGTGTCGCAGAAATCACCTCATCAAACAGAAAACTCGACCATGCTGAGGACTGAGGTTCTCGATGCGAATCAACCAAACATCTTGGCTGCTTCAACTGCGGCCTTGAGATCTTTCTCGGCGTAGACCTCAGTCATACGAGGATCGGAGTGGCCAAGAATGACTCTGGCTGCCTCAGCGTCGATGCCGGCTCTGATGATTGTCGCCGCAGAATGCCGCAGCTGATGCGTCGTCCAATGAGGCTTGATACTATCTCTCTCGCATGCGCGCTTGATCGCTCGACCGTAGGATTGCGTGGTGTACCGTTCACCGAGAACCGGACGGCTGCGGCCCTCGTGACCTGAACCAGGGCTATTTCCGTAGGTGATCGGAGTCGTCCTGTTTGCAGACTACGGGCTTAAAAAGAGCGAAACGCCGTCGCCGTGCGCATGAATGATTGGAGTTGATCCGAGCCTAATGCGCGCATCCAATGAAGGAGAAGATTGGACTGTCGCTTCAGCCGATCCGTTCCATTACATCGATGGCGATGGTCTTATCGACTTCGGCGTAGATCTCAGTGGTTGAAGTTGAGGAATGACCAAGTACAGCACGTGCGTGTTCGAGGCTGAACTCTTTTCTGATCCGCGTCGCGGCTGAATGCCTGAGTTGGTTGGGCGTCCAAGGAGCGATGCCTGCGTTGACGCAAGCTCGCTTAACGGCTCGTCCGTAGGATTGGGTGGAGAAGAAGGCGCCTGGTGGTCGCTTTGGGTTAGGGGTTCGGACGCTGCCTGGTTTGTTGCCGCAGCTCAAAGGTGTTTTTCGATCTGCGTGGCGCTGTTCTTTGCGTTCTCGCTCGGAGACCTCGGGCGAAAAGAAGTAGGCGTCGGGATCTGGCCTAAGCAATAGTGATAGTTCTTCACGTGCCTTTGGGCCCAAAACGAGCAACCTCTTTTTGCCGTGATGCAGGGTCTTGTGGTGTTCCGGTTTGTAGATCCAATTCTTGCCGCTTCTATCCACCTCGCGAATTCGCATCGTGCAGACCTCGCCGGGTCTCGCGCCGCTGAACCACTGCACCAATACCATAGCCCGTAGCACGGAAGTGAGGTGGGGAAGAACAGCTTCGACGTCCGCCTTTTCCACGGGTGTGATCGGCTCGGTCTCCTTAGCCTCGCTTCTCCCCCGCTGGAGCGTCCTTACCGCCTGGAGAGACCTCCAGGCCGACTCGTGGACCAACTCTTCCTCTACCGCCCACCTAAGGGCCGTAACGATGATTCTCATCTTGTCGTTGATGGTGCTTCGGGCGAGGCGTTTCTTGATCAGTCGATCTCGAAGAGATTTAAGAAGCCGTGGAGTGAATTCCTCGACCCTAAGATCGCCGAAGTGCGTGACCCAGTATTGGAGGGTGATGTTCACGATAGGAAAGCCGCCGGAAAGCGAACCGTCCTTCGTTCGATAACGGACCTTCGCTTCTTTCTCGATGTAAAGATCGACGAGCCTCGAAACGGAGATTCCTACTCTCTCTTCTGGTTTCTTCAGGCAATTAGGGACTTCGCCGAATTCGGTGAACTGCAAATCAGCGAGGACGCGGTGATAAGCGGCCTTACTTTGAGCTGAATTGAAGGGACCGGGGAAGTAGAAACGCTGCGGTCTTCTCTTTTCGGCTACGAAAAGCTCGACGAAGCCGAGATCTCGCGGTTTGAAATTGCGATACGTTGGGTTGCGTTTGTTGCGTGGCATAGCGCGCCGTCTCCTCTTTCGACGGCTACCAAATCCTGAAACGGATACTGGTAACCGAGAACTCTTGAGGTTGCGGCCGCGCCGCCTTTGGGGCGGGTTGCCTGAAGTTCAGGCGTCGGCGAAAGTTAAGAAAGTGGGCGATACAGGATTCGAACCTGTGACCTCTTCGGTGTGAACGAAGCGCTCTAACCAGCTGAGCTAATCGCCCTGAGCGAGGGAGACTATAGGGGCCGGGTAGGCGGGGTTCAAGTGGACTTTGGGATCGTGATTTGGCTTGGGGTCCTAGTTGCCGTAGAGGAGTTGGAGGCCGTTGGAGATGGCGTCGGGGGCGGTGGTTTGGGCCCCTTGGAGGTAGAGGGAAATTCCCGCGATTTCAGGACGTGAGAGGGTTTCGAAGGAGCGGAACTGACCGTTGGCGTCGGCGAGGACGGAAGCCGTGATGAAGAGGTCTTGGGGCAAAGGAGAAATCCACAGGGGGTGATTGGCGCCGAAGGTCGATCCGTCCCAGGGAGCGAGGCTGACGCCGAAAAAGAGTTGGGCGTTGGGCGCAGCACCGTTGAGTTCGATGAAGCCCAGTTGCGATTGACCTGCGTTAGGGGCCCAATCGAGAGAAAGAGTACTTCCGAGCGTGGCGGCACCGTAGGACTGGGCGCCGTAGAGCTGGCGGCGAGCGATCGTGACGGTACCGATGTCGTTGGGGACTCCCGGCCCCACTGGCGAGGTGATGATCGATTCCATGACGGCGAGTTCGTCGAAACCGTCGCCATTGGTGTCGCCGACGAAGGACTCACCGATGCCGGTGCCCAGAAGTAGGGAGGGGTATTGGAGAGGGAACAACTCGCTGCCGTCGCTGCCGGAGTAAACGATCTGAGAGGTCTGAGGGCCGAGGCCGATGATTCGAATCGCGAAGTCATCGTCGCCGTTGCCGTCGAGATCGCCAGCTGCGGTTAGCGACTGAAAAAAGGTCCCTGGCGGCGGGACGATTTGCCATAGCACATTGCCGGTGGCGCTGGAGCGGGCGCGGACGCGGCCCACGAGACTTCCATTCACCATGTAGCCGCGAGCGAAGATCAATAAGTCTTGGGCACCGTCACCATCTTGGTCGGGAAGCGGCAAGAGTTGTTCGCCGAGGAACTCGTTGGGTACCGACCCGAAGAAAGTGTGCAGGATGTTGAAGTTGGCGCCAGAGACAATGGTCGCGACGCCGCCGTTGGTGTGGAGAATCGAAGCTGCGGCCGAAGAAATGGCGTAGTCGCCGTGGCCGTCGGCGTTGACGTCGCCAAGCGCGGCCCAGGCAGAAAGCGGCAGCGTTGCCGACTGAGTGCCAAAGATAAAGGACCCGGTGGCCCCACTACTGATTTGAAAGAGACTCTCGGAGCGGGGACTGCTGGGAGCGGCTGTTGCTCGTATCCCAATGTCGCCGATGCCGTCTCTGTCGACATCACCAAGTGGAAAAACGTTGCGACCGCGCAAGGAAATCCCTGGCCAAGAAATCACATAGAGCGGGGCCACAGCGGTCCCAGAGTAGACTTCGACCAAGGTGATAATGCTCAAGGGATTAAAGTCGTCAACGGTCATGATCGCGTATTCGCCATCACCGTCCCCGTCGAGGTCGCCAAGCGGGAACGCACTTTCGCTCGGCACAAAGCTTTGGAAGGGGGCTACCCAATCGTGGAGTAGGCGAAACGGCAAGCCCGTCGCACCATCGACGATGGCTCTTTTGAAGAGCACATGCAGGAAAGGGCGAAATTCGACGAGGTCGAGATAGAACTCATCACAGCCGTCGCCGTTCAAGTCGCCCATGCTGATGCAAGTGCCCTCACCCGGAAAAGGCTCGGTGATCAAGGCACCAGATGAAGGCAATGACTGTGCGCTGGCAACCTGGCAAGCGACGGCCAAAGATCCCATCAGACAAAGCGAGAACACAAAGGCCTTTGCGCCAAGGTTTAGGGGCCGGTACATGGATCGAGCCTCCTGAGCTAGATTTTCCCCGCCCATGTATACCCGAATGACAGCATCAGGGTGGCTCTAAATCTCTAACCGCAAGCGGAAAAGAGCTTCGCCGAGGCCTTGGCGAAAAAGAGGCTTAGGTGCCGGGTCTAAGACCGATGTAAGTGCGGCCATCAGCACTGCGGCAGTGGATAACGAGGCCCTTACCGATGCAGGTCTCGGCGAGCTTTCTGAGCCGGCGATCTGAAAAGTTGAACTTGCCGGCACATACGGGCTCTTTGGCTTCGCCATTGGTCCAAAGCCAAGTGACGAGTTTTAGCTCGTCAGCGGATAGACGCGGGTCTCCGCCGTAACGCCGGCGGAGCCGAATCGCGTCTTTGACGATGTCGCGATCCAAGGGCCGCGTCTCGGAAAAGACACGGACGTAGACGAGGCCTTTTTTGGGATTGTCGTCGAAGAGTTCAACGAATTTCAAGTCATCACGCGCGGCGACGGTGACAAAAACGAGGTCGCGCAACTCGTGCACGACGGTCTCGATTTTCAATTCGGGTTTGGGCTCTAAGTACTCGAGCGCAGTCTCGATGGAGTTGATCTCGGCCTCAGGGTCCTCAACACCAAGGATCTCGGCCTGGTCGGAGATGCCCACGACGATCTCACCGCCAGCACCATTGGCAAAAGCCGCGATGACCCGCGCGAGTTTACGAGGTGTGGGGCAAGTCTTTTTGTACTCAAGGATCGCGGTTTCGCCGCCGCGGATTCGACTCTTAATACTGGGCATAGAGGAGTCTTAGCACGCCAAAGGCGGTGAGCAAAAAAAGTGGCCGCGAGCTACAAGCTCGCGGCCGATAAATATGGTCGGCCCAGAAATCCCCCCCAGGCACCAGACCGATCCAATTTATATTGCGGTTTTGGGTCTAATCAGCTCATGCGGCTCGATTAGAAGTAGCCCTCCCAGAGCGCCTCAAAGGCGAGATGGGATTGACCCCATAGAGCCATGTTGCTCAGGGCCTTGGTCTCCGACGTTGCAAACTGCGCGGGCTTGAAAGAAATTGCCGAGAAGCTGTCCGAATCCCAGTAGTTTTTCGGCGACGAATCGCCGGAACTGCCTTGGAAGTAACGCGTGACACTCTCGAAGAGCGACTGGGAGACCATCATAAAGTTCTGGTCGTGCAAGGCGACCGCGGCGTAGCCCAGGGCATCGATCACCGCCCACTGATGGTGGACGCTCGCTCCCCAGTGGTCGGTCCCGTCATAGAACTCCCAGATCTTCCCTGTCGTTCGGTTGTTCCACGCTCCCGTGGGCAACTCAGCGACCGCATGCACCAAAAACCAATCTGCCATGCGCTGCATCACCGGCAAAACCGAGGGATCAAGCGTCGTGAGGTAGTACTTGCCGATCGCGGAAAGCACGATGGCGTGCATCCATGATTGGTTCGTGGGCGTCGACCAACCGTTGTTGAGGACGTAGCCGCCACCACCGAAGGACAGTTCGAGGACTTCCCATTGGGCGACACCCTCTTGAGCCGTCTGCAAGTAGACCGGATCGCCGATGTAGTTGTAGAGGTTCATGAGGCCTTCGACTTCCCAGCCGAGAATTCGCGCCCCCCACACTCCATCCCAGTTGCCAGGATCGCCTCGCACGAGAAAGTCGCCGACTTCAAGGGCCGCCTCGCGGGCGCCTTCGTCTCCGGTCAGAATGTACTTGATCAACAGGCCGTTCACCCAAGTGTGAGTGTGGGTTGGCGAACGGAAGTTCCCGTGGGTCCAACCCTTCTCGTAGAACTGGCCGCCGCGGCGATAGATCGACGGGTCGGTCGAGTGAAACTGGTCGTAGTCGCGACGGTGGTTGGCAATATCGCGACCGACATCGAAGAACTTGTAGTCGCCAGTGCGGTAGTAGTTAATGAGAATTGACCAAGGTAGGTCGTAGTGGTTTGAGCAGTAGCCGTCACCCCAAATCAAGTCGCCGAAGTTGGTCCATCCAAAGAACTGCCCGCCCCCGTAGGTGCCTCCACGATTGCGGAACTCCGGAAGGCCGATCTTTCCCAGCGGGCTGTCGTCAGCCGCGTCATCATCAGCGAGGACTTGAACGATCTGTTCGTAACGATCTCGGGCAGTGTCGTTCCATTCGCGCCGCTCGATCAAAGGATGCCCGAAGGCGAAAAAGCGAAACGGCCATCCCAGCGGCAGCAAGGCCATGAGCGGTTTGTTGATGCGCTTCGCCGAAGCCGCGACGTCCGAAGGTGAGAAATTGCCGGCAACTTTGAAGTCGATGTTGACGACGTATGTTTTCCAACGACCGCCTTCAAATCGGTAAAAGTCATCGGCCACGACGTCGATGTTTGCCGAGGCAGGAGTTCCCCACTGCCCGTAGTACACTGGGCCGCTACCAAACGCCGGCCACAGGCCTACCGAGATCTCATCCGCGTTGCTCGACAAGGACTTCGGAAAGTTCTGCCAAAAACGATCGACAGCAACCCCAATGCTGGCGGTGGATCCATTGAGCGCCAAAGCGCCGGAATAACGACCACCACCAGAAAGAGCCACTCCCGACAGGGTCTGGCTGTACTTGAATCCAGAAAGCATGTCCAAGTTGCTGGTTGTTTGACCGAAGTCTTGACGCAGTTCGAAGGCCGCTCCTTGACTCGCGATGTCTTGTTCGCTTGTCACAATGTCTCCGTCGTCTTGATTGAGCGTCAAGGTGAGGTTCACATCCTCGAACCAGGCGTGCTGGATGGAAGAACCCATGCCGTAGACTTCACCGTAGGAACCTTGGTTCTCGAGCCTGAATTCGACTTTGACGTCGCTGCGACCGCTCCAAAAGAAGTAGCGGATCGTAAAATCAAGCCCAAGCCCGGTGATGCTGCCTTTTTGACGAACGACGGTGCGCACGTCGCCGGCGTCTTCAACGACCGTTGAAGCAAGCGAAAGGTCCAAAAGGTTGCCCGCCGTGTCGCGAACATCGACTCTCCCGGGAGCGCCGGTGACGATCGTCGCCCCGACTTTGACACTCTTCAGGAAGCTGAAGCTTTGTTTGTCGATCACAAACTCCGCCGTGCCCGTGTTCACCTGAATCTCAGTCGCGGAGTCGTCCCTGGTAATCGAGCCAGTGGCTCTGGCGCCAAACTGGATGTAATAGGTCGCGATTTGATTTGCCGGAACGTCGGCCAGGAATTTAATCAAGGCCCACTTGGCGGTCTTCGTGACGTCTTCGCGCTTGCCGTGCCAGCGTGACAGAACATTGAATTCTACCGGAACCGGCTGTCCCGCAGAATCGACCATCCGCAGCACGAGGTTGGGATCGTAGAGGTTGGCACTCGGTGGCACCGCAGAGCCTGAAGCGACCGGTTCATTGAACCGATCCACATCCGTCGGATTCTCAACGTTGACGGGAATCCCGAGGTCTTGCGCTTGCACGGCACTCGAAGTGATGCCAACGCTGAACACGGTGGCGACAAAGAAAAGCCATAGTGCACGTGGACTTTGGTTCATACGGACGCTCCTTGGGTCGGCGTCCTTGCAGACGCCGATACGCGGTCGAAAGTCAGGTCGACGCGGGAAGCAAACCGTCCTCGCCATAGCGAAGGGGAGATAAAGGACTCTTAGCGTCCTTCCCGTATCTGCGAATTGTCTGGTGAGTTTTGGCTCGGCTTTGGGTACGCGGAGGAATCAACTCAGTCCCATGTATCGGCCCAAGATCAAAAGGCCTGAACATGAATGAAAATCCCCGCCGCGCTCGCGGCAGTCAGAGCCCCCTGCAATCATGGTGAAAAAGGAAAAGGAAACTCCACATGCTCGGCCTTAAGTACTTAAGCGACATTGGTTCGTTGATCGAAGACTTCGCGAGCCGCGAGGGAGAGGCGCTAACCCGCGCTGCCACCATCGCCGCAGATTGTGTGGCCGAAAAAGGTGCAATGCACCACTTCGACACCGGCCATATGAAGGAGGAACCGATCCGCCGCGCCGGCGGATTCTTGGGCCTTCACCACTTAGAATTGAGAGTCGAAGCGGAGCACCGGCTGCCGCCAGGGCGCGAAGCCAGTCTCGACCTGATTCGCCAAAAGTACTTTTACGACCGCGAAGACTTGGCCGCTCTGCTACTCGACAAAAGCCATGTCCGCCGCGGTGACGTCTTGATCCAAGTCTCAAACTCCGGCAAAGAGCCCTTTACGGTCGGCGTCGGATTGGAGGCCAAAAAACGCGGCCTCAAGCTCATCGTTCTTACTTCCGTTGCGTTTTCAAAAACGCTCGAGCCAAGACACAGCAGTGGCAAACGCTTGTTTGAGGTCGCCGATGCCGTCGTGGACATGGGTTCTCCTTTCGGCGACGCCTTGATTGAGATCAACGGTCTAGATGCCAAAGTCGGTGCCAGTTCAGGAGTCCTCACCGCCGTGGCCTTGTGGTCGCTGATGGTCGAGATCGCAGAAGCCCTGGTCGCTCGCGGCCTAAAACCTGCGATTTATAAGAGCGTCAATCTCCCGGAAGGCTTTCAATTCAACGCCGAACAAGAACGGCTTTATCACGAACGAGGGATTTGAAGATGAGCGGCGAACGATTTCGAACGGCATTCTTCACCGCGGCCTTGGAGCAACTGAGTGCACTGGAGGGCAGCAATGCCGAGGCTCTGGACCAGGCATCAGAGGAGATCAGCAGCCGCCTGAGCGAGGGTGGTCGGCTGTTTGTTTTTGGTTGCGGACACTCCGGTTTGGCGGGGCAAGACATCTACTACCGGGCCGGAGGCCTTAAGGCCGCTGTGTTTCTCTTTGATTCGCGGGTTACCCTAGATCACGAACCGGTGGCGGCAACTTCGGATCATGAGAAAAAACCGGGCTGGGCAAACAAACTCGTGGAGGCCAAGGGTCTCGGAGCGCGTGACTCTTTGATCGTGGTCTCGACGAGCGGCGTAAATGCCGCGCCGGTGGACGCGGCCAAGGCCGGACGCGACAGCGGAGCCTTCGTCGTCAGCATCTCCAGCTTCGCCTACGACGAAGCGCTCGACTCCCGACACCCCTCCAGGCAGCGACTGCGCGAGGTGGCGCACCTGAATCTCAACAATCTCAGTCCCTATGGCGACACTCTGGTGAAGATCGGTCCCGACCCTCAGCGGCGCGCGGGGTCCGCCAGTACTGCGGCGAGCGCTTTGTTGCTCCAAGCCTTGACCACCCAGATCGCGGGGGTCGCCGCAATCGAGGCTGTCGACCTTCCCTTGTACGTGAGCGGGAACATCCCCGGAGGGCAGGAGAAAAACGGCCGCGATTGATTCACTGGCCGCAGCAAAAAAGAAACCGCCGCAGCTGTTTCACAGCCCACGGCGGTCAGTATCTCGGCCCGCGATTCCTCGCGGCCTAAAGTGGAGACGATCGGGATCGAACCGACGACCTTCACGTTGCGAACGTGACGCTCTCCCAATTGAGCTACGTCCCCATAGGGGGAGAGGATAGGAGACAGAGAGAGCGAATTCAAGCGTGGAGCTGGTTGACGACATGGCGAAATCTCCGCTTTTTCACTTGGCCCTTTTCGAGCCTGAAATCGCCCCCAACACCGGTAATGCGGCTCGGATCAGCGCGGCCTACGAAGTCCCCCTCCACATCGTGGGCGAACCAGCGTTTGGCATGTCGGACAAGGCTTTACGCCGGGCGGGGCTCGACTATTGGGACGCGGTGCAGCTCTTTCGGCAAGCCAGCGTGTGGCATTTGCTCGAATCTGCCGGCAACAGACGTCTCGTCGCGGTGACCACCCAAGGCGAAACAGCTCTCAGCCAATTCACCTTCCAACCCGACGATGTTTTGGCGTTCGGGAGCGAATCTCGGGGCCTCCCCCCCGAGATTCATCGCGACTTCGGGGCTGCGAGGCTGCGTATTGACCAGCCCGGTCCGATTCGCAGCCTCAATCTCGCAACCGCAGTCGGCATTGTGGCCTGGGAAGCATGGCGGCAGCTTTCGGCCCCCAATCGACAAGATCAGGCGAGCGCATCAGATCCCGACTCTCGTTGAATCGCGAGGGCTGCCTGCTACGCTCGTGCTAGACCCAGCCATGATTCGGGTCACTAGGAGCCATGATGGCGAGACCTCACGACGAATCGAGTTTCGAAGAAGTACCTCTTTCTCGCGCCGAGTACATTTCGGCGATGGTGCATCTTTATCGTGGCGAACAGCATCGGGCTCAAGTTTGGCGCACGCGCCTTGATGTCACGACCAACTGGGCGGTTATTTCCATCGGCGCGCTATTGTCCTACGCCTTTAGCCATTCCCCTGCGGATAGCCTCATTGTGCTCGTCTTGGGCATGTACATGGTCTTCACCATGCTCTATTTAGAAGGCCGCCGATTTCGTTTTTACGACGCTTGGCGCAACCGAGTACGGCGCATTGAGGAGAACTTCTACGTTCCGATTCTCCGCCGTGACCTGACCAGCCCGGTCGAGAACTGGGGTTTCTACGTTGCCGAAGATCTTCTGACACCGACCTATAAGATCAGTTTTCTGCGCGCGATCCGCGCGCGGCTCATGAGCAATTACTGCTTACTCTTTTTGGTGCTGTTGGTCGCTTGGGTCATCAAAGTGCGCCAAACCCAAATCGACGTCTTGGAAAAGACGGACGTGATGCCAAATCTTCTCGCCACGCTGCGCCTCACGGGCTTGAGCCCTTGGTACCAGATCGTGGGCGTGGCCGCTTTATACTCGTTTCTGATCTGGGTCATGCTGTTCGTTAAACGAAGCAAGCGTCCCGAAGAAGTCTACTTTGGCGCGCGCACCGTCGATTCGATCGACGACGTCGGCTAGCTGACCGCAATTCGCGAGATCAGTCTTTGGTTGCGATTCGGCACAAATGCAGGCCGATCTTGTCGTGCCATTTGGCAACGACGCCGCGCACCCGAACTTCGTCGCCAGCTTCGAGGAACTGTAGTTGCTCGCGGCTCGCTTCCGCGAAATAGCAGTTCAGCCAGGTCCGACTAAGGCCCCTGAGGACCACACGAATCCCGAAATCCACGCCTTGACCGGCCGCCGCGGCGGGTACGGACCCACCCTTAGGCATGCGGCTCTTCCCCGGTCGATTCAAGCCAACGACGGTCACGACGATTCCCTGCACCGCGATGATCTCGCGGCCAAGCTCGTAGCCAAAACCCTCTATCCGCCGGACAACCTCGTCTGGCGCCATGGCGGGGCCGGGGACGGAATGATCTCGATTGAAGTTGTCGAGTTCCGCAAGGTGCGATGCGAATCTCTCACTCCCTGGCTCTGGCGGCTCGGACAAGCGCCGCGCTGCCCACAGAATGAGGACAAATGCAACCAAGGAAAGGACGGAGAAACCGACGATGACGACAATTAGTTTTTCTTGGCGGCTCATAGGCATGCCTGCATGTTGACCGTGTCGGCATCAGAACACAACGCCGGATCAGCCCAGTGTGTTATCCTCGCAGCCTTAAGCCGTCTAGGTTTTGACTTGAGGAGCGCCGATGTCGGCCCCATCTGAACGCGATCAAGACGCTCGGCCCGCCGAACTTGCAAACGCTCGCATCACTGAGCTTGAGATACAGCTTGCACACCTGTCGCGAAGCTATGACCAATTGAATGAAGTCGTCGTCGAGCAAGACCGCAGCGTCGAGATCTTCAAACGCATGATCAAGAAACTGCAGAGCAAGGTCTCCGACTTAGAACACGCGACCTCAAAAGGCGATTTCGACTTCAGTGGCGGCGAAGCCACCGAAGGCCATGAGTTTGGATTCGACAGCGAAGACTAGGTCCGCCGCCCCATACCCCATTATCATCACTGAGGAGAGTCAACGTGCCGAAAGTTGGAGTCATTTTGTCCGGATGCGGATATTTGGACGGATCCGAGATCACAGAATCCGTCATCACCCTGCTCGCGCTCGATCGCGCCGGAGCGGAGGTCTTTTGCTTTGCCCCAAGCATTGAACAGAGGCAGGTCAGCAATCACTTGACCGGCGAGCTAACGACGGAGAGCCGAAACGTCTTGACGGAATCAGCGCGCGTTGTCCGGGGCAAGATCTCAGACCTTTCCAAAGCCAACGCCAACGAACTCGACGCCCTCATCCTTCCCGGCGGTTTTGGGGCTGCGCTCAACTTGTCGAGTTTTGGCATTGAGGGCGCCTCCGCGAATATTCACGACGGCCTGGCCACCTTGCTCCACGAGATGCACGAGCAAAAAAAGCCCATCGGTGGCATCTGTATCGCCCCGGCCCTTCTCGCCCTGGCTCTCGGGGACGACAAGCCGCTCTTAACCATTGGCGACGACGTCACGACCGCCAACGAACTAGAGAAACTCGGAGCCCAGCACAAAGACTGCGTCGTGCAGGGAGCCGTCACCGACGAGCAGAAAAAAATCGTGACCTGCCCCGCCTACATGTACGAAGCCCCGATCAAAGACATTGCATCGGGGATTGAGACCTTGGTCGAGGAAGTCATCCGCCTTTGCGGCGACTCTTAGGTGGGCTTAGTGCGCTGGTTGCAGCCCCAAAGGGCCCAGTGCCGCTTGCCCCTCCGGGCTGATGACGTAGCTCAAGAACTCGCGTACCACGGAGTCCACATCACTGCGCGAGTAAAGGAAAAGCGAGCGTGAAAGCGGGTAGGCGCCCGATTTCAAAGTCTCGGCATTAGCTCCTACCGGGGCACGATCCGCCGTGCCGACCTTGAGCACTTTGACGCCTTCAAGACGGCGCAAAGGTCCAAATCCAACCGCGTTGGGATCAGCGGCAACCGCATCGACGATCGCCGCGTGCTCTTCGTGATCGATCATGGAGTCCGCGATGGGCCTCACACCGAGCACGGTCTTCTGAAAGAACGCGCGAGTGCCCGAGGACTTGTCACGGCCGTGAATGGTGATCTCGGCGTCCTTTCCGCCAAATTCAGACCAGCTTGAGGCTTGCCCCGAATAGATCTTTGCCAGGGCGGCAAGATCAAGGGCATCAACCGGGTTCGACGGATGAACAAGTACCGCCACGGCTCCTAAGGCGACGATTGTCTCGGTGGCTTCCGCGACACGCAGCTCTTGGACGCGGAATCGCTCTCGGGACGTCATGCGACGGCTTGAAGCCGCGACATCAGTCTCACCCCTAATCAGGGATTGAATGGCGTCGTTACTCCCCGTGTCTTTCCAGTCAATGCTGCTCCCGGCGGCATTGGGATAGTTCTTGATCCAGTGAAGGATTGCTGGTTCCAAGGAGCTAGAGCCATTAATTTCGATGCTTCGCTTTTCTTCGCTAGGCTCTTGCCGGCAGCCCATCGCCGCAACAATCATCAGGCCCAAGATGACGGTGAGAACGTGGCCTCGACGCTTCACGAGGAAACTCCATCTGCTCGCAGAAAATCGCGAATTCCTGCGAGGATTCGCTCTTCTCCGGACTCCGAGGTCTCACGACTTTGAGAGTGTCTCAACGTCCCTAATTCCTCTTCCATCAAAGCTCGCCGTTGGTCCAAGGCGCGATCTATCTCATGAGCAAATTGCATGTGCCGGCCAAGGGTGTCGTGCATGGTTGCGGGATTGATCGCAATCAACTCTAGATCATCGAGAGCCTTTACTCGAGCCTGAGTCTGGCCATTGCCGATCAAGGCACTCTCTCCCACAAACTCCCCATGCCCGCAATTCACGATGGGAACAGGGGCAAGGGATTCGCCTTTCGACAATTCGGCTTTGCCGGTAAGGACGATATAAAAGAACCTTGAGATCTCGCCTAGTTCGAGAACAGTCTCGCCTTTTCCAAAGCTGCGAATCTGCGACTTCTCAGCCAAGGTGGCCAAGGCGTCTTCATCGACGGTGCTCGCGTTGGCAAACGCTCGAAGATCCTCCATATCGACGTCGCCCGCCGCCTTCGAGCTACGATCGATTTGAATCGTCCGAATGGGAAAGGGGATCGAGAGTCCGTAGCGCTTGGCGACATACCACACCCGGGACATGAACTGATCACGAACCTCCATCAGGTTCTCGTAGGAACCAACGGCAATTCTGATGCGATAAGTGATAGCAAAATCATCGTAGGAGATGGTCTGCACTTGGACCGGCGGATCATTAGCGATCCCCGGCGTTCGCGCCGCCGCCTTTAGCAGAGCGGACTTCACAAAGTTCGGGGGATCGTCGTAGGAGAACCCCAAGAATATCTGTTCTGCAAATGGCGCCGTAGGCATGTCAAAGTTGGTGATGATCTCGCGGCCCAACACGCTATTGGGAACCACCAGCTCTTCATTTTTTCGCGTTCGTAAGCGAATCGCCCGCCAGTTCACTTCCGTAACGCGGCCGATGTGGTCGCCGACTTTTATCCAGTCTCCGACTCGAAACGGGCGCTCGAATAGGAGCGCAATGCCCGACATGACGTTGCCAAGAGTTTCTTGGAGAGCGAACCCCAAGACCACCGAGCCAACCCCCAAAGCCGCAACCAGGCCGCCGAGATTGGCTCCCCATACCGTCGATGTGACAATGGAAGCGCCGATGATCAAGACCACAACTCGGACAACATCGCGAAACAACTTAGGAACTTTGGTTCGCCAGGAGTCGGCGTCCTCCGAATCAGAGAAAAACACCGCATTGAGGAGACCAAACAAGGTGTGAATAACCGCGACCCAAAACAGGGTGAGGACCGTGCGGCTAAAGATTGAGTCAGGATCTAGATCCGCGACCCGGGTGGCGAAGAAATGGACCGCCAACAACGGCAGGATCAACAAACGCACGCCAGCGAATGGTCCCGCAAGTTGGCTTCGCCGTCTCTCTAGACGCGCAACGACCTCGCCAAGCAAGATCGTCAGAAGCGGAAAAACCAAAGCAACGGCGACGAACCAAAATACTTCTTGGCGGCTAAACTCTCCCATGGTCAAGCCCTACTCTCTTTGGACTCAAGTTCTTCAAGAAAGAGCCACACGGATTCTTGATTGTGCAGCTCGGTCTTCTGAAAGCGATGAAGATCCTCTAATCGAGAGGCGACTGACTTCGAAACGAAGACACCAGTCTTGCCTTCGAGACTCGAGAGACTTCGAAACGCCTTGTTGACGACGTCTCCCCACACGTCATAGACGACTCGATTCTTGCCGACTACCCCTGCCACGATCGGTCCGGAATCCACGAAAACACGGGCCCGTATCGCAAGGTCGTTCTGGCGCGCAAAGGAATTGGTCAAACGCACAAGCTCGGCAGCAAAGTCGAAGGCTCGCCGAACATGGTCAAGCTTTGGTGTGGGCACTCCCGCGACCGCGAGGTAACCCGATCCAAGGGTCTTGATCTTCTCCACTGCATGTCGCTCAGTGGCTTCATCAAATCGTGACATCAGGTCGTCCAAAATCTGAACGAACTCTTTGGCGGGAAGCCGGTGCAAGAGGCCCGTGAACCCAATCACATCAGCCACGACCAAAGAGGCCGCCTCGAACTGATCGGCCGCCTGCTCGTCGCCCTGGCGGATCTTGTGGGCGACACTGGGCGGAAAAATACTGCTGATGAGATTCTCGGTTTCGGCATTTCGACGGCGGACCGTTTCCGTCGTTTCTTTGAGCTTGCGGACCATCTGATTGAAGGAGACGCTAAGTCTTCCCAGTTCGTCTTTAGAGGTCACCTCGATGGGGACCTCCTCCCCGCCCTCTGCGATCGCTTGAGCTCTTTGTGTAAGGCGCGCAATGGGGCGCTCAAAAAGCCAGGCCAAGATCATGGCGATAATGGTGACGGCGATCACGATGGCTAGCGCAGTTTGAATGACACTCCTAGCGAAAGCCGTTACTGGCGCCAACGCCTCGTCAAGGTCCATTTGGGCGAGCACAGCCCAGCGCGCGCCGGGCACATCGACCGGGCGATAGGAAGCTAATACCTCTTGATCTCGGTAGTCGCGGACCACCACAACACCGCTTTGTCCGCTCGACAGGGCCGACACCGTCGCTAAATTCTTGATTTTTTGGGCCAGGATCGTGGTCTGGTGACGGCGGATCTTCTCAACCTCATCCGCCGGCGCATTATGTTCGATGAGCCGGGAGATGTGACGCCGGGGATCCTCAATCATCGGTCGTGCTGCCGACCGCGCCAGGTAGTCGGCGCCAACCAAAATTGACTCACCAGTCTTCCCAAGTCCGTCGCTTTGCCAGTGCCGGTCATCCGTCATGATTCGGTTGAGATCTATGATCGAAATCTGCAACACCAAAATTCCGATCAGTTCGCTGCCGACCTCAAGTGGCATTGCCAAAAATGCGGCCGGATCGTAATAGGAGGGGCGGTAAGGCGAAAAGTCGACAAAGGTCACCGCATTCGAACCCGCTCGGCCTTTTGCCGCTTTTGCCGCCCGCGCTAGGCCACTCGTTCGATAAGGGCCATCTCTAAGGTCAGTCCCAAAATCTGACTCCTTAAAAACGGAGTAGACCACTTCGAGCCTCTCCGGCTCGACTAGGAAAAGATCGTAGTAGCCGAAGCGGTCGGCGAAGTCCCTAAAAAAGGGATGGTGATGCGCGTGGACTTTACTGTAGGCCGTGCCGTCTTTGGTATCCGTCAACATTTGCCGATCGCCCTCTTCATACGAGTTAGCGGCGATGAATCTGTGTTGCGCAACGCGACCCGACTGACTTTCAGGAAGATAGAACTCGACGTTCGCGTCCTCGCCAGTTTTTCTCTTCAGCTCTTTCAAGTAGACGAACTGGTACCATTCTGAGAGTCTTCGTAGATCAGCATCAACGAGACTTTCGTCCTCTAAGGCCTTGAATGAGTCTCGAAAATCGACCATTGCCTGAACGACCGTTGGATCGTTGGCAAGGCTCCCCAGCTGATTGTCGATTCGCTCAAAATAACCCTGAATTTGGCGCGTCCGTACTTCACTCAACCCGATGAGTTGGTTCTCAATGCTGGCTCGAAGCGAATCGCGACCGCTGCGATAACCCAAGTACCCAATCACCATGATCGACGTGATGCTCACCGTCAAAAGCATGAGGACAATCTTCGTTTTGATGCTCATGTTCCGGATGAAATTCACAGCTGGTGTCCAGTGATTGACAAGGGGAGGTTCGGCATGAACGGAACACAGTCTTGCCGTTTGAACCTCCGCCGTCAAACTTCAGTCGCTGAATTCTGCCGTTGTTGGAAAGCTGAGTTCGGCAACGACAAAAGGCCCTCCATTGATGATGGAGGGCCTCTTGTGGCCACACGGGGAACGGACGGCTGAGTCTAGGCCTTCCCCGCAACAGGGTGGGCCAAGCTCAGACGACGATGCGGGCCCAGCGTTCTTTGAACATCTCGCGGGCGCGGTGCAGGCGCCAGCGGGTGGTCGCGTTGGTGCACTCGATGATCTCGCTGATTTCTTCGCAGCTCATCTCGTGTAGGTCGCGGAGCAAGATGACCGTCTTGTACTTGTCGGGCATGGCGTCCAAGACCTCAAAGATCTTTTCTCCAGTTTCCGAGTGGCGCATATGGTCTTCAGGCGTTTGGTTCGTCGCAGGATCGGTGGGAAATTCCTCGATGCTGACGGCGTTCTGTTTGCCTTTTTTCCGCAGACGGTCAATCGCCAAGTTCACGACGATCCGGTAGAGCCAAGTGTAGAAGTTGTACTTCAGGTCAAATCGGTCAATGGCTTTGTAAACTCGCAAGAAAGACTCTTGTGCGATGTCCCTGGCGTCCTCGGTGTGATTGACGAGGTTGTGGGCGATCCAAAAGACTTTTTGCTCGTAGGACCTGACGAGTTTCTCGAAGGCCAGTTTGTCACCAGCTTGCACCGCCCGGATAAGCTTGCGCTCAGCGGCGAGTTCGGCTGGAGTGCGCTGACTGCGCTTGGTCTTGGACTTGGTGGCGGGCGTGTTGGCGACCGCGTCAATGTGGCCGACGTCGGTCTTCTGCTTTAGTTGCGTCGTCATGATTTGGGCCCTTTCTTCCTTTCCTCCTGCGCTTTGACAGCCCCCTTCCACTTGTGAGGGCCGCAAGAAACGCGGCGGCGATGGCAAAAGACGTTGCAAGGTGCGGACCAAAGCCGCTTAAATCCCCCCACTTCACCTTAAGCAGCTTCGCCAAAGTCACTTACAGCCTTTTCGCTGTATTCCCCAGGGCGAGTGAGTGTCTCCAGGGCTGACAGTCCGTCCTCATTAGGGAACACTAACTTAAACGTGATTCCGCTCTGAGAACTTCCCACTTTCTCGACCTAAACCTAGGAAATACCCTCGCTTGCGACCTTATTTGAGCAAGGGGCCGAGTAGCCTTAAGATGCGCCCTCGGGAGCCTCGTGCCCTGGGCCTTGCTCTGCTTAGACGACCCCTCTCCCAAAGAGTTCACCACGATGAAAATCAGCGACCTCAAGGTCGACGGCTACGAGCGCGTCGTCCGCGCCGACGACGAAGAAACCGGCCTGAAAGCCTTCATTGCGGTTCACGACACCACCCTCGGCCCCGCCCTCGGGGGACTTCGCATGTGGCCCTACGAGGACGAAGACGCGGCCCTCACCGACGTCTTGCGACTGTCAAAGGGAATGTCCTACAAGTCGGCCATCGCGCGGACGGGACTCGGCGGTGGCAAGTCGGTCATCATCGGCGACCCGCGTGAAATCAAGACGCCCGAACTGCTGCAAGCCATGGGGCGTTTCGTCGATTTCTTGGACGGTCTCTACATCACCGCCGAAGACGTCAACATTCGGGTCGCAGACCTCACTGAAGTCCGCAAAGGAACTCGCTATGTTGCCGGCTTGTCGCGCGAACAAGGGGGCTCAGGAAACCCCTCGCCCTACACCGGCTACGGAGTCTTTCTCGGCATCAAGACCTGTTTGAAGGAGGCTTTTGGCAGTGACTCTTGCCAGGGCAAGCACATCGTCGTGCAAGGAGTTGGCGCTGTCGCTAAGACGGTGATCGCAAGGCTCCTGAAGGAAGGCGCGCACATTACGGCCACCGACATCAATCAGGAGAAGATCAAAACAATCAGCGCCTTGCACCCCGAGATCAAGTGGGTCGACCCCGAAGCTATCTTCGACATCGGGTGCGACGTTTTTGCGCCTCATGCTTTGGGCGCGATTATTAACGACGAGACCATCCCCCGCTTGAAGTGCCCCATCGTTGCGGGTGCTGCCAACAACCAGCTCGCCGAAGTGCGACACGGTGATGTCCTTCGCGAAAAGAACATCCTCTACGCCCCCGACTTTGTCATCAACTCCGGCGGCATTGTGAACGTCAGCTGCGAATTCGCGGATGGCGGCTACAACGAAGAAGTTGCGATGAAGAAAATCGCCAATGTTGTGGGCGCTCTCGAATCGACTTTTGCTCGCGCCAAGCGAGAAGGAATCGCCACGAACCGCGCGGCGATCGGCGAAGCCAAGTCGATTATCGCCGCTGGCAAGAAGAGCTGATTCTGGGCGCTTAATCCTCGAAGACGGGGACGCTGGGGATCGCCGCAAGAAACTTCGATCCGTAGAACTTGGTGCGCAATCGCGTGTCCAAAACTACGACCGTACCGGCGTCTTCCTCGGTCCGAATGAGCCGACCAAATCCCTGCTTGAAGCGAATAATGGCTTCGGGCAGGGATAGCTCGCGAAAGGCATTGCCGCCGTTCTTCTCGATCCGCCTTGCACGAGCCTTGTTGAGCGGAAGACTCGGCACCGGAAAGGGCAAGCGAGTGATGATCACCAGCCGCAGGGCATCGCCTTTGACGTCGACGCCTTGCCAAAAGCTGTCCGTGCCGAACAAGACACTTCGCTCATCCTTCACGAATTCCTCAATCATGGTCCCACGAGCCATTCCCTGCCCCTGCGCCAGGATCGGAAATCCAAGCTGATTCAACCTCTCGCGAACGCGATCCAAGATGCGATTCAAAAACGCGTAGCTCGTGAACAACACGAAGGCGCCCCCCTGAGTGCGCTCGATGTAGTGTAAGACGGCGAGGGCTGCACGCTCTTCGTAATCGTCGCCAGGGCGAGGTTCGTCGAGATAGGTCGGAATCCTTAGCTTGACTCGATTTTGAAAATCAAAGGGCGAACCGAGTTGTAGCTGTTTCGCATCCGGGCAGCCGAGGGTCTTGGCGAAAAATGAGAGCCCACCTTTTGCCCCCACCGACAAAGTAGCGCTGGTCAGAATCGCGCTTCCGACTTCATCAAAGAGCTTCTTCTGCAAGAAATCTCGCACTTCAAGTGGCTTAGCGTGCAGCTCGACGTCGTCGCGATTCCGCCCGCGTTCGACCCAGTTAACTCGTGCGCTCTCATCCAAGGTCAGAACTTGCGATAGAGTGCTGACCATGTCGTCCAAACGAGCCGCGTGATACTCGATCTCTTTTTTCCTATCGGCTCCTGAAGCCTCCCTTACCAGCCGTCCCAACTCAGTTGATAGGGCAACCAGCGATTCGGAAAGGACGTCCTCCGGCAAGTCATCTGGCGTCAGTTCTCGAGTTCCATCACGGCCGGCCAACAGGGCTGCTTCTCCGAAAAACTGCTCCGCTGCACGCGCGACTTCACTGACCATGGCCCGGGCGAGCTCAGCCCCGTGAAGGAACTGCAGCAAACCTTGCCGCCGCGAAGGACGATAGAGTTTTGACAGAGCGGCGTAGAGCTCGCGGCGCGAAAATCGAAACCCGAACTGTTCGCGCGCCAAAGCCTCAAGGCTGTGGGCCTCATCGAAAATCACGACGTCATACTCGGGAAGGAGACGGTTGCCCGTGTCGCGCATCGCGAGGTCAGCGAGTAAGAGCGCGTGATTGGCGATGACGAGATCGGCCGTGAAAACCTGGCGACGGGCCTGGTGAAACCAACATCCGTCCTCAAAGTGAGAGCAGTTTTTTCCGAGGCAGTTTTGGGTATCCGAACGCGCGAGATCCCAAGCTTCGTATTGGGGGCCGGGAAAAAGCTCTTGGCGTGTCCCCTCCCGACCGCGGCTGAGCTCTCGACCAATGCGTCCCAGTTCCGTCGCCAGCACTTCCCGCCCGCGGGCCTCGCCAGCCTCGGCAATCGCCACTTCTAAGCGGCGGGGAGAAAGGTAGTTTCCCCGGCCTTTGGCGACTCGCACCGAAAAGGGTTCGCCGAGGCAGCTTTGGAGCAAAGGAACGTCTTTTTTCAGAAGCTGTTCCTGAAGGCTAATGGTCTGAGTCGAGACGACCACGCGCTTATTGGCCGATAATGCGGCCAAGAGAGCCGGCACCAGATACCCAAAACTCTTGCCGACGCCGGTTCCGGCCTCGACGACGAGGTGGTGCCCCGATTCCACCGCTTGGGCCACTGCCTTGGCCATAGCGACTTGCTGGGGCCGTTCGCGGTAATTCTCAAGGGCTTTTGAGGCCTCACCTTTGGCGCCAAAAAAGCCCTCGACTCGCTCGATCAGTTCCGACAATGGGGTCCCCTTCGATTCTCTTTCTGTCGAGCGTGGCACATGCTACCATGCCGCCGCTCGCGAAGACTCCTAAGCGGCTTTCGTAGCAGAAGATGTGGAGAAATGATCACCATGGCGAACCGTCGCCCGTCCTCGTTGATTCTCACTTTGATTGCCAGTGCCTTCATTGGCACAGGCTGCGTTGCCGAATCGGAACACCGCCAGGTCTCCGATATCAAGTTTGCGGATCCCGCCGAGAAATTTGAGACCGTTGCCATCCAGAAAGTGCTCCTCGACGGCAAGCCCGTCGGCACTCTCGAGACGATGTATGTGATCGATGGTGACTACAATGATGACAACGATCGCTACCAGCACACGCTTCGCGACGCCAACGGCGGCGTGATCGGCTTCGTTACTGATAGCAACAAGGCCTACCGGATGACGGCTCACCGCGGCCCGGACCTCGTTGCCAATCACCCCAGCCTTGAGCGCAACCTGCTGCTGATCCTCGAACGCTTCGAGGGCAAAGTTACGCTCGAACGCTTTCCGTCGACCGTCGAAAACTAAACGCTCTTTAGAACACGCAAATTGCGGAACCAAGCTTGGGATACGCCCTTGGCGACTCCTCCAGCCCAGTGGTCGCCCCGCGTACGGAGTTCCCGCCCCATGCCTAGCCCTCGCTTCCAACTTAGCCTAGTCCTGATGCTCCTCATCGCCGCAACGAGCGCTTGCAGCTCGGTGTACTACGGCACCATGGAAAAACTCGGAATCGACAAACGCGACATCTTGGTCGACCGCGTCGAAGAAGCCCGGTCACAACAAGAGGACGCTCGCGACCAGTTTCGCAGCACCCTGGACGCCTTTAGGGACCTCAACGACTTCGACGGGGGTGAACTGGAAGATCGCTACGACCGGCTGAAGTCGGGTTACGAAGATTCGGTCGATGAGGCTGAGTCTGTGAGCGATCGGATCAACTCTATCGAAAAAGTCGCCCACGACTTGTTCTTCGAATGGGAAGCCGAAACCGCAGAGATCAGCGATCCAGGCCTTCGCAGCGAAAGTGCACAGTTAAGGCGTGACACCCAAAGCCGCTACGACGGGATGCTGACGGCAATGCGCCGCGCCGAAAGCAAGATGCCACCGGTGCTAACGAAGTTCCACGACCAAGTGTTGTTTTTGAAACACAACCTGAACGCCCGGGCCATCTCTTCTTTGCAATCGCAGATGATTTCGGTGCGTAGCGACGTCGATGCGCTCATTGTAGAGATGGAAAAATCCATCGCGGAAGCTGACGCTTTCCTCGCCGAACTATGAGTAAGACCGCTCGGCCTATCTAGATGCCCAGCGGGTAAGACCGCTCGGCATCTAGATAGGCCGAGCGAGCAAGACCGGGAGTTAGGACCTATTAGACGGTGCCGTCGTCATCGGAACGACGAACGATCTCTCCATCGGCCCAAAGCTGTTCGAGATCGTAGAATTCTCGCGCTTCGGCTTGCATGAGGTGCACAATCACATCGCCGAAATCGAGCAGCACCCACCAGGCTTGATCTCTACCCTCGATGCCGAGCCTTGGCGCGCCCTCTTCCTTCATGGCTTCGTCAAGGTCTTGGGCGACGGCTTTGAGTTGGCGACTGTTGTCGACGGTGGCAATCACGATGTAGTCCGCGAGGCTAGAGATCTTGTCGATCTCGATAACGACGAGGTCACGTGCTTTTTTCTCAAGCATGAGATCACCCAGCCGGTGCGCGCGGGCGGCCGGAGAGAGATTCAGCGCAACTTTGGTTTCTTTGCTTTCCATGGGTCCTCCACCTAGGAGGGCTCCTCGTCTCTTGGGTTCTTGGTAGCTGCCATGCTAACGCGTCGAGGATAGTACGAAAGAACGGGGCGCATCGAGAATCAGCATCTCGAAGCGCCCCGTTTTCTTGCAAATTTGGGCTCTGAGAGCGGCCCGAGAACCGCTCTCAGACGAGCCGATCAGCTCATGAAAGCAACGAAAAGCGGCACAAAGACCACGGAAACGATGCACATGAGCTTGATGAGGATGTTGATGGACGGCCCTGAGGTGTCCTTGAAGGGGTCGCCGACCGTGTCGCCAACGACGGCGGCATCGTGATCTGCCGATCCCTTGCCGCCTGCCGCACCGCCTTCAACTTCCTTTTTGGCGTTATCCCAAGCTCCACCGGAGTTGGCCATCATGATGGCCATCAAAACCCCGGTCACGAGCGCACCCGCGAGCATTCCGCCGAGGGCTGGCGGCCCGAGGGTGATGCCCACGATGACGGGCGCCGAGACGGCCAAGATACCGGGGAAGATCATCTCGGCGATGGCAGCCTTGGTGCTGATCTCAACGCAGGCGGCATAGTCCGGCTTGCCGGTACCTTCCATGATGCCCGGAATCGTTTTGAACTGGCGGCGAACCTCGTCGATCATCTTGCCCGCGGCACGTCCCACGGCTTCCATCGTCAAGGCAGAGAAGATGAAGGGCAGCGTGCCACCGATTAGCAAGCCGATGAGCACTTTGGCATCACCGACATTGAAGATCAGGGCGTCGAGCTGGTCGCCTTTGAAACTCCAGACAGTGGTGTCGCGAAGCTTGTTCAGTTGGTCAACGGTCATGTCGCCATCGCTGACGAGCTTGTTGATCTGAACCACGATGTTTTCGCTGAAGGTCGAAAAGAGAGCCAAGGCGGTCAGCGCGGCCGACCCAATGGCGAATCCCTTGCCGATAGCAGCCGTCGTGTTGCCGACGGAGTCGAGCGCGTCGGTGCGCTGACGCACCTCGGGCTCGCACTCGCTCATCTCGGCGAGGCCGCCGGCGTTGTCGGCAACCGGACCATAAGCGTCGACGCCGAGACTAATACCGAGCGTACTCAGCATTCCCACCGCCGCGAGCGCGATGCCATAGACACCGCCGAAGTCGAAGGCGAAGTAGATCGTCGCAGCAATGGTCAGGACGGGCAGTGCGCAGGACTTCATTCCGACCGCAAGCCCCTGAATGATCACCGTGGCCGCGCCAGTTTTGGCGGAAGCGATGATGCTTTTCACCGGGGCGTGTTCGCCCGAGGTGTAATACTCAGTGATCTTGCCGATAATCACGCCCGAGGCGAGACCAGCGACGACGATGTAGAAGAGTTCCATCGGAACGTTGAGCATCTTGACGAGGCCGAAGGCGATGCCCACGACGAGCACAGAACTGACGATAAGACCACGAAAGAGCGCACTGTGGATCTTTTTGTCGTCGTTCGTCTTGACGAAGAAGGTCCCGATGATCGACGCGATGATGCCGAGTCCAGACAACGCTAAGGGGTAGATCGTCAGCCCCAGGCGAGTCTCATCGTCGATGGAATCAAGGCCGAGCGTCGCCGCATTGACGGTGAAACCCAAAGCGATCGCCGCAATGATCGAGCCCACATAGGACTCGAAGAGGTCAGCTCCCATGCCAGCAACATCGCCAACATTGTCGCCGACGTTGTCCGCGATGGTAGCTGGGTTGCGCGGGTCATCTTCCGGAATTCCGGCTTCGACTTTGCCGACCAAGTCCGCGCCGACATCTGCGGCCTTAGTGAAGATGCCCCCGCCGACGCGCGCAAAGAGCGCGATCGTTGAAGCACCCAGCGAGAATCCAAAGACGTATTGAATGGCCTCCTGGTTGCCGCCAAAAAACTGGTAGAGGACGGTCAAACCGAGCAAACCCATACCGACAACGGTGAGGCCCATCACGGCCCCGGAGGAAAAAGCCACGGACAGGGCGCCAGATAGACTGGACTTCGCAGCCTCTGTCGTGCGCACGGCCGCCTTAGTGGCGACGCGCATGCCGATCCAACCGGCAAGCGCCGACAAGAAGGCACCGAGGACAAAGCAAACCGAAGTTCGCCAGCCGAGTCCAGGAGCAAAAGCCAACACCGCCGCGAGCAAAGCCACGAAGATCGCGAGGATCTTGTACTCGGTGATCAAAAACGCCTTGGCACCGTCTTGAATGGCCTTGGCGATCTCCTGCATCTTCTCGGTACCGGCCGAGAGGCTGTAGATCTTTTTCGTCAAGAGCATGACGAAAATCAGAGCCAAGATCGGCGCGCCGAGGGCGACGTAGATCATGTTCTCATGCATGTTTCCACTTTCCCAGTTTCATGGCGATGCGCCTAGACGCTCGCGTGTGGTTCCACCTCACTGCCGAAGCGGCAGCTAGCTTACGGCCCGCGACGAGAATTCAAAAAGCGACGGACGAAGCCATCACTTTTGCCCGCTCGTTCCTTCACGAGACGGTCGAGTTCTTCGCCGGCTTTTTGGAGCCGTGCAAATGATTCCTTGGGGGGACGAGGCGGATCGGAGGGCCGACTTCGAAAGGCTTGGTCGGCATCGAGCAAGGCTCGGAAGCTGGCGACGTAAACCTCGGTGTAATACGGCATTCGAGGCCCGATCTCGCCCCCGGGCAGGCGCGCCAATTTAGCCACCCCTGCGGAGAGCCTCAAGGCGGAGTCGGGCATTTTCGCCAGGGCAAACAACTGCGCTAACTCCATACCCTTAAACTGGATAAGAGAATACGCGGCGGCGTCAAAATACTCAACGTCCGACTCCCACACCAAGGTCATGGGCCTTTGGGCCAAGGACCCCAGATCTTCGAGAACCGCCAACATCGCGGCCTCAGACGCCTCTGAGGGCGCTTGGCCCCCACGAATCGCGGCCCAATTCGCCATTGAGTCGGTGCGGCGCAGCAGGGACGCCCATGCAGCCCAGGCGCGGAGGGCGCGGGGAATGTCCGCTTCGCGGGGGAACTGCTCTCTCGCCTTATTGCCACTCACCTGGAGTAAATCCAAAAGCTCGGCGGCGTCACTGAGGCGGCCTCGATTCATCAACCACTCGGTTGACTCCTCCACCGCGATCCGCTCTATATCCCAGGCGCTTAGGCGCTCGGGAAAAGCCTCGCGCATGGCCAAAGCCGAGCGAAGGGCGCCTTCCATGCCGTCGTTGCCGAGATTGAGGCGAGCGTGCTCGTTCAAGTAAGGGTCGGGCGCGATATGGCGAAAATAGACGTTGAAGCGTAGCTCCATCAAATTCCAATCGTTGGGATTCTCTTTCAGTCCGCGTTCAAGATGATTGAGCGCGCGCCGATAAAGACGCCAGCGCTCCCGATCGTCGGGCTCGAACTGTCCAAGGTTGTAGGTCATCGAGTAGCCCTGGGCGAACCACGCCCGCGGATTTTGGGGGTCGAGCCGGGCGATGCGCTGGTAGACGTCGATGACTTCCCACCAGCGCTCCTCGCGAGCCAAAGCGTCAGCCTTCGTCCACAGATACTCCAGGAACATTGGCTTGAAGCCGCCGAAGGCGAACACAGAAAAAAAGCTATTCGGGGCATCACGATGGTGTAGCGCGCCATCGGCACCTTGCTTGTCGATTAGCCTTGAACGCGACCAGCCCAAAGCCAACAGGATCAACAGTAACGCGACGACACGCGGGATCTGAGCCCTCATGATCGCGCTCTTCTGCGGTCAAGAAATCCGTTCACAAGACCCGCGAGGAAACCAGTACCCAGAACCCGGAGAACCAACGACGCCAAGAGCCGCCCTCCCACCGCTCGACCGCGGCTGAGGTGAGTCGCCGCGTCGTAGTCGCCAAAATCCGGCAAGATGGCTTTAGCACCTTCCAAGGTTGCAAGACGCCAAAACGGACTCCATTCGTGAAGTAAGCCCAACTCAACCACCGAGTAAGAACTCGCCAACACCAACAGCCCCAAGGCCGCCAAGAGGGAGACGCCCCAGGGCAAGTAGCCCGCAATAAATTGCAAGAGCGCGGCTAAAACCGAGGCATAAAGCGCCACCATGAGCGCGGCCTCTAAGAGGTTGGCGAAGAACGACCGCTCGCGCCCAATGAGCTCAAGGTCTTCGCGCTGCATGCGAATGAGATACTCGGCGTGAATCTTGCGAACCACAACTTTGAGTCGGTCCGGCCGTGGAACTCCCTCAAGGTCGACGCTGAAACGCCGACTCTTGCCGCGGTGGAGGTGCACCACAAGACTTTGATCTAAGCCGCCATCGAGGCGGTCGGGGTCAAAGACCCGAATCCCGACCGGGTAACTCGAACGGACTCCCCCGCCCTCTTTCATGACGGCGAGCCGCGGTGAGAATGTCGCTTCAAGCCCTGCCAAGTTACCGGCGGGCATAGCAAAATCGAGTTCAACCTCGTCGCCGACGTCGCGAACGAAGATGGGGTGGCTGGCGCTTTCAAAGGAAGTAGAAAGATAGCGATCGCGCAACTGGACGATCTCACCTTTCGCATCGCCAAAACGCGCCATGTAGTGGATGATCACGATCGCGCCCAAGACGAAGGCCAGCGCAACCAAAGCCAACACCACGCCGCAAAGCCGTCCCCAAAACCAAGCGGCGGCACCCAGGGTGCGCCGTACTTCTTCCGTCGTAGCTCCGCCGAGACGGCCCGGCTGCTTGAATGAAATCGCGGTGAAAGCGGCGGCGAGAAGCAACAGCGCGGACATGCCGCTGTAGGCGTAGTCCAAAAAACGAGCGACGCCGATTCGCTGTTCGTTGCCAAAACCGACGCGGTAGACGCCCATGAAGACCAAGAACAACACGACGTAGACCAAAAAAGTCCGACTGCGCAATTCCTCACGCAGGGTGTTCGCGGCCAGCGCCCGCATGCCGCGCCAAATACCCCGAAAAAGGCTAGGTTCCGCAAGGCTTGAGAGCTTTTCCTTCATGCCTCGTCGTCACCGCGAACCAGGAGGTCTTCCAAAGCCGATTCCGCAACGCGGGGTGAGCTAAGCTCAGCGCCGAGTTCTTCGGCTCGCGCCATGAGGGCTTCCAAGCCCTCTTGATCCAAACCAGATACGGTGAAGTCATGCGCGCCGAGCGTCTGCCCGAGGTCCGCAATCCTTCCCTCGGAGACGACCTTGCCTCGCCGCAACGCGACGATCCGATCGCAAAAAGTCTCGGCCTGCCCAAGGTGATGTGAGGACAACAACAAGGCCGTCCCGCGAGCTTTCTGCTCGGCCATCACTTCGTTGAAAAGACGCATCCCCTCAGGATCAAGTCCTGAGATCGGCTCGTCCAGCAGCAACAACTCCGGTTCGCTCATCAACACGGCCGCCAAGCCGAGCCTGCGCCGCATACCCATCGAAAAGGCCCGCACCCGTTTTCGCCCGTAGTCCGTCAGCCCAAAGCGCTCGCCCCAAGCATCGGCGCGGCGCTTGGCCTCGGGCCGTGCGACGTCAGAGATTGCCGCGAAGAAATCTAGAGTCTCACGCCAATCCAGAAAAGGAAACAGTTCGCTTTGATCCGGCAAGTAGCCGGTTCGCCGGCGGGCCACCATGGACCGGGGCGACCGACCGAAAATCCGAACGCGGCCGCGATCGGGCATTTCCAAACCAGCGATCAACCTCAAAGCCGTGCTCTTCCCCGCACCATTGCCCCCGGCCAAGACGACGGCCTCACCGCCACAAAGCCTAAGATTGAGTCCATCGAGCGCATATTCGGGATCTTTGGGATCGCGGCGGGGATAACTGCGCCCCAGAGCGATCGTCTCCAAGGCAACGGTGCCGACTTTTTGTGCACTCATCGCACTAGCCCCTTTGACTGTTACACTGCCGCCGCCCAACAATAGCGCTCGTCCGTTTATCGCGACGACGGTGGTGGCCTTAACTTGCGAACGCGAGGAATCATAGCATGGCCAGACTGGTGGTCGTCAGCGGCCCTCACCGGGGGCGCGAATTCGAATTGCAGGACGACCAGAGTATTGGTCGTTTGGCGACCAATCTCATTACCGTCGAAGACAAGACCATGTCCCGCGAGCACACGCGGATTTGGCGCGATGACGACCGCTGGTGGGTCGAAGACCTGGGCAGCCGAAACGGCACCGAACTCAACGGCGAGAAGGTCGAGCGCGAGCGTTTGACCGACGACGATCACCTTTTGGTCGGCGAGACGGAGTTCAGCTTCGTCGCTGATGACGAGACGGACCCGGCGCCGTCCCTCGGTGAGACGGCCCGGCCTAATCCTGCGGTTCCCAACCGCCCGAGCCCGCGACCAGTCTCAGTCTCCTCCCGCGACCTTGATTTTGGCAGTGGCAAAAAAGCCCTCGCCCCGGTCAAAGAGAAAAACCTGTCCTTCAGCCGCTACGCCAATAAAGGGGCCAAAAAAGCAGGTCTCTTCGGGCAGGACCTCGGCCAAGCCGATGGTTTCGGAAAATTCCTGTTGGTCGGAGGTGTGCTGCTCTTCGTCGGTTTGGTGTTTTGGTTCCTTCAAGATTACGTAGCGGGACGCTAAGACTTTGGACCTTCAGAAATTCAAAGACCTAAGTCGCCTCGCCCTAGAAGTCACCGATGACTTGGGTATCGACCGCGAAGCCGTCTCCATCCCCCTCGATCTCAAAGGCCAAGGAAACGCCGTCGTCCAAAACGGCAACAAGCTCGTCATCATCGGCCCCAGCGGCGACCTCGCCCCCTTCATCGAGCGCCTCCCCGCCCTCCTCGAGGCCCTAGACCTCAGCGCGGTCCCCACCTTCCCCTAGCCCCACCCCGCAAACCCTGAACGTTCGCGTCAGACCAAAGCCACCACCCTTTCAAACCTAAACTCAGCCTTCATCATCTTCGCGAAGGCTCGGGTCTTCGGGTAGGTTTCCTTTGGTTTCAAAAAACTGCCTTAAGCCCTCAATGATCTGTGGCGTGATCCCAGGCAACGCTTCCAAGGTTTCCGAATCAGCTTCGCGGACAGCCGCGATCGATCCCAAGTTTTTCAAAAGGGCACGCGCTCTCTGTTTGCCGATGCCCGGCACCATCTCCAGGATGCTGGTCATCTGTGCCTTGCCGCGAAGGTGACGATGATAAGTGATTGCAAAACGGTGGGCCTCGTTGCGTACCTGAATCAGCAGCATCATCTCGTCGGAGCTTTGATTCAACACAATAGGTATCTCTTCACCCGGCTTGAAGACCCGCTCTTTGCTGCGAAGCACCGAAGTCCCGACCTTTTCCTCTCGAGCTTTCGCCAAGGATATCAGGTCCACGCGGTCGATCTTGAGCCGGCGAAAAACTTCATTGACTGCGTTCAACTGCCCCTTGCCGCCGTCAATAACCATGAGGTCGGGAAGATCATCCTCTTTCAGGCCTCGCAGCAGGCGACGCTCCAAGATCTCCGCCATGCTGGCGAAATCGTCCTGACCTTCGACCGTGCGAATCTTGTAGCGCCGATAGCGCGCCTTGTCCGGCCGCCCCGCCGTAAAGGCCACGCAAGACGCAACGACATGACGCCCCATCAAGTTGGAAACATCAAAACACTCGATTCGGCGCGGAAGGCGCACGAGCTGCAAATCGTGGCGAAGCTTTTGGAGAGTCTGCTGAGTCTTGTTCTGGTCTTCGTTGCGCTGAATCCAAGCGTGCTCGGCGTTTCGCTCGGCGAGTCGCAGCAACTTCTTCTTCTCGCCACGCTCCGGAACGATCAACTCAACGCGCCGGTGCTCCCGATCCGACAGGGTCGATTCAATCAGCTCCGAGTCCGCAGGTATCTCGGGCAAGATGACCTCTTCGGGTGCGGCACGGTGCTCGCCGTAGAACTGACCGAGAAAAGTCCTCAGCAACTCATCGATTTCGAACAAAGGCTCAAAACGAAAGGAAGCGCTCGAAGACAGGACGCCGTCGCGAATGAACAAGACCGTTAGCGACACCTCTTCGGGAGTTGTGTACAGCCCCACGACATCAAAGGAACGGTTGATATTTTTGGTGACTCGCGGGTTCTCGATGGTTGTGTTGATGGCTTGAATGCGATCTCTCAAGAGCGCGGCCGCCTCGAAATCCAAAGACTCCGAAGCCTCCTTCATCTTCTGCTTCAGGTCGCGAATTAGCCCTTGGTTCTTGCCCTTCAGAAACTGCAAGGTCTGCTCGACAATCTTCATGTACTCAGCGCGTTCGATGTAGTCGACACAGGGGGCGACACAACGCTTGATCTCGTAACTAATGCAGGGCCGAATGCGATTGAGAAGCACAGAGTCTTTGCAAGTTCGCAGCGGAAAGATCTTGTTTAGAAACTGCAGGGTGCCCCGACACGCCGAAGCCGAAGGATAGGGGCCGAAAAAGAGCACGCCTTCTTTTTTTCGACGCTTGCGAACAATCGTGAGCCAAGGCCAAGGCTCGTTGAGATCAATCCGAAGACTAAAGTAGGTCTTGTCATCGGTCAGCCTCACGTTGAAGCGAGGCTTGTGCTTTTTGATCAGACTATTTTCGAGGATCAGAGCGTCTTTTTCAGTGCCCGTCACCACGAAGTCCATGCGGGCGGCATAAAGGTGCAGATAGCGCGTGACCAAACGGTCGTCTTGATTCTTGTTGAAATAAGAACGTACGCGACTGCGCAAATTGACCGCTTTGCCGACGTAGAGGATCTCGTTTTTTTTGCCAGTGAAGATGTAGCAGCCGGGTTCGGTCGGGAAATTCTTGACTTTGGCTAGCTCGAACTCAAGAGCAGGCATCAGACCTCTTCCAGCTGCGCTTTCTCCAAGCGTTTGATCTGATCCCGCAGGTCGGCAGCATCCTCAAACTTGGTCTCTTGCGCATACTTAAACATGCGCTCGCGCAACTCCTCGATAATCTGAGGGATCTTTTCACGGTCCCTCGGGTTCCGGCTGGTCTCCACTTTGTCGGTCGAGATATCAATCGTGACGTAGTCCGCATTGAACACCGACTCGAGCAAGTCTTGCACGTTCTTTTTGATCGTTGTGGGCGTGATGCCATGCTTTTTGTTGTGCGCCCGTTGAATCTCGCGCCGCCGATCCGTTTCGTCGAGCGCCGCCTTCATCGAGTCGGTCTTTTTGTCGGCAAACAAAATAACACGGCCATCGACATTTCTGGACGCCCGCCCAATGGTCTGGATCAAAGAACGCCGAGACCGCAAAAACCCCTCCTTGTCTGCATCCAAGATGGCGACCAAGGTCACTTCAGGGATGTCCAAACCCTCGCGCAGCAAGTTGATGCCAACGAGTACATCGAACTCATCGAGCCGCAGGCTGCGAATGATCGCGTGACGTTCCAAAGTCTCAATGTCGCTGTGCAAGTACCGGATGCGTAGGCCAAGGTCTCGATAGTACTCGGTGATGTTCTCCGCCATCTTTTTCGTCAGCGACGTCACCAAGACTTTGCCCTTGCGTTCGATCTCTCGATGAAGCTGCCCCAAGAGGTCATCGATCTGACCGGTCGCCGGGCGAATCTCCACTTCGGGGTCTAGAAGGCCCGTCGGTCGAATGATCTGTTCGGCGGTAACACCCTTGGATTGAGCCACTTCGTAGTCGCCGGGGGTCGCGGAGACGTAGATGATTTGTTTCCGTCGCTTTTCAAACTCCTCGAACATAAGCGGGCGATTGTCGAGAGCACTCGGCAGCCGGAACCCGTGTTCCACCAGGGTCGATTTGCGGCTGCGGTCGCCTTTATACATGCCACCAGATTGCGGCACGGTGACATGGCTCTCGTCCACGAAAGTGATGAAGTCGTCGGGAAAAAAGTCCAAGAGTGTCGCCGGAGGTGTGCTGGGCTGGCGGCCATCCAAATGACGGCTGTAGTTCTCAATCCCCGAACAGGTGCCGAGTTCCTGAAGAAGCTCAAGATCGAGGTTGGTTCGCATCTCCAGGCGCTGCGCTTCGAGCAGACGTCCGCGTTTTCGAAAAGCCTCGACCGCTTCTTCCTTTTCGGCGTCGATGGTGACGATGGCCCGCTTGAGATTTTCCTGGGGCGTCACGTAGTGGCTGGCAGGGTGAATCACAATGGCGCGGAGATCTTGCAGAACCTCACCGGTGACGGCGTCAATCTCGACAATCTGCTCGACCGTATCGCCAAAAAGCTCCACGCGCAGGATCCGATCATCGGAATAGGCCGGGAAGACCTCAACAACATCACCGCGGGCACGAAAACTCCCCCGCTTTGGCGCAAAATCATTGCGCACATACTGCATGGTGATCAGTCGCCGCAGCAGTTCGTCCCGATCCATCTCTTCGTCCTGCCGGATCTCGACACTCATGGTCGCGTAGGAAGAAGGCGAACCAATGCCGTAGATACAAGACACGGACGCGACGATGATGACATCGCGCCTCGTCAAGAGGGAATGAGTTGCAGCATGCCGAAGTCGGTCGATCTGATCGTTGATCGCCGAGTCTTTTGCGATGTAGGTGTCGCTAGAGGGAACGTAGGCCTCCGGCTGGAAATAGTCGTAGTAGGAAACAAAATAGCCAACGGCATTATCGGGGAAAAGATCCCTGAACTCGGTGAAAAGCTGGGCCGCCAAGGTTTTGTTCGGAGCTAAGACGAGCGCTGGTCGCTGCACTTTTTGAATGACGTGAGCGATGGTAAAGGTCTTACCTGATCCGGTTACCCCCAGGAGCGTCTGCTCGCGCTCGCCTTTTTCGATGCCTTTGCACAAGGCAGCAATCGCCGCGGGTTGGTCGCCCGTCGGCTGATACTCGCTCTCAATCTTGAACGCAGGCATTTAGGCTCCACTCACTCGCTGGACTCATGATAACAGCGAACTGCGATTCAATACTTCCCGACGCGGCGCCGCAAGAACCATGCCATACGCCGCCTTGCAAATCCGCGAATACCAGCGATTTCAGCGTAAGCATCGATGAAGCGGCGATAGCCGTAGCGCTTGATGGTTTCGCCATCCAAACGGTGCCCCAGTAAGTGAGCAAGATTCCTCGCCCTTTTCCAAGGCCCCAAGGAGCCGCCGGCAAATCGCACGTCAGAGAAGTCAATCAATCCAATTCCTGAGCCCGACTCTCTCACCAGATTGCCCAAATGGCCGCCTCGAAAGTAAACACCGACGCAATGCAAGTTCGCAAAGTACTGAGGCAGCCGGTCGAGTTCAGCCGAACCTTCGCGCTCGACCCACTCGCGAAAGGAATCACCGGGAATTGGCGTGTAGACCACGAAGGCGAAAGACTCGTCGACGTGGATCAACTCGTCAACAACGGGGCAAGAAAAACCGAGCGCGCGCAGACGAGCGGAGTTACGGACGAAATCTTGGGCCTGCGCGGCGACCTTCGCCATCGAGTCGTTCCGCCGTGGAAAGATCTTGATGAGCTTGCCGTCAGCGCGACGACGGATGCGCGAATGCGGGCCACCGAGGCGTTCACAATTCGCTTCAAGTTGTTCCCAAGCGGCTTGGCTTAGTATGGTCGCAGACAGGGTTGCCAAAGCTTCGCCCACTATCGGATTCGTCAGGGTCCGCCCGCAGGTTACCACGGCGCCATCGGACCCGGCAATTGTGGCCTTCTCTTCATTGAACAAGCAGGGAATTCAGGGGATGAACAGGCTCTTCGTTACCATCGGCCTCATCGTTCTGTGCACCGTCGGATGCGGCGACAATGAAGGCGCGGGCAGATTCGCCTGCGACATGCCAAATCACGACCTCGGCGTCCTGGAGGTCGGTGCCCGCCTCGATGTCCGCTACAAGATCACCAACTCGGGGTCCTCAGAGCTTAAGATCGATCGCACCGAACTCACCTGTGGTTGCTCAAAGGCCCGACTCAGCACCAAGGATCTCAAACCCGGCACTTCGACGACTCTCGAGGTAACGCTTCGGCTGGACTTGGCTCCAGGCCCCTTCAAAAAGTCAATTATCCTCCACGCCAAAAGTAATGCGGAACCACTGGTCCTCAGTTTCGAGGGCACTCTCCGAGAGCCCTACACTCTCGAGCCCGCGACCGTCGACTTTGGCAATGTCGAGTTTGGCGAGACCGTAAAGCGCATTGTCACCGTGAAACCGCGCCGCGAGGCGCCCATCAAGATCACCAACATTCCAGCCGGTGATGATCGCGTCCGAGGCCAGCTTGCGGGCTCTTCCCCCGGGGAAGCGAAAATTGAAATCTCGTTCCGTGGAGACCATCGCCTCGGGGCTTTCGGCAGCAAGTTGCTTTTGAACAGCGACCCCAGGCATCCCTACGGCGACATCCAGATTCCCCTGGTCGGCGTGGTGCGGGGTATCATCTCGGTGTCGCGAACTCACTTGCCCTATGACGCATCAGTCACAACTCAAGATGTCGAGCTTGAACTCAGCTTCCAGCATCGAGATGGCATGGCTATTGAGATTACGAGCTACAGCGCCGGACACCGCCTGTTGCAAGTGCAAATCGGCAAGGAGAAAAACGGCGTGATCAAGGCAAGCATCACCGGCCGAGTCAAAACTGCGGATCTCAGCGGCGCGACTATGAGGGTTAAGACGAACATCGTGGTGGCAAGCGAGATTCGTATCCCCTGGATCGCGACACCATAGTGGGTCGCCGCCGACTCACCACCCATCCAAACGTGCAAAACTGCAAACAGACGCCCAAGGGCGTCCGTCCACATCCAAAAGATTGACTGCTTGCTATTTTTGGTACTGCTCGCGCAATTGAAGCAAACGGCGCTCGGCTTCGTCGACCATCGCATCGACATGGCCGATCTTCGACCCACTAGTCTTTAGCAACCGCAAGTTACTGCGCGCGCCGAAGAGGTTCCCCGAGAAGTAGTAGACGTAAGACAACAAGAATCGAGCTTCGCTGTCACCTTCTCTATCGATGAGGTAGCCCTCTAAGGCCTGCGTACGAGCCTTGAATTCAGTCACGCTGGCGAAGACGTCTTCGAGGCTGAAACGGCGGTGTAACCACGCGGGATTCTGGTCAAGGCCGAGTTCTATCATGCGTGCCGCGAGCTGGTAACGACCCGCACCAAACAAAGCTGTACCGAGTTGGAACAGGGCGTAGTCATCTTGCGGCTTAGCATTCACCGCGCGGCGAAAAGCCTCGGCCGCAGAAAGATAGTCGCCATTAAAAAGAGCTTCCTCGCCGTAGGCGAGATACTCGTCGTAGCTGAGATCGCGCGCGAAGTCGTCGATGAACGGCTCCGACAGTCCCAAAGAAATGCTGGGAGCGAGCTCCAACGAAGTGGTGACAATGCTCAGTTCATAGTCTTCGTCGTCGAGTTCGCTGATGTCGATGGCGACTTCTTCTTCGACATAGGGGTCGACTGACTCAACACAGCCGCCGTAGCTCGAACCATAAGAAGCGCTCGCATAGTAGGCGGGCCGGCGAACGTAGTGATACGTCCGGTAGGCCGGATACGCCGCAGCATAGCTCGACACATAATAGGGCTCGTAGTAACTCGAGCGATACAAAGGGTAGGGGCTGTAGTGCGAGTAGGGGTGGTAGTAGTTGAATCCGAAGTGAAAGCGACTGAAGCGTCGGAATCCAAAATAGCTGCGATGACCTCGGTAGAAACGGTGGCCGTAGTAGTGGCGATTCCAATAGGGCCGGTAGCCCGCCGAATGGAGATAGCTGTTCGTGTACCAAGGGCCGCCACCGTAGCCGTAGCTAAACGCATAGGGGTTGTAGTGGTCGTAGTAATGGTGCCCTGATCCATAACTCAGGTTGAATCCGAAACTACCGCCGCCGAAGAAGAATCCGAGCCCCAGGCTTGAGCTGTGACTTGAGTGACTCCCGGAGTGACCGCTGGCGACAACAACACCGGCACTCGCGGCTGGCGGCAAGTAGCCGCGGCCTTGGAGGCGCTTGGGATTCTTCGCGACACGAGGAGCCGCAGTTTTGGTGGGAGCAATACTGCGCAAGCGACCTGGTCGCGGTGTGACCCGCTTGAGACCGTTGACGGACCCCCGACGGTTTGCGTTCGTTGCGCGATTGGCCGACTTGCCAAGGCGAGGCGACGCGGGTTTGCGCACACCGGTCACCGGACTGCGACCGCCGGCGACGCCGCGGCGACCAACTTTTGAACGAGAGCTCTTGTTCTTAACGATTCCCTTGAAAGTCGAATTTTTGCGCGCGGGCTTGTAACGGGTGACACCTTGGTTGCGGTAGCTCGGACGCGCTTGGCGCCTAGGAGCCTTGGCGCTCGAACGGCCACCGGACTTACTCGAGCGGCCCAGACGCGGCGGGTTGGTACGCGTCAAGCCTCGAGACTTCGATGACGTAGAGCTGGATCGGCGCGTACCGGACTTGATCTTCGGAGCCGAGGCCCGAGGAGCAAGTTTGGGAGCGCGGGTGCGACGGGGCGGTGAACTCTTGGGAGCTGGGGCGCGACGCGGGCTTGCCTTGGGCGCTGGCGCACGGCGAGGAGTCGCTTGGCGGCGCGGGGCCGGGGCACGACGGGGGGCCACTCTGGGGGCCGGAGCGCGGCGTGGTTTAGCTTGCGGACGCGGGGCCGGAGCACGACGAGGTGTAGATTGCGGACGCGGAGCGCGGCGCGGCGTAGCCTGACGACGAGGAGCGGGAGCGCGGCGAGGCGTAGCCTGACGACGAGGAGCGGGAGCGCGGCGAGGCGCGGCTCTGGGAGCCGGGGCACGACGTGGTTTAGCTTGCGGACGCGGGGCCGGAGCTCGACGAGGGCTAGCTTGCGGACGCGGGGCACGTCGCGGTGTCGCCTGACGACGCGGAGCGGGAGCACGTCGGGGCGCGGCTCTGGGAGTCGGGGCGCGGCGCGGAGCGACCCTTGGCGTGGCGCCCGAAGAACCCAGACCGGACCGGCCTCGCGATTGGGCCGAAAGGTCGCTAGCGGCAGCGACGAGCAAAGCGGCGCTGACGACCAAAGTAGCGAGCATGGTATTGAGTGGACGGGGCATGGAGATCTCCTTTTGGAGCGTTGTCTGGTACACAGTACGTATACAAAGCCCGTGCCGAAGTTTTAGGCGGCAGGTGCAAGGACATTTTTAGCCTTAAACCTATGTAAACAATGGTTTTGGATCACCGAGACCCAAGGCCCATCGCTCGCATTTACCCATCATACTGTCCCCGCCGGGAACCTCAGACTGTCCTCTACAGAGGACAGTCCCCGGGCCGACCGGGGCCCCGAAACTCGGCTTGCTGATCCATTTAGCCACCGCGGGCCACCGCGCCTGCCTTGAACGGGCGGCCTAATTGAACCATCGATTCGCCCCCACGTTGGGAATGGTATTATCCCACTCCGCCCTCGTTTCTCGTCGCAAAGCAGCGCGAAGGCGTACGCTTATCCTTCTTCATGACAGGAGCATCATGGCCGCTCGTCGCCCCGCAATCCGCCGCAAAAGTCCCGACCGTGGGGACTCTTCCAAAAACCGTGACAATGCGCTCGCGCTCAAGGTCAGCCTTGGCGCCCTCTTGTTTGTAGGTTTCATTTTCATGGTCATCTACGCCCTCGGCGAAGATAAGCCCAAAAAGCCAAAGAACTCGAATCCCTCTGACAACTACCGAACGCCAAAACTTGATCACGGCGGCAAAGACAGACCGCGTAAACCGGGCGAAGAGAGTACCCTTCCCGAAAAACTCGCCGGCCAGTTCATGACGGCCTTGGCGACCGATGACAGCTCTATTATGTCCAAGATCATCTCTTGGGACTATTTGTTCAGGCGCATTGCAGGCGAAAACAACTGGGGCGAAAAAAGACGCTACGCCAATCTCGATGAAGCCGGGAAACGAAAGCTCATCAATGACTATCTCTTTGAGATCATGGACGAAGAGTACATCGAAGTCGTGCAGAAGTTCTTTATCGAGGACTTCAACAAAGGACTCATCCCGCCGAACCGCGACGTCGTTCGCGGCGACTACGGCCTCGTCGGTTTTCTCGTCAAAGACGACCGCAACCGCAAGATGATTCAGATCAACTTGACCTCGGAGCTCTTGGACGGTTACGACGAACTCATCGACGCCCAAAACCCCAAAGCTTGGCGCATCACGCGCGTGCAACACGAGCAGTTTCGGCAGTTAAAAACCGGTGGTTCAAAGAAGAGCCGAAAGAAAGACTTCGGTGCGAAACTGGGCAAAGAAAAAAGGAAAAGAAAGCCCCGTTTCGTTGGCCCTCCCGAGGCCGATGTCACGCCCGTGCCTTGGCCTATTGCCTCTGGTGAGGCCGAACGCAAGCGCGTCAACGAACTCATCGTCGCGACCCTGGACGAAGGCAACATTAGAAAAGCCAACCAGTCTCGCGACGAGATGATCCAAATCGGGAAGCTGGCGATCCCGGGCGTTCTCAACGCCATCGCCGCCCTAGATCACAGCGAAAAGACCGACATGAAGAAGGCCTGGGTGCTAATCCAGGCTCTGCGCGAAATGACGAACAAGAGTTTTCGCTACACGCCGGGGAACTCCCGTCAGGGACTCGGCATGGGCGGCATGACCAAAGGAACGCCCGAAGAACGGACCAAATCACTGCGACAGTGGTTTGGTTGGTGGAAAGTTGAAGGCGCCACCTGGGTCAAAAAAGACATCGACTACAACGAAAAGAGCTGGGACGAATTAAAAAAGGATGAGGAAAACGAGGGCTGAGTTTACTGCCTCTCCCCCGCCGCCTTTCTCGACTTTCTTTGGAGACCTCAAGTGAGTAACAAACTGACCTGCCCCGAGTGCAAACACAGCCAAGCCATTCCGGTGGCAGGCACTCGAAAAATCGACTGCGCGGGCTGCGGCATGATCCTCGTACTGCGCAAGGTGCTCGGCAAAGACTGGGAATCCCGATTGGCCAAACCGTCGCCCGCCGCGGGTGCAAGAAAAGCCCCCGTTATTCAATCGAGGCGCCATAAATCCCGCAACGGTGACCATGCCGAAGAAAGTGGCGAGGCCGCCGAACGCCCCAAGAGCAAAGGTTCCAGCCGTCGCAGCTCTCGCAGCGCCAGTCGGTCTCGAAACCGCCAAAAAAGTGAGACGGGCGTCCAAGAGGGCAGCGTTTCTAGTCGCCACGCGCATCATCGTCCCAAGGGCGATGGCGCGCCAATGGCCCTCATCCTCGGCAGCCTCGGAGTCTTGGTCGTCGCGGGCGTCGTCGGCGCATTTCTTTGGAGTCAAGGCGGCGACGAGCCGAACGAGTCCACGGAAACCACAGCCAAGAATGAGGTGGACAAAGAAACAGGTGGTGCTGACCTCGGCGTCGATGAGAGCGGCGACCTCCTAGGCGGAACGGACTCCGCGTCAAATGGCGAAAAAACAGCGGCGGTCAAGGGCGACGACGTGGGTGAAACCAACGCTGCCAAGACCAGCAAGAAAAATTCCAGAAAGCGAACGAAGAAGCCCCCAATGGAGCTGACACCGTTCGACCCGAGCGCTGAGACCAGTGAAGAGGAAATGAAAGCCATTGAGGGCTTCGTGACGACGCTCAAAGACATCAATGCGACCCGCAAGGCGCTCCAAGCACAGGACGCACTCGTCGCGATGCCCAAAAAGGCAATCCCTTACCTCATCAACGCCATGACGAGTCTCGACCTGGCCGACAAGGATGATGCCCGGCGCGGTTGGACGATCGTTCAGGCCCTGGCCGAAACGGCGAGCCGCAGCGACGACTACGACGACTACTGGCGCGACGCTATCTATGACTGGCAAGAAGTCGGCGCCGAGGGCCACGCTTCGAGCGTTCGCTGGCGCCGCAAAGGCCTCGAACGATGGTGGAGTTGGTGGAAAAAGGAAGGTACCGACTGGTCACCACCGAAACCCGAAGAAGACGGTTAAGCGCTCTCGGCCCAATTGGCAAACAGCAAAAGACCCTTCGATCGCCATGGCGGCCGAGGGGTCTTTTCATTTGCAGTCAAGGCTCGGCCGCAGCTTTCGAGCAAGGAAAAACGGTATCAGTATTGTCTCAACAGCTCTTCGACCGTGCCAAAGAACAAACCGTTCTTAGCGCGCAGGATGTCGTCAGCACTCGGCCATGCGGTAACGTTGGGTTCCGTCACTCTATCGAGACCGGCGCTATAGAAGTCGTAATCGGTGTTGAGCTTGTTGTTGTCACCACAAGAACGCTGCAGCGACCTGCGCTCCTCGGGAGTTAGATTCGACAGGTCAGCGCTGGCGCCGCCAGAGCCACGCAGAAAGTCCGCGAGAGCCGCGGCGCTCTCGCCCCGCTGCCGCCTCAGCTTCGACGAGCGATGCCGGAGGGGAGCCCGGTGTGGGCCAAGCTGAACGCCACCAGCTCGAAATCCTCGAGCTCGTGGTCTTAGAAAAACCTCGCCCAAAGCTCCTCCGCTGGGCTCGCCACCTGCGCTAGCCCAAACTCAACCGCTACCTGAACCACTACACCCACACTTTGGTTTGTCTCTACGAATTCCGGTCTGAAACTTAGCCCGCGAAAGCCTCGAAACGGCTGACATGTTCGAGAGCTAGGCGCACTCGGATGCGGACGGAGTCTTCGATGTACTCCTGGTCGAGGATTTCGCCGACGCGGTTGAGCTCGGCGAGGGTCTTGCCGTCGCCAGCGGGGATGGAGAGGTTGAGGACTTTGCGGTCGCGATCGGCGAACTCGGTGATGGCTTCGAGGAGTTTGTCGATGCCCTCGCCGGTCTTGGCGGAAACTTCGATGAAGTGGTCGAATTGGCCCTTTAATAGGTTTATTTCCGAGGCGTCTTCGACCCTGTCGATCTTGTTGAAGATGACGAGTTCTTCGTGATCGCCGATTTTGAGTTCGTCGTAGAGAACCCGGTGTACGGTGTCGATACGTTCTTTGACACCGGGGCTCGCGGCGTCGACGACGTGGAGAAGTAACTTGGCTTGGCGGACTTCTTCGAGCGTGGCGTGAAAGCTCGCCACCAGGTGATGAGGCAGGTTTTTGATGAAGCCGACGGTGTCGGAGATCAAGACTTTTTGCCCGCTCGGGAGTTCGAAGTCGCTGGTCTTGGTGTCCAAAGTTGCAAACAGCATGTCGGCCTGAAAAACGGCCGCGTCGGTGAGGCAGTTCATCAGCGTGGATTTGCCAGCGTTGGTGTAGCCAATGAGCGACATCGTGAGTTCGTCGCTGCGCGTTTTGACTTGGCGCTCTTTGCGGACTTTGATCTCTTGGAGCTGTTGTTCGAGGTGATTGAGTCGCCGGTCGATGAGGCGACGGTCGGTCTCGATCTGCTTTTCACCCGGACCGCGACTACCGATTCCGCCCTGCCCCGCGATGCGAGACAAGTGAGTCCACATGCGTTTTAGGCGCGGGCGCGTGTAGCGAAGTTGTGCCAGCTCTACCTGCAGGCGCGAGGCTTGGCTGCGTGCGTGGGTGGCGAAGATGTCAATAATGACTTCGGATCGATCGAGGACGCGACAGCCAATTTTCTCTTCGAGGTTGCTGAGCTGACGCGGCGTTAGTTCGACGTCAAAGATGACGACGTCGGCTTCTTCGTCGCGGCGCAGTGAGGTGATTTCGTCGGCTTTACCCTTACCGACATAAAACGCCGTATCGGGGCGACTTCGTTTTTGATAGACCCGCGCAATGGGTTCGGTATCGGCGGTCTTGGCGAGTTCCGCGAGTTCATCTAAGACCTTCAGGTCGGGGTCGTTGGAAATATCCGCCGTGCCACAGCCGACCAGAATCGCCGTTTCAACTTTGGATTTCTCCGCGCCGCGTTCGGAATCAGCCATGGGTGGAGTTGTCCTTGGAGGGATAGACCGAATGACACAGAAAGTTCGCGTCGTCGGTTTCGGGGTAATCGCTTCGAAAATGGGCACCGCGACTCTCGCGGCGGCGCAAGGCCGAGTTTGCCACGCCTGCCGCTGCACTCAAGACGTTTACCAGCTCCCAGCCCTTCTGTTCGTGAAAAGCACACTGAAAGACGTAGGCCGACCAAGCCTCGAGTCGCTTGACGGCGGATTGCAAAGAGCTTTCGTCGCGAACGATACCGACGTCGCGCCACATGAGGCTCTTGATGCTGTTGTACATATCGCCAGCGTTCATCACGCTACCGTCGAGGCCAAAGTCGGGGGAGGGCGGGAGATCCAAAGACCGCGTCAGCGGCGGTTCGTTCGCGGCGGCTCGGCCCGCCCGGCGGCCAAAGACAAAGCCCTCCAACAAAGAATTGCTGGCTAGCCGATTCGCACCGTGTAAGCCGCTCGATGCGACTTCACCGCAGGCGAAAAGAGCCTGCACTTGAGTTCGGCCCTCTAAATCGACCTCGATGCCCCCCATCATGTAGTGAACACTGGGGTGAATCGGAATGAGGTCTTTGGTGACGTCCAAGTTGTAGATCTGACAAATGTGGCTGAGCCGCGGAAAACGCTCCTCGACGAACTTCGGATCAAAGTGCGTGATGTCAATGAAGACGTGGCTGTCGCCGTTGGCTTTCATGTGGCGCACAATGGCCCGGCAGACCACGTCGCGCGGCGCAAGCTCGGCATCCGGATGGTAATTGACCATGAACCGCTCGCCTCGCATGTCACGAAGCAAGCCGCCCTCACCGCGAACCGCTTCTGTAATCAGTTGACGCGCCGAGCCCGCAACGTAGAGCGTCGTCGGATGAAACTGCACGAACTCCAGGTCGCGTAATCCCGCCCCCGCGCGCAAAGCCATGCCCAATCCATCGGCGGTCGCAATGGGCGGGTTGGTGGACTCGCGGTAAAGCTGCCCTGCTCCCCCCGTCGCCATCACTACGGCCTTGGCGCGTATCAAGACGTAAACACCATTTCGGCAAACAATGGCGCCACCGCAGCGGTCCCCTTCCACGAGTAGATCCAGGGCAAATCCGTGCTCCCACAACGTCACGTTTTGAAGTGACCGGACTTTGCGAATGAGAGTGCCCTGAACTTCCGTACCCGTTTGATCGCCGCGCGCGTGAACGATGCGCTTGTGACTGTGGCCACCCTCAAGCGTGAGATCGAGCCGATTATCCTGGTCGAGATCAAAGGCACCGCCCCACTCCAAAAGTTCGGCGATGCGTTGAGGCCCCTCGCGAACCACGACCTCGACTGCCTCGTGTTGCGACAGACCACGGCCCGTCTTCAGCGTGTCATCGCAGTGAGACTCGAAGCTGTCTTCATCACCTAAGACCGCGGCCACGCCGCCCTGCGCCCACCAGGTATTAGACGAGGTCGCCGTGTCCTTGGTCACGCATAATACCTCGGCCCCTTCAGCCGCCGCGGCGATCGACGCGCTAAACCCGGCGACACCGCCGCCAATCACGAGGACTTCGGTATGAACCTCCTCGTAGAACACCTGAGTAGGATCCCAAAGCTGTGGATAGTTACTTGGCATGCCCCATTCTCGCCCATCCCCACTCGCGGCAAAAGCAAGGGACCGGTGATTTCGGTCGACCCTAACAAAACCCTAACTTCTCCCTTGCATTCCCCTCCCTCACCCTCTAATATCCCTTTCTCGCTGCCACCCTTGGCCTTTCCCAAAGTGCCAGCGAGGAAATAGAAAGCGGTTCTTGGCCTTTCGAAGGGTTGGGCCGCGAGAATCCCGCGCCCTAAGGGCGCCAAGCATCTGAAGATTGGAGAACGCCATGACGATGACCCGACGCATTTGCCAAGACCTGCTCACGACCTGTGGCATCGCGGCCCTCATGGCCCTGGCCTGGGCGCTCTAAAGGTGGCGATGACGCCCAAGCAGGCGAAGATTTACGACTTCGTCGCCGAACACATCCGCGATATGGGCTTTGCCCCCACTTTGGATGAAATCGGTCAACGCTTCGGCGTCAGCTCCGTCACCGCCCGCGAGCACATCAAGGCGCTCGAGTCCAAAGGCTTGCTGCGCACCGAACGCAATCGCGCCCGCTCGATCGAATTGGTCGACACCCAAGCTGAGACCCGCTGGCCCGACATCCGTCTTTGCGGTCGCATCGCCGCGGGTATGCCCATTGAAGCCGTCGACAACGGCGAGCGCTTCGACTTCGACGGCCTTTTCCCCGACGACCGAGACGTCTTCGTCTTGGAGGTGAAGGGCAACTCGATGATCGAAGAACACATTCAAGACGGCGACCTCGTCGTTTGCGAATCGCGCGATCAGGCCCGCAACGGCGAAACCGTCGTCGCGCTCATCGGCGACCAAGAGGCGACGCTCAAGCACTTCTTTTTAGAAGGCAACCGCGTGCGACTCGAACCGGCTAATGCGGCGATGAGTGCCATCATTCGTCCCGCGACAGAAGTGAAGATTCAAGGAGTGGTCATCGGAGTCATCCGCCGGTTTTAATCCGACGAGATTCCACTTAGGTCCTTTGGCCCTAGGTTGATGCCTTTCGCTCCTTCTTTGGCAATTGAGAGTTTTCGATCCCCGGCGGTGCTGCCGTCCTTCAGCGCGGTGTATCACAACGTCCCCCAACTGACATGGTCCCGTAAATCCGCGCCTCACGAGAGTTCCCTCCTCACCTCCCTCCTCACCTCCCTCCTCTACCCCCTGACCTGACTCTCGTCCTTCCCATCGGTTGTACTACCGGGGCTTCGAACCTCTCTCCCTTCGCCAAATCAGCCTTTAGTCGGACTCTAAGACTGCCATGAAGAAACGTCGCATCCTCCCGCCGGTGTACTTGGCGGCGAGCCTCCTCACGATGGTGGCTCTCAATTTCTTAGCGCCGATCCTCGTCATCGTCCGAGCTCCCTGGAATCAACTGGGCTGGATTCCGATCGGAATGGGACTTGCCACCATCCTCTGGGCTGCGCTCACTTTTCGGCGTCACCACACCACGGTCATCCCCTTTCGGATTCCAAGTCACCTCGTCACCAGCGGGGTTTTTCGACTCAGCCGAAATCCGATGTACTTGGCGATGATGGCGATTCTTGCGGGTGCCGCTATCGGCCTCGGAAGCCTCAGCCCGCTCGTCGTGCCGCCGATCTTTTTCCTCATCATCCGCACGCGATTCGTGCAGGTCGAAGAAAAAGTGCTCCTCAAAAACTTCGGCGAGACCTATTTCAACTACCGCGCATCGGTCCGCCGCTGGCTCTAGAGGTTAGCGGCCATGCGGTTTCAAATCGGGGCTCGGCTCTTTGTCGCGGACGTACTTATCCAACCAGGTCTTGGTCGAAGCATAGACCTCTCGGGCGTGCTCACTCAAACTGTGATCGCTGCCTTCGAGCATCACTAAACGATAGGGGTGTCGGCATTGTTGAAGCGCTTTCGCCGCGGCGAAACTCGACCCCGGGAGGATGCGCCAGTCTGCCGTACCGTGGAAGATCAGAATCGGCGCCTTACTTTTAGTTTTTCGGCCCAATGAACAACGGAGCGCTCCTTGAGCCCTGTGTCGCCATGGGGGTCATAGCCCGGGAAACTCCCGCAGAACAGATTTGATGCCCGGCCGCTCGCGGCGCCAGCGATCGAGATCCGCCAGCCCAGCCCGCACCACAGCCCCAGAAAAACGATCGCTAGCCTTCATGGCCAAGTACAACATCATGCCGCCACGGCTACCGCCGTAAAGGCCGATACGTTTAGTATCAGCCTTGGGTAAGCCTTCCAACAGCCGAATGAGATTGAGAACGTCGTTGACCTCTACCCCGCCGAACTCCTCCAAACCTGTCCCACCGTCCACGCCGCGATACTGGCTCCCGACGACGGCGTAGCCCCAGCTGGCGATCCGAGCGAGACCGCGCGCAATCTTCCGGTCGTTGATCTGCCCAAATTCTCGGTTGCCGCCCCGAAGGTAAATCACACAAGGGTATTTCCCCGGCGCGCGGGGTTGCGCGATGACGCCCTTTACTTCGAGGGAGTTGCTTCGGTAACTCATCTTCGTCACCGAAACTGAATCCAAGTAGTCGTCGCCTTTTCTTCGCCATCGCTCAGGACAAGTCCAGGGATTCGAATCCAAAATGACCCCGTTGTTCAGACCGGGCTTTTCCATCAGCACTTTAGGATCAAGGACCGCGCCCTTAGCGACAACACGATGAATCGCCTGAAGGTTTCTCACATCTTTTCGGGGGTCTTCGTTGAGGATGAGGATATCGGCGCGGCAACCCGGCTGAATTGCGCCCAGCTCATGCCAACGGTAAGCCGCAGCGAAGTTCGACGTCGCCGCGGCGAGTGCTTCCCGCGGGTTCATGCCGAATCGGACGAGCGCTTCCAGTTCCGTATGCAAACTGATCCCCGGCATCGTACCCCAAACGTCGGTACCGCTGCCTGCGAGGTAACGACATCCCGCCGCGCGATTGGTTTTTTCAATGTGCTCACTGGCGCGCGCCAAGGCCCGGTAGGAATCAAGCTGCGCGGGCGTCCAGTCGGGGATGCCGGTCTTTTTGTCCGCGGGTTTGTTGATGTCTTTCGCATCGAGGAGCTTGGCTACGGGATAAGTCCAGGGATTTCGAACCTCCGGTTGATGCAAGTACAAAAGGCCTGCGGTGGGAATCAAGAACGCCCCCGACTTCGCAAGCTTGCCGGCGTAGGCGGCAATTCTCTCGTCGCCGGCCTTAAGCTCGGAAAGCCAGCGGTAGTAACGCCACTTAGGACTCGCGAGGCCGTTACTAAAGGGCTCTTGGGCGATGCCCGCGATAAGATCGTCGCTCGCCAGGCCCAAGCTGTAGCGCGTGGTGTGAACGAAAGCGTCGATGCCGCAATCAGCCCCTTCCAAATACTTCGTTTGAGCGAGTTCCCCGATGGTCGCCAAGCCCAACTCACGAGCCCGTTGTGCCAAAGCCCGCAGCTTCGCCGGAGGCAAGCGATACATGAGCAAGGCAACTTTGGCCCCCTCATCGGCAATCTGCTGCAAGCGGTCGAGGTGATCGTCTAAAGACTTCTCCTCGTAACCTACATCTTCCAAGGGATAAATCGTGGGCCCTGGATCGGCTTCGAAAAACATCGGGCCACGCCGCCCACCGCCGACACCCAGGATCGAGGTCACGCCCATCGCCAAGTAAGCCTGAGCGTAGGACTGGTTGTTGAGGACCGCGAAACCATCGACGAGACCCGGCACGATGTACTTGCCGCGCGCGTCGATCGTCACAAAGCCTTTGGGCACCTCCATGCCTTCAAGCGGCCCGACTCGGGTGATCTTGCCGTCCTCGCAGAGAATGAGTTGGCCCTTCAGGTCTTTTGTAGACCGGCCGAAATCACTCACATCGATGAGGGTGCCCCCGATGATCGCGAGCCGGCTTTGAGCGTCGAGTCTCACCGTCGTCGCGAACAGCGCGAACATCGTGGCCGCAAAGACGAGGCATTGGCGAACGTTCAGTTTGTGGGGAGTCACCACGGTTGTCGATTTCCTGGTTGAGAATGAAGACAGATTCCGGGATTCAAAGACAGGATTCAAAAGCCTCGGCGAGGTCTTTGGCGTTCGAGCGGTTTAGGGTCTCGTTCGTCTTCAGCTTGAAGACGCCAGTGTTGGCATCCGGAGCGGGAAGGTGAATGTCGCGTTCACGGAGTTTGCTCCGAAACGAATGCGCGTTCCCGCGACGCAAGGTCAGTAAACTGACGTTGGTACCATTCGAGATCGGCTCGAATAGGAAATCGGTCTTAGGCTTCAGAGCCTTCTTAAAGTCCTCGAAAACCTGGACGGCCGACCCCAGGCGTTCCGTCATGCCGTCCACAAAGGCCAGCGCCACCGCCGCATAGGGCCAGGCTTGCGGCACGCCCCCGCCGTACATCCGCCGTTGGTGATAAAGGCCCTCAATCATTGAGCTCGGACCCGCCAACACCGCGCCCGATGCCGAGTGAAAACACTTGTAGAGTGAAACGTAAACCGAATCGCAATGGCGCGCGTACTCGGCGACGTCGATGCCGGAGTAGGCTGACTCAATGAACAGGCGGGCGCCGTCCAAATGCACGGCGATTTTTTCTTCACGAGCGAAGGTCGCGATGCTTTTTAGTTCGTCAAAACCAAAACGCTGGTTGTCACAACGGCGAACGGGCGATTCGATAGCAATCGTTCCAATCCGAAGGGCCACCTTGCTCTGCGCACAGCGCGCGACTTCTGCCTTCACCGCTTCCAAGGAGAAAGTAGCTTCCTCCCCCCCGATTGGGATGACCGACAAGGCCCCTAAAGCTTGCGTGCCATCCCCAGCGTCGTTGAACAGATGACTCTTCGCTAAGGCCAGCACGCGCCGACTTTTTGGCCCACTCTGCGCCGTAACCGCGAGCTGATTGGCCAAAGTCCCCGTCGGCATGAAGATCGCAGCTTCTTTGCCAAGCCTCGTCGCAATCTTTTGCTCCAGTTCTTGGACCACCCCGCCCAAGGAATAGGAGTCGCTCGCAATTCCTGGCGCCTTGGCCAATGTCGCCAACAACGACGCGTACTCCGCAGGCTCAAGGTCCAAGTTATCGCGTGTGAATTTGACCGGACCGGTTTTTAAGACCTCGTTGATCATGCTCTCACTCTCTTCAGCAAGTCCGGTCCAGGCTCGCGAGCCGGCCACGCCCGCTCCCAGTGCGGCGGCCGTGTTCTTGAACAAATTTCGACGTTTCATCTTCCACCTCTTGCCTCGGCGTGGTGAGATCCGTGCACAACTTAACCGAATTCGAATCTTGGTTTTGAAAGCAGATCAAGCTTCTTTTGCGATAGGCCCTGGAAACCCAACAACAGCCATGTTTTCTTTGCACCCTCAAAAGCGAACCGCCGTGAACCACCGCAAATGCCAGATCGGAGTTTTCCTCATCCTGGCCTTAGTGCTGCCGCTGACGATCTGCGCCCAAGAACCAGTACGCCAGCCGACCTCAACGGCAATTGAAATCGCCAACAAGCGCCTGGCCCAGGCAGAGCGATCGCTTCGCCAAAAACTGCCCGACATCGAAGAAAAACTCCAGGCCTATGAGTACAAATTTACTGGTCGCGCTAAGGCTGTAGATCGAGATGCCAAGATCAAATCTTGGCTAGGCGGTCGGTCTTATCGAGCGGCCATCCACAAGCGCTTCAAGAATCCTTTTGAGCGATGGCTAACTGCCATTCGCCCTTCCGCTTCGCCCGGCGCCCCCGTCGCGCAACTGGCCACCACCGCGGCGAGCTACCTCAAGACCTGGATCCAAGTCGGCGACCCCGTGTCCATCCGAACTTTCTTAGAACGCGAAGCCAAACAAGTCATTCCGCAACTAAAAGATGCCGACCTGCGCCGCAGTATCTTGTCGCTCGTCGCGGACCGCTTGTGTCGGACGCCCGGGCGCAACGACCTTGAGGACTTCTTAGAGGTCCTACACTGGGAGACCCTGTTTCTCGACGCCCTCCCGAAGGGAAAGCCTCAAGCCGACGCGCTGACGGCCGACCTCGTCTTGATCTTCAGCGATCGCGACTTGGACGCCCTGCGCAAATCCAAAACCGCTTACTACCGTCCCGGCCGTTTTCGCGACCGCGGCTTCCACCCGCGATTCCAAGACAACAGCGATCAGATCCGACACTTTTGTTGGGCCCTGCGCCTTTTGGCTCGCACCCGCAACAAGGCCTTCGCCGCCAAACTCCTCGACCTCAAAGAACACCGCGACGCCAAGACTCGCAACCTGCCGCTCAACCAAGCCGACCTCAACCTCAATCACGCGGCGAAGAAGCTCATCACCAAGCTGCTCGCCCCCGCCATCAAGCCCAAGCCATCAGCGATGAGCCTCAGCGAATTCGCGGCAGCAGTGCAAAAAACCCTGGGCCCTAAACCATAGCCAGTAACTAATAGCTCGTCGATCCACTTGCCCCCTGGTGACAAAGCCCTCGAGCACGGCTATGATCAAGCGGACTTAGGGCGTCGGAGAATCAGTCGTGAAAAACCCCATCCTATGGCTGTGCGTGTTCGTCGCCCTGGCGGGCGCTGCGGCGTTTTTGTACTTGAACCTCGGCTCCGACGCCGAAGAGCTGACGCCAAACGAGAGCACGCCACTCCAAGACGACCAAACTGAGGAGACGGGGGCCGCACGGCGCCATCTTCCAAAGTTATTTGAGAAGCCACTCAAAGACGAAGCGCCAGCTCCTGGTTCAAAGTCAACTGCGGTTGATCTGCAAAACACCCGGCTTGTCCTCTTGAGGGTTCTGGACGCGGAGTCAGAGCGTCCTCTCGAGGGAATCGGAATTTTCGTGGCTGACGAAACTCCTGAGATGAGAACTCGGGCTGAGGCCTTCATTAAGGAGCATCCGGAGTTGGCGCGGGATCGACGGGCGATGATGAAAGCTCTTTGCGAACGTTTCGAGACGGGTTCACAGGGCGAGATACTCGCGCGACTATCCAACCGACGCCTCACTTTCTTGGTGGATGACGCACGGTACGCGGGCAACGCTCGCTTGAAATCAGCCGAAGGTACCGATGCCGAAGCGGCCCCTACTGATTCACAAACGACCGCCACCTTGGTCATTAGCGTCACGCTCAAAAAGAACTTTTATGCCAAAGTCCTCGATGCGCAGGGGCAACCTCTAAGCGGATTCCATCTCAAACTCTTACCCTCTTCTCAGAGATCGTCTTTCGGCGGCCAATCAACGCCCACTGACCGCACTGGTCTCGCCAAGATTGAGATCGCCCCCAAGTTCGGCCAACCCCATTCCCAAGGCAATGCCGAAAAATACAGCTGGCACGTCATGGGTTTGTTTAGAAAGAACCTGGCTATCGAGGCTGAAGAATCGACGACATCGGAGCAACCCCAGATCATTCAGCTTCCAGAATTGGGCTGGATTGATCTTTCTCTAGTTGGACCAAATCAAAAGGCGCTCGGCGACAAAGTGAACATTTCGCTGCGTCACGCACACAAGCGGCACGAACGGCCGGATCTCGAAACGATGCGGCAAGTGATCGTGGGATCAACCTCAAACGGAATGCTGAAGATGGGGCCAGTTGGCCTCAACCTCACGGTCAACGCGACTTGCTCACCGAGCCGAGAAAGTGATGTCGCTTCACGCTCATTCGAATTTGACGGGCCAACTGCAAACGCGGAAGTGCTTTCGAAAACGCTCGCCTGGGCCAAGAAGGCGTCGGTAATCACGGGCCACATCGTCGATGAAAACGGTGATGCCATCACGAATCAAGCGTACCAGTACCGTATTGTTGCGACCCGAAGCAATAGTGGGCGCAGCAGCCACGGAAGCAACCTCGACACCGACTCCCAGGGGAAATTCCGACTTGTTCTCTCGGAGTCAGATGCAGAACCGGTCCCCGGCCAAACCGTCATTTTCGAGTTGACCGAAAGAAATCGCAATGTGGGTTTGGACCTTCGACCTCAAATCCGTGTTGATCTGACTGAGCGACTCAAGACCGGCGAATTGGATTTGGGCGCCATTCGAGCGACCCTAGCGCCGGTCCTTGTGGCGGGCCGCGTCGTCAGTTCGTCGGGTGATCCGATCGAAGGCGCTCAATTTTCGTTATCACGGCTCATTGCTGTTCCCAATGCGCCGGATCACTTCCCTGGTCACTACAACAACGCCTTGCTCGGGCATCTAAACAACCGCTCCAAGGAAGACGGGACCTTTCAAATCCGCGGGTATCTGTTTGACTCGACGACCAAGGGCCTGTTCGCCGCTGCCTCGAAAACCGGTTTTCTCAAGGCGCAAGAAGTTGCCTGTGAACTCGGCCAGAGCAACCTTGTACTCGTCCTGGCTCAAGCGGCTTCCTTCGTCGCTCAGGTTGTTGCGGATGAAAACGTCAAACTTTCAACTCTGGCCTATAGTCTCCGCCCCGCAGACGAGCAAGGATATGGCTGGAGTGGCTTGCCCAGAGGCGGCAAGATCCAAGAAAGGGAACTCAAGCCGGGCGCATACAACTTTCAGATCGTAACGCAGCAGGGGCATCCCCTTACCGAACTCGTCAAGCTACAATTCGTCGCGGGAACAACGACTGACCTTGGCAAAGTACCCATCAAAGTGGACTTCAAGCGCTACACCTTCGAGTTCAGCAATGAAAAAGGCGACCCTCTGCGCAAAGTCATGATCTTATCGGATCAAGAGCAAAGTGGGCGTGTGCCCCTGCGTACCCGCGCGCACAACTCAGTTCACAACTTGGACGTCATGGATGAGAAACTGCAGCTGCTTTTTTCTTGCCCAGGCTACCTAAGCCAATCCCAGAAAGTCGTACCCGGCAAGACCACTGTTATCTTCTCGCTCGCTCCAAAGGTGACGGTGCAGCTCATCGGCAACTTGCCGAAATTGGGCAAGAATGAGTCGCTGAGTTTCCACTGCCAAGCCCTAGGTAAACGCCCAGTATTCCAAGGCCCGGTGGTTCTTGACGACTCTTTCAGGGCAGAATTCTCCGTCGCCGGACTCGGCCCCCAAAATCTCACCTTGCATGTACTTCACAAATCTGAAAAAGGCGCTTTCGGCACGGGCGTAACGCTCCCCCGCAAAAGCCTCACCTTTGACGTCACTTCAGCTTCGAGCCAAACTATCAAGCTGTTGGTCCCCGATGATTTCGCGTCCCTCGTGGCGGCAGCCATGGCGCGTCTGCGCGAGCGGTACGGAGTCCACGGCAACTAGCACTTACCTAGGCGCACGCGGCAGCGACAATAAGGTGCGCAGAGCCGAGTTATCTACTTCCCTTTGAAGTAGGCCGCCGAGCGCCGCGGCGCGTCGCCTTTTAGGTGAGCCTTTAGGACGTAGCGTCCGTTTTTGGCGTAAACGACGTAGTACAGGGGTCCAAGCCCTTCGCCGTTATCGTACCGGTCGAAACACCAAGCGGCGTGCCCCTCAATAACCTGAAACGACTCCAAATCTTGCAGGCGTTCAAAGCTGAATCCACTCTTGGCGATTGGGATGACAGACCGGAAATTCGCGAGACCGAAATTGCGGTCGCCGTCAGGGTCTTGAAGCACAACGATCGCGTTGTATCGGGCGTCAAACACTACAAGCTCGCCTTTTAGTTCCAGCGTGAGATGCGGCGATCCGGGCCGAAGTCAGCGAGCTGTTTGCGTGCCAAGGAACGGGACTTCGTTGGCTCCTTAGTGCCGTACCAAGTCACCAAGGAATGACCTCGAGAGTCGAGGCCGCTCACCAAGATCCCTTGCGGCACCGGCGAACGGCGACGGCGGCGGCCGTCGATCCACCAATAGTCGGACCCCTTCGTTAACACGGTCGGATGAGGCAACACGCTGGGGAGTTTTGATTGTCGCTGAACAGCCCTCTCGCCTTTGGCGCCGAGTCAGCTTTTGGTGCACCCGACGCGATAGACAAGACGGCAGCAAAGGCGAAGATCATCGTCAAGCGAAACATCTTTTCGCCAGGTTGATATTGCAGCTCAACTGCGCCATCGATTAGCAATGACCGATCTCGAAAAAACAAAGAAGCTCATCGCCAAGGGCGAGTCGGAGACGCTGGAGGCTACTCCTCGACGCGCAATTGAAAGGCGATGTCTCGAGATCCGTGTAGGACTCTGAGAATCTCAATGCCTCGATCGGTGGATCGATAGAAAACGAAGTGCGAACGAAATCCGGTGACTGGCCATGACCTGACACCGAGGAGCTTCTTGGAAGCCCAGTTCCAGCGTGGCGATCCCATATCAGGGAAATCAAGGAGAGATCGATAAGTCGATTGAAGGGACGCTCCGAACCGAAGCGCCAACTCATCATCTTCCACCTCAAATGAAAAGTAGTCGATGATCTCGCCCGCGTCGTTTGCGGCCAGCGGACTGACCACGATGACCTTCTGGGTCACTCGGCATCCTTTTTGGTTGCCGCTCGCTTCTTGGCGTTCTGCAAAGCTCTATTTTTGAGTTCGTCCCAGTATTCTGGGGTCGCTTCAAAACCCTCGCCGCTTTCCAAGCCATCGATCAAAAGCTGTTCGAGCTTCTCTTGAGTCGCTCGCTTGCGAGCTTGCCGAAGGATGTCGCGCATGTACTCGCTAACGGAGTGAAATCCACCATCGCGGGCTTGCTCCTCGATGAAGGAGCGAAGGTCTTTCGGCAGCGACACATTGAGGGTTGTCATTTCTGAATCCATAAGAGCAGAATACCACTTTTGGCAGCCGCCTGTCAATCCACTGCCAATCATCATTGATACTGTCCCGCGACAACATGCTCTTCGTCTGCGGCAGAAGTTTGTTCAGCGACAATCAGAACTCACCAGGCGTGTTGCTTCAAGCCGATGTTACCTAAGGAGTCCGAGGCGGCGCATGGCATCCAGGGCAGCCAAAAACACGACTCGAACCCAGATTAGTTTGGGGCGAAAAGGACTTCCTGACGCCATTGCCTTTGCACCGCCCCTCGTGCCTAGGGAACGGCGCAAAGGCAATGGCGCCAATGCAGCGATAATCGGTATCCGACAAGTAAAGTCCGGTAGCATTCTGATGAGGCAACGGGGTGCGCTTCGGTAGCAATACCGATGAGTCAATGCGGTGGGTAGAGCTACTTGACGATGAACACCGAGAGATAGCTTGGGGATGAGCGAGAGTTCTCAATGACTCTTGTGACTCGCACTCTATCGACAGGAGCAACTCGATATCCATCGCTGGGCCGCTGTTGGTTGGGGCGGCATTCAACGTGAAGGCTGCTCGACTTTGACGCGCCAGGAGTCGGAGATGCCGCCGAGCTTGGGGGCGTACATCGCGAGGGCTCGGGTGGGCATGGCGTTGAGGCGTCCGGGGATTTCGGCGCGCATTTTGTAGCTGATCTTGTGGGTTCCCTGTTGGAGCCAGGTGACAAAGAAGACGACCTTTTCGTCGCGGAGTTCCATGTTGGAACACAAACCGTTGCCGTAGCGATGGCCGGACTTGAGTTCGAGGGGTTCGAAGCCCGCGGGTTTGCGGTCTTCGACCATGACGTACTCGTAGTGGTTGTCGACGTCGAGGGTCATTTCGACTTCGATCTCGTCGCCAGAGTTGATGCTGGCGAGGTCGCCGAGGAGTTCGCGGCGGTGTTTGAGCTGCTTGATCTTGCGACCGTTTACTTCGACGATTTCCTCGTAGGGGGTGAGGCGGTAGTAGCGACGGGAGACTTTGACCCCGAATCCAGAGGCCTTTATTTGTTCTTCGGTCGAGAAGTACTGTAGACGGGCGGTGACGTAGGCGCTGCCGCGGCCGGTCTTTTCGACTCGAATGGATTGTGATCCGGTTTCTAGGGCGTCGCCTTCGACGAGGAAGCGGTTGTCGAAGGTAAACATGTTGTCGCGCGTGACCCGCAGGGTCCGCAAGGTGCGATTGCCGAGTTTGACGCTCAGTTCATAGTCGGGGTCCAGTTCGCCGGCGTTCTTCATGTAGCGCGCGAGAGCTAAGACGCAAGCGGCGGTGTCGCGCGTGGACTTCCACTGGTTGCCCGAACGGTTGCGGACCAGCCAAGCGGCCAGAGGCCGTGCGTGCTTGTGGTCGGGATCGATGGTCGCAAAAGCGAGCAAGACGTAGGCGTTGGTTTCGATTTCGTCTTGGTGCCAATACCACCAGGATGATCCGCCTTGCCAGTGGACGGTGCCGTTGGCTTCGTCGACCGTGGCGAAGTCCTCAAGGGATTTCAGGACTAGCGACGAACGGTCGTTTTGCCCCGCGGCCTCACAGGCCAAGGCGAGCTGGGCACGGTTGAGGACGCCGAGTTTGTCACGTCGTTTGAAAACGTCATCCAGCAACTCTTTGTCAATCTCCCCCGCGGCGGTCAGCGCGAAGACGGTGTAGGCGCGAAGCGGAAGGCTGGTTGTTTCCGACATCTCGCGGCGAAGAAAACGGGTTGGGCCGGAGATCATGCCAGCGGGAACGGCGTAGCCGGCTTTTTTGGCGGTGATCAAACCGTAGAGAACGTGGGCAGTCAGATAGACTTGGCTGCGATCGTTTCGCCACCAGCCAAACCCACCATCGGGGTTTTGCATGCCGCCGAGACGGGCGAGGCCGCGCTTTATGACGGACTTAAGTTCCGCATCACCGTAGATCGGAGCGGGTTTTTGGCGCTGCTCTGAGGCCTTCGCGAGATCTCGGCGTTTGTTGGCGATCTCGTCGAGGCTGATGCCAGCATCATGCAGCGTTTGCGCGACGATGGCCGCGGGCATGAATCGGCTCATCGTTTGTTCCGTGCAGCCGTAGGGGTACTCGATGAGGTAGGGAATCGCGTCGAGCAGAGTTGATCCCAACGATGGCTGCACGATCACTTCGAGCTGCGCCGAGGCGATGCGACGCTCGGCGGGAAGGTCGATATTGAAATTCGCGAGAGTGCCATCGGCATCGATGACTTGGACTTGCGTCACGACTTTCCCACGGCCGTAGGCCAAAACCGGGAAGTTCATGGTGACGGAGTCGCTTTCGCGGGACGACAGTGCCTTCATCCGCACCTGAGCTTCGCCGGGCTGAAGGACTCGTACCAACCAATCGACGCGCACTTCGGCGCCGGCCTCGATGGTGATCTCGCGCTCGGCTTGATCCAGAAGCTCTAAGGTGCCGCCGTCGAGTTCGAGCTGAGCTTTGACGCGGATAGCGTCGGCAAAGCCGTTGCGGATGATGCCGGACAGGGCGATCTCGTCGCGCTCGGTGAAAAACCGCGGCGCTTGCAAACGAACGAGCACGTTCTTGGTGGTTTTGAACTCGGTCTCAGCCGAACCCACCAAAGTCGATTGGGTCATGCCGCGAGCGGTGGTGACCCAGGTCGTTAAGGAGTCGGGCAACTTGAAACTGAACTTGGCTTGGCCGTTTTTGTCGGTGCGCAAGTTTGGAATCCAGGCCGCCAGGTCGGAGAAATTGGAACGATCTTCCGGCTCGGCGAGGGCGTCATCGGCACCATCTTTGTCGCCGCCGCCGGTGAAGGCACGGCCTTTTTTCATCTTGGCGCTGCGGAAATCCATGGAGGGGCTAGCCGCAGAGTCCATGGCCGCGCTCCCCAGAGTCATTCGGCCAGATTCTTCTCTCTCTTCCTCGGGCGCACCGTCGCGGGAGTGTTTCACAAAGCCGTCCAAAAAGGCCCCACCATCGCGCTGCAGTTCGGTGACCTCGGTGTCGATCCACCAGCCCTTGGGATAACCGTGGCGGCGCCAGCGTTTTTGTTTTTCGCTACGGGCCAGTCTTCCTGCAAAGCGGAAAAGGAGCGACTGGGTCGTGTTGCTGTTCCAACGCTGATTGCCGTAAAAAGAGCGGCGCTGACCGTAGTAGAAGGCGCGAATATCTGGAGTGTCATCGCTCTGAATGTAAGTGATGGCTTTGTCCATGATGCGCAAAGCAAACTGCGCGGGGACACCCTGGCCTTGGTAGTCGCGGCTTTGAATGGAGACCTCAACAAGTTCGCCCGGTCGGTATTCCGACTGGGAAAGACTGAGATCCACATCCAAGAACTTGCGCGTGGGCGGCACCCTCAGCTCGACACTGTGTTGGAAAAAGCGGCCGCCCTGCACCATCATCGCGTGCACAAAGACGTTGGGAGTGAAGGATTCCGGGATCTCGATCGCGACCACGGTGTTCTTGCCGCTGAGCTTTAGAACCTCATGCTTCAAGATGCGCCGATCGGATTCGATGGTCATGAAGATGGACGCATTGGCGAAAGTGCCGTTGATGAGCAGATACGCGGTCTCGCCGGGTTGATAGGCCGACTGGTCGGCAACGATCTCGACGTTTTTGAACTGGAAGTCGTCAGCGGCGTAGTTGGGATCGGTGATCCAAATCTCGTGTTCACCGCGTACCGTTTCGCCCCACTTGTCTTCGGTGACGTAGGACAAAACGAAACGCCCCGGTGAATCGAAGGTGTACTCAAGCTTGCCGTCGCCTTCTTTGTTCGTGGCCGCAACGACGGCATCGACTTCATTTCGGCGGTAAACGATGACGTCGTTTTCAAGCACTGAGCTGAGACGGTACACCTGAACGCGTCCTTTGGTTTTGACGGCTTCGCCGCCCGCGGTCTGCGTACGGATCTCGAAGGTGGCGCGCTCGCCAGCCCGAAAGAATCCACGTGATGCGGACATCGACGCGAACAAAGCTGTACGCGTCATGATGACCGTCGTCGAACCCGAAATAGTGCGGCGCGAGAGGTCAGTGACATCAGCCTCGACCACAAAGCGGTGATCTTGGTCGGGATACCGCGCCGACAAGGCTGCGGTTTCGACCTTGATCTCGAACTTGCCGTCCTGATCACATTGGGATTCACCAGAGCTAACAAGTTCTCGGCTGTTGTTTCGCACCGGGCGGCTTTTCCCGTAGAACCAGGAGTAGCGACTGGGCCGCCAAAAAGACGGAGCATAGCGGGCCCGGAACACACGGTAGACAACCTTGGCACCCGCCAGACCGCCACCTGAATAAAGCTCTGCCCTTACTTCGGCCCGAATGGCCTCGCCAACTCGAATCTGTTCCTTCGGTCCCACGATCTGGACTTCGAACTCTGGCTTTTTGTATTCCTCAACGCGAAATACGCGCTGCCCGAGGTGAGTATTGCCGAGCCGAAAACTGACTCGATACTGACCCAATGGTGGTTCTTCGCCCAGAGCAAAGCGATCGTTCACGGCTCCGTATTCGTCTGACTTCAAGGTTTGAGTGTAGAGACGGTTGCCCTTCGGATCGACAACCTCGACCTTGACGTCACGCCCCGGCAAGTTTTTGTAGGCACCGTCTTCGAGTTCGCGAAGGTTGCCGACGAAGTGAACCTCATCCAGGGGTCGGTAAACAGGGCGGTCCGTGAAACAATAGACCGAAGACCTCGCGGCAGGGTTGCTGTCGGCCTGATAACTGCCGAAAGTCGTCAAGGCGTAGTCATCACCACGCTGCGCAAAGGCCTCTAAGTAAAAGGAGTTTCTTGGGGTGACTTCGTGCCGACGCCGATGCAGCCCGTTTTCGTCCGAAGGACCTCGGTTGTGGGTAATCTTGGTGTAGCGACCAAAGAGCCCGGAGTCTTGGTGCTTTTGCCGAACCAGCACGTCGACACCGGCGGCGGGCTGCCCCGTCTTGGCATCAGCGACGAAGATGATGGCTTCTTTTTGGCCAACTTTGCGGACCATGGAGAGTTCACTCACGAGCCCCATGACTTGGTAGGCGACTTTCTCTCCGGAGACCTCGATGAGGTAGGCTCCCTTCGCCAAGAGATCGAGATCACAGGTCATTTCGTGAGATAAGTGATGGCCACGATCGGGCGTCACGAAAGTCTTTTGCCAAGCCGGTCGGCCCAGGCGTCCTTCCATCGCCAACATTCTCTTGACGATGCGTCCCAGATCAGAAAACGACGACTTTGAGTCGTTGAGGTAGCGCCGCGAGCCAAGGATGGCTCCGAGGTCAACTGGGTAAGCCCGCACATCGAGCTTCCCTTCGTTGCGTACCCTCAAGGAAAGCTTGAAGGGCTCCGATGGCATCACACAGGGGGGATTTTGAACATGGACCTCTGACTTCCGGATGCCCTGCAGAATCGCACGGCAGTCGGATCGCCAGATGCTCTTCGGAAAACGCTCTTCAAAACTTGCTAGCGTGCGTTCGGCGTAGACGAAGCGGCCTGAGTCGTTCGCGAACATCCCCAGCGCGATGGCGGCATCGTCTTCAACGATGCTGCCTTTGTACTCGCGGCTCACCGACGCGAAGATTCGGTAAGGATTCCAGGCGTCCGGGAAGGCCACGATCTCGTGCTTGCCACCACCGAGGGGAAACTGACATTCTAGACTAGGGCCATCGGCGCCCGCATCCTGAACCAAATTGAATCGATGCGCCAAACGGCGGCAATACATGCCTTCGGTGTAGCGCAGGTAAGCCGCGTTTTCGCGGTGCTTATTGCCCTTGGCGACGGTCTCTGCATGCTGCAACCACAGCTGGGGATCAACGCCGATGTGGCCGCCAATCTCATTTCTTTTGAGCTCGGCGAGTACCTGCGGGTGAATATCGAATCGATGGTGGCCGCCGTGCTGATCGCGAAACATCTCCAGCGCTTGGGACATGCCGATAGCCGCGGCGCTATGTTCCTCGACCCATGAGTGCTTGGGAGCAACCTCGGCCTCAAGTGCTGCCTGGAGTTTCTCAGCGCCGATCGCGAAGTAAGTCATCGCGTCCAGCACGTCGGCCTTGGTGGTGTCATGATAGACACCGCCTTGTATCCAACGTCCTCGCGTTCGTTTTCCATCCTTTAGGTAATAATGGTGTGGCATCCGCAACGAGATACTGCCCCGTGCCGCCGCCAAGCGCCCTTGCCACAGCATAGATTTCGCGACGCCCGAATGTTCAGTAAGTACGGCGATCGCCTCGTCCTGGCGCGCAATGCGGTCGAAGGAAACGGCCATTCGCTGGAGGCTCTTGGCACGATCCGATGAGGGCTGGCTGGAGTCGGCGAGGATCTTTTTGTAGATCTCGATCGCGGGCAGGTAGGTCTTATCGTCAAAAAAGCGATCGGCTTTCTTCATGTCATCATCGTCGCCGGTGCCAGCGAGTCCACCCGGCAAGGCGAAAAACGCCAAAGCGAGCCCGGCCAATAAGATGGAAGCAATAAGAGCCAGTCGATGCGACATGAAATTCTCCAGCGGATGCGATTCGGGGCGCTCATTGGACGCGGCTTGTGGCAGGGAAGTTCAACAAAAACGGGCCCGACCAAGTCGAGCCCGTTTTCTTTGGGAATGTGCTGTCTAGCCCCCTTCATCGAACTGTCTTGGCTCGACGGTGGGTTTTGGCTCATCGTGGTCCTTAGAGGTCGAACTTCACCCCTTGAGCCAAAGGCAGGTCCGTCGACCAGTTGATGGTGTTGGTCTGGCGACGCATGTAGGCGCGCCAAGAATCCGAACCGGACTCGCGACCGCCCCCGGTGTCTTTTTCACCCCCGAACGCACCGCCGATTTCGGCACCACTGGTCCCGATATTGACGTTGGCAATCCCGCAATCAGACCCAGCGTGAGAGAGGAAATTCTCAGCCGTGCGCATGTTCAAGGTAAAGACGGCTGAAGAAAGTCCCTGGCGCACATCGTTGTGCATGCCGATCGCCTCTTCGTAACTATCCACTTCAAACAAGTAGAGAATGGGAGCAAAGGTCTCTTCGCGCCAGACCTTCATGTCGGCATTCGCCTCAATAATCGCCGGGTTGACGTAGTGGCCGGGGCGATCGATGCGCCCTCCGCCACAAAGCAACTTGCCTCCTTCGGCCTTCGCTTGCGCCAAGGCCGCGTCCATCATCTTGATGGAATCTTCGTCGATGAGCGGCCCCATGAGGGTGTCGCGATCCAAAGGATCGCCGATGCGAATACTCGCATAGGCTTTGACCACCGCATCGCGGACCTTGCCGGCAATACCCTTTTGCAAGAAGACGCGGCGCGTAGACGTACAACGCTGCCCCGCCGTGCCCACAGCACCAAACAAGATCGCAGGAACCGCAATTTCAATATCAGCATCATCCATCACGATGATCGCATTGTTGCCGCCGAGCTCGAGCAGCGAACGCCCAAAGCGCTCCGCCACCCGTGAACCCACAATCCTGCCCATGCGGCAAGAACCCGTGGCCGATATCAAAGGCAGACGGATGTCGGCCGTCATCGCGTTACCAACGTCGGCATCGCCACCGAGGATCATGTTGAACACGCCGGGAATGTTGTGCTCTTTGGCGACCTCGCTGATGATGTTCTGCACGGCAATCGCCGTCAGCGGCGTCTTGGGCGAAGGTTTCCAAATCACCGTGTCGCCGCAAATAGCCGCCAAGGCCGCATTCCAAGCCCACACCGCAACCGGGAAGTTAAACGCGGTGATGATCCCGACGGTTCCCAGCGGATGCCATTGTTCGTACATGCGGTGACCGGGGCGTTCACTGTGCATCGTGAGGCCGTAGAGCTGGCGTGAGAGGCCGACGGCAAAGTCACAGATGTCGATCATCTCTTGGACTTCACCCTCCCCTTCGGTGAGCAGCTTGCCCATCTCCATGGTCACTAGCTGACCGAGGAGTTCCTTCTTCTCACGAAGGGCATTTCCGATCTGCCGCACGATCTCGCCCCGTTGCGGAGCGGGCATCATGCGCCAAGTCTTAAAGGCCTCTTCTGATCCGGTCACCAAGGCCTCATAGGTCTTGAGCCCGGTCATGTTGGCCTTTGCAATGAGCGCGCCGTCGATGGGCGAATGGGATTCGATCTCTCCAGTTTGGTTGAGATCTAAGAACTCACAGCCATTGTGAGCGCCAAGGTTTTGGGCTTTGATGCCAAGTTGTTTGAGCATGGGATGGTCTCCGGGCGGGAATCTAGTGGGTTCATGATCCCGCGTTGCGAGGGAAAGACAAGTTGATGTTGGGGGGAGAGAGGTGAACAACCGCTTGTACGGAGTCTGGTTGTACGGCGTCAAGGCTCCAGCATTTGGCGCCATGCACTTCTCAATATGCGGGTACAGCTTGCGCTTCGAGCGTCATATCTTGCCGAGCTCTGCCTGCGGCAGAGCGGCCGAGCCGCCCCCGGATCTTTCGGGGCAAGGCGAGAGGGCGCCGGCAGGGTTTACCCTGCCAAGTCCGAACAACGCAGCCCCGGATGACCCGGGGCCGGCTCGGCGGCAAGAGATGACGCTCGACGTGCAAGCATAAAGAAACCCCACGTCGCTCAGCGACGTGGGGCGAATGAAAAACCCGGCGATAACCTACTCTCGCGTTTTGTGCACTACCATCGGCCCTGAGGTCTTGACTTCTGTGTTCGGAATGGGAACAGGTATGGCCCCTCAGGTATGGTCACCGGGAAACTCTTAGACCAAGATTCAGCCTTGGTCTGTTGTATAAATGAATAATGAGAACGCTCAGTCTGCGCCGCAACGTACCTAAACGTCAATTTTCCGACGGATTCCTTACCGAAGTAAGAAAAAAATGATCAAGCCAATCGGGCGATTAGTATTAGTCAGCTCAATGCGTTACCGCACTTACACACCTAACCTATCAACGTGGTAGTCTACCACGGCCCTGATAGGGAGAATTCATCTCTCAGAGGGCTTCACGCTTATATGCTTTCAGCGTTTATCCTTTCCCAACATAGCTACCCAGCGGTGCCGCTAGCGCGACAACTGGAACACCAGAGGTTAGTCCACCCCAATCCTCTCGTACTAGGGGCAGCCCTGATCAATTCTCCTGCGCCCACAGCGGATAGGGACCGACCTGGCTCACGCCGGTCTAAACCCAGCTCGCGTACCGCTTTAATTGGCGAACAGCCAAACCCTTGGGACCTGCTTCAGCCCCAGGATGCGACGAGCCGACATCGAGGTGCCAAACTTTGCCGTCGATATGAACTCTTGGGCAAAATAAGCCTGTTATCCCCGGCGTACCTTTTGTCCGTTGAGCGATGGCCCTTCCACACAGAACCACCGGATCATTAAGCCCTGCTTTCGCACCTGCTCGACTTGTAAGTCTCGCAGTCAAGCTCCCTTATGCCTTTACACTCTACGCACGATTGCCAACCGTGCTGAGGGAACCTTCGGGCGCCTCCGTTACATTTTGGGAGGCAACCGCCCCAGTCAAACTACCCACCAGACACTGTCCCCTGGCTTGCTCCAGGGTTAGAGGCTAAATCCAGCAAGAGTGGTATTTCAACGATGGCTCCACCGAGGCTGGCGCCCCGGCTTCAAAGCCTCCCACCTATGCTACACATGATGAACTCAGACCCAGTGCCAAGCTATAGTAAAGCTCCACGGGGTCTTTTTGTCCTGTCGCGGGTAACCCGCATCTTCACGGGTATTTCAATTTCGCCGAGTCCCTCGTTGAGACAGCGCCCAGATCGTTACACCTTTCGTGCGGGTCGGAACTTACCCGACAAGGGATTTCGCTACCTTAGGACCGTTATAGTTACGGCCGCCGTTCACTGGGGCTTCAGTTC
>JAZGFI010000089.1:0-3175 GCA_036479435.1 Planctomycetota bacterium | reverse complement strand
GTGCTGGCCTATTGCGTTTTGCATTGCATAGGTAGCAAGGATGGCCCCAATTTTCTAGCCCGAAAAAGACCTAAGTCTATGTTTAGTAAGGATATAAGTGTCGTCGCAGAGGATCCGCACCCTTTCGGTTTTCAACTAACCGAGAGGATACGCCGCCTTTCGTACAGGCGGTCCGAAGCACAACTTTTGGTCATAACTCCTGAATTCATCGTGATCGGCGATCCGACTTGAAGCTTACGACCGGCTTGTGTCTGTTCTCTTCTCGGACGCTAATGAGTGGGCAATGAGATATGCAATGGCGACGATTAGTGTGGTCGCGATGGCCTCAGGGGCAACATGAGACGCGTTGTATACTACGGAGTTTAGCGTTGAATCTAGCCAAGAAGGGGTTCCTTGTGGAGCCATAGATTCGCCAACTTTAGGGGGATAGAATAGAACGCCGCTCAAAGTATGCGCTGCGAATTTCAAGACGTAGACCAGCAGGATGTGCGTGGCAACGGTTAAGGAAGAACGACCACTAGCTCGTGAAAGGAATCCGAATGCGATTGCTGGAATCAAGAAGTCTAACAATGCCTGAATCGGATTGAGTACTGTTTGGATATCTGTGCGAAAGTACTCAAGGCACATTTCGCTTAGACCAGCGAACGAGCAGAGCGCTAGGTTGCGACTACCTCCTTTCCAAGCAACCACGAAAGCAATTGGAACCCACTTGGAAATGCCAAGCGAAAACTGACCCACCTGCCAATCCAAAATTGACCCACCCTCAGGCCAATTGAAGTTTCAGGTTTAGAGGCTTTTCGAGGGGTCCCATGACGGGCTTTGCCGTCATGGGCTCGTTCCCCGGCTCTCGCCTCGAGAGCCGCCCCCATGGGGGCGAAATCACGTCAGTCGGTCACTTGCTTGGCATTCTTCCCTCCTCTCTGTTTCTTCGCCGACCGCAAGCGGTAGCTCTCACCATTCATCTCCAGGATGGTCGCGTTGTGGGTGATGCGGTCAAGCATCGCGACCGCCAATCGCTCGGTCTGAAAGACCTGGCCCCATTCGGAAAACGGCAGATTTGTGGTGATCATCACGCTCTTCCGTTCGTGCCTTTCGCTGAATGCCTGGAATAAGAGATCAGCGCCGTGCTCGCTGATCGGCAAGTAGCCCAGCTCATCGACGAAGATCAGGTCCCACATTGCGAATCGCTGCAAGAATCGATGGAGCTGATGATTCTCCTGAGCCGCCTCCAGCTCCGAAACCAGTTCCGCTGCGGTGTAAAAGCGCACACGTTTGCCCTGGTTGCAAGCGGCGATTGCAAGGCCGGTGCACACATGTGTTTTGCCAGTGCCACTGTTGCCCAGGGCAATGATATTTGAAGCCGTGTCAAGGTAGCTTCCGCCCGCGAGCTCATGCAGTAAGTCCATAGAGATCTTGGGGGGAAGAGACTTTTCCTCAAGCTCAGAGAGCAGCTTGATCTGACGAAAGCGAGCGTCCTTGGTTCGCCGATGAATTCGGCGAGTTCTTCTTTCTTTGATTTCCTCTTCAAGAAGAGCTTGGAGAAAGGCTCGAAAGTCACCGCCACCTTGGCTGATTTCCTTGGCGATCTTGCCGTAGATCTTGCGCATCGTCGGCAGCTTGAGTTCGTTCAAGAGCATCGAAAGACGTGCGTCCAAAACCGGTTCAGTCATGAGCTCACCTCCTGATTGTCGGCCTCACAAAGAGCGCCGTAGTCTGACGTGCTACCGCATTTGACTTGCGGACCATCGCGATCAATGAGCTCCGCTCGTGGTCTTTCGGATTCTCGTTTTCGCCAAAGGAAAAAACGCACCGTAGACATGGAGACCTCTGGATGCGCCAGCGTTTTCTTCACTGCTTCGGTGACTCGGGCGGTGTCCCAGATCTGGCAAAGCCCAATAATGTCCACAAACTCTCGACTGCCGTCTACTTCGCCAAGGCGTTGTCTGATGGCCGTCAAAAGTGATTTCCAGCAGCTGTCAGCGGTCAATGCCCATTGCCGGAAAGGGACGCTGCGGTCCAATCCCCGGCATTTGCGGCGCAGCAACGGAAGATAGTGCTCAAGCTTGAGCCTCATCTGATGTTGCTCGTAGATGCGCGTGTGTCGCACCGCTGGGTGGCCCTTGCACAGCACCACGATCGACTCAGCTTCCATCTTCACCTCGACGGTGTGCCCCACCCAATCCACCGGGACGGAGTATTGGTTGGTGCCCACAGAAACCCAGGAGCGTGGGCTCACCTTGGTGGTTCTGACGCGGGCAGCATCAAAGCGATCGCGGGGCAAAGGAATCAGATGTGAGACTTCCTCTTTCCATTGCTCGCCAATGCTTTTGTCTCGACCACGACGGCTACGCGAAAGCTCATCCTGCATCCACGCATCGCACAAATCCTGGACATCCTGCCGACCGGCCACAGTCGGAATGGGAGTCAATATCTCGCTACGCGAGTATTTGACTTCATTCTCCACACCACCTTTTTCGTTGCCCTTGCCCGGCGATCAAAACTCGGATTTGAAGCCGTAGTGAGCCTCAAAGATGGCGAATGCCTCCTGGAGCTCCCTGGTTCGTCCCTTGAGCACGCGTCGTACGACCGGAGTGAGATTGTCAAACCAGATGTTGGGGAAAATGCCGCCGAAGAATTCAAAGGCCTGCATCAAGCCTTCAAGGAGAGCCTCCCGGGTCTGGTTCGGCGCGGCGTAAGCAAAAGTGCGGCCTGAATAGCAAGCCCGCATCAGCAAGATGTGGACCTTTTCGTGCTCTCCGTCTACACCGATCACCACGCCCTCGAAGAAATCTACCTGGGCGTCACGGCCCGGGTCGTAGGCAAGAGGAATGTAGGCGTGTTCCAAGGCGTCTCGAATCTCAAGGCGCACTTCAGCAACCAAAGATCGCACGGTCGCTCCACTCGCCTTAAGTCCCGCCTTACCCACCAATCGATGGATGCGTCCTGCTGTCAGCCTTTGCTTGCGCGGCGTCTCAGCATCTTTCTCGCCGATCAGCAGATCGGAAACGAAAGACCTGATGTCGTCTTTGACATGCTGGGCCCGTTTCTGGGATTGTCCCTATTTCCGTTGAAACTCGGTGGCCAGGGTAGCCAGCCGTCACCCTACGCGACGGCTTGCTTGTTGTCGATGCGGCCAAGCACTTTTAGCAAGGCAGGCATTTCCTTGTATCCAAAG
>JAZGFI010000088.1:0-4815 GCA_036479435.1 Planctomycetota bacterium | reverse complement strand
GTTGTCGCCAGGAAACAGAGCATTAAAAAGGCGGCGATCAGCAAGGCGAAGAAGCGCAAACGCGGCAAAAAGTAATCGGGGCTTAGCCTCGGTGACCACGTCGAGCTACAAAGACGACGTGCCGGGTGCCACCACCCACCCGCCCCTTCACGCGGTGAGTCGTGGTGCTGAATCCCGCCGCGTCGAGGCGGCTCGTCAATCGCTGGTCATCGTCGGCCGACCAGATTGCCAAGCAACCATTGGGTCTTAGCGCCCGATGGGCCGCCGAAATTCCACGCCGGGAGTACAGGCAAGCGTTGTCTTTCGTCACCATGGCGCTGGGGCCGTTGTCGACGTCGAGAAGGATGGCGTCGAATCGCTTGGTGCTTTGGTTGATGACCGTGGCGACGTCGCGGACCACGATCTCGACTCGAGGGTCGCTACAAGGCTGACCGGCGTGGTCGCCAAGGGGCCCCTGGTTCCATTCCACAATCTCAGGAATCAACTCGACTTGGAGAATGCGGGCATCGTCCGGCAAAAGGTCGAGAGCGGCGCGGAGGCTAAACCCCATGCCGAGACCGCCGATCAGAACATGGGCATCGCGGCCGAGGTCCTGGCATCCCAGCTGAGACAGAGCTTCCTCAGAACGCCGGTTGCGCGTGCTCATGAGAACGCTACCGCCGGACGTCAAGATGAAGTCGCCGTCGTGCTCAAGTAGCTCCAGGATGGTTCCATCTGGCGGGTGAGCAATTCCGACTCGCCTTCTCGCTTTCATTGACCTTTAGCCCTGTCGTTGATTTGAATCGCCGTAACTCCGAACGAAACCAGGCAGGCCCGAGAGTCCCGGCGAGAAAAAATTTCCCGGTTGATTCCCATTCAACGCCGGGTGATTACCCAAATTGTTCGCAAGCCCCAGGTCGTCAGAACTCGATATGAAGACTGATGGCGGGAAACTGGGGCCATGACACGATGCTCTTTGGGCTCGGTCTTTCAAGGATAGATTCTGTCGAATACTCGCGGCAGCGTGTCGATTGGAGGCGTGGAGAAAACTGTGACGATTAACACCTACATGATCGAGACCCCGCGACTCCGTCGTTTTTCGATCAGCACCCACCGTGACGATCGCAGTGTGCAACCAGTGATCGCGCGTGGAGTTTACGAGCCGCATGTCCAACTGCTCTTGGAGACCTATTGCGTCGGAAAAAAACACATCCTCGATATCGGATGCAACTACGGCCAACACACGGTCTTGATGTCGGCTCTGAACCCTCTGGCAGAGATCACGGCGATTGAAGCCTCACCTGAGAACATTGAGGTTCTAGAGCACAATCTAAAATCAAATGGCGCGACAAACGTCAAAGTGATCAAGGCGTTCTTGGCCGAAGAAGACGGCAAGACCATGGATTACTTCTACGAGACCTCAAATGCAGGATGTGCCTTCGGTTGCGAGACCGATTACGGCCGTCACAACCACCCCAACATCGAACGGAAGGTCAAGACTTCGGCTCTCGGGAGTTTCATCAGTACGCCGGTGGACTTCATCAAGATGGACATCGAGGGATCTGAACTCGCGGCGATCGAAGGTGGCGTCGATGTTTTCAGACAGTGCGACTTTCTGCTGATCGAACTCAACAAGTTCACGAGCGAGAAGTTCTACGGCGATCCGATCGACGTCCTCATCGACAAGATTCAGTCTCTCGGATTCGAAAAGGGTATCTATCACGGCCGCAGGGGCTTTCATGAAGTCTCGATTCCAACGATCAAGCAGGTCATGCAGCAGAATGTGCTGTGTGAAGTGTTGTTCCGCAAGTAACACGAGGCCACCGCTATCAAGCGCTTTCACCGGCCGAAGAACGATGCTCAGTGGGTTGAGGAAACTACCCAAGGAGGCTCCGCCTCGCATTCTGGCGAGGAGGCAAAAGGAAAATGACAAGTTTTCCCATTTTGTCGGAGACGCGGCGTCAATCTGTTCACCATTAGGGCATGTTCGATCAGGACCATCTCGCTGACGCCGCATCGCTCGAGTCTCGCGCTCGGGCCTTGCGGTCGTTGACCCGGTCGCTCATTCGGGACCCTGAGAGGGCGGAAGACCTCGAGCAACGAGTTTGGCTTGAAGCCCTTCAGGCCAATCTCGGGGGAATCCGGCACTGGCGCGCTTGGTGCCGCAAAGTGGCTCTGAATCTGATTCGTTCCGATGCCCGAGCAAAGCAGACCCGCAGGGTGCTGGGCCTCGCCAGCGAGCCCACAAGCCGCTTGGAGGCGCCGGACAAGATCGTTGAGCAGATCGACGTGCATCGCCGACTCATGCGGGGGCTTCGCGATCTGCCGGAGCCTTACCGTAGCACGGTCTTTCTGCGGTTCTTCTCCGGCCTTAGTCCTTCAGAAATTGCGAATCGCGAGGGTGAATCGGCATCGACCGTGAGGTCTCGCCTCAGCCGAGGTCTCCAGTTGCTGCGCGCAACTCTCGATCGGGAGCAGGCGGGAGATCGGCGCGCCTGGGCTTTGCCTTTGGTCACATCTTTGGTCGGGCCCGGCAAGATCCCAGCCCCATCGGCCCCCTCCCTCTTAACGAGCCCTTTGGCCGCCTCGGCCTTGACCGGAGTACTTGTCATGAAAAAGACCCTCATTGTCGGCGTCGTGGCCTTGCTGCTGTTCGGCGCGTGGTTCCTTCTTAGCGCTCCGGGGGAGTCGGACCTCGACCTGCCAGGTTCTGAATTCGCACCACGCTCAACGTCATCTCCCAATGTGACACGCGCGAACCCGAGCCATGCGAAGGGTTCACCGGCGCCCGCCGACCCCAAAAATGAAACGGCAGGTGTCGACGATGCCCCGACATCCTTAGATGCGTTGGCAAGCATCGGCGGACTGGTGATGGCCGGTGTGGTCCATGACTCAGATGGTCGCGGAATCCCGAATGCCATCGTGCGCCTGGTGCGTGCCGGGAACGAGGGTGAATTGGCGGGCTCCTTTGATTTCAGCACGCAAGGCGAGTCGAGCGAAGATCAAGTGTTGACCGCCGCCGACGGGACGTTTCAAGTCGAGACAAAAAACACGGGCGAGTTTGAACTCATCGTCTTTGCGCGGGGATTTCTGCCGGGCCGAGAGAGTGGATTTTTTGCAAGTGATCGCCAGCGGCGCCTCGTCGTCGACCTGGTTTTGCAGTCCTTGCCAAAGTTGGCCTGTGTCGCGATCGGGGTCGACGAAGAGGCCGTCGCCGGAGCCAAAGTCTCTGTTGAGTTGTCTTTCGGCGAAGGCTGGGAATTTTCCGGGAACTTTTTGAAGTACGAGACCGTGACCAAGGGCGACGGTAGTTTTGAGTTGGAGAGGATGCCTCCATCACGTTTGGGCTTCTTTGCGCCTCCCTCGGAGAGGGTTCGGATCGTCGCGCCGGGAGTCTTGGAGAGTAGCTGGGTTCGTATCCAGCAGCTTTCGCGTGACGATCGCGGGAGAGCCGTCTTTCGACTGAAGAAAGGCCGACCCCTGGCTCTTCGCTTCGAGGACGAAGCCGGTCAGCCCGTTGAGAATCTCAGCTTTGAACTCAAGCAGAGAATTGGCGAATGGACGGCGCAAGGCAAAAGCGATGAAGACGGGAGAGCTCATTTCGCCTCCGTACCAAAGGACAAAGTGTTGGCGATCGCTACGCGGTCAAAAGTTTGGATGGTTCCAACCGCAAAGAACCTCTATGGCAATGCCGTGCGTCATTTCGACTTGCCCGCCGGAGACGGAGATGAAGTGCTGGTCACCCTCACCAAGCCCTACACTCTGGAGGGAGTCGTCGTCGATATTGAATCGGGAGCACGGGTGGCTGGAGTTGAGCTTAGAGTCGCTCCGTCAGTCCCGCTGATCAAGTCTGGCAAGGAAGCTCACTTGGTGGGAGGCTTGAGTGACGAGTCTGGCGCGTTCAGAATCGATGGCCTCAGAGATGGCTCTCAGAAACTGTCGGTGATCAGTTCGGAATGGAGTATTGCTTCGAGATCGAAAGCAACCAGCTTGGGCCCCCTTCAAACCCTCGCCCTGGACCTTTCCGGAGGCGGGATAGGTGATGTACGAGTGCAGGTCCGCCGAAACGCGGAGTTGCAGGGGCGCGTGGTCGACGTTCGAGGAACCGGGGTCGCCGCCGCCCAAGTCGGAGTTGAAAGGATGGATGTACGTCCTCCTCACTACACCGCACGGCGTCCGATTCAGGTCATCACGGACGACCAAGGTAACTTTAGATTGATGGCCGTTCCCGCCAGCATAGCGCGGCATCTCTTAGTCCGTCATCCCGAGTTTGCAACGGCAAGGGTTCCCTTCAAAGTCGCTTCGGGGGCGGTGCTTGATGACTTGATCATCGAGTTATCGGCGGGTGCCTCGTTGACGGTTAAGGTCTTGGACGGCAACGAGAAACCAGTCGAGAACGCTGGCATTAGACTGGGGTCGGGCACTGGCGTCGTCGCTTTGACTCGATCTATTCGCAATCGCCTTGAACAACGCGCCTCGACCGATGCACAGGGCCGTGCTGAGCTCCCAAGGCTTACCGTCGGGCCGTCCATGGTCATGTTGACAGATGTGAGCCCTTCGGGTTCGCGTTTCGAAAACAAGATGATCCCTCTGGTCCTGGAGCAAGGTGCCCAGGAGATCACTATTTCACTCGATGGCCAACAATCGGTACGCGGCCGCATCTTGACGACCAACGGAAAACCCTTGCGCGGCGCGCGCCTGAGTTTCGATCTTCCGGGCGAGTCTGGGCGAGGCGCAGCGATGATCGTGCTCACCAACTCAGACGGCTATTTTTCCTTCCAGGTGCGAGCGCCGAAGGGCCTATCCCAGGCCGAGGAAAACGCGAGCGGATTCTCC
>JAZGFI010000087.1:0-21205 GCA_036479435.1 Planctomycetota bacterium | reverse complement strand
GGGTGGCAGCCCCCCCTAATGGGCGCTGACACCACCGCTGGTAAAAGACAAGCAGACAAACATCCAAACGAAAAATCGAGAAGATCGACGATGAGCAAAGTGACGGCACAATTGGTCCGGGAACTCCGCGAAGCGACGGGTGCTCCCATGATGGACTGCAAAAAAGCCCTCGACGAAACGAGTGGCGACATCAAAGAGGCCATTGACGCCCTCCGCAAGCGGGGCATCTCCAAGGCCGCGAAAAAGGCCGGACGCGAAATGGGTGAAGGCCGTGTCGGCTCCTACATTCACTTCAATGGCAAAGTCGGCTCGATGGTCGAACTCTGTTGCGAAACAGACTTTTGTTCGGGCAACGAAGATTTCCAAAAGGCCCTCTCTGACATCTGCATGCACGTGGCGGCTAACGATCCGGTCCCCTTGGCGGTGTCGGTGGATGACTTGCCGCCGGAAGACCTGGCCAAAGAAATGTCGATCTACGAAGGTCAGGCGAAAGAGTCTGGCAAGCCCGAGCAGTTCTGGCCCAAGATCGTCGAAGGCCGCATGAAGAAGTGGAAGAAAGAGCACGCTCTGTTGGAGCAGCCCTTCATGGGCGACGGTGATCAGACCGTCGGCGCTGTGGTTACGGAACTCGTCGCCAAGCTCGGCGAGAACATCACGATCGCGCGTTTTAGTCGCTTTCGTATCGGTGACTAAGCGTGTCAAGCCCTGAAACCGAGAGCGCTTTTGGCGCAACGTCCTTTTCGCGCATCCTGCTGAAAGTCAGCGGGGAGTCATTGTGCGAACGGGGCGGGTCTGGTTTCGATAAGGATGCCATTGCCGCGGCCTGCGATCAGATCGCGACCGTTCAAAAGATGGGAATCGAAACCGCCGTCGTGGTCGGCGGCGGGAACTTGATTCGGGGCGCGACTCTCGGTCATCTTGACATTGATCGAGGGACGGCCGACTACATGGGCATGCTCGGTACGGTTATCAACGCCTTGGCGATGCAGGGTGCACTTGAGGCCATGGGTGTGCAGTCGCGTGTGCTGTCGGCGATTCGTATCGATCAAGTTGTCGAGCCCTATATTCGCAGGCGGGCGATGCGCCACTTGGAAAAGGGGCGGGTGGTGATCCTCGCCGCAGGCACCGGGAATCCCTTCGTTAGCACAGACACCGCAGCTGCTTTGCGTGCGCGCGAGCTCGGTTGCACCGTTATCCTCAAGGGAACAAAGGTTGGCGGAGTCTATACCAAAGACCCCAATCTCCACGCCGATGCCGAGCGCCTCGAGTCCATCGATTTTCTCGAGGTCATTAACCGTCACATCGGGGTTATGGATCACACGGCAATTACCATGTGTCGCGAGGCTGACTTGCCTATCGTGGTCTTTAACATGATGGACTCTGCAAACATCAAGCGAGTGATCGCTGGGGACGGAAGCGCTGGAACTTTGATCGCGAACTTGAGCCCGGATAGTTGAGACCTTGTACGGTTTCGAAGTCGAAAGCGTCCCTGACGCCGGGCTTACCACGTCGAGTTTTTTGAAACAGAAGGGGAGACCAAGCATGGAAATTTCCTACGACGGAATTCTCAAAGATGGCGATGAGAAAATGAAGAAGTGCGTCGCCTTTTTGGGTGACGAACTGAAGGGTCTACGCACCGGCCGCGCGTCGTCGACGATGGTCGAGACGATTCGCGTTGACTACTACGGATCGCCGACGCCATTGAGCCAGCTGGCTCAGATTTCAACGCCCGACCCGAAGACGATTACGGTCAAGCCCTTTGACGCCACCCAGATCAAGGCGATCGAAAGAGCGATCTTGGCCGCGAACATTGGGATCACTCCCAACAACGACGGCAAGCTCATTCGGCTGTCCGTGCCTCCATTGACCGAAGAAACTCGCAAGAAGATGGCGGGAAAAGTCAAAGAGATGGCGGAAGCCCAACGTATCGCCATTCGCAACGTGCGTCGAGAGGCCAACAAGGCCGCTGAAGCGGCCAAAAAGGACAGTATTCTCACCGAAGATGATCTAAAAAAGCTCCTCGAGGAAATTCAGGCTGCGACGAAGGCCAATGAAAAACAGGTCGACGACATCGCCAAGGGCAAGTCGAAGGAGCTGATGGAGATCTGATCTCGCCGATTTTCGGCGAGCCGATGAAATTTCCGCAAATCGAGGCCCATGCAGCCGTTGAATCGGTGAAATGGGTGTCTATAATGCGCCCAATCCGAGTGAAAGAGCTGGCGTTTAGGCGCCGCCGATTTGCTCAGAGGACGATTGGCTCGATGAGAGCCTGCTCGTCAGGGGACATAGCTCAGTCGGCAGAGCAGCTCCCTTTTAAGGAGCGGGTCGAAGGTTCGAGTCCTTCTGTCCTCACTAAAAAATGACGGCCCCGTCGTCTAGTCAGGTCCAGGACACCAGGTTTTCATCCTGGCAACCGGGGTTCAAATCCCCGCGGGGTCATCCATACCACCTCGGCGCTCATTGCGTCGGGGTGGTTTTTTTTGTGACGCCCCAGGCGATGTACCGCCTGCGAAACAGGTATCCTTCGGATCTAACCTTCAAGCTGGGAGCTGTAGATGCAATCTGTCGACGAGATCTTGAGTGCGCTCAACGAGAAATCGGAGGCTCGGTTTCGAGAGCAGCGGACCATCTTGTCTTTCGCTGAGTATCTTGAGTTGCTCCTTGCACATCCCTACCGCCTGACCCGCAATGTTGCGCAATACGCAACGGACATGATGGATTTCTACGGCAGCGAAACTGTGGACGGGATGGGCCAGCAGATTCGGCGCTTCAAAGTATTCGACGACGAAGAGGGCGGCGGACGTTACCGAGTCGTCGGCCAAGAACGGGTTCAGAATGAGATCTACCGCTGTCTGCGCGAGTTCATTCAACGGCGGCAAGTAGATCGCATGCTGTTGTTGCACGGGCCCAACGGGTCGAGCAAGACCACTATCGTTCAGGCTTTCACGCGTGGACTTGAAACTTACAGCTGCAGAGATGAAGGCATGTTGCTGAGGTTTAACTGGGTCTTTAGCGAGTCCGATGATCAAGGTGAACGCCTTGGATTTTCGCCGGTGGGGCCCGACGAAGACCTGGATTCTTTCGCCCATCTTCCGCCGGATCGGATCTCCGCGAAAATCCCCTGCGAGCTCAATGAAAACCCCATCTTTCTGATTCCGCGCGCCGAGCGCACAAGACTTTTGGCGAAGGCTATCGAGGATGCCAAAGCCGATGGCGGCGACCACGATGAGAACGAGGCTTTTGTCGAGACCCGGTTCCTTAGCGAGGGAGACCTCTCTCCCAAGTCGCGGCGCATCTACGAGTCTCTCCTAAGCTCCTATCACGGCGATTGGCGGCGCGTCATTCGCCATGTTCAGGTTGAACGTTTTTACATCAACAAACGCTACCGTAGCGCCGCGGTCACCATTGAGCCGCAAGGCAACATGGATGCCTCTTCCCGTCAGATCGGGCACGCGACCGTCAATGGTCTGCCGCCAGTGCTGCAAAACGAGGCCTTGTTCGAAGCGGTTGGCGATCTCGTCGACGCCAACGGCGGCATCGTTGAGTACAGCGACTTTCTCAAACGTCCCATCGAGGCCAACAAGTATCTGCTGACGACCGCCGAGAATGGGACCATGAATCTGCCCAACTTCTCGGCGCTGCTCAACGTCCTCTTAGTTGGCACGAGCAACGAGAGTTATTTGTCCGCTTTTCGCAGGGACCCGATGTTCTCGTCCTTCAAGGCGCGGCTGGAGCTAATCAGGGTGCCGTACCTGTTGCGTTTTTCGCAAGAGCAGGAGCTTTACGAACGCCAACTCGAAAAACTACCCGGCCACATCCATGTCGCTCCGCACACCACTGAGATCGCGGCCCTGTGGGCGGTGCTGACGCGCTTGATGGAGCCATACGCCAACCTTGAAGACGAGACGCTGCGCAAGGTCGTCTCTCGTTTGAGCCCGCTGCAAAAAGCCAAGCTCTACGACCGCGGTGAGCTGCCTCGCGATCTCAATAACGAAGAGCGCAACCTTCTTCGTAGTCACATTCCCACGATGAGCGCCGAGTACGACAAGTTCGAAGCCGAATTCGAAGGAACTTGGGATGCAGCCTACGAGGGGCGCCGCGGAGCGTCCGCCCGCGAGATGTCGACGCTGCTATCCGAAGTCGCGATCAGTCCCAGCGGCGATTGCATCTCGGCGCTCTCGATCCTAAAGGCCATCCCGGATCTCATGAAAGAGGCGGCGCTCTATGAGTTCTTGCGCCTCAAGCCGAGTCGCAACCACTATCATGAATGCGAGAGATTCTTGGCGGAGATCGAAAGCCATCTCGGCGGCTTAATCCGTATCGATGTGCTGCAGGCCGCGGATATGGTGGAGGACCGTGAGTATGATCGTTTGCTGTCCAAATACTTGAACCACCTTCGGGCCCATAAGACCTCCGAGAAAGTCCACGACGCCAGTACTGGCCGCGACCAAGATCCCGATCTGGAATTCATGGCCCGCATCGAGAAGTTGATGGACCTAACACAAGACATCGAATCCGCGCGCACGGGAATGATGACGCGGGTCGCGGTCTATCGCCTCGAACATCCCGAAGAAGATATCGTCTTCGGCCGCGTTTTCGATGACCTCCGGCGAAAACTCGAAGAGAACGTCTTTTTGGAGCGACTGCAAGAGGTGCAAAAGCTCGTTACCGACGTCTTAGTCCTAGAGGGGGCAAGGGCAGGGTCACTTGACGACGAAAGCCAAGCCGTAGCCAGCAAGTTCCGCGATCGAATGTGTAACGACCTCGGCTACATCCCCTACTCGATGATCGAGGCCCTTGAGTTCTTCCACTCCCAAGCCGACCGCTAACCTCGGCCTTGGTGCTACCGTGACCGTTTGCTGTTTCGGTACCGTCCTTTTGGCGGGGATCATGTCTATCCAGAAGCCAGGGATTTAGTTGTCGGCACCCGATTCGAGGTTGCGGTCGCTCTCGTCTTGGTCGAGGCGAGTTCGGGGGTGCGCTCGCTTGTAGATCTCAGCCAAGTGTTCGGGCGTGATCTTGGTGTAAATTTGGGTGGTGTTGACTGATTCGTGGCCGAGGAGTTCTTGGACGGAGCGCAAGCCAGCGCCGTGACGGAGCAAGTGGGTTGCGAAGGAGTGGCGGAGCGTGTGGGGGCTGACCGACGATGGCAGTCCGGCTTGCATGAGACGCTTTTTTAAGATGCGGCGTACGCTGCGGTCGGAGAGGGCGCCGCCCCGGTGATTCAAAAACAGCGGTTCGCCGATGCCGTCTTGGCGTCGTCCGCGGCGGATGTCCAGGTAGGCGGCAAGAGCCTCTTTGGCGTAGCGGCCAATGAGGGCTAGGCGCTCCTTTTTTCCCTTGCCGAAGAGGCGCACGACGCCTTCGGCCAAATCGATCTGTTCGACGCTTAAGGCGCAGACCTCGCCGACTCGGGCCCCCGTGCTGTAGAGGAATTCAAGCAGGGCCCGGTCGCGAAGGTCGATAAAGTTATTCCCTTGGGGGGCGCTCAACAGGTTTTGGAGCTGCTCCTCACTGAGCGCAGCCGGAAGTTTTCGGGGCCCGGCGCTGCTCCTAAGCAGGGCGGCCGGATTGCCACTTAGGCGACCTTCGCGGTGGAGGAAGCCGAAGAATCCTCGCAGGGCCGCCGCTTTTCTGGCGATGGTCGCGCGGGCTCGGTCGGCCCGGCGCAACTCGCCAAGGTACTCGCGCAGGTGGTGGGCTTCGATGGATTTGAGCCCCGGGTCGCCCTTATCTGCCGACAACCACTCGAAGAACATGACGAGATCGGTACCGTAGGCGCGTAGGGTGTGCGGTGAAACGCGCTGCCCGTCGCGCATGGAAGCCAAGTATAGATCGATCTCATCCATGGCTTGATTCTATCGTCCGCCTCCACTCATGACTCGCTCTCTCGCTGTTTTTGATGTTGTGATCCGATATCCGGAAAGCACGCATGGTATTCAAAGGCACACAGAACTCATCTCGATGATCGAGCGCACCTTGTCAACGACGCTGGAACCCGCCGCCATGTTTGCGGCGCTGCGTCCTTGCGGTTTGCCGTTTTTGCTCGATAACGCAGCGGCTAGGGATTCAAAGGCGCTGAGTATTTTAGGCGTCGACCCCATCTCCTATTTGGAATGGCATCGCGGCGAGGGACAGCTGGTTTGGGGCGCAACTCGAGAATCGATCGGCGATCTGAACCAAGCACTGCGTCGTTTGCGGGGCGTGGTTGATGTGCCCGCCGGTGACCTCGGCGATTTGCCCTTTCAAGGCGGGCTCCTCGGCTACTTGGGCTATGACGCGGGCCGTGCCTACGAGCCGATGCCTGACGAGAACCCGGCGGACTCCTCTTTGCCCGACCTTTGGTTTGGCGCCTACGACTTGTTCTTAGTTCGGCAATGCGACAAGTGGCGCTTGGTCTGTGTTAGCGAAGCCAATCCCGAAAACTCGGAGCGCATCGAGCGTGTTGTCGACTGTGTTCGCGTGGCTGACGGCGACCTTCAGACCGCGAATCAAGATGCGTCCGTCGCTCCCAAACGCCGTCCCGCCGTCTCCAGTGTCTCAGCGAGTGGCCACCAGTCACGAGTCGAAGCGGTGCGAGAGTTGATTCGGCAGGGCGACGTCTATCAAATCAATCTCACCCAGCGCTGGCTCGTTCCCTGTAAGGACGACGCCGCGCGGCTGTTTTCACGCCTTCAGCGCGAGCACCCCGCTCCCTACGGCGCGCTGTTCGAATGGCAAGGTGCTGCCATCGTGTCGGTTTCGCCAGAGAGCTATCTTAAGCTTGACCAAGATCAGGTCGAGTCCCGGCCTATCAAGGGGACGAGCCCCAGGTACGCGGACCCGGATTTGGACGCGCGGTCGGCCAAGGAGCTGTTAGTAAGCGAAAAAGATCGGGCCGAGTTGGCAATGATCGTCGACCTCATTCGCAACGACCTCTCGCGAGTTTGCCGACCTGGCTCAGTCGTCGTGTCAGATCACGCCCACCTCGAGAGTGCCCCTACGGTCCATCACTTGGTGACCGTGGTGCGGGGAAAGCTCCGCGAGGGCTGCGACTTATTTGACTTATTGAAAGCCAGCTTTCCCGGGGGGTCGATCACCGGCGCCCCAAAAATCCGCGCCATGCAACGCATCGACGAGATTGAATCACTGCGGCGGGGCATCTACACCGGCTCAATAGGCTATGTGAGTGCTTGTGGCAAAGCCGAGTTTTCCATTGCGATTCGTACTGTCGTCCTCGAAGGCGGTTTCGCGCGCGTCTACGGCGGAGGCGGCGTCGTTATCGATTCTGATCCAAAGTCCGAGTACGATGAGTCAGTTGCTAAGGTAAGCGGTATTCTTGAAATCTTGGGGGCAGAAATTCGCCATGAAGGGATATCTTCTGAATGGCCGCTTCGTCGCGGGCGCTGAGTTTACGATCGATCCTAGCGAGCCTTTTTTTGCTCACGGCTACGGCTTGTTTGAGACCGTACGCGTTGCGGCAAAAAAGCCGCTCTTTCTCAATCCGCACATGGCTCGCATGGTGTCGACGGCGTCAAATCTCGGTATGGATTGCCCCTTTGACGCGGCCAAGCTGCGGGCTTGGATCGACGAGCTGATCAAAAAGACGGGTGTAGATAATGCCCGACTGAAATTCATGTTGCTCGCCAAAAACGATGGCTCGAGCGATGTGCTGATTACGGTGGAACAAGTCGATCCTTTGCCCTCGAAATTTCCCGCAATCGCCGTCGGTCGCGCTGCCCCGGAATTTCAGGGCCGCAGCATGGCTGGCTTTAAGACCATGAACTATATGGTGAACCGACTCGCGGAAGCAGAGGGGCGAAAACGCGGTTTGGACGAAGTATATTTCGCCCTCGATGAGGGCTGGATCAGTGAAGGCACCCGGAGCACGCTGTTTTTCGTCAAGGATGATGTGCTCCACACGCCCTCTTTGGACTTACCAATTCTTCCCGGTGTCACTCGTTTGGTCGTGCTTCACCTCGCTAAGCGGGCGGGATTTGCCGTTCGTGAAGGGCACTACGTCTCCGGCGACTTTCAATCCGCTGATGAGGCTTTTTTGCTCGGTTCGTTCAGTTTGTTCCGGCCCATCCAGACCTTCGATGGCCAGCCGCTCGCCGTGGCTCCGGGTCCGGTGACCCAAAGCCTGATCCTGGGCTACCTTGAACTCGCGGCGGGCAAAGCGGAGCTTCCCGAAGGCTCAGAGCGAGCTTTGTTAGGATGAATGCCGCATGGTTAGGCCCCAATTTCAAAGCTCAAGCTCATTACGCCGTTCATCTGAACTGGCCCCGCGGCGAGCTTTCTCCGGGGATCTTGAGCCCGCAGACGAGTGTTTTGTGTCACGGGCGACTTTGAAGCACAAAGGCTTGAAGTCAGAGTCGAGTACCGCGCGGCCTTGGTGGCGAAAAACCTATGACGCCACTTTCGGGGCCTTGTGGCGTCTGGTCTACGGCAAGCTCATCCAACCCGTTTTGGTGATTCGTGATTCATCGCACGCCTTAGCGTTGGGGCTTGCGCTTGGAATGTTTGTCGCGATGACGCCGACGGTCGGGGTGCAAATGCCGATGGTCTTTGTTCTGGCTTCCGTGTTTGGTGCCAACCGCCTTGCCGGTATCGCGATCGTCTGGATCAGCAATCCCGTAACGGTCGTCCCCTTTTACTACGGTTACTACCTCATTGGTCGTCTCATCCTGGGCGGCAACGAAGTCTCCTACGAAGACGTGGGAGCCGTACTAAAACCCCGCGAAGGTGAATCGTCTTGGGACGCCCTGCTTCACCTTTTCGAGGTGTTTGGTTGGCCGCTTTGGTTGGGGAGCTTCATCGTGGCCGTCGTGTTAGCCCTGCCGACTTACCCGCTTGCTCGCCGATTCTTCGAGGCCCGCGATCAACGTCGACGCGCGCGGATATGGGCCAAACTCAGTTCGGATTCAAGTGGGGTAGCTAAGCCATGAGGGTCGCGGTCATCGCAGCCACGATCGCGGCCTTGGCGGTCGTGGCTTTTTTGGTCGTCGATCAGTTCGCGCCCCCTGAACCGGGCGAACCCCATTCTCCCGACATTGCAAGGGCTCCCCGGCTCGTGGCAGTGCTTCACGGAGAACAAGGCGAACTCGAGATCTTGCTGCGGCCGTTCTACTTGGAAACCGAGCGTGACCAATTCAATACGAAAGTGTGGTCCGACCGCTTGGGTACTCAAGGACGCTATCGCTACGCGATGCTTTGGGCCGTGAACCACGGTAGCGCGCCATTGCCCCTGCCTCTCGTCGGCGAGGCCAAGTTGCTAAACGAAGAGATCGCAGACTGGGATGCGCCCGACATTGCGTCGCTATTGGCGCAGGCACCGGCCCGATTGCCAGCCTATTTTCGCCACGAAGTTCAAATTTGGTCGCTTCCCAAGCGCGAAGTGGCCCCGGGGACGATGTTGCGACTTGCCGTCGCCGTTCCGGCGGGGACTTCGCTTAGGGGTTTGTCTCCACTTCGGTTCGGAGCCGACGGACCGCTCTTGTCGCCGGGCTGGGTTTATGGTGAGGACATCAAGGCCTACGATTTGAAACCAAAGGGAAGATTGGCGCGCTTGCTGCGTCAAGAACTGGGCGAGCCGCCGGCCGAGTCTTCGCCCGCCCGTAATGGAAACTGAGCTGTGAGCAAAAAAACCCCAGATTCCGAAAGCGGACCGAATTCAGGCCGTTTTCGGCTCAACAAACGTCAGCCAAACAAACGAGCTGGAGATGCGTCCCCGCGCAAGGACACGGCGGCCACCAAGCACGAGCATGAGCCTAAGCACGACGCCGAATTCAGTCCCGCGACGAGCGTCGAGCCCGGCCAGATGGCACAACTGATTGTCGATGCCCGAGAAGGCGCCGTCGACCGCGAGGCCGCCAGCGCCATTGCGCGGCCACTTGGAGAACTCGCTAAGGCCTTCGCAGTTCAAGCCGAGATCCTCAATCAAGTCCATCAAACGCAAGCGCGGATGCAGTCGTCGATCGAAGACGAAAGCAAGCGCGAGTTGATGCTCAATTCAACCGAAGCCCTCAATGACACCTTCAAGGGCGTACGAGCCACACAGAGCGAGTTGCTAGACGAGCTGCGTCGGGAACGCCGCGGCAAAAGGACCTTGCTGATTGCGGGCGCCGTGTTGGGCATTGCGCTCTTGGGCGTCACGGGTTTCTTCATGAAAGAGGCCTTCGATGCCCGCCGAGACGACGGTCGAGAGGGATCTGAAGAGCTGTCGCGACGTCTGGCGGGAATTGAAGGCGGTGTCCTTCCCAAGTACGAAAGACTGTGGAAAGAGGCGCGGGAAGAACGCGATGACAAAAACCGCGAATTGAGCGAACTGCGCGGTGATCTTCAGGCTCGAAAAACCAAAATCCTCGACATGCAGGGCGATCTTGATCGCTTGGAGTCTGGGCAGGGCGCCGACGATGCTGAGCTCAGACGGCTGCGCGGGAAAAAATCTGAAGACGAGACGACGATCTCGGAACTGCGTTCGAAGATGGCCACGATGGACCGCGAGGTTACGGACTACTTGCGGCGCGCCGAGACCGCCGAGGCACGCGCGAATCGTCTGAACGACGACATCTTGACTCGCCTGAAACAAGAAGGCAGCAAGTTCCTTAGCGAAACCAGCCGACCCAAGCCTCCGAAGATCGTTGACGGGGTTCAAGACGCCGTCGCCGAGACGCTTCGCCAGCGACGGGAAGAGGAAAAAAGAACCGCGGTTGCCACCGGCCAACGTGATCCTGGTGTCGTGAAGGCCGAACTGAATCGCCTTTTGGGAAAGACGCGTGAGCAGAGTATTTTTCGCGTCGTGAGCATCGGCGAAGTTCTTCAAGACCATCTGAAAGACGTGGTCTTCACGGTCTCAAACCCGGGCCGAGGTGTGATCAAGCACGTTGAAGCCAAGCACCTCCACTTTTCAGTTTCGCCCCGCGGCGACATCGTCGAATTGCTCTTTGAGGACGGCAAAGTCAAAAGATGGATGCAGGCGCTACGCGGACTCGGGAAGATGAATCCGTTTTATAAGGGCAAGCTGCGCATCACGGTTTTGGTCTTGAACGGTGAAGCCTGGCTCGCTCGCCGCGATTCCTACATCGACGTCAACTGAGAATTGATGGGACCATGGAACCTCGCCGCCGGAAACTTTTCGGTTACCACCCTGAGACCAGTTCTCGGCCTGATTCCGATTCAGCTTCAGTTTCAAACGTGGGCTCGAATGTAAAGGCACTCGCGGTAAGCGAGGTCAACGCTCTCGCCCGAAAGACCTTGGAGCGCGAGTTCGGGAACCTTCTAGTCGAGGGTGAAATTTCCAACCTCAGCGCGGCCACTAGCGGCCACCTTTACTTCACGCTAAAAGACGAAAAGGCACAGATCAGTTGCGCGATGTGGCGAAACGCCGCGCGCCGCCTGCGTTTTTCGCCCGAAAGCGGTCTCCAAGTTCAAGTGCGGGGGCGTCTGACGGTCTATGAATCGGGTGGTCGCTACCAACTCATCGTCGAGTCGATGGAGCCTGCTGGCCTAGGTGATCTTGAACGAAAGTTTCGAGAGCTGAAGGCCGACTACGAGGCAAAAGGTTGGTTCGCTGAGTCTTTAAAAAAGCCCCTACCGTATTTGCCGGCCCGCATTGGCATTGTCACCTCGTTGCGCGGAGCAGCCGTGCGCGATCTGATCAGCACCATCACGGCGCGATTTGCGCGACCTTCGTTGCTGATTGCCGATGTCATCGTCCAAGGTCCGGGGGCGGCGGCCGAAATCGCGGCGGCCATTCAGCGATTCAATCGAGAGCAACTCGTGGACGTTATGATCGTGGGGCGGGGCGGGGGAAGCCTCGAAGACCTGTGGGCTTTCAACGAGCCCCTCGTCGTTGAGGCGATACATGACTCCCACATCCCCGTCATCTCCGCTGTGGGCCACGAAGTTGACTTTAGCCTCGCGGATTTCGTTGCCGACTATCGAGCCGCGACGCCGACCGCCGCTGGCGAAATGGTTCTTCCCAAGCTAAGCGACCTCGAACTGCACCTGGGCGAGTTGCGCATTCGCCTCACCCGTACCGTGACCGCAAGATTGGCATCCGCTCGCCAACAGCTTCAAGGTCACAGCAAAAGCTGGGCGCTTCGCGAACCGCGCCGTTTGGTCGAATCAAAAGTGCAGCGCCTCGATGAGATCCGTCTCACGTTGCCGAAAGCTCTGAGAAGACGCGTGGCCTTGGAGCAGGCGAGACTCGAAGCCTTGCGGCGGGGCGTCGGACTGCGTCTGCCTCAACAACGCATTGCGCTAGCGCGCGAACGGCTTTCGGATTGGGAGCAGGCGATGCCCACGGCTTTGCAGAGGCGGGTAGAGAGCTTGAGGGTGGCGCTCGTGGAGCGCGAGCGGCTCTTGGCGGGCCTTTCGCCCCTACGCGTCCTAGAGCGCGGCTACAGCCTGACTCGGGACGAGGAAACGGGCGAGATTATTCGATCCGCCGATACCCTTCAGCCCCACCAGCGCTTGCGCACGCGCTTCGCCAAAGGAGAGATACGCTCGCGAGTCGAGGGCACATCTTCTGAGCCCGAGCCGGACCCGTTAGAATCAGATCCCCAAGTGGGCGGTTGATTCGAAGGGCAGACTGGGACTTAGACATGGCAAAAAAACCAGGATTCGAGGCGCGCATGGTTCTGCTCGAAGATATCGTGCGCGGTCTTGAGGATGGCGAGCTCGAGCTCGACAAGGCCGTCGATCAGTATCAATCGGGTATGAAACTCGTGGCGGAGTTGCAGGAGCATCTCGCAAAAATGGAGAAGAAGATTGAGGCGCTGACCGCCGATGGGTCAAAACCCGTTGATCCCGATGGGGATCGTGGCGGGCACGGCCAGGGCTCCTCGGCATGAGCCAAGAGCCCGCTACGGACTTGCTCCGGCACTACCGCCCCGAAATTGAGGCGGCACTTGAAAACTACTTGCCGGCTCAGGGATCGGCGGTTCCTTCGATCGTGGAGGCGATGCGCTATAGCCTCCTTGCCGGTGGCAAGAGGCTGCGTCCCGCCATGGCTTTGGCCGTGTCTTCGGCCTGCGGGGGTGAGCGCGGCGATGTGATGCCCGCGGCCTGCGCTTTGGAAATGGTCCACACCTATTCGCTCATTCACGACGACTTGCCCTGCATGGATGACGATGATCTGCGTCGCGGCCGCCCCACCAATCATGTCGTCTACGGCGAGGCGATGGCGGTGCTGGCCGGGGACGCCCTTTCGAACGCGGCCTTTTTGTTGATCGCCAAACAGACCCCAAGCCCCGATCTCGCCGCTCTATTGGTCTTAGAGTTGGCCGAAGCGGCTGGGGTGCAGGGCATGATCGGCGGCCAAGTCCTCGACATGGTGTCCATGGGCACCGAGGCGGACCTTGCTGCCGTCGAGCAGATCCACCGTCGAAAAACCGGAGCCCTCATTCGCGCGAGTGTCCGCATCGGGGCTATCGCCGCTCGCGTTGATGACGAGACGCTGGCCGCTTTTACGACTTATGGCGAATCACTCGGCCTGTCGTTTCAAATAATCGATGACATCCTCGACCTCACCAGCGATGCCAGTACGCTGGGCAAGACGGCGGGCAAAGACGCCGAGCAGAACAAATTGACCTGGCCCGCCTGCGTCGGATTGGACCGTTCGCGCACGACTGCCCTCGAACTCGCGGAAAAGGGCAGGGCGGCGATCGCCCCCTACGACCGCAAAGGCGAGTTGTCCGCGTTTGCTGAATTTATCTGTACCAGGATCAGTTGATCGAGACATTGCCGTGAACACCCTGTTGTCGAGCATCAAGAATCCGCGAGACCTAAGGCAACTGCCGGTCGAGCGCTTGCCTCAGGTCGCGGCCGAGATTCGCGAGGTCATCGCCCAGCGTTTTGGACTTCGCGGCGAATACCTACGTTCCTCTTTGGGTATTACCGATCTCACTTTGGCTTTGCACTACGCCTTCGATTTTTCGCACGACCGCCTGGTTTATGATCTGGTTTACCAATGCGCGGCCCACTTGGTGTTGACGCGGGGTCTGGAATTGGTCCCAGACGGTGCCGATGAAGACCCCTCCATTACCGTTCCCTTTCCCGGCGATGAGATCCCCCCCTACGACAACTTCTTCGCGGCCCACGCTGGGACGTCGATCTCAAAAGCACTGGGCATGGCCGCGGGTCGATCGGCGCCGGGCAAGACCGTGGCGGTTATTGGCGACGGTGCGGTTATTACCGGGGTGGCTCTGGAAGCTCTAAATTCTGGCGACTTCCTCGATCAAGATGTCTTGGTGGTCCTCAACGACAACGAAATGTCCATCTCGAAGATCGTGGGTTCGATGGGGGAGTACCTCTCAAAACTGCGGGTCGGAAAACCCTACAATGACTTCAAGCGCGACGCTCAGAAGTTGATACAGGCGCTTCCCTTTATCGGTGAGACGCTCGAACGCACCGCCGAGCAGATGAAAGACGTCGTCGCTCGTGCGCTCGTGCCGGGCTACACTTTCGAGAAGCTCGGCCCGCGTTATTTCGGCCCCGTCGATGGTCACAATATCGCGCACCTCACGAAGTTGTTGGCGGAGATCAAGCGCCAAAATGGCTTCCAGTTGTTGCATGTCGTCACAAGTCGCCCGACCGCTGCCGCCAACCCGGCCGTCAAAGCCCCGCGCATCGAGATCACCGAGGACGAGAGCGGCCTCCAACACTTCCATTCAGAAACCGAGTTTGAGATCCAGGGCGAGCAAAGATGGACGGATGTTTTTGCGGAGTGTGTCCTCGATCAAGCCGAACACGACGAGAGCTTTTCAGTCGTGGTCATGGCGCGACCTGAATTCGACAGTTTGCGCGCCTTCACGCGCGATTTTCGTGAGCGTTTTCCGCAGCGTCTTTTTGACATTGGCGTTAGTGAACAGCACGGCCTTGCCTTCGCCGCCGGTCTGGCTCACGAAGGCCGTCGACCTTTGGTGGTCATGCCCGCCGCTTTTTTGGCCCGTGGCCTCGATCAGGTTTTTCAAGAGATCTTGCTGCGCGGTTTACCCGTCACCTTGGCCTTGGTTTACGCCGGTCTCGTCGATGACGATGCGACGCTTTACCACGGGGTCCAGGACTTAGCTCAACTCAGGTCTTTGCCCGGGATCGATCTCATGGCGCCGCGGGACCAAGAAGAGCTGAAGTCGATGCTCGAGTTTTCGGGCACCTACGCGGGCCCCAAGGCCATTCGCATTCCACGTACCTTTTTGCCGCAGGCCGATCGAGTCTATCCGCTGCGTTCGGAACTCGTCCGTGGTCGCGGCGAATTGCTGCGAAAAGGCAGTGATGTGGCGATTTTGGCCTATGGTGCGACGGTCTACCCCGCGATGGAAGCCGCCGAAGGACTCGCCGAACGCGGCCTGGAAGCCAGTGTGGTCAACGCCCGCTTTGCCCGTCCCTTCGATCGGGAGCTTCTCACTTCACTTTTGGCCGAGCACTCTTTGCTCTTTACGATTGAAGAGCACGGGATCGCCGGCGGCTTTGGTTCGGCGGCCCTTGAGGCTTCGGCCCTCGAGCGACTGGACAGTTCCCGCATCATGCCCATCGCTTTACCCGACGAATTACCCCGGCGCGGCAGCCGCATTCAGTTGCTCCGAGCCTTGGGTCTCGATCCCGCGGGGCTCATGGATCGCATCCTTTTGGAATACCGCCGTTGGGTGCGCAGCCCCAAGGATTCCTGATCTCTCGAACTGGCCCGCTCCTAGCACCACCTTGCTGTCCTGAGAGATTCCATGAAAGCGGATGACATCGAGATCCGCGATGGCGACCCCCAGGGAGAACCCGCCGGCAAGCTCCTTCGCGAAGCGGCCATCGAAGCGCGCGCCCAGTACCCTGAGCTTTTCGCCGCCGATGATCCTTGGCCGACCAATCCCCCGGTCTCAGTTCGAGGTGCCTTTGTGCTGGCCTATCACGAACAGGTCGCCGTTGGCTGCGCATCGCTTCGGAGTTTGAGTCAAACAGCGGTCGAGTTGCGCCGGGTCTTTGTGGCCTTGAACGCACGACGGCAAGGAGTCGCGCAGGCCCTGCTAGATGATCTTGAGAATCGGGCTCAACAAATGGGCTACACCCATGTTCTTTTGGAAACAGGATTTCGTCAGCTCCCGGCCATGGCGTTTTACGAGGCGAGAGGCTATTTTCGCATCCAGCCTTTTGGCGAATATCGCGACGATCCCAGTAGTGTTTGTTTCGAGAAGAAACTCAGTCACTCAAGTTCGTAAACTCCGACTTGAACAACGAGTCGGCAGAGAAGGACAACATTCTCTTGGTGCACCAACCCGAACGACATTTCTCGGACCGAATCAGTTGGCTACGCGCCGCAGTCCTCGGAGCCAATGACGGGATCATCTCTACCGCAAGCCTCATCATCGGGGTTGCGGCGGCCGGATCTTCCAACGAGTCGATCCTGATCGCAGGCTTTGCCGGACTTGTGGCTGGCGCCACGTCGATGGCGGCGGGGGAGTACGTATCTGTCAGTTCCCAATCGGACCTCGAGCAAGCCGACCTGCAACGCGAAAGAATTGAGCTGGAAACCGACCCTGAGTCGGAGCACTTGGAGTTGGCCAATATCTACGTCGAGCGCGGCCTAACTCCGAAACTCGCCCACGAAGTCGCCACCCAACTCACCGAACACGACGCCCTCGGCGCCCACGCGCGCGACGAATTGGGTCTTTTGAGCATTCATGCGGCCCGCCCCCTCCTAGCCGCCGTGGCTTCGGCGATTACCTTCACCTTGGGAGCAAGCCTCCCCCTTGCCATCGCCTACTTCGCTCCTTTCGCCCAAGCTCAGCTCTTCGTGGCCGCAAGCTCTTTGGTGTTTTTGGCGGCGCTGGGATGTGCGGCAGCTCATGCCGGCGGCGCCAAGATGCTCGTCGCCGCCGTGCGCGTCACTTTCTGGGGAGCCTTAGCCATGGCCATCACCTTCGGCATCGGTTCGTTGATCGACCGCGTCGTTTAAGAACGCCGGTTTGAGGAGAGGAAAAGTAGGACCGGCAAAATCGCAGGTTCAATTCTCGTTGCCGAGTCAGTCTTCCCCAAGTAACTCTTCGAGGTCTCTGTAGCCGCTAATAACTCGAACCACTTCAAGTGGTTTGGAGTGCGGGCGGTAGACGATGAGGTAAGAGTAGACTGGCCAAAATCTCAGATCCTGACCGGGGACGAGGTCTGGCCGCTTGCTTCCCATTTCTGGAAATTTGACGAGCCCCATGATCTTGCTTTCGATCACGCGAAGCACCTCAAGGGCCTGGTCGATCGAATCTGTCGCAATGTAATCTACGATCTCGTCAAGGTCGCGCTTGGCGGCGGGGGAGAGCTCGAATCCTTTCACTTCCCCTCGCGCTTGCGTTTCGCAAGTCGCTCTCGGATTTCCTCGAACACCACGTCGCCCGGGATGCCCTCGCCACGGTCGAGTTCATCGAGGCCGATCTTGATTTCGCTGCGAAGTTCTTCGAGGCGCAGATTGCGAATTCGGTCCCTCTCCAAAAGGAGCCTTAGCCCCTCGCGAATGACCTCACTGGCGGAGCGATAGTCTCCGGATTCAAGTTTCTCTTCGACGTATCGTTTTAGCTTTGGGGTCAGAGAGATGTTCATTGGGGCAGAGTAGCAGCAATAACCATAATTAGCCATTCTTATTGTCTTGCGAAGTTGTGTCAACGCGCTTGAGCCAAGGCGCAGCGAGACCTCTGGCGGCTCATGTCGCGCCTTTTGAGGTAAGAGTGACGACGGGGATACTCGGCACCTCCGGGTCGCCAGAGCTATCATGGGTTTAGCGGTAGGAGACCCCTAACGTGCCGCCTAATCCATGCCGGGTGACTCTCTTGGCGTGCCAGAGCAAATGCTTGCCTAAACGAATCTAAGTTCACGCTCTCGATCGTACGAATTGACGATCAAGCCAGTTCACGTAATCGAGGACCGACTCAAATGCCGACCGTGCGTTGTCCGCTGTGATATCGGTTCTTCCACCGTGAATAATGTCGTTTCGGATTTTGTAAGCGTTGGTGTACCAAGCTTGATGCTCGTTGCAGTCCACCACGCTGCATCCAGCAAGTTCCTTACTGATTCTCTGAAGCAAGTCTTGACGTAGACTTCCCCGGGCCACTACTTCTCTCGCTGGCTTGTTTTCGCCGTTTCAAGCGGAAAGGTTGTTGATGCCTCGGGCTTCACATTCTTCGAGAAGTCTTCTTTGGAAAAAAGACTCGAACGCGCCTTGGGCTACTACGATGGCTAAGCGGTGGTTCCCATGTAAGCGAGACAGCTCTTTCGCCTCCAGGAGTTGTTCCGCATAGAGGTCGGGCTCCTTGCCAGATCGCAGGTGTTTCACAAATGCCTCAGTTCTCTGCGGATCCATCCTTGGCTTGAGGAGTCCTTTCGTCGCGGGTAGTGGCCACTGGAATTGACGGTAAATAGTATGAAACTCGCCTTCTGCACCGCCCTCGTCCATCTTGTAGTCGTCCGCCACGGCAAGTTCAACAACCGGGGACGACGCAAGGTTCGGTATCGGCACGTCGACCTCGTTCGCCGCAAGGCGGTAGAAACGAACGAATATCTGTACTCGGGCAAAAGCGTCATCACGAAGTTTGGCCATCGCACGCTTGTCGTTTTGGTCGACTAGCTGAGAAACTTCGAAGCAAACATCGAGTTGTGAGAAGGAGGCGGCGTCCGTGAATTCTTCAAGTAACAGGTCGTGACCGGGACTGATACACGCGGTTCGTGCAATGACGAGAGGGTGCCTCCTAAACACGGTTCGCAGCCAAAACCGCTCCTTGTTCCTCGAACGTTCGGATTCGGGGAGCAAAACAAGGCGGAGCTCTCCGGCTCCAGACCGAACGCCAATCATCGTGAGATCACCGTCGTGCTTGTACGCCCAACCGCCCTCAGGAAGACTCAGGCGAATTGGAAAGACGAATCGGGCTTTAATCAACTGTGACATTTGGCGTTCCGTCGTCCTGGTCGATCAGCCCAACCACCATGAGGCCAGTAGCTACCGCCGTTAGTAGCGCTCGGGCGACCCTACATTCAGGGCGGCATCCTCCCGATTTCCGAGACGGTGGCGGGGGCCAAAGCTGTGTCCCATGAGCAAACTTAGCAGAGCCTGTCGACTTTCGCGGCCAGCCAGACAAGAGAGCCATCAGAGTGATCTTGCCAGCGAGGAGAACTGTTTTGAGAGCGAGCTAGGCCTTAGTGCTGAATCTTGGCGATGCGTCTTCGAAAAGGAGTCATCTCAATGGACCGCGATTGAGAGCTACGATAGTTGAACGACTCGGAGCAAGGCCTCGGCCGTGCTCAATGTGCCGGGGGTGTGGAGGATCACGGCGGACTTTTTCCTCAGAGATTGTGGAGTTCGCTCTTCCGATGGCCACTCAAGACCCAATGGCCACTTAAGGGCTCGACTTTGGCACGCTCCAAACTCAGAACTCGAGCAGAATTCTAAGGCTTCAGGCCATGCTTCCTTTGTGAAGTTGGGTCGTGATGTCGGACATTTGGTGACCGGAGGACGGAGTCTCGCAGAGATGACTTGTGTCACGCGGCACAGGGCGTTTGATTGATTTCCGCATCGTCGTGGTGCTGCTAATTTTTGGATAGAGTCATCCGATCCGGACTGGTAAAAGCTTGGTTTGCGATTGCCACCGGGTTTCGGTGAGGAGTTTTGGCGATGATTCCTGCGAGTGAAGCGCTGGAGAGGCTGAGAGGCGGCAACCGCCGGTTTGTTGCAGGCAAGACCGACGTGGGCGAGGGAGCGAGTCGCGATCGACTGGCCGAGTTGTCTCAGGGCCAAAGCCCTTTTGCCATCGTGTTGGCCTGTTCAGATTCCAGAGTGCCGGTTGAAATCTTGTTTGATCAGAAGCTCGGTGATCTGTTTGTGGTTCGGGTGGCGGGCAACGTGGCCTTGGCCTCTCAGATCGGAAGTATCGAATTCGGCGTGGGGCAATGCGGCGCGCGCTTGGTCGTGGTGTTGGGGCACTCTCAGTGCGGTGCCGTCCGGGCCACGATCGATTCTTTGAGAGAAGGCGGCGCAGACCTCTCCCCAAGCCTGGCCCGTATTGTCGATGAGATCCGAAAAGCCACGACTGCCTTCACTGAGGTCGAGATGTGTGCGCCTGGTGATGAGCTTTTGGAAAAGGCCGTAGGTGTCAACGCGCTACATTCGGCCCAGCGTCTGGCAGAAGAGTCGGCCTTGATTCGGAAACATCTTGCGGCGGGTTCATTGCAGGTGTTGGCGGCGGAGTATTCGATCGAAACCGGAGCGGTCGAGTTCTTGATGGCAGATTAGAGAGCTCGGCAAGGAGTTTGGAGACGCGCTCAGCGACGCGCATGGCGCGTCTAGGCAAGTAGGTCGCGAACAACAGTGCCGGCGGCGTCGGTGAGACGAAAGTCTCGGCCTTGGTAGAGGTAGGTCAGGCGTTCGTGGTCGAAGCCCAGTTGGTTCAGGAGGGTGGCGTGCAAATCGTGAACCGATACTGGGTTTTCGACGATGCGGTACCCCAGTTCGTCAGTGCGGCCGTAAGTCAGGCCGGATCTAAAGCCGCCGCCGGCGACCCACAAAGTGAAGGCGTGAGGGTGGTGGTCTCGGCCCAAGAACTTTGAGCCGTGGCGCTCTTCATTCATGGGCGTTCGGCCAAATTCTCCGCCCCAGACGACAATGGTGTCGTCGAGTAAACCTCGCCGTTCCAGATCGATGATGAGCGCGGCAGAGGCCTGATCGGTTTGGCGGCAGCGCAATGGTAGGGACTCGATGATGTCGTCGTGAGATCCCGAGCCGTGACTGTCCCAGCCCCAATGGTAAAGCTGCACAAAGCGGACGCCGCGTTCGATGAGCCGGCGCGCCCTCAACGCGTTGGCGGCGTAAGATGCCTTACTACCCGGCTTCACTCCGTAAAGATCCAGCGTTTCTTGCGTCTCTGAGCCTAGGTCCCGATGGATGTCAAGATAGTTGTCCCATTTTCAGATTAGTTACGCCACATCTGGTCTCGGGTTCAGTCTGACCACATCGACGCGATTCCAAGCCCTTGTTCTTCCGGACCAGCGATTTGGGTTCCGCTTCCGCGCCGCTTCATAGACATTTTTTCTGGCCTCTAAGATGCCGGCGTCAAGGCCTTGGTGCCTTCGCCAGGGATTGTCCCTATTTCCGTTGAAACTCGGTGGCCAGGGTAGCCAGCCGTCACCCTACGCGACGGCTTGCTTGTTGTCGATGCGGCCAAGCACTTTTAGCAAGGCAGGCATTTCCTTGTATCCAAAG
>JAZGFI010000086.1:0-3950 GCA_036479435.1 Planctomycetota bacterium | reverse complement strand
CCTCAAGCGACACCTCAAAAGCGGCCAGTTAGCGACAGGTCAAAAGCGGCCAGTTGGGAGCGAGACGATTGTTGTTAGTTAGGCCGCGTTGTTTGCGGGTGGCAAGTTTGCGGCGTTCATTCGATAGCTTCGGGGCCCGGCTTTGACGAGGTGTGCGCGATGCAAGAGGCGGTCAAGCATGGCGGTAACGGCGGTGGCGTCGCCGAGAAGTTTGCCCCAGTCATCGAGTGGGCGATTGGATGTGAGCATGGTGCTTCCGCGTTCGTATCGCCGCATGACGACCTCGAGTAAATCTTCCGCGGCGGTTGGCGGGAGTTTGCGCATACCGACATCGTCGATGATGAGCAATGGCACGACGGTGAGTCGAGCCATCGCGTCCTTTCTCAACCCCTCGAGCGTGGCCTCGGCGAGGTTCTCGATAAGGATGTGAGCCTCTCGGTAAACAACCTTGTGGCCCTGATGAATGGCGGCGAGGCCGATCGCTTGGGCGAGGTGGCTCTTGCCAGTGCCGGGCGGCCCGTGAAAGAGCACGTCCTCGCGGGCGTCGACGAAGCGTGCGGTGGCGAGCTCGAAGATGAGCTTGCGATTCATCTTTTTGTTGAACTGAAAGTCGAAGGTGTCGAGCGTTCGGCCTGGGTCTCGAAGACCTGCTTGTTTGATGCGCCGCTTGATCAATCGGTCTTGCCTTCGCACGAGCTCGTCGGAAACGAGCGCGGCGACAACCTCGATGCCGGGCCATTCCTCGGTCTGCGCTTGTAAGAGGCGCGCCTCGAGTGTTTCAGCCATGCCCGAGAGGCGGAGTTTTCGAAGTGAGCGGTCGAGTTCGATCGAGTTCATGAGTCTCCTTGGGTTCGTTGTTCAAGTAGCTTTTGGTACTGGGTGAGTTCTCGGATGAGCGGGTCCACTTGGCGAAGCGAGAGTGGTTCGCTTGGGACATGCTCGAGGTAGCTTTTGACGAAGCGGTAGCTCGGCGCCCCGGTCTCGAGTGCAAACGCGCACGCGCTTTCGAGTTGCGCATGGCCATACTTCTTCGCCAGTCCCAGCGTTCCTTGGATTCTTCGAATCCCTGGAGTCGGCCCGTCGTTGCGAAATATCTCGGCACACACCGTTTCGACGCTGCGGCCGATAACCCGGGCTCGATCACGAAGCTTAAAGAGCCCTGGTGGCGCCTTCTTCGATTTGTCTCGCGGCTCGATGCGATAGCGGCCTGGTCGCTCTCGCAAGTGTTCACGTAGAAGCGACGAGGTCCGCGGGTCCAGGATGCGGACGCGCCGGCCGTCCCATTGAACGTGGACGTCGCGCCCAACCCAACCCGGTGGCGTGCCGTAGAAAGCTCGCTGCACTTCGACGCAGCCATCGAGATGGACCACGCGTTTGCCGAATTCGTAGTACGCGAATGGCTCGAGAGGAAGTGGCACGAGCGTCGGCTTTTCGTCGGCGAACATGGCCGAGACCTGGCGTTTTGTGGTGCCGTGAATGCGCGTGTCGGCCCAGTTCGTTTCCCATCGATCGAGATACGCTTGCGCTTCTTCGAGCGTCTCGAAACGCAAGCCTCGCAGCTTGTCCTGGCCCGATTTGACCGCGGACTCGACCTTGCCCTTTCGGTTCGGATGGCGAACGCGCGCAGGCAAGGCTATCGCGCCGTAGTGAGTAAGAAGATCGCGGTAGAGCGGATTGATCGTCGGGTCGACGAACTCCGGCTTGATGACGCCTTCTTTGAGGTTGTCGAGAACGACAACGCGGGTGGCTCCACCGAGCCGGCGAAACGCACGCTCGTGAAGCTCGGCCCAAATCCGCGAGCTCGATCGAAACGTCAAAAGGCGCACTGACTTTCGAGAGAACCCAAGCGTGAGAACGAACAGGCGCGTGCGCCGAAACTTCTTCGTCTCGGGATGGCGAACCATCGGCCCTTCGCCGTAGTCCACTTGGCACTCCTCGCCAGGCGACGTGATGATCACTGGGTGAGCCTCGGGGCCGCGCGCAGAGCGAAGTCTGCGGACGAACCGCATCACGCTCGGGTACTTCGCCGTGAACCCATGATCGTCGACCAGGTCTTGCCAAATCGCCGCCGCGTTGCGGCCCAGCGACACGGCGTGCTCGATGAACTCTCGGTGCGGCTCGCATGCGCTTTCTGTTCGCAACACCGCTGCTGAACTTCGCTCGAGATCCTCCGAGTCGGTCGACACCCCACTGGCCGCTTTTGACGAGTCGGTCGACACCTCACTGGCCGCTTTTGAAAGCCGACGCTGCCGAGGGCCTCGAACGACCACACCTGCTTGTTTTAGGTAGTTACTCGCCGTTTCGCGACGAATACCGGTCGCCTCCTCGATCTTGCGAAGCGACCAGCCAAGACGGCCCAACGCCAGAACTTCCTGCTTTCTTTGCTCACTCAAGACATTCGCCATTTCCGCGCAGAGGCTCCGCCTCCGCGCTTCCTGTCAATGTCTCGATCCCTCTTCTACTGGCCGCTTTTCAGACGTCGATCACTGGCCGGTTTTGGGTGTCGCCCGAGGCGCGGAGAATCGCGTTGACCAACACGCGTCGCGACGGACGCCGCGAGCGCCTCTCGTAGAAACTCGAGCGCGGCACATCGAGAAGTTCGCACACGCGAGCAACGGGCAATATGTCGGTGCCCAGGTCGACCAACTCGTTCGGGCTCATCGTTCGATGTCTCTGACGAAGAGCCCAATCTTGCATTCAATTGGTCGAGACAACACCAATCCACGGAAGGGTTAGATGAGATCGACGATGAAGAAAAAGGGAAGCTATTCGGCAGCCGAGCGGGCTGAGCTTTGGGGGCGATGGAAGGCTGGCGAGAGTTTGAGCGACATCGCTCGCGCCCTTGAGCGAATGCCGGGCACGATTCATACAACGCTATCAGAACGGGGCGGAATCGCTCCGCGGACGAGAACACGGAGTGTTCGTGCGCTGCGACTCGATGAACGTGAGGAGATTAGTCGTGGGCTCGCTGCAGGTTGTTCGATTCGAGAAGTCGCGCGCCAACTTGGCCGTGCTGCTTCCACGGTCAGCCGTGAGGTGAACCGCAACGGTGGTCGCGTCAAGTATCGTGCCGGCTCGGCGGAAAAGAGAGCCTGGAAACAGGGGCTGCGACCCAAGCGCTGTAAGCTGGCTCAACACGGTCGGCTACGGCGTCTCGTGGCCGCAAGACTCTCTTGGCAATGGTCGCCCGAGCAAGTCTCTGGATGGCTGTGCCGAGAATTTCCGGGCGACCCCTCAATGAGAATTTCAACTGAGACGATCTATCGAAGTCTCTATGTTCAGGCTCGGGGTGTTCTCAAGAAGGAGCTGCTCTCTCATCTGCGACGACGCCGAGTGATGCGCAAGGCGCGCACTCAAGCAGGCCGTGCTCGAACGACCGCACCGATCCAAGGCGAGACGTCCATCCGTGAACGGCCCAAGGAAGTCGACTCTCGGACGGTTCCGGGACACTGGGAAGGCGACCTCCTGTCGGGAGGAAACAACTCGCACGTAGCGACACTTGTCGAACGAGTGTCTCGACTGACCCTAGTTGTTCGCCTCAAGGGCAAAGACGCCGAGAGTGTTCGCACGGCCATTGTTCGACACCTCAAACGACTACCGGACGAGCTAACGCAAAGCTTGACGTGGGATCGTGGATCTGAACTCGCTCAGCATCAACAACTGGCCTTGGATGCGAACCTCGACGTGTTTTTCTGCGACCCACGAAGTCCATGGCAACGCGGTAGCAACGAGAACACGAATGGTCTCCTCCGTCAGTACCTGCCAAAGAAGGCGGACCTGTCAAAGGTCACGCAAGCGGAACTCTCACAAATCGCACGACGTCTCAACCAACGACCTCGGAAGACTCTGGACTTCGACACCCCTGCCAATGTATTCAATCAAATGTTGCGCTGACTCATTGAATGCAAGATGGACTTTTTTAGGACTTCCTTCTCCTTTCGGAGAATCGA
>JAZGFI010000085.1:0-4340 GCA_036479435.1 Planctomycetota bacterium | reverse complement strand
CGACCCCGTCAACCACGACGTCACTGTCTTGGTTCCGGGCAACATGGTTTTGTCGATCACCACGGGTGCGAACCCGCAGGCTCCGGTTATCTTGTTGGGCGCGATCACGCAGCCCAGCCCGGTGGTCGTTACCGCCCCCTGGGGTGGATCGCTTGACCTTGGTGTTGCTGGTGGTCCCCAGGGTCTCACCGGGGTCGAACTGATCGTCGACGGCAACAACCCGACGAGCATCCCTGACTTTTTTGCGGCGTCCGACGATGGCTTTCCTGCCCTCGGCATCCTCCCGGAATACCTCTTGATCTACAGCGGCGGCTCGAACCTTGCCGGCGTGGCTTTTGCGTTCCAGGGCATCGTCCTCGATCCCTCCGCTACGGCCGGCCTCGACAGCACGGAAGTCGTTGACGCCAACTTCACCCTCGGTACCGCGATCCTCGCTGGCACCACTGATGATGGCAGCGTTGAAGTTCCCTTCAGCTTTGGGAACACCTTCGAATTCCATGGCGCCAGCTACACCAGCGCCTGGGTCGTCGGCAACGGCTTCATGACTTTTGGTGCGATGACCACAATGGCATTTGGTGGATTCAACCGTGACAACGTGCTCTGGCTCAACGATCAGCCCAGCATCGCTCCTAGTTACGGAGACTGGAGTCCGGGTGGCATCGGCGCTCCTTCGGGACCCAACGGCAACACCGGCGTCCTCGTCGAGCAAGTTGGCAACATTGCCGACATCGTCTGGGGTGACCCGCAGGTTGGCGAAGTGTCTCACTTTGTGGACGGCGACCTCAACACCTTCGGTGCGACTCTGACCCTCAACGACGGCGTTGACACAAACCAAGGCTTCTTCAGCATTCAGTGGCCCTTGATCGACCCCGCGGTTACCGCCGAATTCGGTCACGGTCTCATTGGGCACACCCCGGGCGCGGTCATCGCCGGTGGCGCGGCTGATCAAGACCTCAACAACATCGATGGAGCCGGTGCCATCGCCGCTGCGAACGAAGCTCAGTTCGAGGAGCACGATTTCAACGCCAGCGCTTTCTCCGCTATCGGTGGTGACGGCCTCGGTCTTCGTCGTAGCTACAACAACTTCACCGTTAACAAAGCCGGTCGCAGCATCGACTTCATCCCCCTGACCTCGGGCTTGGCGGGTAATGACGGTTACCTCGCTTTCGGTGACCACTTGGTCAACGCTCAGCCGGATGACGTGTCGGGTATTCTTGGTGCCGCGAGCGTCGATAGCGTTGGTGGTACTTTGTTGACGATCGGCGGAGTCTTCTTCGGATTTGATCCGGCGCTCACCGGTGCTGGCACGGTGATCTTTGATCCTGCAGGTTTGGCCCTGGCGGGAACTGTCATCGGAATCCACGATGACACCGGAGCCTCAGGCCTCCTCTCGATGACGAACGCACAGCCGTTGGCCATTCGAAACGGTCAAGGGCTCGAGATCATCAGTCCGGCCCTGGGTGGATTCGTTGGCACCAGCGTCGACATCCAGATTGACTTTGACAGCGGTGCCTCGTTTACGATCAACGCCGCCGTGCAACAGCCGGGATTCATTAACACCGTCTACAACCTGATCAACGGCGCTGGCCCCGCCGACGTGGGTGCCTCGGTGACGCATACCTTGGCAGCAACCAACACGATCACTTGGTATGGCACGACCTATCCCGACGTGGTCATCAATGAAAACGGCAACATCACTTTTGGTGGCGTCGCTACGAGCTTCCAGTCGAGCGCCACAGCCATGTTCAATGGTTTCGACAACGGAACGCCTACTCCCGGAACCGCCGGTCCTTGGGGTGACATGAACGCCAGTGATGGAACAGGGACCTATGAAGTGTTGGAAGACACGACCTTGGGAACGACCCTCATCACCTTCCGCAACATGGAAGAGGCTTTCATCGCAGTGCCGCTGGGAACATGGACTGCGCTCTTTGAAGCGGCTGGTCCCAACACGGTTACCTGGGATTGGAGCGGATTCACGACCGGACTTACCGGGGGCATTCCGACGGCCATCGGCGTGACGAATGGTGACACCACTTCGGGTTCCGATACGGACCTCTCCGACACCTTAGGTACGGGCATCCCCGGTGCCATCACCGCCGCGGGCGGGCTCTACCAGAGTTCGCTCAACAGTCCGGGCTTTGTTGCTCCGGATTCCGTCGTCGAGGAGCTGCCAGCGCTCACCGACATGTCGACCTATAACGGCGGCACGATGACCTTTATCGATGCCACCGGAACAGGCGACTGGACGATCTTCTAAGACGGTTCTCGTCGGGGCCGGAGCCTAAAGCTCCGGCCCCTTTTTTTTTGCCTTCTGCCGTCACCCTTGAGAATTCTGGTGCCGTGCCGTGCCGTGCCGCGAGGGGAGGGGCGTCATAGATTCAGGGTGTTTTGGTTTTGAGTCAGGGTGGTGTTCAGCTCCTTGGTCTCGCTGCCGTTATCGAAGACGATGTGATAGTCGGCGGCGTTGAGTTCTTCGATCAGCATGATCTTCTTGTCGACTTTGACCCGGGCTACCCGTCGTTGGGCGGCGGGCGCGACCTTGGCGAGAGGGATGCCGTTGATCGTCGTGACGTAGAAGCTGATCGTGGCGGTTGGCGTGATGGCTAAGTCGCCACAGTCGATCTCGACGCTGGCGCTTGGCCAGGTGAGGCCTTGTTGGCGCGGGGTGCTGGTGACTTCCAGGGTGAAGATTGCAGAGCGGGCGTCGAGGTCTTGCACGCGAAGGAGAGCCGTGCCTAAAGTGAGATTCGCGGCCTCGACCTGTCCCTTTTCGTCCGTTCGTAAAGACTGTGCACTCAGCTGCCCTTCTATGATCTGGGCTACCATGACTCGACAGTTGGCGAGAACTTGGCCTTGCCGCGCAACGACGGCGGAGAGTCGCCCCGGGGCGGCGCCGAGATCTCTTTCGAGATTTTGTCCAGCGACAATCTCGATGAGTTCGATGCGGTCGCCAAAGCCGAGGACGAGAGCGTAGCGGCCCGCGGGAATTCCATCGAATCGATAGCTGTTGTTGGCCCCCAAACGCCGGGAGGCGAGGACGCGTTCTTTGTCTTGAGGGTCAAGCAAACTGATCCGACTGGCTTTGACGAAGACCCGTCCGCTCACGCTACCTCCAGCTCCAATCTTTAGATCTACGTCGCGCGTGACCTCGTTGGCTCGCACCACAATTCCCAGGCGCGCGATCGTAATCTCAAAGGGCTTACTATCGTCGGGCCGGCGAAAATTCTTGGTGTCACTGCGGGGGCAAGCCAAGTCATAGAGGCCAACTCGAAGATCGTCGAGTTGATAGTGCCCGTCTTCGTTGGTGACGGTTGAATCGTCGTGGCGCAGTGGGCCGCTCAAGTAGTGAAGCGTCACCTTGTGACCTGACATGGGGCGCCCACCGCCATCGAGGATGCGTCCACTGATTCCTCCGCGACCACCCGGTAAGAGTGTGATCCGCTGCTCTTCGTCGTTGAGAAGCGGTGACGAAGTTTCAAATTTCGCGAAGGCTTCGGACTCGATCTCTAGTTTGATGCCGCCCTTTGGAACGGAAATTCGGAAGAACCCCTCTGCATTCGGGCTGGTCATGACCTGGCTGCGACCCGAACCAAGATAACTCGAACGGACAATCGCCTGCGTCACCGCGCGGCCTTTCGCGTCGACAAGGTAGCCCGCCACGAAAGCGATTCGTTGCAAGTGAACGTCGACGCTGGAGTGGGTTAGGTCACTTTGAGCGAGGTCTTTTGTCCAAGGCTCAAAACCTCCGAGATGGACCTCGATCCTAAGAAGATCGCAGGCTCCAATGTCGGCCTCGAAGGCCCCAGCGTCGTTGACCGACATCTTGAATGAAAGTGCTTTTTTGGAGTCGGCTGGAAACAAGGCGTAGCCGGTTACGGCGGCAAAGTCTGGAAATCGAATCTGGCTGCCGTTGCTATCTAAGATCTGACCGCTGATTCGATGCGCAGGCTCTAACTCGATCCGGATTCGCGAAACTTGTGCCGACATGACCTTGTAGCTGGACTTCCGCAAGGACGCATAGCCAGTGGCCCCCACCACGAGATCGCCAAACTTGGGGTCGAAGGTAAACGCCGGAAGTAGGCCATTCGTGTCGGTGAGACCGTCCACCAAGTGCTGACCCTTAAGGGGCCTCGAACTAAGATCGGGCAGCCAAGGGAAGGGAGCCGCAGTTTCGCTTGAATCGAGCCCTCCAGTCCCCAGAGGGTACCAGGTCCCGCGAGCGTTTTGCTCGACGAGCATGCTGTTCGCCACGCGGTCTTGGTATTGCCAACTCAAGACTCGGACGCGTGCCCCTTCAATCGGGGATAGGGTGGTGGCATCCACGACCTCGACGACGA
>JAZGFI010000084.1:0-41955 GCA_036479435.1 Planctomycetota bacterium | reverse complement strand
GTTAGATGTGTGTGCCGGTTGATCAGGGGCGGTACTCTTCGCGGCTGCGGCAACCAAGCCTCCACCGCGTGGCCCTGGCGCCGTTGGCCAAGCGCTCTTCGGCGGTTCACTTTGTCTTCACCAACGGCCCTCGTCGTTTCGCTCCGGACAAGCCGACCCCATTGGTCTTCTACCCGTCGCCAGTCAAAGGCCCCTAATCATCGGCGCCCGATACTCCGCTTCAGTTGCTGTCGGTCTAGGCGTTTCACGGCATCACTCGAAGAACTCTGTCACAAGCTTGATGGTTCGGGTTTCATGATCTTCAGCCACGAAATCGCCAAGCCCCAGCGGGTCGGCCGGGCACGCGCCTCGGTGTCGCTGCGTTCAGGCGCAACCGGCGCTGGACATTTGGTCTTGGCTTCGGCATCCTCATCTTTGTTGGCGTAGTTATTTTTTGAGTCGCTTTCCCGGCCGTGCTCAACATCTAACAGCTCATTGCAGCGGACGGTCCGCTCCGCGCACCGCAGCTGAATGAGAACTCGTTAGGCATTCAAAATGAACGATCAAGTTAAGCTCTCCATCGAGTATCCAAACGGAGTCACCGACAATGCAGTTCTCGCTACGAGGGTCGGCGAAAACCTCTACCGCCTTGATCTTGATCCTCTCTCTTCGATGATGGCTGAGTCGGATGAAGAGCTTGAGCTTCTTCCGAACTTCGGAGATACGATCGCAGTGGAGAGGGTGGCACCTGATCTGTTTAGGTTTATTCGCGTGGCCGAACGCGCCTCACTGGAACGCCATGAATTCCTCGCGCCAGATACGCAGGAGCTGGAGGCGATCCTCTCGCGAGTAGTCGAGGAAGGTGGGCATTGGGAGCGCGTATTCGGAGGACTCCTCGTTGTCTGCGTTCCGAAATCGAGCGACTACGACTTTGGCGGCGCAGTCGAACGTATGTCGAGCGATGCCTAACTACCAATGCCATTAACCTAACGCTTCCTCTTCTCACGCCATCGGCGCCCATGAGCCCCCCCCCACTTCGGTAAGGGCTTGAACGATCGCCTCGGATAGGACCGTCCAGGCCGTGGCGGTTCAAGCTTGGCCGTAATCCGCCGCAGCATGCGTTCAACCGTTTTGCGTTCCGCTTCGGTCACAGGATCAGCCAGCATTCGAGTCAGGTAGGAGCCGACAACCAAGTAACCCGCCTTTTGGGAGACGTCGCTTGGCTTGACCTCATGAGCCGCCGCGGCATCGGCCATGACCGATCTCGTAACGGCGGTCAACAAGGCGAAAGCAATGATCTCTTGGCGAATGCCATCTGGCGACTTGGCGTGAAGTTGGCGTTGCCCAAGGTAGTCGCCTTTCTCGACTTTGAAGTGTTCCTCGACGGTCCAGCGCAACGCGTACAGTTCGTGAACCTCTAAGGCCGTTGCTTCATTGCGATGAAGGCTCGTCAAGTAGACGAGGCACTCGTCGTCGTTTCGCCTTTCGCGAAAAACTGCCCGAACCGAAACGGGCTTGTCGCGCCGCGATGAGCCTCTGGTGCCCGCGACTTCGATCACGCGGTCACGGCCTTGATTCATGATGAACTCCCCGACGGCCTTGTGGGGGAGCTTGGTCGAAGCCCGCATGACGAATTCAATCCCCCGGTCCTTCAGCTCCTTCATCAATCCCTAGGACGTGTAGCCCCGATCCAACAAGAGGACGTCGCCAGGCCTGACGCGATCGAGCATCTTCAGAAGCTCCTTGCGCTCGCACGCTGCGTAACGCGCGATCGTCAGGTCCACCAGCATCTTCGCGTGGACATCAAAGAGAGTCGAGAGCATCGCCTGAGGGCAATGTCCAGTCGAGGAGCCCCCAAACTCATCTTGCGACGAGGCGCTTCGCTGCAGCGAGATACTCGATCCATCGCAAGCAAGAAGGGTTCGCCCTTTCCACCGATAGGATGGCCCATGTGTCTCCTGACTGCCGTCAACGACTTCGTGGAGCAAGGCACGGAAAACTTCCGGTTTGAGTTTCTTGCGCGCCTTGCAAAACGCAGCCGCCGAAACAGCTTGCTCGGTCGGAAGCTCCAGGCCGAAGTCTTCGCACTCGTCCCAAAACTCATCGAGCAAATGCTTGTAGCCTCGGCGCCCTGCGTCGGTGACGAGGTAGAGCAAGATGACGATCAAAAGCCTTGGAGATAGGGGCCCATTTCGGCTGAAGTCACGACGAGACTCGTCGTCAATTTTGTCTTCAACGAAGGCAGGCATTTTGTCAAAATAGCGCCGTAGTTTGAACTGTACGGCACGGAGATCGCGTCGCGATTGAATCAGCGCCAATCTTGTCGATTGGGGGGCCAATCATGTTGCGAGTTTCTTTTTTGGTCTCACAGTTTTTGCGCCATCGATCCGATCGCGATGGCACTTCTTCAACTTCCGATTCTAATAGTCGGGAGTGCGGGCGGCACGAGATGAGGGCGAGCTACGAGGCGCGATCGGCGCGGTTTTGGGCGGTGTTTAATTAACGGCCTTGCTCGTTAGGCGCACTAAGGCGATAGCAGACATGAATGCAGACTACCGGACTACCGAGATCGAATCAGCAAAGGACGCCGTAGCGTATCTCGGCGGCCGATGCTGGCACGATAGCGTCCTCTACGAAATCGTGCTCGTCCGCACTGAGTCGTTGGATCAGGTCATACTGAAGCTCGATTTGCTCAGCGATTGGGAGAACCAAACCTCTCAAGCTGTCGAGTTGATTTTTGGTGGCTGCTGGCATGTTCAGACCAAGATGAGCTGGGGAGTCAAGTGCATGTCCGGTGGTGAGATGATCGGCGCCGCTGAGAGCTTGGACTCGGACCCCGCAATAGAGCGCGTAAGGGCGACTTGGGACAACGCAGGTGTGAGCCTGGGCGACATAGGCTTATTTCGAATGGATTTGGCGTCGACAAGCTCGACGATCGAGGTTGTGTTTTCGAAGATCACAGTAAGGCACTTCGGCACGAGCGGCCCTCATAGAGCGCCCCCTCCGCTTCATTCGGGTGGAGGGAACTGAGCATGTGTAGGCAATCGGTGCCTAGCAGCTGCTTGCTGTCGACCGGATCCGCCGGTGGCAGAAGCAGAGGTCGTTATCCCAAAGAAGGAAACCCCATGAATCGTCTAGTCGCCGCAGCGCTCGTTTTCCTCGTGGTGAGTTGTGCATCGTCTGCGGAGCTACCACCGATCAACAACAACCTTGAGCGTCACCAAGAGCTCATCGATGACCCAATGACCAGGTTCTCGTGCTACGAGCACAGCCAATCACAGGAGACACCGAGTTTCCTGCCCGAAGAGCCAGAGCTGCGGCACAACCTAGAATCCCTGAAGGAATGGCGCGAAGAATTCAAAGGGCGCCCAACAGAGGCCAGCGCATGAACGAAGACCAGAACACCGAGTGGAAGGCGTCTTGGCGCGACGAGTACCTGAAGTGGGTCTGCGGTTTCGCCAACTCCGAGGGCGGGCTGCTCGTGATTGGCCGGGATGACCGGGGCGAGGTGGTTGGCATCGAGAACGCCCATCGTTTGTTGGAGGAGTTGCCCAACAAGGTGCGGGATCTGCTCGGCATCCTGGTGGAGATCAACTTGCGAACGGAGGCGGGGCTGGAGTTCCTGGAGCTTCGCGTCGAAGCCTATCCCAGCCCGGTTAGCTACAAGGGTGACTACTTTGTCCGCAGCGGTAGCACTAACCAGATGATCAAGGGAGCAGCCCTCGACCGCTTTTTGTTGCGCAAGTACGGCCGCACCTGGGACAGCGTGACCTTGCCCGGCCTGTCGTTGGAGGACCTTGATGCAGACGCGCTGGCGCGCTTCCGCGAGCAGGCGGCCAAGAGCGATCGCTTGAGCACCGAGGCCCTCGTCGATAACGATGCCGGGCTGATCGACAAGCTGCGCCTGGTGGAAGGGGACTTCCTACAGCGGGCGGCGGCTCTGCTCTTTCACCCCGACCCGGAACGCTTCTTCACCGGCGCCCTGGTCAAGATCGGCTACTTCGCGACCGAAGCCGACCTGCGGTATCACGACGAGATCCAGGGCGACTTGTTCACACAGGTCGACAAGACCATGGAACTCCTGTTGACCAAGTACCTGAAGGCAACAATCAGCTACGAGGGGATTCAGCGAGTGGAGTCCTTCCCCATGCCGGCCGCCGCTCTGCGTGAGGCGGTGCTCAATGCCATCATCCACCGAGACTACGCGGTACCCTCCCCCATCCAGATCCGGGTCTATCCCGACCGGCTGTTGATCTGGAACCCCGGCGAACTGCCGGACGACTGGTCGAGCGCAAAGCTGCTGGGGCGGCACCCTTCCAAGCCGTTCAATCCTTCCGTGGCGAATGTCTTTTTCCGAGCTGGCGAAATCGAAGCGTGGGGGCGCGGGATCCAGCGAGTTTTCGAAGCCTGCAATGAGGCCGGTACGCCAAAACCCCGTATCCGAGTGGAGCCGGGCGATCTGTGGTTCGAGTTCCCGTTCTCGGCGGCCTACCTCGCAAGCCTCACAGCTGAAACACCAAGAGAGGCTATCCCAGAAACTAGGGAGAAAACTAGGGAGAAAACTAGGGAGAAAACTAGGGAGAAGGTCCTTCGTTTGATCAGGCTGCAGCCGTCCTTGACGACGAAGGAACTCGCAGAGGAAATCGGCATAACCGCCAAGGGTATCGAGTGGCAGCTCAGCAAGCTCAAGGCCGCGGGGGCGCTACGCCGCGTGGGATCCGACAAGGGTGGACACTGGGAAGTTTTGGAGGACGGCCATGAGTGATGTCGGCCAACACGAGGTTCGCACGCAGCGTGTCAGCAACCAACATCAACGGAGGCAATCTGGCGATTTATCGCCGCGCTCTTTGAGCCTCCGAACGCGTCTTGCGACGAGTCGCTCCGCTGAACGACCCATCGCAAGATAGAACGCGCCTCCCGTTCCACTGATAGGACGATCTCTGTGTCTTTTGAAAGCCGTCAACGACTTCGTGGAGCAGCGTTCGGACGACCTCCGGCTGAGCTTTCTGCGCGCCTTGCAAGACGCCGCTAAAACAGCTTGCCCGGTCGGGAAGACCAAGCCCGAAGTCTTCGCACTCATCCCAAAACTCATCGAGCAAGTACTTGTAACCTTGGTGTCCAGAGTCGGCGATTGGGTAGAGCAAGATGCCGAAAGAAAGCCTTGGTGAGGAGGGCCCAGTCCGACTGAATTCATGACGAGATTCACCGCCACTTTTGTCTTCAACGTAGGCGGGGGGGGGGGTTGTCAAAATAGCGCCGTAGTTTGGATTGTACGGCACGGGGATCGCGATGGCACTTCTTCAACTTCCGATTCTAACAATCGGGAGTGAGGGCGAGCTGCGAGGCGCGATCGGCCAGGTCTTGGACTTGGCGTTAAGTTAATGGCATTGGAATCACAATTCCTTGTAAAAGTCGTGCACGGCTTAGCGGTCGTCAAAGACAAACTCCCAAATTCTCTTTCGCGGGTGAATCCGAGGAGGCTCGATGACAACAAGGGGAATCCTGTCCGATGCGGTGATCCGACTCGGGTGTTTCATTTCCCAAACCTGGGCGCCGAGGAGGTCGTAAAACCAGCCAGCCTCACCCTCTCGCGCATAGCCACCGAGACGCTGTGAGAGTGATTTCACGTTCTCTTTGATTCGCAGCGCTTTCGCCGCCTTCCTCGCCTCGAAGGCGAAACATCCGTTCGCATCAGTCTTCACGACGATTTCCTCCGCTCTCGTGCTGCCGGTTGGCAGTCCAAACCTGATCCGCGCGTTAGCGATCACATGGCCACTACGGTGCCGGGCGAGTCCTCGAATGAGGTTCACATTGTCAACCTTGATGACGACGCTCTGCTTTCCTTCGCTAAGTTTGACCCGCCTATGAAGCCTCAGGAAGCGCTCGCCGTCCAAGCAGTCATCACGCAAAACGACGAGAGCTGAGCCAAGAGCCAGTCGCTCAAAACGGACAGCACCGTCTCGCGAAGACAGTGCTGACCTGGTCGGCGTTTCGTTTGCATTCAAGATGGCATTCGCGGCCACGTCGCCGATGCCAACTTCAACTCGAACATCCTTTAGGGGCGAACCGCTGGCGTCGATCACTCTCAACTCAAGACTTGCTCCCTGCGTCAAGGTGAAGTCCACCTGTCTCATTTTGTCGCCGTACGATAGAGTCAACGTTTGGCTGGAAGGCGCAAATACCGGATGCTCGGCGATCAACCGGATATTTTCTCCCACCGAGAGACCATCGAGTGTGTATCGCCCGTCGGCATCCGTCGAGCCAACGCCCCAGCGGCGATCACGAGGCGAGCTGTCTCGAGCTTCACATCCAACCAAGCTCACCCTAGCCCCGGATAGTGGGTGCCCCTTCGGGCTTCGCACAACTCCGTGAATTGTGGCTGCAGGACGGGCCAGAATGCGTATGCCACGGCAATTGTCGCGATCGAGTTTCAGAGTCTTGCTCGGCTCGCGGCCACCGTCGACGCCAACCATCGCCCATTTCCCCGATTCGATCGAGAATGTCGTTAGTTCGGCGCTCAACCCCGTAAGCTCGAATTCGCCTCCGACGCTCGTAACACAAGATGATGATCGAACACGCAAGAGGCTCGGGTCATGAGCACCGGCCAAGTCGGCGCGAAGGACAACTCCTTCAAGGGGTCGTCCATCCGAGGCGTCAATGAGTAGCCCCTTGGCCACCAATGATGGGCCCAAGTCAACCTCGAACTCTGCCTCCTCGCGATCGCTTACGCGGAAAATTCGTCGGGATGTACCTGATTCCCCCTTCACGCCAGATAGAGTCCAGTCCTTCGAAAGCAACACCATCTCGAATATCGAAGCTGTAGAGATTTTAGAGAGCTCGGCGACCCCATCTTCACCCGCTCTTGCCGTCTTACTCCAAGTCCCGAAGACCGAGTTCAACTTGAACTCGAGGCCCGGCACTGGTTTGCCGGATCCAAATTCGCGGAAGCGAATACGAGCATTCCTACCGCGCTCAAGCCGAAGAATCGTCCGACCCGCCTCGTCACGCGGAAGCTTCTCGAGGCTCTTGAATTGGAGATGGGCGAAAGAGGGATGCTCGACCTGGACGATGACGCCAGCAGGTGAATCACGCCGTAGGGCTGATCGGGGAAACTTCTCAACCTCGAAAGTTCCTGACGCGCTCGTAATTGCGCGATACTCGAGGTAGCGGGGCGCCTTCTCCCAGTCTTTTTTGCTGTCAAGCCATACGCGAACGGGAGCTCCGTCAACCGGCACACCTCCCTCATCAAGGACGACGCAGACCATTTTCTGCAGCGGCTCGAGCTTCATCTCAAGCCACGAGCTCTCAGGCCCATTCGGACCGATGAAGATCGTCTTCCAAAGGGGCCGATAGCCCTGGGCATGGCAGAAACATTCAAAACGTCCATGATCTCCAACCTTGAGCGCGAAGCTCCCATCGGCAACGGACTTCGACCCGACTTCTCGACGGTCGGCCCGTGATCTTTCATCCAAATTAAGCGCAATGGCCCCTGTCGCATCGGAGCGATGAGGGCGAAGGATGACCTGAGCACCGCCGATCGGCTCGCGACTCAGATTCATGACCAATCCACGAAGAGTCACCGAGCTTTCTGGCAAATGACCCCTGGCCTCCCCGCTGTCCGGGGCAAGCCCGACCAGGTCACCAGCGAAAGCGAAATCGGTCTTCCCCCTTCTTCTTGGGCCAGAAACCTCCTCGGTGGCTTCAGCGACCGTCGGCTCCATTGTTGCGTCTCCATCACCAACGTCCAACAAGCTCAAGGCCGCGACGATGGCGCCAAGAATGGCGACCAGGACAACTAACTTCTTCACATAAAGACCCCCGAGGGTGAACATGGCAACGCGACTCGACGCCGTCACCGAAGCGATGAGATCGAATACCGCGGTTGAGGGTTTCGGAGCTGGCGGTCCCAACAAACCCAGCAAAGAAACTGCCCAGGCAGATTTTGTTCCGTCCGAACGTCGATCCAACTCGGCTCTTAGCTGATCGAGACCACGCGCGATTCGACTCCTCACCGTAGAAGCAGGCACGCCGATCATTTCAGCAATGTCGCGAGGCTCCATCTCGGAGAGAAAGCGCAGCACAAGGGCTGACTTGTAGGGTTCCTTCAACTTCCGCAGTGAGTCATTGAGGTTTTGCAAGACCTGCAAATGCTCAGCGACTTGCTCGGGAGTGCCGGCATTCGAGACAACCTCGCTCGTAAGAGGCGCAAGTTCGCGACTTGCAGACCGTCGTGCGCTGCCCCTCAGGAAATTGAGCGCCGCCGCGCGGCACCAAGCCCGCCAGGACTGGATCCGATTTAGAGGCCCTTGCAAAGCGCTCAACCAGACTTCTTGTTCTACCTCTGCAGCTCGTTCTGGGTCGCGAACAAGCGACCTCACGAGCGACCGAAGTTGTTCACTCCGAAGCGAGATCTCGGCGGCGTCGAACTTGTCGGTAGATCTGGTCATGCTGGTATGGTGCGCGAGATGCTCGGGCGTCCCCTACTTTCTCGAAAACTCCGCACTCTCGCAGACTCAGAGCACAGCAACCGTAGCCCCATTCGGGTCTGGCCAATCCCGCGCCGGTGCACCCCCGGTGAAGGCTTGAGAATCGGTCTTTCGGCCATGTAGATCCCTTGTTGAGTCCGCCATGCGTTGTCGAATGGGCCACCGACGCCCCGAACGAATTCCCTGTGGCCGTCTTCGCGAACCCTTCCGGCCAGCAGCCTGCCTACAAAAAGGCCCTTTCTTGCAAATGCAAAAAGTCCCCAGGTCGCAAAGGCGGTCACGTTGGAGTGACTCGGAAAAAGCCTGAAACTTGGGACCAAAAAGAAGTCCACACGGCAAAGTGCTGTCCTCACTGCGAAGGAAAGTTCAAGGCTTGCCGGACAGCTGAGGACAAGCCGAGCTATCGCGAACGTTTCATTGAAGATATCGTCCTTGAAAGACCGGAGACGGTGCTCAATGAAATTAGGCAGTACTGCGGCGGCGGCAGAAAGCGAGTCGAGTCAGCGGTTACCGACGCGATGCCTGGGGACCACATTGGCTTGAAGGTCGTGAACCTGACGGCGGTCCAGCACTACCTGCACGGGATCACGGTTTCTCGAATTGTTGAGCTTCTTCTCAAGCAGCAACACGGCTTCGCGATAACGGGAGGCGCGCTGGTCAAGTCCTGGCAACGCCTCGCAGGTCTTTTCCAGAGCGAGTATGACGACATTCACAATGTCTGTCGTCGATCGGGCTTCGATGCGTTACTGCGACGAAACCAGCTGGAGAATTACGGGGCAAACGCATTGGCTTTGCTGCTTTTGCACTAAGCTTGAAGTTTACTACGCCAATCAGCGACCTAAGCTATTCCGGTCCGGATGCGGAATCATGAACGCCGCGGCCAAGACACTACAGGAGAAGGGTGTGGCTCCTTTGCGACGAGCGTGGCCCGGTGGCACACCCACTTCTCTGCATCCGACGTTCCGGTTCCGCAAAGAGCGTTGCCAGCTTTCCACAAATATTGCAGCACGTGAATGAAGTCGAGGACCATCGTGACTTCGACTCCCTGGCTCTTCGCCGCCTCCAAAATCCATTCGATCTGTTTTTCGTTTCCGTCGACAAGCACGACCCACTTCCGCCCAAGGCCGGGATCGCGCCGACGAGCTTCTTCGAAGACATCTTCGATCGCCAACTTCGCTGGCTTTGCAATGCTCACACAGACGCGCTTGTTTTCTGCCAACGAGCGCTTCGGTTTCGTTGCCACCGTCGTTCCGCCGCGTAACTCAGCCATGACATCCTCGGGCGTCCGCACATGGCGGGCCACCGAGTACACCGAGGCGACGGTTGCCATGCGCCGCCAACCCCCGTCTTCTTCGCTTCGAGGCTTCCAACGCCGTTGTTTCGCGATACGATCCGCCGCCTTTTTGGTCTCCGGCGAAAGGTCTTGTCGGCGCATGATGATTCCCTTTCCATCCACCGTCAGGATCAACGGACCCAGCGTCGTCTCCAGAGCATCCACCTTAGGTTGCGCATAGAACGCGTCGAAGTCTCCCGCCGCCATCGACGCCAGTCCTTCAGCTTGCCGCTTTGGCACCGTCGTCGCCGTGGTTCGGCACCGCCTCGTCGAACGAACCTCGCGACGACTCCTCCGCCATGCATCGTCTCAAGCCATCGGAGTATTGAGTCACAGGAAGATTCAGTTCTGCATCCATCGGACACAGGCTCGAAGTATCCCGACGACTGTAGGCCAAGCGTTGGATCTTCACCTTCCCAAACACGGTATTGAGCACTCGGCTCCGCCAACGGACGTGCGTACGCCTGACACCGTCGGAGCCTTCTACCGATGATTGCCGTTCCTCTTTGGCCGAACGAAGATTCAAGTGATCCTGAAGCAGTTCGCGAAGAATCGCGTTTCCGTCCTCGCGGACCAAGTCTTCCAGATCGCTGTGCGACATCGACGCTGTTTCCCGGGAACACAGCCGCGTAGTAAGGGTCTCGAACAAAGCGTGGGATGAACCGAATGCCGTTACAGGGTATGATGGTTCAGTTGACATTTGGGGTCTCCGTGCCGACCTATTGCAGTTTTCATCGCATAGCTATCAAGGATGGCCCAAATTTCCTAACCCGAAAAAGACCTAAATCCATGTTTAGTAAGGACATAAGTGTCGTCGCAGAGGAGCCACACTCAACCCTGTTAGACGAACAAGGCCGATGCTTCGTATCTCACATACGACCAATGAGGACGCCAATATCGAGGGCGATGCCAGCGATTGGCTCGCTCTTCGACGGAGGATTCTCGCGCTGCTAGATGGAGCGGAAGTTCGGATGCTGTGCAAGGCGGCCATTGAATTTGACCCCGCTCCTTACGAGTCCGTTCTCTCTCACCTCGAGATCGGGAGAACCAAGGCCAACATGATCTCGGTGCGGGCCAGCTGCCTTGTGGTCAACGGCGACGACGACTTCCTGAGCAACTTGGCAAGCAACCTACCTACCGAGTCCGATTCGACTGCCTCAGGCGTTTCCTATCATGTTCACTATGACTGGATTAGCTTTGGCGACTTCCTCGCCGAGAACTCAATGGGTGTTATTCTTACACTTTGGGAAGGTGCCGCCTAACAAGCTGATGCAAACGGACGGCCACCTTATGCATGAAGATCCACCCGCAGTAGAATAGGCAGGAGCCAACGATGAATTCCGTCTTTCCTGATTGGCAGAAGTACGCGGTACATCAACGCCGACCTCAGTCGAGCTGCATCCCCACGGGAGACAAGATGATCCTCCGGGCGGTGGGCGCCGGGGGCGTCGACTTTCCGTCGTTCCAAAATGATCTCGATCTCAACCAAAGCCTGAAGCCTAGCGGGCAACCGAGAAATAACTTCGTATCGATGGCCGCCAAAATCCGCAAGAAATGCCCGTGCCTTGACTTTCGGCGTGTCGGATTTGCGTCCGGAAAGGGAGCCGACAAGCTCGCGTTTGTCGAGAAGCGCCTCGCCAGCCGGTAGCCGGTTCTCGTCTCAATTGCCAACAAGCCGCTCGGAGGAGAAAAGTGGCACATCATGCTCGTGGTTGATGCTACCGATGATGACCTGATCTTGCTGAAGATGGTCGACTCCAGCCAGCCGCCAGAGACAAACACACTACAGAAAAGCGAGTTTGTCAAGGCCTATGACGGAGGCGACGATGTGGCATGCCTCGAAGTTTCGGAGCAGTGCTCTGCATTACAAAGCGATGGGCTGACAAGGTGAGCGGGATCGAATTTGGCATCGAACTCTCGGGATGGACTCAACGGAAAACACAAACATGACGAATTTCTTTTACAGTATCGCCACAATTGGTTTCGTATTCGGGGGCGTGACATGGAGCACCTTGGGTCTGATCAGCGGCAATCTCGTGTACGTCGTACTGGGAGTGTCAAGCCTCTGTCTTGGCGCGACGTTCTTCGTCTTCAGTCGCGGCACTACAGATTCATAGGGATCATCGATCGACGCATTCTTGTGAATTTCCGTATCGACGCTGAAGTGATGACTCAGTTCCTTCCACCTCCGTTTCGCCCGAAGTTAGTGAATGGCTACGCGATCGGCGGGATCTGTCTTATCCGCCTCAAGAAGGTCCGCCCCCGGTTCCTCCCTCTGCCCTGCGGGATCCGATCGGAGAACGCCGCGCACCGCATCGCGGTCGAATGGGAAGACGGTGGTCGTACACGGGAGGGTGTTTACATCCCCCGCCGGGACAGCGATTCGAGGCTCAACACTCTCGCGGGCGGAACGATCTTCCCCGGCATCCACCATCACGCGACTTTTTCGGTTCAAGAGTCTGAGCAGCGGTTCTCGCTTGCATTTCGAAGCGACGATGGCCAAGCTCAGGCCTGCGTTTCCGGAGTGGTTGCGGACCGCATTCAGAAGTCGTCGGTGTTTCCATCCATAGCTGTCGCGTCCGCGTTCTTCGAGAACGGATCGTTGGGGTACTCGACGACGCGAACGAGCGGGCGCTATGACGGTTTGGAATTAGTCTGCAGGAACTGGAACGTCGAGCCCTTGGCAGTTGATCGTGTGGAATCCAGCTTCTTCGAGAACGAGGCTCTGTTTCCAGCCGGATCAACCGAGTTCGATTGTGCGTTGCTCATGCGGGACATTCACCACGAGTGGCATGGTCGCGAGGATCTTTGTTGCCCAGCACAACCGGGGTCTAGCGAGCCTCTGCAGCCGACGGGTTCCGCCCGCGGCTGAGCGGCAAAGCCTTAGATGCACGAGGTAGATCATGGCACAGCGCAAGGCTCTGAAGAACGTGGCTGACGGCTTGGCCGAATCGTTCGCAAGCCGGAACAACGACACGGGCGGCTATTGGGCCCTGGGTCTGCTGTATAGTCTGGCAAAGAAGACAAGCCGCGATCAGATCCTCATCACACTCAGGCCTGCTCCCAATACCAATCAGCTCCCTCTCCTCGAAGATGTCACGAATCGCTATTCTGCGATGCTCGATCGCCTCTTGGCCGCCGCAAAGGTCGCGCCTGATGCCGTGCAAGACGCCAGCATCGAGGTCAAGTTCGACATCGATGTCCCGCCACCTCGATCTCTTTCCGAGTACGCCCGGGGGCAACCTGTCTCATGCACGGCCACGCTCATCGATCGCAACGGGAAAGCCCACTCTCAGCAGATCGTTACGGTGTGCGCACCCCACAGCGTGCTTCTTGAATCCCGCAGTGCACGCGCTGGCGACATCTAGCCAGCTACTATTGACCGTCGGCGGCTTCGCGGCCGTCGCTGATCAGCCCAACTGCTTAATGCGCGAACCACCCGAAGGGAAAATGGATGCACTGGTACATCAAAGTGTTGAAGAAGTACGCGGTCTTTAGTGGCCGAGCCCGTCGCAAGGAGTACTGGCTCTTTACGTTCTTCAGCATGGTTTTTTCGTTCGCCCTTGGCCTTGTCGACGTCCTCACCGGTCTCGTCGACAACGGTAGTGGGTACGGACTCCTTGGTGGGCTCTATGCTCTGGCGGTCTTTGTTCCAACCTTCGCTGTCTTCGTCCGACGACTGCACGATACGACCCGAAGCGGGTGGTGGTTCCTGATCGGCCTAATTCCAATCATTGGCACGATCGTGCTAATCGTCTTCTTGGCGAGCGACAGCGAGACTAGAAGTAACCGGTATGGACCCAACCCCAAGAACGTCGCGGCCTGACGTTCGCGAGCTAGCATGTTCGGGCGCGTATCTGCCCGAAAACGCATCTTGCAGGAGCGTCAGAGCGGCGCCCCTCACCGTCATTGGCCTAACGGCTCCTCTTCTCGCGCCATCGGCGCGGCATTGGGCGACGACAAGTTGATCTCGCCAGGGGTTAGCCCGGCGGCGAGGGTCAAAGGAGCGAGTACAAACCGACCATCACCTTGGGCCCCACGAAATACGAAGGGCTTGTGCTTGTATTCCTTGCTTGAGAAGCGATTGCCGCGACCCTTCGGATTGGAGTATTCTGCGCTCCTCGAGAACGCTCGAAATGATGTTCGCAACGACGACACCCAAGGAGCCGGTTACCCAGCGATGGCAACCAGCGGCTGCGCCAGCTACCACATCTACCTTGGAGCCCTTCTCGCCAAGGCGAGGGGACTTTGACAATGCGAAGAAGCATCACCGTCGGGCGGTAAGACTTCGCACCGGCGCCACCGAGGAGGCTTACTATAACCTGAGGCTGATCATGCGGGCTGAGGGAAACTACCGACAGGCGATTCAGTACTTCAAAAAAGCGTTGGGAGTCGCCCCCCGCTACGCCGAGGCGAAGAAAGTCGCCAGGGATGTCGAGAAGGCTCTGAAGAATCGAGACGCAAGCAACAAGGCGATCCAGGCTGACGGCTCTTCGCGCGACCGCTGATTGGCAGGACTGCCCGGCAAACATGATCGAAATTCAGGCCCATCTTGAAAACATCGGTGGCAATCATTGGCCGAACTGCCCTCATCTGGGTTGACTGCTGACACTACTTGTGTGGGTTGATCAGGTCCGGGGAAAAGGACGCGTTTGTGATTTCCAAAGGAGATGGAAATTCGAGAATACGAACGCACCGTTGTTTGTCATTCATGAAAAATACAGGCTCTGGAGCGGAAGGTCGAGGCTCGTTCCATCCAGCGAATGAGCCGAGGACCCGATCCGCGACAATTAAGATGCCCGCAGCACGCAGGAGAAAAACTATGGAAGCCGAGTTCTGGCACGAAAGATGGAAAGACAACAACATCGGATTTCACGAAGGCAAGCCCAACTCCTTGCTCGTCAAACACCTTGGTCAGCTGGGGCTCAAGAAAGGGGCACGAGTCTTTGTGCCGCTCTGCGGAAAAACCTGCGACCTGGGTTGGTTCATGGAGCAAGGCTTCGAGGTGGTTGGCGTTGAGCTGAGTAAGACGGCGGTTGAGCAGTTGTTCGAAGAACTTGGCCTAAGGCCGCGCCTAAAGTCTGACGGACCCTTGGTACGCTACAGCGCTGAGGGCATTGAGATACTTCAGGGCAACTTGTTCGAGGTGTCAAGCGAGTTGATTGGAACTGTCGACGCTCATTATGACCGGGCGGCCTTGGTCGCTCTCCCTCCAACCTTGAGGGACAACTACGCCTTGCACGTTGCTAAAATTACGGACTCGGCACCGCAGCTGTTGATTTGTTTCGACTACGAGCAAAAAGTCATGGACGGACCGCCCTTCAGCGTCGACGAGGCGGAAGTGCGTCGCCTCTACGGCACCAGCTACGACCTGAACTTGCTGGAAAGAGCAGAAGTCGCTGGCGGCCTCAAAGGGAAATGCCCGGCGGCGGAAGATGTCTGGATCCTAAGGCAGAAATAGTCACAAGAAGGTGCCGACCATGGCTGCGATGCGACCGGACAAGATGCGGCGGTGCCGACGCCCTTACATGCCGCAGCTGATGCCGTACACGTTTGACAGGCGCGCTTCATCTTGATCTGGTTTTCCTTCGGACACATCCTAGTTTCCGATAAGATGGGTGCATGTCAGAGATGAAAGCACACGTAAAAAACGGGCGGCTCGTGCTAGACGAGGCCACGGACCTGCCGGATGGTACCGAGATCGACTTGGTTCCGGCAGACTGGTGGGACGACATGTCTGACGACGACCGGCGGCGGCTCGAAAGCGTTCTTGCACGTTCTGAGCAAGACGCGGCGGCTGGTCGAGTGTTGCTAGCTGACGAAGTGCTACGAGGCCTTCGGCCAAGGCAGTGACAAGACGATGGACGGTGCTGTTCACGATGGGTGCCGCAAGTCAGGTGGAGACAGTGGATAGCTGGTGGGTGATGAATCGCGGGGCCTCATCAGGTTTGTTCGGCGACGAACTTACGCGCGCCATCGAGAGACTCGCTACATTTCCTGGTTCAGGCGCACCCTTTCAATCCAAAGTTGTCCCGGAATTGAAACGAGTTCTATTAGGTCGAAGCCATTACCACTTGTACTACACGATTCACCCCATCGTCAGTCGCCAGAGCCGCTCTCCTTGGGGCGGCATAGTAGACCGATGGACACACGAAAACGAATCACTCGCAGGTGTTTTTCGCGACGAAGTGATGGCATCGTTAGAGACGATAACTTTTTGATCGGAAGACCAAGCAGGTCACTGACTTAGTGCGCCATTGGCTTATGATATGGCATCGAAAGCCAGAGGTTTATGGAGGAGCAACGATGACCGACATTCCCGAGCTCAGCTCCAAGTAAATGGCCCGAGCCATCTCGGCGCGTCTTCGAAAACGCTTGATGGCCGGAAAGTTCGAGACCGGTGAAGACGTCGCAGCGCTTCGTCGATTCGTCGGCCTGACGCAAGTTCGCTTCGCGCAAGCGATGGGAATTAGTGTCCACACCCTTCGAAACTGGGAGCAAGATCGCCGCAAACCTGAAGGGCCTGCGATCGCGTTGCTTCGGATCGCCGCCCGCCATCCAAGGGTCATTCGCGAGAATCTCAAATCTGTCGCGTGAACCACGGGCTCCCGACCGTCAGGCGAAAAGCGTTGGGCAAAAGCCGTCGGCACGGCCTTCCCGGCGAAGGACTCTAAAGTCGATAGATAAATCCACCTATCGCGATCTTCTCAAAATAACCGATCGCTTGTTTTAGCCGATCAAAAGAAACGATCGCTGCTTTTAGGGAAAACAATGGACCGACAGTCCGGGATTTACAAGACGACGAGAATCGCCGAGGAAAGCGTCAAGGCCTTCAGTCCACTCCCGCTGCCGCCAAAAAGCCCAGCGCTGGATTTTGCTGAAGGGCTCTAAGACATGGTCCGGCAGGCCGACGAAAGCCTGCGACTCCTCAATCTCGCGGGCGAGTTGATTCCGTCCATCGAGTGGTTTGTCTATGCCCTTGTTCGCAAAGAGGCCCTCTTGTCCGCTCAGATCGAAGGGACTCAGGCCACCCTCACCGACTTACTCCAGCAAGACTCGAAGGGAGAAGCCCCGAATGACGCGGACCTTCAAGAGGTTTGCTGCTACCTCGACGTGCTCAACTGCGGCTGGCAAGAGCTGGAGAAAAAGGACGGGCTGCCGATCAGCATGCGCCTGCTGTCGGAAACACATCAACGGCTCCTGAGCAACTCCCGGGGTCAAGGCAAACAACCGGGGAGAATAAGGAGTTCCCAAAATTGGACCGGCGGCACTCGGCCCGGCAACGCTTCCTTCGTGCCCCCCTCTCCCGAGGAGTTGCCAAAGCTACTCAGCGAATTTGAACAATATGTTCACGCTCCGAGCGACCTCCATCCCATCGTTCGAGTCGGGCTCCTCCACGCGCAATTCGAGACCTTGCACCCCTACCTCGACGGCAACGGCCGCCTTGGCAGACTGCTCATCACTCTCCTTCTGAAGTACTGGGGTCTTCTCAGTCGCCCTCTGCTTTACATCAGCCTATTCCTGAAGACGCATCGTCATGAGTATTTTCGACGCCTCGACCGAATTCGGAGCCACGGTCAATGGGAGGAATGGCTCGCCTTTTTTCTCGAAGGTATCGCGAGCGTCGCCGATGAATCCGTGACCACGGCCAAGAGCCTCCACGCCATCGTCAGTAGGCACCGCGCTAAACTCGTCAAACTTTCGGAAGCCACCGTCTTGAGCCTCCGGCTTTTTGAAGCGCTGCCCAAGTCGCTCGTCCTCAACACCAGCCGAGCCCTTGAGCTTTTGGACTGCTCTCGCCCGGCCGCGGCCAAGGCGATCGGCATCTTGGAGAAAGCCGAAATCCTGTGCCCACGGGACGGCCGGAAGAAAGACCGCGTCTTCGTCTATCGGGACTATGTTGACTTGTTGAGCGAAGGCACTGAGGGCTAAGAGCGCGTCAAGAACGGCGAATGGGGGTTCGGCGCAACGCCCCCATCAGCAATTCCGGTGGGTCCCGTCAGGTGAAAAGCGCCATGAAAAAAGCCGCCGGTCGTGATCGTGGATCACTGCCGACGGCTATTTTTGACTTTGAGATCCCCCGACGAGCACTCTCGTGGGTTGCCGTCCCCGGGGGGAGGGCTGGGATCTTTGGATACACCCGCCAGGATTCGAACCTGGAACCGCCTGGTTCGTAGCCAGGTACTCTATCCAGTTGAGCTACGGGTGCTCGTCTGGCTGGCATTTTAGAGGCCGCGAGAGCCATCTCAACCGCGGAAACGGTATTTTCCGAGGTCCAGCGATTTCGGAGGCTTCCGTTCCCCCCTAGCCCTAAACTTCCTACTATTCGGCTTCGACAGTTCGCCCAGGGGTCATGTACGCAGCAGATGAGCGATTCAGACGCCAATACCTCGGACTTCCAGGCTCTGGTCGATCCGCACCTGGACGCTCTGCACCGGACCGCGGTGCGGCTGACGCGCGATGCCAACGAAGCCGAAGATTTGGTGCAGGAGACCCTTCTTAAGAGTTTCCGGTCGATCCACCACTTTCAGGCCAACAGCAACTTCAAGGCTTGGATCTTTCGGATCTTGATGAACACCTTCATCAACGGCTACCGCAAAAAGAAGCACCGCGGCATCGAAGTGGAGCTCGAAAACGCCCTGGAACCGGAGGCGGAAGAGTCCAACGCCGGGCCCGTGGTCAGTGGCCTGTTGGAAGATGGCGGCGAAGAAGAACTCGCAGGCGTGCTCGACATGGTCGACGAACGCGTCAGCCAAGCCGTCATGGACCTGCCGGAAAACCTCCGCACCGTGTTTACGCTCTCGGTCTTAGAAGACCTCAAATACCGAGAGATCGCCGACATCCTGGACTGCCCGGTCGGCACGGTGATGTCCAGGCTGTTCCGCGGCCGAGCGCTCCTCAAAGAACGCCTGCAACACTATGCGAGTGAAGAGGGCTACCTTCGTGGTTAGACCCTACGACCCCAAGACGGCAATGGATGAAAACCCGAGCCTGAGCCCCTCCGTGAAGGATTTGGGAATCTGGGGAATAGATCGGGCCTTTTTTGCCTTTACACCACTGTCGGACCAGTCGTTCCCGAACCAAGGTGACGAAAAAGGGTCGAGACCAGTGCTGCCGTTTTCCGAAGAACAAGTCAGCCCTGGATTTATGGCGCTAAGAGCGGGATGAGCGTGTACGAACGACACTACAGATACCTAGACGGCGAGTCCTCGCCCGAGGAACGCGCTCAAGTGGAAGCCGAGCTGAAGGCTTCGCCGGAACTCGCTCGCAAGCTTGAAAGATCCCGCCAACTGGAGCACCGGGTAACAAAGGCTCATCACCAAGAAGTCTCCGCCGGGCACCGGGCCTCCATCTGGAGCCGCTTCGATGCCGCCGTTGCCGCCGATGGACAAAACGACGCGCCGATCCATTCTTTTGAAGACGCCCGCCAGACCCAAACGCGCAAACCAAAACAAAAGCCTGGTGGATTTAGCTTTGATTGGCGTTTCGCCGCGCTGCCCATCGCCGCCGTTGCCGCGGCCCTGTTGATGTTTGTAAGCGGTGTTTTTGACGGCGCCAAAACCGAGGCCAAAGACCGCCCCTGGTTTAGAGAATCAACCGTCGTCGACGCGGTCCTCGTTTCTGAGGGCGATTTGCGCAGCCAACTAACCTCCAGCCCGGACGCCAAGGCCTACCAACAGTCCGTCGAAAGCGCCTTGGCCACCGAACGGGTGTTTCAGTGCTTTTTTGGTCAGAAACTCGTGGGGCGCGAATTGCGCCGCGACACCTGCCAAAAGTTGCTTTCGTCTTGCAGCACCAACCCCATTTCGATCCCGCCCTTCCCAAAAGAAGCGGTCATCGACGCCTTCCGCGTCTACGAAATGGAATTGCCATCGGGTGCCAAGCTACAGGTGCCCCACTTTCTCGTGACGCACAACAATCGCCGGCTTTCGGTTCACCTGATATGCGGCAGTCAAAAGCAGTTGGTCGAAGAAGAATTGCGCTCGCAGAACGCCAGTTTCGAGATCGCTTCGAGTCGCCCCACCAAGCTTTGTGACAACTACCGAGGTTGCACTATCAGCTTGATGCCCAAGGGTTCTCACCTGTTGATGGTCGTGTCCGAGCTGCCTCCAGAAGAGCAGAAGAAGCTCCTCGAACAATTCTAAGCCCGCCCGCCCCACTCCAGGGCCAGACCACGGGTCCTTGTCAGCGTTCGCCTCGCCAGGGATAATTCGGCTTCCTCGTCCCGGAGCCTCGATTGACATCCTCTCCCGCTCAATCTCATCCGCAAGTCTTGGTCATGGGGGCTGGTCCCTGGGGACGCAACCTCATCCGCGTTTTCGGCGAGCTCGAATCGCTGGGCGCCGTCGTCGAAACCGACGCGGATGCGCGCCGGGAACTCGGCGCTTTGACATCGGTACCCGTCGCCGCCAACTTCCATGACCTGCCCGCGGCCACCCGGAGCAACCTGACCGCCGCCGCCATCGCCACGCCCGCGGCGACCCATGAAGACGTCGGCATCGCCATGCTCGAAAAAGGCCTCGACCTCTTCGTCGAAAAGCCACTCGCGCTGTCTTTGGCGGGCGCCCAGCGTTTGGAGGCTGCGGCAACAAAGGGCAAGCGCATCTTGATGGTTGGGCACTTGTTGCTGTTTCATCCGGCGATCACCGCCTTAAAGGCCTTGATCAGCAAAGGTGAACTCGGTGAACTGCGCTACCTCTACTCGAATCGACTCAACCTTGGTCGCGTGCGCAAAGAAGAGAACATTCTTTGGTCTTTTGCACCTCACGACATCGCCGTCATGCTCCACTTATTAGAGGAACACCCGACGAATGTTGTGGCCCAAGGAGGTTGTTGGCTTCACCACAACGTCGCGGACGTCACCGTGACCCATCTCAACTTTCCGAGCGGGGCCAAGGCACACGTTTTCGTGTCCTGGCTCCACCCCTACAAAGAGCAAAAACTCGTCGTCGTCGGCAGCAAAAAGATGGCCGTCTTCGACGACTTGGTCACCACAGACAAACTCACATTACTGGATTCGGGAATCGACTTACCGCAAGGTGGCCACCCGGAACCGCGGCGCGGTGATCCCACAGGAATTCCGCATTCGAGCGCCGAACCACTGCGGCTCGAACTCACACATTTTCTCGACTGCTGTCGCACGCGGGAGCTGCCGCTCACCGATGGCCGTCACGCCCTTGCCGTCATGGATATCCTGCACCGCGCCCAGCTTGCTCTTTAGGCATCTGACAGATCGATACCCGGATGGTTGCTCCGAAAGATCTTGATGCGGTCCTGCATTTCGTAACGAAGGCTGCTCAGGTTGAAGTCGAAGGCGCTCGTTTCCGCTGAATCCAAAACTTTCAGCGCGGATTCGAAATCGCCGTGGCGCTCGAGTAACTCGGCCAGCGCGACTTTGGCGTCAATGAGAGCTCGCGGGTTGCCCTCGACGACAAGCACCGCTTGCTTAGATCGCGAAAGGGCTGCTGGCCAATCACCACGATCGGCGGCGAGCTGAGCCGCCTCTCTTTCCAATTCAAACTTGTCCAAGGCTTGCCCGTGGGTGGCGAAAACGCTGCGAGCCTTTTTGAGCTGGATCTCGGCGGTGGAAAAGTCGTCATCCAGGCGAGCCTTGCAACCATCGAGGTAGAAAAAGAGGCCCTCAAAGCGGCGGATTTGCGGATCGCCGTGGTCTTTCACCAAGCGCAGCCCGGCCACAATGTCGGCGCTGCTATCGCCCTCAGCCTGGCCTTTCAGGCTGAGAAGGGCCCGCGTGTAGTGGGCGAGCACATGCCGCGGCAGATAAATCGCTTCGCTAAGACTCGCCTCGACATAACGCTGGAGGGCGTCGCCATAGAGATCGTAGGCCTTTTGGGTTTTGCCCCGAGCGAAAGCCTCGGAGGCTTTTTTCATCAAGGCATCGGCTTTTTCGCCCGGACTCTTGGCCACTTCAATCTCCTCGGGTTGGCGGCAATGAGACCAAAAAACGCAAACTCTCGCTCAAGGTTCATCCGAAGATGCAGGGCTTGGTATGTTTTCGCTTAACTGGTGCAATGCGGCCGGGTAGGCGCATGTCGCCAGCAGCTCTTTTCATTCCGCTCTCGGGGCCCTTCAAAGCCATGTCTCGATTCTTCAAAGTTTTTAGTGCCTGCTTGGTCTTAGGGCTCTCCATCGGCGGCGGCTCCTGCAGCACACCCATAGTCAGCGACCACGCCGACCTCATCGTCGTCAACGCCTCGATTCTCACGATGGCTGACGACCAAAGCCGCGTCGAAGCCCTTGCCGTCCGCGATGGCCGCGTGATGGCCGTCGGCAGCAGCGCTGAGATCGAAAAATGGGTCGGGCCGAAGACCGAAAGAGTCGACGCCAAAGGCCGCTTTTTGATGCCCGGATTCATCGACAGCCACGGGCACTTTCGCGGCCTGGGACAGATGAAGCGCTTGGTCGACCTCGTCGGAGCCTCTAGCTACGAAGAGGTCGTCCGCCGGGTGGGTGAAGCGGCGAAGAACACCCCGAAGGGAACTTGGCTAAAGGGTCGAGGCTGGGACCAAAACCTGTGGGCCGAAAAGACCTTCCCGCGTCACCAACTCCTCAGCCAACAGACACCTGATCACCCGGTGCTCCTCACTCGGGTAGATGGCCACGCCTTGCTGGCGAATGCGGTGGCCATGAAGATCGCCGGAGTGACGCGCGAAACGCCTAATCCTTCGGGCGGCGAGATCATCCGCGATGCTAGGGGCAACGCGACCGGGGTCTTTGTCGATCTCGCCGAGCGCCTCATTCATCGAGCGATGCCCGCGGCAACGACCAAGGAGGTAAGGCGAGATCTTTTGAGCGCGCAGCAAGAGGCCTTCCGCCACGGGGTGACGAGTTTTCACGACTGCGGCGCGAGTTACCAAACCATCGAGCAGATGCGGCAGCTTTACAAATCCGCCGATCTCAAGATCCGACTTTTCGTGATGTACGGCGGCTCGGGCACGATCGCGATCGACTTCGACCGACTCGGAGAACCGTCGGTCGGAGAATATGACCATCACCTAACCCTGCGCACGATCAAACTGGGCGTCGACGGCTCACTCGGTTCGAGGGGGGCGGCCTTGCTTGAAGACTACGCCGATCGCCCCGGTCATCGCGGCTTGACCTTGCTGAGCAAAGAGCGCCTTTTGGAACTGTCGCGCGAAGCTCTTAAGCGAGGTTGGCAGGTGGCCGTCCACGCGATCGGCGACCGCGGCAACCACATGGTCTTGAACGCCTGGGACGAACTCTTCGCGGAGCAGCCCGAGGGCAAAAACGCTCGCTTTCGCATGGAGCACGTCCAAATGCTCGACGGTAAGGACATCCCGAGACTCGCGCCGATGGGTCTCATCGCCTCCATGCAAACCTGTCACGGCACTTCCGACCTCGCTTGGGCCAAGGATCGGATCGGAGTTGAGCGCGTGGAGGAAGGTGCCTACGCCTGGCAAAAAATTATCGCCACCGGAGCGGTGTTCTGCAACGGAACCGACACGCCAGTGGAACCAGTATCTCCCTTCAACAATCTAGACGCCGCAATCCTCCGCGACTTTGGAGAGGGAAAAGCTAAATCGGGGTATCACGCCGAGCAAAGACTGACGCGCTGGCAAGCGCTCAACAGTTACACGACCGCGGGCGCCTACGCGTCCTTCGAAGAGAAGATCAAAGGACGCCTTTTGCCCGGCATGCTCGCGGACTTCGTCATCTTGAATCAGGATTTGATGACTTGTCCAGAGATTGCGATCAAGGCCACCAAGGTCTTACGAACGGTGGTCGCGGGCGAGACGGTGTACCGCGCCCTAGCCAAACCTATCCGCTAAAGTCGATAAGGACGATGGTGATGTTGTCCTTGCCGCCGTTCGCATTGGCTTCGTTGACCAAAGATTGAATCGCATCCTGCGGGTCTGCGGACCGGCCAAGCTCGAGGATGACTTCGTCGGCAACCATGTCGGAAAGACCGTCGGAACAAATGACGATGCGATCTCCCCGCTTGGTGTGGCAAGTGTTGATCTCAGGCTTGACGATTTTCGAGGTCCCTACCGCACGCGTAATAATGTTGCGCTGATTGCTAAGGGCCGCCTCTTCTTCGGTGAGCATTCCCGACTCAACCTGACTGTTAACGAGCGAGTGATCGACCGTAACTTGGGTCATCTCGTCGCCCTGGATGTGATAGGCACGACTATCACCGACGTGGGCCAAGACCACGTAACTCGGCATCGTGTAGGCGGCCACGACGGTGGTACCCATTTCGCGGTACTTCTCGTCTTCTTGTCCTTTTTTCCACACCTGAAAATTGGCGTCGCGAACCCACTCGTCTAGCAGGTTGATCACCATGTCACCGCAGTGGGTTTGGTCAGTGATGCGCAACTTGGCGTAGGACGGCGGAAAAAAGGTCTCGAACTTTTGGCGGATAATGTCGACGGTCATCTTGGCCGCCACTTCGCCAAAATGCCGGCCACCCATTCCATCGGCGAGGATGCCGAAATTTCCGACTGCAGAAATGTAAAACGCGTCCTCGTTGTGATCGCGTTTTCTTCCGACGTCAGTGATTCCGTAGTAACGGACCGGCTGCTCCATGAAGCGCTCCTTACTTCTTTGATCGAGGGAGTATACCAATACGGAGCAACTATAGTTGGGCGCCTAAGTCCTCGGCTTTGAGGTTGAATGCGAGGCTGGCTCTGACTCGCCGCGCAGCCGCAAGAACAGCGCCTTGGCCGCCCAACGCGTTCCGATGCCGGCTTGCACCACCCAGTTCACGAAGAAGGGATAGCGGCTCACGAGGTGTTTTTTGTGGAACATGTACATCGAGCGATGAAAATGGCCGTTCATCAGCCGTTGGTTTTGGCTCGTACTGGCGCCCTTGACGTGCAAGATCTCTTTGCTGCCGAGGTAGAGCACTTTCCACTCGCTTTTTCGAATGCGCCAGCACCAATCGAGGTCCTCGCCATACATGAAAAAGCGCTCGTCGAGCAAACCGACTTGTTCGAGCACTTCTCGGCGGAAAAACATGAAGGCACCCACAATGGCGTCGACTTCATAGTCGCTATCGGGATCTCGGTGGGTTTGGTTGTAGTCACCGGCGATCCGGCTGTTGGGAAAAATCTTGTCGAGCCGGGCGAACTTCGCGACGGCATTGGTGGGAGTCGGAAATCCCCGGCGACAGGCTAGATCCATGCTGCCGTCTTGCCTCACGAGCTTAAGGCCCGTCATCCCGACTTCGGGGCGTTCGTCCATAACGCCGACAACTTCCGCGAGCGTCGTGGTCTCAAGACGGGTATCGGGGTTGAGCAACAAGATGTAGCGACCGCTTGAGAGCTTGAGGGCTCGGTTGTTGGCTTTGGCGAAGCCGACGTTCGCGGAATTCGTCAACAACTCGACGGCCGGAAAAAGCTCTCTCACAAGCTCGGGCGAGCCGTCGGATGAGTTGTTGTCGACGACGAATATTTCAAAAGAGCCGACGCCTTCGGACGCGAAGATGGAGTCCAGGCAATCGCGCAGAAAATCGCGCGTATTAAAGCTCGCAATGATGATCGAAAGATCCATTACCATGCAGTTGAAAGCCGTCGCTTTGCGAAAGCTCTCCCTTTTCTCCAGGCGGTTGGCCACAGCCGCGCGGCCATTGGGTAGGCGCGCAAGGTCCTAGGTTCCGAAACCAGCAGCAAAAGACCAAGAAAAAGCTCAAAGACGAGGATCAGGGGAAACCGCCACAGTTGCCGCCAATCCCAGTGCTTCGCCATCAATAAGTATCGGTTTTTGAGTGAATGCTGCCGCAATTTCCCAGCGATGCCCGCCCTGGCCCCAATTTTGGGTGCCCAACCCCGCTGGTGACGCGCGCGGGCCGCAGGCTCGAAAAACACCTGATGGCCGCGGCCCCGCAATCTCAAGCACAGATCTTGGTCTTCTTTGTACATCCAAAAGGACTCGTCGAAGGCTTTTCCGTCTTCGGCGACATCACGCAGCGCTGCGCTTCTCATGAGGATTGCGGCCGCGCACACGCCAATAACGGAACCAGAGGGTTCTCGCCAACTCGCCAGATCGCGGCCCGCTCCGCGGTCCACGATTCGAAGCCAGGGCTGTAAAGCAAAGCCCGCGGAGTCGACGACTTCTGCACCGGTCGCATTCTCACGCCAAAGCAATCCGCCGACGGCGCCAACTTCGGGGTGGTGATTGAACACCTCAAGGCCGTGTTCGAGGTAGTCAGCGCTTAGCTCAACGTCGGGATTGAGCAGCAAGATAAACTCAGGCGATGCGCCATCGCGCTCGAGCAAGGCCATGGCCGCGTTGGCCCCGCCCGCGAAACCAGGGTTGTCCGGACGCTCCGTCACGAAGATCTGCTCTGCCTGGGATCGCAAGAATTCCGCCGCACCATCGTCGGGCCCGTTGATGCAAAACGCCCAAGGCTGAGCGACGACGGTTTGGGCGCGCAAGCTCTTCAACAAGGCGTCGAGATAGCCGCGACTCTCGAAGAGCACGACCGCGATAGCCGGGGCTGAATTCATGCCGAGAGCCTACCGCAGCCTAGGGTCGAACGGACGATGCGAGTGAGACGGGTCAGCTTGGGAAACCGGCACACCGCGAAAGCCGCGGTGTGCCGGTCGCTCTCAAGATTAGCCCTCGAGATAAACGTAGCCCGTGTCGAGAGCGACGCTGGCATCGGCACCACCGAGCATGAGGTACGAGCCTTCATAGACTCGCGTCATGGTGTGGGTGCTGATAAGGAAGGAAGGCTGCGCAGGCACCCCGGGGTCGAGGCCAATCAAGCCCAAAGAAGAAAAGGCAGTGCCGTCGTGGCGACCAGCGGCATCGACGGGCACCGGCGCCAAGAGCGACCCGGCAATCCCGCCATGGACCAAAGCGTCGCCGTTGCCATCTGCACTGACTTGGGTGTGAAGGGCCACGGGCGTCGCCAAAGGCGCCGTCGAGTTCCAGTTCACACCATCAAAAGCATTGCAGTCCGCGGTCATTCCGGGCGGCAGGAACAGGCTGAGGCTAACGAGACCGCCGGTAGCGAGCACATCGCCGTTACCGAGGACTGACAGGCCATGAGCCGCCACGGCCTGGGGTAGCGACGCGGTGGCGACAAAACTGTTCGTTGCGGAAACGTACAAGTCGCAAGTAGCCGTGAAGGTCGGCACATCAACACCGGCGAAGGGGATCGTCACCGCGCCATCGATGCCCCCGGTGACCAACACGTCACCGTTGCCGAGCAAGACTTGAGCGTGCCCGAATCGCGGGGCACTCATGTTGTTGGCGGTGGCGCTCCAAGTACCGGTGACGACGTCGTAGACTTCGGCCGTGTCGAGCGTTTGATTCAACAAAGCGGCGAGCATCGAGGTGCCCAGACCGCCCGCAAAACTCGGTAGGCCACCCGTCACTAACACATTGCCATTCGGCAGTTTGGTGGCGAGGTGAGCGCCACGGCCCGTGTTCAGAGCACCCGTGGCACTAAACACTCCGGACGCGGGATCAAAAATCTCGCAATTGTCGTGCCCGGCCCCCATGTTGTCGAAACCGCCCGTGACCAAAATTCGGCCGTCGTCGAGACGAACCGACTGGTGGAAGACGCGGACCACGCTCATCGCGGGCCCCGCTGAGAAACTGCGCGTGAGGGGACTGTAGATTTCAGTGGTGTCGGACGCCGTCGGCCCGAGGACATTGCCCGCACCCCCACCGGCGACAAAGACTTTTACGTTCTGATCGCGATCGCTGCCATTGAACGCCGTCGCAGTGTGAAGAGAACGAGCTTCTCCCATCACTCCGGTCGCCATGTAGCCATCGCCGTTCTCAAAGTAAATCGCGACGGTCTTGCTCAAGCTGAAAAAAGTCGGCTGCGTGAAGTCCACAACCAAGCTCAAGGCATAGATCGGATCGAAGGTCGAAAGGGAGGGCATGTTCGGAATGCCCACGGTGCGCGACGCATTTCCGTTGGCGTCCAAAAAAGTGTCGACGGCAATACGGGCCGCCGGCGAGAACACGTCGAGGCAAATCGGTCCGATGCCGGGAAAAGTCGTGAGACCGAGGCCATCCGAGATGATGAAGAGAGCTTGGGCGCCCGCGAGTCCTGGGGACCCGAAGTCGATTTGAATGACACCGCCAATGCGCGCCGGGGTGTGCTCGACATAGGCAGAGCCGACGCCGTTTCCTTCGTCGGCGAAGGCGGAGGGCAGACAACAAAAACTGGCAAGCAGCAGGGTCAGCGCAACACTCTTCACTGAAATCATCTAAGAACTCCGGGATGGAAATACGGATGCGAACGGCGCGAGGCAGGGACAGTCTACACAGTACGCTCTTCGAATTAGAATCTTCAGGCGCGCCGCGACGAAAAAAGACCGGCCTTCCTAACTACTTCCACCAACCAGATTTGGAATACCACGCGGCGGTGAGGGGAATTCCTATCTCCAGCGGCGTCGTGCAGCGAAATCCCAACTCACGGTCAAGACGATCCGAATTGCAGACCCAGCGCGTGGGCGCCAGCTCGCGCAAACGGTCGGGATTTAATAAGGCGGGTCGTTTGCCAATAGCCTGGCCCAAGGCGGAAAACGCCGCCGGAATCCTCGCGGCGAAAAAGGGAATGCGTGGTTTCCAAGCCCAACGTCCCATGGCGTCTTCCATGTACTCCATGAGTTCAAGGTCGGATTTCTGTTCGGGGTGAGCCACGAAATAGGTCCGTCCCGCGGCTTTTTTGCTCGATGCCAGCACCAACAACGCCTGCACCAAATCGTCGGCGTACACCATCGAGAGTTCTTTGCTTTGAAATCCCAAACGAGGTGCAAAGCGCCTTCTCACCATTCGGAACATCTCAAAGAAATCGCGCTCGCCGGGCCCGTAGACGGCAGGCGGGCGCGCGATCGACCACGAATGGGCTCCCATGGCCGATTTCAGCTGTTCCTCGCCCTCTAACTTCGAGCGCCCGTAGTGGCTCACGGGTGCCGGTTCACAATCCTCATCGCGGGGCTCTGCCCCCTCTGCGGTCGGCCCCGCGGCAGCCAAACTGCTGACATATACAAGCCGACAAGTTTTGGCGGACGCAGCGGCTACTGCCTTTGCCACCGCCCCGGTGCCGTCAGCGTTGAGGCTTTGAAATTCAGCTCGATTGCGGGCACGGGTGGCGCCGGCGAGGTGAAACACGAATTCCGCGCCCTCCACGAGACGCGCCAAGGCATCGGCGTCCTCAAGCCCGCCCTCAATGACATCGAGTCGCGACGCGAGCTCCTTGAGTTTTGTGACCGAGCCGGGACGAACCAAGGCACGAATCTGACTCCCCTCAATCTTGGCGAGGGCTTGGGCCAGACGATGACCAATGAAACCACTGGCTCCCGTCAAGGCAATTTTCTTCCCCAGGAACTTTGATTCGCGCTCAGAAAACTGCGAGCCGTCACTTAATAGCTCAAACAACTCAAGTCCATTTCAATAAAAGAGTTATGTCCAAACAGCGCCGCGCGAGTTAACATGACAGCGCCTTTCGCTTTTGCGGAAAGGTTACGACCGTGGGTCTCCTGCGTTATGAAGTGCTCTACCAGGAGCGGTCGCGGAAGCTGCTCGGGCAGGTGTTCATTTAGGTCCCCTCGGAAGGTAGAGATTTGGATCTCTTCGACAAGTGCGGGAAATTCAGACGAGCGAAGGACCTGATCGACGCCGGGGTCTATCCCTACTTCCGTGCGATCGATGAGTCTAACTGTACGCGCGTCACGATCGATGGCCACGAACTGGTCATGATCGGTTCCAACAATTATCTCGGCTTGACCCACGACCCCCGCGTCGTCGAGGCATCCGTAGAAGCCACGCGCAAGTACGGCACGAGCTGCACCGGCTCGCGTTTTCTAAACGGAACCCTGTCGCTTCACGAAGAACTGGAGAGTGAGCTCGCGGATTTCCTCGGCTTCGAGGCTTGTGCGATCTTCTCAACCGGATTCCAAGTAAATCTCGGCGTGATCTCGGCCATCGCCAGCAAAAATGATGTCATTTTCTGCGACCGGGAGAATCACGCCTCCATTCTCGACGCCTGCCGGATGTCGCTCGCTGACACCAAGCGTTACCGCCACAACGATCTCGCGGATCTCGAAGAGAAACTGCAGCTCGCCAAACCCGAAGCCGGCAAGCTCATCGTCGTCGACGGCGTCTTTTCGATGGTCGGTCAAATCGTTGATCTTCCGGGTTTGATCGCCTTGGCGAAAAAGTACGGCGCACGCATCATGATCGACGACGCGCACTCTGTAGGCGTTTTGGGTAAGACCGGCAGCGGCACGATCGAGCATTTCGGGATGCGTGGCGCGTCTTCCGGCGTCGACCTCGTGGGTGGCACCTTCTCCAAATCTTTGGCGTCCCTGGGTGGCTTCGTAGTTGGCAATACGGAAGCTATCCACTTCATTCGCCATGTCGCCCGATCGCTCATGTTCAGCGCAAGTTGCTCGCCGTCGAATACCGCGGCCGCCCTCGAAGCCGTGCGGATCATCCGCTCCGAACCCGAACGACTGAAAAGGCTTTGGGCCAATGTCGACAAGATGAAAACGGGCTTGGACGCGCTCGGCTACGACACCATGAATTCGACGACGCCCATCATCCCCATCAAGATCGGGGGGGAAACAGAAACCTTCGCCTTTGCTAAAGAGCTCTATGAGGCGGGGGTGTTCGTAAACCCCGTGGTGCCACCCGGCGCCCCGATCGGCATGGTGCGCACGAGCTACATGGCGACCCACTCGGCCGCCGAGTTAGACCAAGCTTTGGCTATTTTCCGCAAGCTCGCTCACCGCGTTGACGCTACCGCGGGTTGAGCCCTGCCCCGTTTTTTCAAAGGTGGCCGCAGGTGCTCGTGAAATTGAGCCCCGGAGCGGGGAGTCGATGACAGACATCGCGATTCGAGAAGTCCGAAGCCGGGCTGACCTCAAAAAATTCCGACGGCTACCTTTTGCGATCTATCGCGATGACCCTCTATGGGTTCCTCCGCTTAACTTCGACGTCAAAAATCGTCTCAATCGAGCAAAGAACCCCTTCTTCGAGCACTCCGAAGCGATTTATTTCCTCGCGGAGCGTGCGGGACGCACCGTTGGCCGCATTGCCGCCATCCTCAACCGCCGCCACCAGGAATTTCATGAGGACCGGGTTGGCTTTTTCGGCTGGTTTGAGTGCGAAAACGACGCTGAAGTCGCGCTATCGTTGTTTACGGCGGCTGAGAGCTGGCTGCGCGAGCGAGGCTGCGACACCCTGCGGGGACCCGCAAGTTTCAGCCTCAACGACGAATGCGGGTTGCTCATCGAGGGATTTCACCGGCCGGCGACCATGCTCACGCCCTGGAATCCGCCCTACTACGCCGATCTGCTCGAATCCTGCGGCTTTTCCAAAGCCATGGACCTCAATTCTTACTACATGCCGGTCATGGATTTCCCCTTAGAACGCACTGAGCGCATCATCCGACTCATCAAAAAGCGCGAAGGCGCCACCGTCCGAAAATTCGATCCTTCCCGTTACGACGAAGAAGTCGCGCGGGTTTTGAACATCTATAATGAAGCTTGGACCAAAAACTGGGGTTTCGTGCCGATGACGGAGTCGGAACTCAAGCACATGGCCAAGGATATGAAGCCCGTCATCGATCCTAGACTCGCCAGTTTCGTCGAGATTGAGGGCCGTGCGGTGGGTTTTGCGCTCGTGCTGCCCGATATCAACTGCATCCTGAAGAAGCTGGGAGGCCGCCTGTTCCCCTTTGGGATCTTCCGCCTCCTTTTTGGCCTCAAAAGGGTCCCCGGCGTCCGCTTGCTGGCCATGGGGGTGTCTGAGGAGTTCCACAAGCGCGGGATCGACGCCTTGCTCTACCAAAGCTCCTTTGAGGGTTCTGTCGAGGGCGGACGCGTTTGGAGCGAGTTGGGCTGGGTTCTCGAAAACAACACCGTCATGCACAATGCCCTCATCAAGCTCAACGCGAACTTGGATCGCGTCCACCGGCTCTACGACCGCGCCATTTCCTAAGTTGCGCCGTCAGATCGGCCGCGAAGCGGATTGCTTCGCGCCCCATGGAAAAACGTCTTCGCTTTCTTAGAATCTCCCTCACCAGACATCGCTTTTCGGAGAGAACAAGCCCCATGGCCTTGAGTTCTGCCACCCTTAAACGCCTCCAAACTCTCGCTTCTAAACACGAACTAAAGGCCTTCGAGGATGCTTGGGTCGAGGCGCTCAGCGGAGACACCTCCGACGTCGACGGGTTGCTCGAAGCCATCACCGCCGTGGAGTCGCAGGGACACTCCCAAAAAGCGAGCCAGTTCCTCCAGCTTTTAGTGAACGGCTACGTCGAGTCCGCCGACGACGACCACGCCCTAAAAGCGCTGCGTCGGATGGCCGCCCTCACCCCGCGCGACCGCAAGGTCCGCGATCAGTACCTCACGGTTTACCGCCGCAAGGAAGCTGATCACGACGGCCTGGAAGCGCTCATCGCCAAGGCTCAATTCGAAACGGCGACCGACATCGGTGCCGCCGCGTCGAAACTCGAGAGCTACCTCGCCTACCGTCCGGGCGCCTACGTCGACCACCCTGCGGGTTGGGGCGTGGGCACCGTGGTCAAACTCAACGCCGAAGACGCTACCGTCACGATTGACTTCGCAGACCTAAAGGGTCACGAGCTCGAAATGGATGTCGCGAGCAACATCACGCGACACCTTGAGACTGACGACTTCAAAGCGATGAAGTACGACCGCCTCGACCAGCTCTTAGACATGGCCGCGAACAATCCCGTCGAATTGGTGAAGTGCGTGGTGCGCAGCCGCACCCGAGCCACGACCGTTCGCGACATGCGACAGACCCTCACCGAGGGCGTCATCCCCATGAAGGATTGGAGCAAGTGGTGGACTAAGGCGCGCACCAAAGTGAAGCGCGACCCCAACGTCAAGTTGTCGACCGGAAACAACCCGACCATCCAGGTCACGGCCGCCGAACAGGACTTTGCTGACAACACCCTGAGCAACATGGCATCGCTCAAGGACTTGCCCCGCAAGATCAAATACGTCCGCGAGCTCTTCCTTGAGCTCGACGCCCATCCGGAAACACGCCCCGCGCTGTTGGTTGCGGCTGGTGTGCTTGCGAAGACGGCCGACACTGAAAAAGAAAAGTACCCGGGTGCGCTCTTGAGCGTGTCGCTCATGCTCGAAAAAGTCGCCTCGATTGAGGACGACTACGAGATTCCCCCGGAACTCAAACTCGAGGACGTCCTTCTCGACCCCTGGAACCTCGTCGACGTGATCGACACCGTCCCGATTGCCGCCGACCGCAAGGAAATCCTCACGCGGGTGCAAAAGAACTTTGAAGAAGACTGGCCGGCCTTGTTCGAGAAGCTGATGTACGTCGGCGAAAGCGACATCAACGACTTTTGCCTCAAAGAGCTTTCCGCCGTGGGTGCCTATGACCGCCTAACGCATGTCATTTACGACTTGCTCAAAAGATTCCGCGATCACCGCGGTTCCTTCATGTGGCTCGTCAAACTCTGCCTGAAGAAAAAACAGCACAAGGCTCTGCCCAGCCCGCGTCTTGCGACCTTGCTCGAACGCACGCTGCTTTTGCACTCGCACGTTACAAACCGCTTCATCCAGTCCGCCGATCCCGAGTTGCGTAAAGAAACGCGCAACATCGAGAAGCTGCTGACGGCTAAGAGCTGCGATTTCGTGAAACGCACGGTGGAAGATTCGAGCCTCGAAGAAGCCGTCGACTTCTACAACATTGTCCGCGGCAGCCGCAGCATTCCCGATGACGTCAAAGACACCATCGTCGCGGCTTTGTTGCGGAAAAGCCCCGACATCGCGAAGGCCCGAGCGCGCGCCGCCGAAGACGATGCCCCCATCGTGGACGAGCGCATCATCTACGTGACCGCTGCTGGCTACGAGCGCTTCGAAGCCGACTTCAACCGCCTCGTCAACGACGACATCCCGCTCAATGCCAAAGAAATCGGCATCGCGGCTTCCTTTGGCGACCTTTCCGAGAACGCAGAATGGACCGCGGCGATCGAGAAGCAATCGGCGCTCACGCAAAAGGCCGATGAAATGCGCGAGGCCCTCGAAAAGGCACGCGTCATCGACGAAGAGAGCATTCGCTCCGAGTCGGCTCAAATCGGATGTGAAGTGCTCTTGCTGAACGCCGCCACGAACGCCAAAGAGACCTATACCTTGCTCGGCCCCTGGGATGCCGACCTGGAAAAGGGAATCATCTCCTACATGGCTCCGCTGGGACGTTCCTTGCTGGGCAAAGCGGTGGGCGATACGGCAGAAGTCACCTTGCCGGGCGGAGTCTCGACCTACAAGATCGTCTCGATTAAGGTCTCTCCTTCGCTTTCGATCTCAGAGTCAGCCGGCTAACGCTATAGCCCTCTAAGCACACTGCCCGGAGCGGCAAACTCAATCCCTAGCGATTGAGTTTGCCGCTCTTGCTATTCCCGGCGGCGCTGTCTGCTATGATCTTCGAGCAAGGTCTTTTCCCTGCCGGGAAGGATGTTCGATCCATGCGCACGATCTGGAAAGTTAAGTTCGCGGTCACGATCATGATCTTGATCACGGTCGCCCTAGGGCTAGCGAGCGCCACGACGATGGCTCAAAGTCCGGGCTCCATCGACCGAGCCTTCGCAAATCTGTCGAGTCCCTACGCCGGCGAACGCGACGCGGCTGTCAATGAGCTCGGTCGCCTACTTAAGACGCCCCATCCCCTCCTCCAAAGGCTCCCATCCAAGTCCGCCGATCTTAGGACGGGTGCCGCGCGAACCCTCGGCCAGCACTTCCAAGGCAAAGCCGTAGTCTCTGCCCTCCTCAGGGCCTGGGACCAAGAAACGGATGCTTTCGTCCGCTCAAGTCTCGCGACCGCGATCATGAGCTGTGCTTTTCGCAGCGGCCTGGAATCCGAGGCCATCCTAAGGTCTCAATTTCGTAAAGCCCTTACTCCCGCAGCTTGCAGCTTTGTCCGCGCCAAAATTCAAGATCTCTCTTTGGGCGGTGTCCGCTGGACCAATCATCGCAAGTTAGGTCGTTTTGCGTCCCTTGGCCCCTACGCCGCACCGGCCCTCATCCCGATCTTGACCGCTGAAGGGGCGAAGTCCTCGACCCCAGCTCGCTGCCTCGCCGCGATGGTATTTGGCCGGCTCGACGCGCCTGCTTTTTGGGGAGTCGGCGGCGGCCAAAAGATTGCCAAGGCGCCGGCCTGGCGCATCCTCGACGGCGATGACAACGAGCATCCCTCGGATTTCAAGATGGCTTTACTCTACGCCGCGGCCTTGCAGGGCCCCGACAGCCCGGAGCTCATTCGCCGCGTGGCGCGCTTTGTCCGAGAAGACGCCTTCAGCGGTCACCTTATCGAAGCCGGACTCTACTACCTCTACACCCTTCCCGGCGGCGCCGAAAAAGGAGCTGAAGAGCCGCTTCGATCCTGTGCCCGAGAGTTTTTGGGCTACGGCTACACCGACCGCGAGCTTTACAACGCCGCTCACTTACTGCGACGACTCCCCTCCAAAAAACTCATCCGCGAAGCCGCCGCTCAGCTCGCCGAGCACGATCTGAGTTTTGCGCGCTACTTTTACTTTTGCGCCGCCGTCGACAACCTCGGCGAACTGCCCGAGGGCGAACGCGGCAAGTTGAGAGAAAAACTCTATGAGTGGGGCCTGAAAGAAGATCGGTCTCCCCAGACTCGCTTGGCTACGGCCTGGTATTGGCGTCGCGACAAGGGTGAACTGCCTCCAAGCATCGACCTGAAAAAACTCAAAGAGGACGTTCGCGAATCGGTTCGCAAAGTTCAGGGTCAACAAGACGACGCCGATTTCTACGCCCAACGCGCCGGCCTTTTGGTCTTGCCCTTGTTCCCCGATGACCAGCTTGCAGCCCTCGTCGGGCGCATGCTCAAGCACAGCAGTGAGGCCGTCCGCATGCTCGCCGCCCGCGCCGCCAGCGATGCCAAGCTAACTTCGCTCACAGATCGTCTCTTGGCGATCGCACAAACCGACTGCGAATACGCCGCCTTTGGTGCCGCCGCCGCCCTCGCCACCATGAAGAATCGCAACGCCATCAAACCGCTCTTAGAGATCATCGCCTCCGGCAACCGCAGCCTCGCCCCCGGAGCCCTCGCCGCCCTACGCAAGCTCATTGGCGAACCAACGTCGACGCGCCAACCAAGGTCAAAGGCAGGGTGGCGCATCCTCGCCGCCAGCCTTGCCGGGTTGGCTCCTCAATCACTGTCGCCACCGCGCTAAGATGGCCCTGAGATCCTCAACGCCCTCAAGAAGGGCCGGGATCTTCGACCGCGAAACGGTTAGACCGTCATTCGTACCTTGACCACGGACAATCCTCGACACCAAAAGAGTCACGACCGGTAAACCGATGGAATCCTGGAACATCATTATCGATCTTAGCCTGCTTTTGGGCGCGGCTCTGTTGTTGGGCGCACTGTGCGAGCGCTTTCGGCAAAGCGCTATCGTGGGCTACCTCATTGCGGGGATGCTCTTAGGTCCCAACGCATTCCAGGTCGTCAGCAGCGGTGAAGAAGTCGAGCTCCTCGCGGAACTCGGTGTAGCACTGCTTCTTTTTGCGATCGGCCTCGAGTTTTCTTGGCGGCGCTTGCGCGCTTTGGGCCGCGTTTCTTTAGGCGGGGGCATGGCTCAGGTTTTCGGGACCGCCGCCATCGGCGCGGGTTGCGCGGCGGCCTTGGGGCTCTCTGGCAAAGAGGCTCTGGTCATTGGGATGATCCTAGCTCTGAGCAGCACTGCCTGCGTGCTGAGAACTCTTCAATCAAGAGGAGAGCTCGAGAGCGTCCGCGGCAGTCACGCGCTCGGCGTTCTGCTGGTGCAAGACCTCGCCGTCATTCCCTTCGTCTTGCTGGTAACGGTTTTCGCCCAGGGTGGCTCTGCTGATTCGATTGCGCTGAACCTAGGCAAGACCCTTCTACTTGGCGGGCTCGCGGCCATCGTTTTGTACATCCTCTTCACCTACGTTGTCCCCAAAATCCTGCGCATCGGATCTGTGAGTGCTAGCCGCGAATTGTCGGTTCTAACCGCGATCGTGTCGGCTCTCGGCGCCGTACTCCTGGCTCACCAAGCGGGGCTGTCGCCCGGGCTGGGTGCTTTCATTGCGGGAATTCTGCTCGGCGGCTCTCCCTTTGCGGCCCAGGTCCGCGCCGACATGTCGGCTCTACGAATTCTGTTTGTAACGGTATTCTTCAGCTCAATAGGTGCGCTCGGTGACCCGGGGTGGATGCTGGCGCATTGGCAGGTATTGCTCCCATTGGTCGTTGCGATTGTGGTTTGTAAGAGCGGCATTGCATGGGGCGCTCTTCGTCTATTTGGCGCAGGAAGCGTGAGTGCTCTGGCGGCGGGAATCAGCATCGCCCAGATCGGCGAGTTCTCCTTCATCATGGCCGAAATCGCGCGCGGAACCCTGCTCTCGGACGAAGTGTTCCTCCTATTGATGTCGTCCACCGTCATCACCATGCTCTTGACGCCCTACCTTGTGGCCCTTGCCCCCAAAGTGGCCGGCAAGCTGTCGCCATCAAGTGGCTCCGTGGCCGCTAGCCGAACAAAATCCGCTTGCACGTCAGACCATGTGCTGGTGATTGGCTTTGGCCCGGCGGGCCGCGAAGTCGCCGAACAAGTACGCGAAGGCGGAGGCCAAGTCACCATCCTCGACCTCAATCCAAAAGGTGTCGAGAGCGCGCGCCAAGTGGGATTCACAGCCTTCCTAGGCGATGCTCAACACGAGGACATTCTGCTGCACGCCGGCGTGCGCGATGCCTGCGCCGTCGTGGTCACCGTCCCCGTTTCCGCGGCAGCGATCGACATTGTTCGGCTGGTGAGGATCATCGCTCCAGAGTCGTTCATCGTGGCACGCTCGCGCTACAATCGCTACTGCGGTGAACTCAGCGACGCGGGGGCACACGTTGTTCACGACGAAGAAACCCACGTCGGCATCCAACTGGCCACCTCTGTCCTGAAGGCAATCGAGACTCCCAGCGCCCCAGAGCAAGACCAGCACGCCAACCCCTCCGCTTAACCGCCTAGCCGCGAGCCGAAACTGCGAGACCACTTAGTTTGCGGGACTCAGAGATCGGCCGCCTCTTCAGGCCTTATACCCTGACATAAGCCTCAACTTGTCCAACAAGGTAGTACGGAAGAGTGAGGAGGCGGTAGGTCTTCCCTTCAACGGTCGTTAGCTCTTCGAGGATCTGCCTCGATGAAGACAAGCGAATAGCCAAGTCCTGCTTAGTGCCATCCATGAAGCGCCGCAACGACAAAAGACCCTCGATTTCAGTGCCCTTTCGGCAAGCGTGCCTGAATTAGTGGTTATCGCCCTCGTAAAGTCCACCGCTCATTTTTCGTAGCGGAGGATCGATGATGTCAAGCAAGACGAGCAAGGTGGGTACCGCCGGACTTCTTTCGGGCGCGATTGCGTTTAGGGAATGGCGAGGAAGTCGACGTCGAGGCGCCAGGATCCCCGAGACTCTTTGGAGGGTGGCCGTCTCATTGGCGGAGGCTCACGGGGTCAGCAAGACGTCGCAAGCGCTTCGTCTGGATTACTACGCGCTCAAAAAGCGGCGCGACCTTCGTCGGTCCTCATCGAAGCGGACGGATTCAGATGGCGGCAAACGCCCTCGATTCGTGGAAATTTCAGGCTCGTCGCTTTCTTCGCTGGCCACCTGCTCCATCGAAATGGAGAGCGGGATCGGATCCACGAGTCACGTGAGGATGAAGTTGGAGATCGGGAATACGCCGCTCGCCGACCTCGCGGCTTTGGTCCAACATATCTGGGCCTCGTCTCGATGATCCAGCTTACCGCGCAAACCCGCATCTTCGTCGCGGTAGCACCAGCCGATTTCCGCCGGGGCATCGACGGCTTGGCAAAGCTTGCTCGTGAGGAACTCGACTGTGACCCTTTTTGCGGAGCCCTCTTCGTTTTTCGCAACCGCCGGCGAACGGCCGTGAAGATTTTGGCCTACGACGGCCAGGGATTTTGGCTGTGCCAAAAACGTCTTTCGTCGGGGCGTTTTCGACATTGGATTAACGGCGAAACGACATCGCACGGAACTCTCGAAGGACACGAACTAAGCGTCTTGCTACGAGGGGGTGATCCGAACGTGGCGAAGGGGTCGCCACCTTGGCGCGCGCTGCAGTGAGCTGACAATTTTCTTTTTTTGGGGCTAGATTTTGCACCGTCATTGCGATAGAAATCTCCATGACGAATATTGTGCATCACCAAGCAGCCACCTTACTTAAGCGGTCGCTGCACGCGAACTCTGTGAGCCGCCTCTTCTCGATCCGCATCGAGGCTTTTTGATGGCGTCGTCGCGAAAAACTTCTAAGGGCCGTCGCGCTTTTCGAAAGCCTTCTCAAGTAAAAGACGTGGATCTTCAAGAGCTCCTTTCGATCGTGGAGCAAGCAAAGTCGGTCCTGTCGGATGAGCAGCACGGAAAACTCAAAGCTGCCGTCGACACCCTTGGTGTCTTAACGCTCGAACTCGAAGCCAAGGACGTTTCCGTACAAAGGTTGCGCCAATTGATTTTCGGTCCTTCCTCCGAAAAATCGAGCGCAGTCCTCGGCCCTCCAAGCCAGGGCGAATCGCCCCCACTGGAAACCGGAGTGGCGTCATCGGCGTCTGCTGAGGAAGGCACTGAGAAAGCAAAACGAAAAGGACACGGCCGAAATGCCGCAGCTTCCTACAAAGCGGCGACGAAGGTTTCGGTGAAGCATGAAACGCTTAGGCCCGGCGATCCTTGCCCAAAGTGCCCCACCGGCAAGGTCTATCGGCTGAAGAAACCGTCGGTCTTGGTGCGGGTCACGGGCATGGCGCCTCTTGGCGCGAAGGTCGTCGAGCTTGAGCGCTTGCGCTGCAATCTTTGCAACTTCATCTTCAGCGCAAAAAGGCCGCCGGAGTATGGACCAAAAAAGTACGATGAGAGTTCGGCGAGCATGGTGGCGCTGCTCAAATATGGCGCAGGACTGCCCTTTTATCGGATCGAGAAGCTGCAGAAGAATCTGGGGATTCCGCTTCCCGCTTCGACCCAGTGGGAACTCGTCGCGAAGGCTTCTGAGCAGCTTTTGCCCGCCTATCAAGAACTGGCCCGGCACGCGGCTCAAGGCGAGGTCATTCACAACGACGACACGACGATGAAGATCCTTGACCTCATCGGCAAAAGGAGGGAGAAGGCCATCGCCGCGGGTGATATCGACCCCGATCAACGGGCTGGAATCTTCACTTCGGGAATCCTCTCAAAAAATAAGGGCGTCGAGATCGCACTCTTTTTCACCGGCACAAAACACACGAGCGAGAATCTTGCCGAGGTTTTGGCTCAACGCGCGGAAGATCTGAGCGCGCCCATCCAGATGTGCGATGCTCTTTCGAAAAACTTCTGCGGCGACTTCGACACAATCTTAAGCCACTGCCTCGTCCACTCCCGGCGGCAATTCGTTGAAGTGGCCGAGAACTTTCCCAAAGCATGTCGCTTCGTCATCGAGACCCTTCGTGAGGTCTACAAAGTCGATGCGGAATCGGCCGAGAGCCAGCTGTCGGCCGATGAGCGGCTCAAAAACCATCAGCAACAAAGCGGTCCCAAAATGGCGGCCTTGCGCGTGTGGCTCGACGAGCAGTTTAAAAACAAGGTCGTCGAACCGAACTCAAGCCTCGGAGACGCAATCAAGTACATGCAAAAGCACTGGGAAAAGCTCACCGTCTTTTTGCGAGTTGCCGGAGCGCCGCTCGACAACAACGTCTGCGAGCGGATACTCAAAAAGTCGATCCTTCACCGAAAAAACGCCTATTTCTACCGAACCCGACGAGGCGCGCGAATCGGTGACCTTTACATGAGCCTCATTCACACCGCAGAGCTTGGTCGCGTTAACACCTTCGAGTACCTCGTTGCGCTGCAACGAAACGCTGAAGCTGTGGCAACGGCTCCAGGAAACTGGATGCCTTGGAACTTTCTGGACACGCTCGAAGCCGACAAAGCCACGGCCCTCAACAAAAAGTAATTCACCGACGTCACAATCGCGAACCCCCGTGCCGCTCTTGCCGGCACGGGGGCTACCTGTCATGCATCAATTGGTCTCAAAAAACTTGCCGTGACGCACGCTTACGGCGAGTAGGGACGGGCCTTATGGCCCGCCCCCCTCCTAAAACCGGACTTGCGGATTTCCCGCATCCGGCTTACCGACCATCTTCATCGGCGAGCTGTCGAAGGTCGCGGCTTTGAGAGTCGATGGATACCGAGGTGCTCATAGATGAGTCGATACCAACTACTCTCGCTTTGCGGGCGGACGCCACGCTGCGAACGACGCCTGAGATGACGAACCATGCGGTCGTACACGAACCCATCGGCCTTGCCTATGGTCTTGCCCCGATGGAACTCGCCGAAGTACTGCATCCAACCAATGAGGTATCGGTTGACTTGGGCACATAAGCGGTCGATTGGGACGGAACCTCGGTTTCGGCCCGTCAGTTCGTGCACTCGATCCCTAAACCGTTGTCTCGAATGCGGTGAAGGCTTTGTCGACAGCCACGGTTTTCCACCTGGCCATTGACTTTTGTCCCACTGCATCCGGAACCCAAGGAAGTCCAAGGTGTCGCCACCTGGCTCAACCCTGCGAACACTGGTCTTCTCCGCGTTGATCGTCAGACCCATTCGCCCTTCGACGAGGTCTGCAATCCACGCTTTCAGTTGCGGTGTCACACGGTGCGCGAAGACCTGAAAGTCATCGGCGTACCGCACGATCCGCGCACCAGCCCACGTCCCCGGTCCACTTGCTGCCATGAATAGCTTGTCGAGCCAGTAGAGGTAGGCGTTTGCCAGCAGCGGCGAAACCACGCCGCCTTGCGGCGTGCCTGCCGTCGGCTTGCGTAACCGCTTGCCTCCTGACCCGTCGGGCTCTTCCACCGCAGTTCGTAACCACCTCCGAATCAGGCTCAAGACGCTGCGATCTACGATCCGCATCTCCAAGACCTTCATCAGTTTGTCGTGGGGAATCGTGTCGAAATACCCTTTCAAGTCCGCATCGTAGACCTCGCGTTTTCCCGACTGAAGGTGGCCCTTCACTGCTCGAAGAGCCTGGTGGGCGTTCCGCCCGGGTCGGAATCCGTACGATGTGTCTTTGAAATCGGCCTCGAAGATCGGCTCTAAGACCAAGACGGCAGCTGTCTGCACGACTCGGTCACGGAGCGTTGGGATACCCAA